>NZ_JAUSYD010000001.1:1870000-2493333 GCF_030816615.1 Streptomyces sp. B1I3
CAGCGACTTGAGTACCGTCTCGCGGTACGAACCGTGCACGGCCACGGTCTGCCGCACCATCGTGTCCCTGACGACGAGGTAGGGGACGTCTGCGGCCTCGAGCGCCGTGGCGGCGAGGGCGAGGTTGGCCTGCACGATGTCGAAGGGCGACTCCGCATCGGTGACGCGGCACAGCTGCCCGCCGTCCTTCACCAACTCGGGCCTGCGTTTGGCGACCTGCTGTTCCAGCTGGCGATGTGCGCCGGACCGGATCTGGCTCGGCGGCGCGGGCGTGGCCGCCGTGGCGGCGCCGTCCGGGCCGCTGTACGCGGCGTGGAGCGCCAACCGGTCGGCCTTCACCGCGGCCCGACCGCCGTGTGCCCGCTCGTCGACCAGGCCCTGGAAGAAGGACTCCCAGCGTGCGGTGACCAGAGGCGGCGCGAACCTGGTGATCGACTCAGCTGCCGACGCGCCCATCCGGTGGCGCAACGGGCCGTCCGTCATGAGCTGGTGCAGCCGCCCCGCCAGTGCCTCCACGTCACCGGGCGGCACCAGGACCCCCGACTGCCCGTCGAGAATGATCTCGCTGGGACCGTTCGGGCAGTCGTACGACACCACGGGGACACCCGCCGCCTGCGCCTCCATGAGGACGAGGGGGAACGCCTCGTTCTTCGAGGTCATCAGCGCGATGCTGGCCTTGGCCCACTCCTCCGCGAGATGCGGCGAGTTGCCGTTCAGCTGGACGCAGTCGTGCAGCCCCAGCTGTGATATCTGACGTCGCAGCGCCCCGCTCATGGGGCCGTCCCCGAAGATCTTCAATGTCCAGCCGGGGTGGTGGGGAGCAAGCAGCGCCCACGCTTCCAGGGCGTGGTCGAGCTGCTTCTCGCCCACCAGCCGGCCGGCTGTCACGACGGTCCTGGTCTCCAGCGTCGAGCGTGGCCGGAAACCGGCCGGCAGGGCGTTCGGCACCACTTCGATACGCGGGGCGGTCGCTCCGAGCGTCTCGGCGAACCAGTCCCGGGTGCGATCACTGAGCACCGCCAGGGCGTCAAGGCGCGCCGAGTAGCGCAGGAGCGGCTCTCCACTGGTGCCGCGCAGTTCCGAGACGCGATGTTCCTGGTGCACGGTGATCACCGCGGCGGGGGCCAACTGCACGGCCAGAGCCATGAGCGCCGGGGTGGTGGTGATGAGGATGTCGGTGTCGGTGTGCTCCAGCGCGAGGCCGAGTTCGACATCGGACAGCCTGTTGAAGGCCGCTTCCCAGGCACGGTCGACCAGACTGCTGGGCTGCGCCGCCAACGCCGCGTAGACCGAATCCGCGAGATCCGCCTTGCGCAGTGGGCGCTGCACAGGGCCGGTCATGTCGACGAGGTAATCCACCCGGATGCGTTCGTCGGGTGAGAAGAAGAGTTCGGCCTTGCTCTTGAAGACACTCAGGACACGGACGTCATGACGCTCGGCGAGTTCCGCCGCCTGGTTGAACACCGCCCGCTCCGTACCGCCCACGGCGTCGGCAGTGGTCAGCAGAAAGGTGATCTTCATGTGCTTCTCCGCCCGGCTTCAGGCATACGGCTGCACGTCACGCGGAAGTTGCCCGCAGGTGTGTAGCGAGGGTGCACGAGCAGGGGGCTCTGGCCTCTGGGGGCCACGCTCGCCTGCGTCATGGCAAATACTCGGAGCGGATTGCGGACATCGTGAAGGCGTCGCCCGAGTCGCATGCTGCGCATGCCCGGTGCGCAGAAGGTGACGTCCCAGTGTTCGGTCGCCCTGCGCTCCGGCGTCATCTGTTCCAGCGGGACGACCGTGCGCCACATCCCGTCGCCGAGTTCGGTGACCGGCTGCTGGATCCGGCGGCCTGAGGCGATGAACTCGGTCCACGGCTCGACGGCTTCGGCCCCGAGGACCCGGAAGTCGACGATGAGTCCCGTGTGGAAGAGCTTGACCTTCACGACCTCGGCGGAAGGCCGGGCGCGGGAACTGACCACCCGGAGATGGCCCGTGACCGTGCGCCCCAACCGGTACCGTCGGCCGCTGACCGGCGAGACGGACATGGGCATGGTGGGCCCGCCGTACGGCTTCGGCGGCTCAAGGAGGAGCAGCGGGAAACGGGTCGACTTGCGTCCCGTCCGTGTGGACAGCACGACCTTCCAGCGTCCGTCGTCCACAGGTACGCCACCGGCCTCCGCTCCCAGCAGGACCGCGGCGTCCATGAGGAGGCGGCCTTCCCGGTCCTCGTACACGCGTGCCGGACTTTCGTATCGTCGTCGTCCGCGCCTGATGACCAGTTCGGCCTTCTCGGGGAGGCGCGCCGAATCCGGGAGTACGGCGTGCAGGTTCACCGTCTGACCGTCGAGAACCGCCGCGTAGGCGAGACGTGCCGCGCGGCGGGAGCGCAGGGGCACGAAGAAGCGCCGCATGAGCCAGGAGCGGAGCGGAGCCGCACGTGTGGTCAGCCGGCGGCGTACGGCTGCCAGGTGCCTGCGGCGGGGCATCATCGGCCTGCTCCCAGTTCTGCGGTGCGCCGTGTCGGCAGGCCTTCGGCTCCAGGAAGCTCGAAGGGGCTCGGGACGGGGAAGTAGTCGTTGAGGAACCGTTTCACCATTCGTTCCTGCGCGTCCGGGTCGGCTGGGACGATGGTGTCGTTGATGCAGAAGGTGTCGAAATCACGCCGGGCGACCAGCCGGTCCAGTCTCCGCTGTGCCAGCGCGTCACCGATGTCGACGTACACGTACCGAAGGTTGCCGAGGGTCGCACGGGCCTGGTGGTACGCGTAGTAGTGGTGGAGCGAGGAAGCGATGGGGATGTCGTGCGGCGAGCGGAACCGGGAGTGCTGTGTCACCCAGTGGGCCCGCTCGTAGGTCTGCTCGATCTCGGCGAGCACGGAACGGCTGAGCGCATGGGGTGTGTGCTTCATCTTCTGGGAGATGACGGTGCCGAACTGCTGGGCGATCAGTCCCCGGCTGTTCTTCCCGGCCGCGTTGACCGGCAGGTCGTCCGGGGTGATCTGTCCGGACGGGATGAGGGCCTTCGACGTGAAGAACTTCGTCAGCCCGTTGGGGTGGAAGAAGTGGCCGGGGCCGACCGGTCTACCGAAGAAGACGTCGTCATTGAGGTACAGAAAGTGCTCCGCCAAGTCGCCTATGTGATGCAACTGGCTTTCGATCGCGTGGGAATTGAACGTCGGCAACGCGCTGGGATCGGAGAATATCTCGCGGTGATCGACGACACGGAGGCCCGGGTGCTCGGTGTTCAGCCAGCCGGGGGCCTGGCCTGCAGTCACCAGGTAGATGTTCCGCACCCACGGTGCGTACTGGTGGATGGAACGCAGGGAGAACCTGAGCTCGTCCCTGCTGATGTACCGGGCGTCGTTGTCGGCCTGTTCGTGCAGTCGCTCCGTCGTGTCGGGTGTGAGGGAGCGCCGAACAGCGTCCTTACCCGCGCGCCAGACCGGATCCGCGTCATCGACCCACGTGTAGACCACGTCGATCGGGTACATGTGGTCGCCGGGGAGTCGGGCCGTGAACTCGGAAACCGTACGGGCGTAGCCGGTGTGGTACGGGTTGGGGACCGCGCTGAACACCCTCTGCTCCACGACACGGAACTCCGGATCCGCCGGCAGTTCCGTGACCACGGCGTTGGGCCTGGGAGCCACCAACTCGCCGTTCCTCTCCGCCCAGAACTCCAGGTCGCAGCCGGAGTCCGGGCCGAAGACCAGTCCCCCCGTAGGGTCGCAGACATTCCAGGTCAACCGGAGGACCTCGCTCGACCGGAGCCTGTTCCAGGTCTTCGCCGACGCTCCGGGCCGCAACTGCCCGCCGGAGACGTCACGGACATAGCCGGGATTGCGCCCGAAGGCGATCTGCAGAACTTCCTCGGCGTCACCGCGGAGCCGCGACGACACGGCGACACACGGGATGTCCTTGCCGGTACCGCGGACCGCGAAGTACTCGATCTCCGCGTCTTCCAGGATGGCAACCACCATGTGCAGGTTCCTCGCCCGCGCCGCCCACTCGGTGGCACCCCGGACCACGGTGGCCCGGACGTGCTTGCCCTCGATCCGGACCACGCGCAGCGAAGCGTCCAGGCTGTGCCGGGCGGGATTGCGCCGACCCCCCAGAGCCCTTACGACGACTGCGGAGCGGGCGGAGTCGAACGTGGCCAGAAGGTGCATGACCAGATTGCGCAGAGGGACAGGCACCCGGCTTACGATGCGCCGCCGCGCCCGGACGGGAACGAGTGACCGGTAAGTGGAAACGAGCGCACTGGTCTCAGGGTTACTCACGCTGGCCACAGAACTACCGCACCATCCATACGCCCAGGGGCAATCGAGCCCGATCCCGCGCCTTCACCCGTAGAGCAGTGCCTGCTCTCCGACCCCATCACCAGAGACAGATGGGCGCCACAGAATATTCACATCTTGAACATTCAATGTCCATCTTTGATCGATGGATCGACTTATCTGTTACACACATGCAATAGGCAGGCCGTGTTGCCTGGGGGAACAAGAAGAACCGGAATACTGCCGGTCAGACGCGCACCGAGGGACCCATGACCAGTCCTGATGCGGGGGTCTGCTCGGCGATGCGCAGCTCGCCTTCCTCACCGAGGACGGCGATGATCAGGCGCCCGTACACGTCACGGATCAGAGCCGGAGGCCCCACGCACCGCTCACCGGTCGGCGCCCACCAGAGGCCCGCGGACTCGTTCTCCGTCGCGCACGCCGCCAGCATCACGTCGCCGTCGGCACTTCGGTAGGCCAGCACCGTGCAGTCGTAGCCGTCGAGCGCCATGCGCAGCACCTGGATGCGCCCGCTGACGGGTCCTCCGCCGAGGGGTATGACCCAACCGCCAGGACGATGGGCGAAGACGCCCCCGGTAGCGGAGTCGGCCCAGTAGTAGGTGATGCGGTCGGCCGCTGTTTCGAGCCCGGTCAGTGTGCCCGGCGCCGGCGCGATGTGGATATTGGGGCACCGTTCCAGCTCACCGTCCGGCTCGGACTGCCGCCAACGCATCACGCGGCCTGCGGTGTCCGGAACCAGCAGTTCTATCCGGCCGGAAGCCGATGCCACGGCCACCGCGCCTTCCTGCGCCAACTGTCCCTTCAGGTTTTTCCAGGCAGGCCACCGGCCGTTGGCCGCCTCCTGCCGCATCGTGACGTCACCGCCGGCCCTGGCCAGAAAGACGTGAAGGCGCCCCACAGCGCTCACCGCGGCACCCGGACCGGTCACCGAACGGGCCCGCTCCGGGTCCTTGTGCGGATTGCCTATCGTGTGCCACTGGGTGAGCGGGCGGCCCGTCTGGTACTGGATGGCTTGCACGACCGCCACGGAATCGCCGTCAGCCGACACCCGCCTGCCGACGAAGTGCACGAAACCGTCGGCTCCCTGGGTCATCGACAGGTGGGTCAGGCGCGGAGCGGGCAACAACTCGGGCTCGCCCCAGTCCGCCATCCCGGCCCGACGTTGCGTCCAGCGCACGAGCCCGCCTTCCGCGCGGGCGAACGCGGTCAGCCGGTGGTCCTTACCCATGAAGAGCCGCACGCCGTGCTCGCCGAGGAGACGGGACGGCTTCCCCACGCGCCCGAGCGCGGAGGCGTCCGTCCGCGCAGCGCCTCGCCCCGCCCTCGTTCGCATCAGTTCCTTCGTTTCTTCCCTGCGCCGCTGTCCGGCGCGGCCGCCGCTCCCCCGCAAGCAGTCCGGCCACCCACCCGCCGGGCGGCCGACACGTCCATGACGGATGGGCCGGCGACTCGACGATGGGCAAGTTTGCCACAAGCTTCACGAGTCGTTCACTGCGGCCGGCTCAGGCCGCCTGACGCGGTCCCCGTCGCGCCGTCGGGTGCCGGAGACACCAGCCCTCCCAGGCGGAGGTCACCATGTCACGCGGATCGCGGCGGGCCGACCACCCGAGCTCGGCTCGGATGCGTGCCGCCGAGGCGACCACCCGGTGCGGATCACCGGGCCTGCGCGCGACCGAGACGGGAGCGGAACCGGCGCCGTACCCGGTCACCTCACCGATGAGGTCGATCATCTCGCGTACCGACACGCCCTCGCCGCGCCCGATGTTGATGGTCAGGTCCGTACCGGCCTCCCGGACGAGCAGGGCGCGTGCCGCGGCGAGGTGCGCCGAAGCGATGTCGTCGACGTGGACGAAATCCCGTACGCAGGTGCCGTCCGGGGTGTCGTAGTCCTCGCCGAAGATCACCGGGGCCTCCCCCCGCGTGAGCTTCTCGAAGACCATCGGAACGAGGTTGAAGACGCCGGTGTCGGCCAGCTGCGGCGTCGCCGCGCCGGCCACATTGAAGTACCGCATCGAAGCGGTCGCCATTCCGTGCGCCTTTCCCGCCGCGCGGACCAGCCACTCGCCAGCCAGTTTCGTCTCGCCGTACGGATTGATCGGGGCGCAGGGCGTGTCTTCCGTGACCAGCTCGACGTCGGGCATGCCGTAGACAGCTGCGGACGAAGAGAGAAGGAATGCGCGGACCCCACTGTCCGCAGCCGCGCCCAGAAGGACTTGGAGACCGTGCACGTTCTCGCGGTAGTAGTACAGCGGACGCTCTACGGACTCCCCCACCTGTTTCTTCGCCGCAAGGTGCACGATCCCTCGCACGGACAGTTCCGCCATGGCACGTCGCAGCCCGTCTCCGTCGAGAGTCGATCCGTGCACGAACGGGACGCCCGCGGGAACGCGGGAACGGTCACCCGTCGAAAGATCGTCGTACACCGCGACCCGCTCGCCGGCCTCCGCCATCGCCCGGACGACGTGCGCCCCGATGAAGCCCGCCCCACCCGTGATCAACCAAGTCATGCGCGAATAGTAGATCGACACACCTTCCACGTATCACCGGGTATCTGTTCACCTGGTTCACACGTTCTACCGCTTGCCTGTTCTATAGTGCTCGGTCAGTCGATGTTTACGGACCGGTCACGCCCCCCACCCGAGTCCCACGCACTCCCCTGTCCGCCCCGGGCAACGAGATTGAGGACTCACGCACGATGAGCCACGACAGCACTCCCTCCCGACGCGCGCCCAAGCCTCGCAAGCGCCGCCGCGGCCTCAAGATCACGCTCGGGGTGCTGCTCGTCCTCCTGCTGGCAGGCGGAGGCACCGTGTACTGGATGTACAGCCGGCTCGACGGCAACATCAAGGGCGTCGACATCGACAAGGCGCTCGGTGAGGACCGTCCCGAGAAGCTGCCCACCACCGGCCAGAACCTGCTCGTCCTCGGCTCCGACTCGCGGGCCGGGGCGGAGAACAAGGAGCTGGGCGGGGGCGGCGACGTCAGCGGGGCGCGGTCCGACACCGCGATGGTGGTGCACATACCCGAAGGGCGCACCGAGGCCGTCGCCGTGTCCATTCCGCGCGACACCCTGGTGACCCGGCCCGAGTGCGTCGAGGCCGACGGTTCGACGACCGCCTCCGCCGAGCGGGTCATGTTCAACTCCGTCTACTCACAGGTCGGTCCGGCCTGCGTGGTCAAGACCGTGGAGAAGATGTCCGGGGTCCGGATCGACCACTACCTGGAGATCAACTTCGCGGGTTTCAAGGACCTGGTCGACGCGATCGGCGGGGTCACCGTCAAGGTCGAGGAGCCGATCAAGGACGAGGCCTCGGGGCTCGACCTGACCGCCGGCACGCACAAGCTCAACGGCACCGAGTCCCTCGCCTACGTGCGTACCCGGCACGGCGTCGGTGACGGCAGCGACCTGGGCCGGATCGGGCTCCAGCAGCAGTTCCTGCTCGCGCTGCTCACCGAGATCAAGTCGCAGGACCTGCTGGGCAGTCCGACGACCACGTACAAGATCGCGAACTCCGCCACCAAGTCGCTCACCACGGACGAGGGGCTCGCGTCGCTGACCTCGCTCAGCGACTTCGCCCGCTCGATGAACGGTGTCGATCCCTCCTCCATGGAGACGATCATGCTGCCGGTCGCCTACGACACCCAGGACCCGAACCGCGTGGTGGCGGCCGAGCCCCAGGCCGGCGACCTCTGGAAGGCGATCCGGACGGACGCCACGATTCCCGAGTCGGCGAAGAAGTCTCCGGCCGCCGGCGGCTGACCTGGCATTCTTCGAGAGTGACAGGTGAGAGCACTCTGGTGATCGTCGACGCCGCCAACGTGGTGGGTTCCGTACCCGACGGATGGTGGCGGGACCGGCGGGGAGCCGCCGAGCGGCTGCGGGACTCGCTGGTCCCGTACGCCTCGGCCGGGCTGCCCGGCCTCCCCGGGCCGCTGGAGATCGTGCTCGTCGTCGAGGGCGCGGCCCGGGAGGCCGGTTCCGTCCCGGGTGTGCGGGTGGAGTCCGCCAGGGGCGAGGGCGACGATCTGATCGTCGAACTGGTCGCCGGCTGGGCGTCGGAGACCGGAGCGGACCGCGACTGCCTCGTCGTCACCGCCGACCGGGGGCTGCGGCAGCGGGCCGAGGCGTACGGGGCCCGGTGCGCGGGCCCGCGTACGGTACGGCCGCTGCCGCCGTCACGGAGCTGACCCCCTGCCCGCAGGCGGGGGCTCCGGGGTTTGTCAGCGGGTGGACTCCTTGGACATCCGGCTGTTCTTGCGGCCGTACGTGAAGTAGATGACCACGCCGATCGCCATCCAGATCGCGAACCGCAGCCACGTCTCCGCCGGCAGGTTGAGCATCAGCCAGACCGAGGCCGCCACCGAGACGACGGGGAGCGCCGGCACCCACGGGGTGCGGAACGCGCGGTGCAGGTCGGGGCGGGTGCGGCGCAGGACGATGACGCCGAGGGCGACGACCACGAACGCGAAGAGCGTGCCGATGTTCACCAGGGTCGCCAGCTCGTTGATGCTCGTGAAGCCGGCCACGATCGCGATGATCACCCCGAGCAGGATGGTCGGACGGTACGGGGTGCCGAAGCGCGGGTGCGTCACGGAGAAGAAGCGCGGGAGCAGCCCGTCGCGGCTCATCGCGAAGAAGACGCGGGTCTGGCCGAGCAGCAGGATCAGGCAGACCGTGGTGAGCCCGACCGCGGCGCCGAAGCTGATGACTCCGGCGTAGAAGGGGTGCCCGACGGCCTTGAACGCGTCGGCGAGCGGGGCGCTGACGGAGAGTTCGGAGTAGTTCTGCATGCCCGTGACCACGATCGACACCGCGACGTAGAGCACCGTGCAGATGAGGAGCGAGGCGAGGATGCCGCGGGGCATGTCCCGCTGCGGCAGCTTGGTCTCCTCCGCCGCGGTGGCCACGACGTCGAATCCGATGAAGGCGAAGAAGACCACGGAAGCGGCGGTGAAGATGCCCATGACGCCGAAGTTGGTCGGTTCGTAGCCGAAGATCAGCTGGACCAGGGGGGCGTCCAGGCCGGAGCCCGAGGGCTGGGCCTTGGCCTCGGGGATGAAGGGGGAGTAGTTCGCCGCCTCGATGAAGAACAGGCCGGCGATGATCACGATCAGCACCACGGCGATCTTGATGGCCACCACGACGGTGGTCACCCGGGCGGAGAGCTTCATTCCGAGCACCAGGATCACGGTGAGGATCAGCACCAGGGCGAAGGCCAGCAGGTCGAAGCCGAATCCGCTCGCCACGTCGGGCCCGGAGAGTGTGGCGGGCATCGTCCAGCCGATGTTGTCCAGCAGGGAGCGGACGTAACCGGACCAGCCGACCGCCACCACCGCCGTACCCAGGGCGAATTCGAGCACCAGGTCCCAGCCGATGATCCAGGCGACCAGCTCCCCGAGGGACGCGTAGGAGAAGGTGTAGGCGGATCCGGCCACCGGGACGGTGGAGGCGAATTCGGCGTAGCAGAGCGCGGCCAGGGCGCAGACGATGCCGGCCGCGACGAACGCGAGCGCGGTGGCCGGGCCCGCCGTCTCCTTCGCGACCTTGCCCGTGAGGACGAAGATGCCGGTGCCGATGATGACGCCGACCCCGAAGACCGTGAGGTCCAGGGCGGAGAGCGACTTCTTCAGGGCGTGTTCCGGCTCTTCGGTATCGCGGATGGACTGTTCGACCGTCTTGGTCCGGAACAGTCCTTCTCTGCTGGGGGGCGTGTCCTGATGCGTGCTCACCGGCGTACCTCCACGCGCTCGTCGTGCACGCCATGATTCGGATCCGGGCGCCCCGGGCACGCTCCGCCCGGCCCGATTTCACGCGAATGGGCCGGTCGGACCACCCGTACAGGGTGGGCGACCGGCCCAGTGGGGCGCGCGGGCGGATCAGTCGCGGACGGGCTCCACGGCCCGGCTCTCGTACCGTCCGTCGAGCCTGGCGACGAGCCCCGTGACCTGACGGGCGATGTCCGGCGCGGTCAGTCCGATCTCGGCCATGACCTCCTTGCGGGAGGCGTGGTCGAGGAAGACCGGCGGGATGCCGAAGTCGCGCAGGGGTACGTCGACGCCCGCGTCGCGCAGCGCCTGGGCGATGGCGGAGCCGACACCGCCGGCCCTGCTGTTGTCCTCGACGGTCACGACGACCCGGTGCTGCGCGGCGAGCGGGGCGAGGGCCTCGTCGACGGGCTTGACCCAGCGCGGGTCGACCACGGTGGTGGAGATGCCCTGGGCATCCAGCAGACCGGCGATCTCCAGGCACATCGGGGCGAGCGCCCCGACCGAGACCAGGAGGACGTCGGGCCGGTCCGTGTCCGCCGTGCGCAGGATGTCCATGCCGCCCGCGGTGCCGACGGCCTTGACCGCCGGGCCGACCGCGCCCTTGGAGAAGCGGACGACGGTCGGGGCGTCGTCGATGTCGACGGCCTCGCGCAGCTGGGCGCGGACCTGGTCGGCGTCGCGCGGGGCGGCGATGCGCAGGGTGGGTACGCACTGCAGGATCGACATGTCCCACATGCCGTTGTGCGAGGCGCCGTCCGTCCCGGTGACTCCGGCCCGGTCCAGGACGAAGGTGACGCCGCACCTGTGCAGGGCGACGTCCATGAGGACCTGGTCGAAGGCCCGGTTGAGGAAGGTCGCGTAGACCGCGAAGACGGGGTGCAGCCCGCCGGTGGCGAGGCCGGCCGCGGAGACCGCGCCGTGCTGTTCGGCGATGCCCACGTCGTAGATGCGGTCGGGGAAGGCCTCCTCGAACTTGCCGAGGCCGACCGGCTGGAGCATGGCCGCCGTGATGGCGACGATGTCCTCGCGCTCGTGGCCCAGCTTGACCATTTCCTCCCCGAAGACCGAGGTCCAGTCCAGGCCGGAGGTGGAGGTGGGCAGGCCGGTGTCCGGGTGGATCTTGCCGACGGCGTGGAAGCGGTCCGCCTCGTCCTGGAGGGCCGGGGTATAGCCGCGGCCCTTTTCGGTGATGCAGTGGACGATGACGGGGCCGCCGAAGCGCTTGGCCCGCTGGAGCGCGGATTCCAGGGCCTCGATGTCGTGGCCGTCGATCGGGCCGACGTACTTGAGGCCGAGGTCCTCGAACATGCCCTGCGGAGCGATGAAGTCCTTGAGGCCCTTCTTGGCGCCGTGCAGGGTCTCGTACAGCGGCCTGCCGACGACGGGCGTGCGCTCCAGGAGGTCCTTGCCGCGGGCCAGGAACCGCTCGTACCCGTCGGTGGTGCGCAGGGTGGCGAGGTGGTTGGCGAGGCCGCCGATGGTCGGTGCGTACGAGCGCTCGTTGTCGTTGACGACGATGACGAGGGGGCGGTCCTTGGCGGCGGCGATGTTGTTCAGCGCCTCCCAGGCCATACCGCCGGTGAGCGCGCCGTCACCGATGACCGCGACGACGTGGTCGTCCTTCTTGAGGATCTCGTTGGCCTTGGCGAGGCCGTCGGCCCAGCCCAGGACCGTCGAGGCGTGCGAGTTCTCGATGACGTCGTGCGCGGACTCGGCGCGGGAGGGGTATCCGGAGAGGCCGCCCTTGCTCTTGAGCCTCGAGAAGTCCTGCCGGCCGGTGAGCAGCTTGTGCACGTAGCTCTGGTGGCCGGTGTCGAAGAGGACCTTGTCCTGCGGGGACTCGAACACCCGGTGCAGGGCGATGGTCAGCTCGACCACGCCCAGGTTCGGGCCGAGGTGGCCGCCGGTCTTGGACACCGCGTCGACGAGGAAGGTTCGGATCTCCTCGGCGAGCTGGTCCAGCTGCTCGAGGCTGAGCCGGTCCAGGTCGCGCGGTCCCCCGATGCGGGTCAGCAGGTCCACCCGTGCCTCCTTGCGTTTGAGCTGGTCGAGCGTGCCGATCCGATGAGTCTAATGTTCCCCGGGCGGCCGCGGTCATCCGGCGGCCCGTTCCGCCACGCCGTCCGGCGGCGGGCGGACGCGCACGTGCCCGGCATCGCGGAGGATGCCGGGCACATGTGCGCAGGTGCGACGGTCAGGCGCGGCCCGCGGTCTTCTGCGTCTTGCGGCTGATGGAGTCGATGACGACCGTGGCGAGAAGCACAGCGCCGGTCACCATGTACTGGATCGGCGTGGCGATGCCCTCCAGGGCGAGGCCGTACTGGATCGAGACGATCACCATGACGCCGAGCAGGGCGTTCCAGGTGCGGCCCCGGCCACCGAAGAGGCTGGTGCCGCCGATGACGGCCGCGGCGATGACGTTCATCAGGAGGTCACCGGTGCCGGACCCCTGGTTGACCGCCGCGATCTTGGAGGCCCAGAACAGGCCGCCGATGGCCGCGAAGGTACCGGCGATGGCGAACACCGAGACGCGGATCGCGGTGACGTTGATGCCGGCGCGGCGGGACGCCTCGACGCTGCCGCCGAGCGCGAAGATCTTCCGGCCGTACGCGGTGCGGCGCAGGAGGAAGTCCGTGCCGACCAGGACGACGAGGAAGAGGACCAGCGCCAGCGGGAGACCGCGGTGCTGGTTGAACATGAAGGCGGCGGCGAAGGCGAACACCGCGAGCACGACGGTGCGCACCACGATGTCGGTGACCGGCCGGGCGGGGATGCCCGCGGCCTCGCGGCGGCGGCTGTCCAGGAAGGCGGACAGGAAGAACGCGATGACGGCGATCGCGGCGAGGCCGTAGGCGGCCGCGACGTCCGTGAAGTAGTACGTGGTCAGCTGACCGACCACGCCGTCGCTGTCCAGGTTGATCGTGCCGGTGTCGCCGAGCAGCTGGAGCATGAAGCCCAGCCAGAACAGCAGGCCGGCGAGGGTGACGGCGAACGCGGGTGCGCCGATCCGTGCGAAGAAGAAGCCGTGTACCGCACCGATGACGGCGCCGCTGACGATCGCGATGACGATGGCGAGCCACTCGTTCATGCCCTGCGACACGCTGAGGACGGCGACGACCGCGCCGGAGACACCGCTGACCGAGCCGACCGACAGGTCGATCTCGCCGAGCAGCAGCACGAAGATGATGCCGACGGCCATCATGCCGGTGGCGACCATGGCCACGGCGATGTCGCTGATGTTCTTCGCCGAGAGGAACTCGGAGTTCAGGCTCTGGAAGACCACGCAGATGATGAGCAGGCCGATGACCACGGGGATCGAGCCGAGATCACCCCCGCGCATCTTGCGCTTGAACTCGGTGATGTATCCGCCGAGGCCCTGCTCGCGGACGAGCAGGCGGGGGTCGACCGCGGTGGCCGCACCCTTGGCGGCCTCCGGGTTGACCACGGGGGTGGCGGTCTTGTCGGTCGTCACTTCTTGGCCTCCGCGTTGCGCGCCGCACGACGGGTCACGGCGTTTTCCGTGGCGCCCGTGATGGCGGAGATGATCTCTTCCTGCGAGGTGGTCTTCACGTCGAAGATCCCGTTGTTCCGGCCGAGCCGGAGTACGGCGACCTTGTCGGCGACGGCCTTCACATCGGCCATGTTGTGGCTGATGAGGATGACCGCGTGGCCGCGCTCGCGCAGCCGCTCCACGAGGTCGAGGACCTGAGCGGTCTGCTCGACGCCGAGGGCTGCGGTGGGCTCGTCGAGGATGACGAGCTTGGGCTCACCGAGCATCGAACGCGCGATGGCCACGGTCTGGCGCTGGCCGCCGGAGAGCGAGGCGATCGGGATGCGGACGCTGGGGATGCGGATCGACAGCGTGCTCAGGAGCTCGCGCGAGCGGCGCTCCATCTCGATCTCGTCGAGCACTCCGAACCGGCGGAGCTCCCGGCCCAGGTAGAGGTTGCCGACGACATCGATGTTGTCGCACAGCGCGAGGTCCTGGTAGACGGTCGCGATGCCCAGGTTCTGGGCGTCGTGCGGCTTGTTGACCTGGACCGGCCGGCCGTCCCACTCGATGACTCCGTCATCGATGGGGTGGACGCCGGCGATCGTCTTGACCAGCGTTGATTTACCGGCGCCGTTGTCGCCCACCAGGGCGACCACTTCGCCGGCGTGGACCTCAAGTTCGACATCGGTGAGCGCCTGGACGGCACCGAATCGCTTGGAGACCCCTCGCAACGCCAACACGGGCGTAGCGGACACGTGAACCATCTCCTTCGCCGCCTGACCCGGCGGGGATGCCGCGCCTGGGGGAAGGCGCGGTGGTCGAGCAGAAAAATGGGAACAGAGGAAGCGTTCCGTCCGGTGCCCCGCCCGGTAGCGGGACAGTTGGTGGGCGAGGCACCGGACAGGCTTGTGGGCCCGCGGACCGGCCGTGCGGGCCGGTCACGCGGTAAGGACTACTTCAGGCCGATCGCGTCGCAGTCGGCCTTGTACTTGGCCGTGCAGATCTCGTCGATCGTCCAGATGCCATCCTTGATGATGGTCTCCTTGATGTTGTCCTTGGTCAGCGAGACGACCGGGACGAGCACCGACGGCACGCCCTTCTGGCTCGCGTTGTCGACCTTGGACGTGGCGATGGTGTCGAGCTTCTCGCCCTTGGCGAGCGCGACGGCCATCTCCGCGGCGACGACGCCCTCCTGCGGGTAGCTCTTGTAGACGCTCATGTACTGCTCACCGGTGACGATGTGCTGCACACCGGCGAGTTCGGCGTCCTGGCCGGTGACCGGCGGGAGCTTGGTGACACCGGCGGACTTGAGGGCCTGGATGATGCCGCCGGCCATGCCGTCGTTGGCGGAGTAGACGCCGTCGATCTTGTCCTTGCCGAGGGCCGTGATCGCGCCCTCCATGTTGGCGTTGGCGTTCTCCGGCTTCCACTCCTTGGTGTCGTACTCCTTGCCGTAGGTCACCTTGCCGTCGAGCACCGACTTGGCGCCCTTCTTGAAGAGCGCGGCGTTCGGGTCGGTGATGGAGCCGTGCATCATCACGACGGTGGGCTTGGCCTTGCCCTTCAGGGCCTCCAGCAGGGCCTTGCCCTGGGCGCGGCCCACCTCTTCGTTGTCGAAGGAGGTGTAGGCGTCGATCGGGCCCTCGGCGAGGCGGTCGAAGGCGACGACGGGGATGCCGGCGTCCTTGGCCTTCTTGACGCTGTTCTCGATCGCCTTGGCGTCGACCGCGTCGATGATCAGCGCGTCGACCTTGTTGGTGATCATGGTCTCGACCTGCTGCGCCTGTGTGGTGGCGTCCTGCTTGGCGTTGGCGTAGACGACCTCCGCCTTGCCTCCGGTGAGCTCGCCGACCTTCTTCTCGATGATCGGCTTGTCGAACTTCTCGTACCGAGCCGTCGCGTTCTCGGGAAGGAGCAGACCGATCTTGAGGTCGTCGCCCTTCTTGCCCGAGTCCGAGCCGGTCTTGTCGCCCGACTCCTTGGCACTCCCGCAAGCAGCAAGCGAGACAGCCATCGTGGTGGCGGCAACGGCAACGGCGGCACGACGCATACGCGTGTTCATTTCGAACCTCCCTGACGAGGCCGCGACGTTGCGGCCGAGGTGGCTGGAAGTCAACTCGGCCGCAGGGACGGCGTCAAGGAGTAAATTCTTAACGAGATGACAACGGTGCCATTCGTTATCTAAGTGAAGGCGGGAGTCCCGGCGGGGAGGGTGCTCTCCAAAAGGGATGAATCCCCCATCTCGCTCAGCACGAGGGCCAGCGCGCCCAGCACTTCCGCCCGGCCCCCGAGGGCGCCCGGCAGCACCGAGAGCTGCCGCGCGGCACTGGGGATGGCATACCGGGAGACCGAGTCCCGGATCGGCCCGAGCACCAGCTCCCCCGCCTCCGCGAGGGAGCCGCCGAGCACCACCCTGCTGGGGTTGAGGAGGTTGCAGAGGTTGGCCACGCCGCTGCCGATGTACCGGCCGACGTCTCCGATCACCCTCCGGCAGCCGGGATCGCCCTCGCGGGCCAGCTGGACGACCCGCTCCATCGTGAGATCGGGCCCGTGGCTGGGCCTGAGCAGGGGCAGGACGTACCGGGCGGCCGTGAAGGTCTCCAGGCAGCCCCGGTTGCCGCAGCGGCACACCGGCCCCGCCTCGTCGAGCGTGATGTGGCCGATCTCGCCGGCGGTGCCGCCGGGCCCGCGGTAGATGTGCCCGTCTATCACCAGACCTGCGCCGACGCCGCTGGCCACCTTGATGTAGGCGAGGTCCCGCACCCCGCGGCCGCTGCCCCAGACGAGCTCGCCCAGGGCTCCGAGGTTGGCGTCGTTGTCGACGTACACGGGCACTCCGAGGCGTCCGGAGAGCTCCTGGCTGGGATTGATGCCCGTCCAGCCCGGCAGGATCGAGGTGGATCCGAGCGTGCCGGACTCCACGTCGATCGGCCCCGGGACGCCCAGCCCTACGCCGATCACCTTGCCCGGGCTGATCCCGGTGGTCTCCACCAACCGGTTGACCAGCTGTTCCGCCCGGCCGAAGCCCTGCGCCGACGAGGCATCGACGTCCAGCGGCTCGGACTCCTCGGCCAGCACCTGGTGGGCCAGGTTGCCGATGGCCACGCGCAGGTGGGTGTGGCCGAAGTCCACTCCGATGACGATGCCCGCGTCCCCGCTCAGGGAGACGCTCCGGGCACGGCGTCCACCCGCCGAGGTGGGTGTCACCTCGACCGTGCCGCCGTCCTTCAGCTCGCGGACGATGTTGGAGACGGTGGCCGCGGAGAGGCCGGTGCTCCTGGCGATCTCGGCCTGGGTCAGCGACCCCGCCATCCGTACGGCCCGTACGACCCGCTCAAGATTGGCCCGATGCAGAGATGTCTGCGACCCCGGAGTCTCCATCGACTCTCTCACTCCTGCCGTTTTCTCTAACATGTGAACCCTAAGCTGAGCGTTTTGGGGTGGCCCCCGTCAAGACCTTGAGCAGTCGCAGCCTCCGATGAGCGCGGGGCCTCCACATACGGACACCGAAAAAATAGGCCGGTAACACCGCAAGCCGCCCTCGGCCGGTGACCGGGGGCGGCTTGCGGCGCACGGCGCCTGTTCGGTTCTGATGGGTGTTGTTGCCTCGGTGACGACAAGAGCTGTTACGTGAACAGCCCCGCGATCACTACTTGAGCGCTCCGGCCGTGAGGCCCGCGACGACCTGCCGCTGGAAGACGACGTAGGCGGCGAGGACCGGCAGCATCGCCATGACCAGCCCGGCGAAGAGGCCCGACCAGTCGCCCTTGTAGCCCTGGCTGGTGGCGAGTTCGACCAGGCCCTGCGAGAGGACCTTGCCGTCCGGGTCGGTGTTGAGCACCGTCGGCAGCATGTACTGGTTCCACTGCCCCAGGAAGTTGAAGATGCCGACGCTGATCAGGCCGGGCTTCGCCATCGGCAGCATCACCTGGAAGAACGTCCGCGTGTGCGAGGCTCCGTCGAGCATCGCCGCTTCCGCGATCGACGTCGGCAGCGTCCGGAAGAACGAGGTGAGGAAGAAGACGGTGAAGGGCAGCGAGTACGCGATGTAGACGAGAATCAGCCCGTGCCGGGTGTTCAGCAGTCCCAGGTTGTTCATGACGAAGAACAGGGGAACCAGCGCCAGGATGATCGGGAAGCTCATCCCTCCGATGAAGAGGAAGTAGATGAAGCGGTTCCCGGGGAAGTCGAACCGTGCCAGGACGTACGCGGCCATCGAGCCGAGCAGCAGGGTGCCGATGAGTGAGCCGCCCACCACCACCAGGGTGTTGAAGAAGTAGTCACTCATGCGTGCCTGGCTCCAGGCCCGCGACCAGTTCTCGAAGTGGAGCTTGTCGGGCAGCTCCCACGGTCGCGACAGGATCGAGTCGTCCGTCTTGAAGGACGACATCACCGCCCAGAGCAGCGGCATGACGACGAGGACCGCCCAGATGATCAGCACTCCGTGCGAGAAGACGTTGAGGACCTTGCCCTCGCTGCTCTTCGCCGGCTCGCCGGCCGGGGCGTCCGTCTTCCGCACCGGCGAGCGCGGGGCCGGAACGGCCGGAGGAGTCTCAGTGACCTTCACGTGTGCTCACCTCGTACAACTGTCGCGCCGGCCACCGGGACCGAACTGATTCGCATGGAGCCAAGAACCCGGTCGCCGTACTCCGTGACGACCCGCATCAGAACTCCAGCCGCTCGCGCCGGCCCAGACGCATCACGATGGCGGCGAAGAGCATGGTGACGATGAGCAGCCCGACACCGATCGTGGTCGCGTAGCCGGCCTGGGCGTCACGGAAGGCCGTCTGGTAGACGTACAGCGGCAGGACGGTGGTGGAGTAGTCGGGACCGCCCGGGCCCACCGTCATGACCTGTACGGCGGTGAACGCCTCCACGCCGAGCGCCAGGATGCCCATGTAGACCCAGCCGGACTGCACGGTGTCCCAGAGCAACGGCAGCGTGATCTTGAAGAACGTGGTGACACGACTGGCGCCGTCGAGAAGCGCCGCCTCGTAGAAGTCCTTCGGGACGGACGCCATTCCGGCGGAGAAGAGGACGACGAAGAATCCGACCGTCGACCAGATGAGCACCACCATCACGCAGTACAGCGCGAGATCGGGGTCACCGAGCCAGTCCGGCTGAAGGCTTTCGGCGCCGATCGCCTTCAGCGTCGCATTCAGCATTCCCGACGTCGGGTTGAAAGCGAACTGGAAGAGCAGGGCCACGATCACGATCGACAGGACCTGCGGGAAGAAATAGGCGATCTTGTAGAACGAGGAACCCCGCACGCCGGCGACCGCGGCGCTTTTGCGGCGACGGCCGCCGACATTGAGCATGAAGGCGAAGAAGAGCGCGAGGCTCAGCGTCACCAGCGGCAGCAGCAGCGCGAGCAGCACACTGTGCTGCAGTGACTTCCAGAAGATGTCGTCGTCGAGCATGCGACTGTAGTTGTCGAAGCCGACCATCTGGAAGTCCGGACTCAGTCCGGTCCAGTCCGTGAACGAGTAGTAGATGGACTGGGCGAAGGGCCAGATGACGAATATGGCGTACAACGCCAGCGGGGCTGCCAGGAACCCCGCGATGAACCGGTACTTGCCGTGCTGCATCGTTACCGACCCCGATCTCTGAGCGGGTGCCGCCGCTGGTGACGGTTGCTCACTGGTGCTTGTAGTGCTTGATGGACTGGTCCTTGGCCGCGGCGTCCGCGAAGGCCTGGATCTTCTTGATGGTCTCCGCCGGGGTCGCGCGGCCGGCCATCATCTCGCCGATGCCGGCGATTCCGATCTGCTCCTTCTGCAGCTTGACGTACCAGTCCTGCAGTCGCGGGTTGACCACGTTGTCGCCGGCCTTCTTCAGGACGTCGACACCCGACTGCATGGCGGTGGACAGGGTCAGGCCGTCGGTGCCGCCGTTGAAGGCGCTGAGGGACTTGACCGACTTGGTGAAGTTCTTGGAGGAGTCCTCGCTGAGCATGATGCGCAGCTGCTCCATCGCACCCTCGGGGTTCTTCGCCTTCGCCGGGACGATGAACGGCTCACCGCCGGAGGCCCAGATGGTGCCGAAGGGCAGCTTGTCGGATGCGTCGAGGCTGGACGGCGCGCCGACCATCATCTTGAAGTCGTCCGGCGTGGTGGGCGCGGCCTCGTTCTCCACCCACGAGCCGTTCGGGATGAAGAGCGCCTTGCCCTTGGTCCACTCCGTCTGCGACTGGATGTGGGTCAGGCCGGGCGTGCCCTTGAGGATGTAGCCCTTCTGGAAGAGCTCGTAGTACGCCTCGAACGCGGCCTTGACGGCCGGGTCCTTCCAGGCGTTCGGCTCCAGGTTGTCGATCTTGTCGAGGACCTCGCGGCCGCCGATTTTGCCGATGAAGGGGTAGAGGGAGAAGGGCAGGTAGTACGGGTACTTGCCGGGGTACGTCCAGCCGGCGATGCCCTTCTTCTTCGCCTTCGCACACAGCGCGAGCATGTCGTCCCAGGTCTCCGGGTACGCCGCGTCGAGCTTCTCGAGGTTGGTCTGCGAGTACCAGACGCCGTAGACCGTGTACGCGTAGTACATGATCCAGACGGGGTCGCCGTCGAACTGGCCCATCTCCAGGACGCCCGGACGCAGCGTGTCGCGGACCTTCTTGGCCGGGTCGTCGTAGGACGGGGCGTCCATCAGCGGGGTGAGGTCGAGCAGTTGCTTCTTGCCGACCAGGACACCCATGTCCATCTGCTCGGCGCCGGAGTTGTCGATCAGGTCCGGCGGGGTGCCTCCGTTGAAGCGCGGCTGCAGCTGTGACTGGATCTTCTCCGTCGCGGCGTGCTTGACCTTCGGTGCCTTGGGGAAGGCCTCGTTGTACTTCTTCTCGGCGTCGATGGCGTACTGCTCGCCGAAGCCGCCGTTGAAGATCACGACCTCGAGAGCGGCGGTCTCGTTGACACCGAGCGGGTTCTTGGCGCTCTTCGTGCCCTTTTCGACCTTGTCGTCGGTGCCGCTGTCGCCGCTCGCGCAGGCCGACAGGAAGCTCATCGTGGGAACAGCGATCAGGCCGAGTGCGGCAGAACGCTTGATCACATCGCGACGGCCAAGGCCCTCATTCTTGTGGGCGGAGGTGGATCCCATGCTCAAGTCCTCGCCTTCTTCAGGACTCAGGCGGTGTACCGGTCACCCGTCGTGAATTCGCCTCAGGCGAAGGGCCCCGCCACCGCGGTCAGTTGCGCTTGGGTCGTGCAGATTGCCGGATTGCCAGGTGCAGTGGGGGAGTTTCGGGGAGCGTGCAGCGAGCCGCCTCGGCGCCCCACAGCCGTTCCCCCGTCCCCCGCGCCCGCGACCGTGTGAAACGGCTGTGCAGACGCCGACAGGTATAGTCCACTTGTCGCCAACTGAGCAAGATCGAATGCAGGTTTGAGCGGCAGTCTTTCCCGAGTTGAGACCTCGTGGACACCTCGGCACCGCACGCCCTGGGCCCGGAACGCACTTTTCCGCATAACGGCCGATTCGCCCTGCGGACCGCGTGCAACACCCTTGACACATACAGCCACTTGCCTCCCTACTGGAACCCGCATCGCCTCATGACAACGTTGTCCATTGCATTGCCCCCAGGAGGAACGGCTCCGCATGCAGCCCCTACGTGGTCTTCACCAAAGCTCCCGTAAGAGACAAAGCCGCTCGGCCGCGGTCATTGCGGCTTCTCTCGTCCTGGTCGCGGCAGCCCCCACCGCGGCCTTCGCGCAACCGTCCGGGCCTCAGAAGCCCTCCGACGACACGTCGTTCAGCTCCTCCTTCGAGGCCGACGAAAAGCAGCCGGACTGGCGTAATACCGTCGAAGAGGGACCTGATGGAAAGAAGAGGGCATCGGGTGTCGACGGCGGATTCTCCGCCGGAATACCGGGCAATGTCACCGATCAGGTCACGGATCTGCGAGCCAGCGGCGAGAACACCGCGGGCGGCGAGGCCAAGGAGAACCTCGTCGACGTGGCGTCCGGCACCAAGTGGCTGGCCTTCGCCCCGTCCGGCTGGGTCGAGTTCGATCTCGCCGAGCCCACCAAGGTCCTCACCTACGCGCTCACTTCGGCCAACGACCATGACGAGCGCGACCCCCGGGACTGGACGCTGAAGGGGTCCGCCGACGGCAGCACCTGGACGGATCTGGACACCCGGACCGGCCAGACCTTCTCCGAGCGCTTCCAGACGAAGTCGTACGACTTCACGACGGACACGGCCTACCAGCACTTCCGGCTGGAGATCACCAGGAACAACGGTGCCTCGGACGCGATCCAGCTCGCCGACGTGCAGTTCTCCGACGGGGACACCACCACCCCCGCTCCCGGCGAGATGCGCACCCAGGTCGACCGCGGGCCGTCCGGCTCCCCCACCGCCAAGTCGGGCGCCGGCTTCACCGGGAAGAAGGCCCTGCGCTACGCGGGTACCCACCAGCCGGACGGGCGCGCGTACTCGTACAACAAGGTCTTCGACGTCGACACGGCCGTCACCAGGAACACGCAGCTGTCCTACCTGGTCTATCCCCAGATGGCCGAGACCGACCTCAGCTATCCGGCGACCCACGTGGCGGTGGACCTGGCCTTCACCGACGGCACCTACCTGAGCGACCTCGAGGCGACCGACAGCCACGGCGGCCTGCTGACCCCGCAGGGCCAGGCCGACGCGAAGCGGCTGTACGTCAACCAGTGGAACAAGGTCGCCTCGTCCATCGGATCGGTCGCGGCCGGCAAGACCGTCGACCGGATCCTGGTGGCCTACGACTCCCCCAAGGGGCCCTCGAAGTTCCAGGGCTGGATCGACGACATCACGATCGCCCCGAAGGCGCCGGAGAAGCGCAAGGCCCACCTCGCGGACTACGCCTCGACCGTCCGCGGCACGAACTCGAGCGGCGGCTTCTCGCGCGGCAACAACTTCCCCGCGACCGCGGTCCCGCACGGCTTCAACTTCTGGACCCCCGTGACCAACGCCGGCTCCACGAGCTGGCTGTACGACTACGCCCGCGGCAACAACGAGGACAACCTGCCCACGCTGCAGGCGTTCGGCGCGAGCCACGAGCCGAGCCCCTGGATGGGTGACCGTCAGACCTTCCAGATGATGCCGTCGGCGGCCTCCGGTACCCCGGACGCGTCCCGGACGGCACGCGCGCTGCCTTTCCGCCACGAGAACGAGACGGCGCAGCCGCACTACTACGGGGTGACGTTCGAGAACGGCCTCAAGGCCGAGATGACGCCCACCGACCACGCGGCGCGGATGCGGTTCACCTACCCGGGTGACGACGCGAGCCTGGTCTTCGACAACGTCGACAACAGGGGCGGGCTCACCCTCGACCCGGAGACCGGTTCCTTCACCGGCTTCTCCGATGTGAAGAGCGGCGGCTCCACCGGCGCCACGCGGCTCTTCGTATACGGCGTCTTCGACGCGCCGGTCACGGACAGCGGCAGGCTGAAGGGTGGTGGCGGCGACGACGTCACCGGCTTCTTCCGCTTCGACGCGGGCAAGGACCGCACGGTCGGCCTGCGGCTGGCCACCTCGCTGATCAGCGTCGACCAGGCGAAGAAGAACCTCGCCCTGGAACTGCCGGAGAAGACCTCCTTCGACAAGGTGAGGAAGAACGCGCAGAAGGCCTGGGACAAGATCCTCGGCAAGGTCGAGGTCGAGGGCGCGAACGCGGACCAGCTGACCACGCTCTACTCCAGCCTGTACCGGCTCTACCTCTACCCGAACTCGGGCTTCGAGCAGGTGGACGGCAAGAGCACCTACGCGAGCCCCTTCTCGCCGCAGACGGGCACCGACACCCCGACCAGGACCGGCTCGAAGATCGTCCAGGGCGAGGTGTACGTCAACAACGGCTTCTGGGACACCTACCGGACGACGTGGCCGGCGTACTCCTTCCTCAGCCCGAAGCAGGCGGGCAAGATGGTCGACGGCTTCGTCCAGCAGTACAAGGACGGCGGCTGGATCTCCCGCTGGTCCTCCCCCGGCTACTCCGACCTGATGACCGGCACGAGCTCGGACGTGGCCTTCGCGGACGCGTACGTCAAGGGCGTGGACTTCGACGCGGAGGCGGCGTACGACGCGGCGGTCAAGAACGCCACGGTGGCCCCGCCGTCCTCCGGTGTCGGCCGCAAGGGCATGGAGACCTCCGTCTTCACCGGATATGCCAACACCTCGACCCACGAGGGCCTTTCGTGGTCGCTGGAGGGCTACCTCAACGACTACGGCATCGCACAGATGGGCAAGGCGCTCTACAAGAAGACGAAGAAGCAGCGCTACAAGGAGGAGTCCGAGTACTTCCTCAACCGCGCGCAGAACTACGTCAAGCTCTTCGACGACAAGGCCGGCTTCTTCCAGGGCAAGAAGGCCGACGGCGACTGGCGCGTGCCCTCCGACCGGTACGACCCGCGGGTCTGGGGTTACGACTACACGGAGACCAACGGCTGGGGTTACGCCTTCACCGCTCCGCAGGACAGCCGGGGCCTCGCCAACCTCTACGGTGGCCGCGACGGTCTGGCCGAGAAGCTGGACACGTACTTCGCCACTCCCGAGACGGCGGGACCCGAGTTCGTCGGTTCCTACGGGGGCGTCATCCACGAGATGACCGAGGCGCGTGACGTACGGATGGGGCAGTACGGCCACAGCAACCAGGTCGCGCACCACGTCACGTACATGTACGACGCGGCCTCACAGCCCTGGAAGACGCAGGAGAAGGTCCGCGAGGTCCTCGGCCGCCTGTACACGGGCAGCGAGATCGGCCAGGGCTACCACGGCGACGAGGACAACGGCGAGCAGTCGGCCTGGTTCCTCTTCTCCTCGCTCGGCTTCTACCCGCTGGTCATGGGCAGTGGTGAGTACGCGATCGGCTCGCCGCTCTTCACGAAGACGACGGTGCACCTGGAGAACGGGCGCTCGCTCGTCGTGAAGGCCCCGAAGAACAGCGACAAGAACATCTACGTCCAGGGCCTGAAGGTCAACGGCAAGAAGTGGGCGTCCACTTCACTGCCGCACGACCTGCTGGCCAAGGGCGGGGTGCTGGAATTCGACATGGGCTCCAAGCCCTCCGCCTGGGGCACGGGCAAGGACGCGGCCCCGGTCTCCGTCACCCAGGACGACAAGGTGCCGGCGCCCCAGGGCGACGTGCTCGAGGGTGAAGGCGCGCTCTACGACGACACCTCGGCCACCTCGGCCACGGTCGGGTCGGCGGACCTGCCGGCCGGTACGGACACGAAGGCGCTGCAGTACACGCTGACGTCGGCCACCGCGGCGAAGGCACCGAAGGGGTGGGTGCTCCAGGGCTCCTCGGACGGGACGGCCTGGAAGGACCTCGACAAGCGGACCGGACAGACGTTCACCTGGGACAAGCAGACCCGGGTGTTCTCCGTGGGCAGCCCCGGGACGTACGCGAAGTACCGGCTGGTCCTCGACGGCACGGCGACGCTGGCGGAGATCGAGCTGATCAGCCAGAAGTAGTCCGCCCGGACGCTCCTTCGGTGCAGGGTGCCCCTTTCGGCGAAGTCCGCCGGGAGGGGCACCCGCGTGTTCCGGCAGGGCACCCGATTGCCGTACTCGCGCTATCTGCCGATCAGGGTACTTCTGACGCGTTTTCAGTGTCTTACCGGACTTTTACGAGGATTCGTGGCATCCCTTAGGCGATCAGGTGATCAGTACGACAATCATCTCGGCTTGAAGGAGCCCTTCATGCGCATTTCCGCTTCCGTCCGCGCCCGCGGCGTTCGCACGGGCACCACGGTGGCCGCCGCGGTCGCCGCCGCCGGCATCACCCTGGCCGGCGCACCCGCCGCCTACGCCGCCCCCGGCGACAGCGGGGACATCGACGTCACCTCGGTCGGCTGGCACTCGCGTGGTGACCGCGACGGCGTCGAGGTCTGCAAGTTCGTGCTCGCCGCGAACAACTTCGACTCACTCCCGGCGGTCCCCTGGACGATCACCGAGCAGCCTCCGACCGTGCCCCCGGGCGACACGCTGTTGGGTACCCTGCCGCTCGTGAACGGCACGGCCCGCAGCCAGGAGTACCTGCTCCCCGAGGGCACGTACCAGTTGGTGTGGGTCGTCCCGGCGGGCCCGAAGCAGAAGAGCTTCGAGGTCGACTGCTCCCGACGCGGCCAGGGTCAGGGCGGAAGCCGTGGGGACGGCCAGGGTCAAGGCGACACCCGTGGGGACGGCCAGGCCCAGGGCGGCAGCCGTGGGGACGGCGAGGAGCGGGGCTCGTCGTCGGACTCGGCTGCCGAGAAGGGCACCGACATGGGGTACGACAAGCCGTCCGGCGCCGTGCCCGCGGGCGGCGGCGGCGTCCCCGACATCGAGAGCGTGAGCTCCGAGAGCGACTCGAACGTCGGGACCACCGCCGCGCTGGTCGCCGGGGCTGCCGGAGTCGCCGGTCTGGTCATGGTCCGCCGGACCGCACGTCGCCGTGCCCGTGGCGAGGCATAACGCCCGCTGCCGACGGCGACGAGGACCCACTCGCGCCTGCCGTCTCACCATGACGCTGTGCGTGACGTTCTCACTGGTGACCGGCATCGTCTGGGTGTCCTCGGACTCCTCCGAGGACACCCCGTCGGTCGCCGCCGCCCGCGGCGGTGACGCCGCGGGCGGCGGGCAGGAGCCGTTCCGCAGGGCGCCGCACAAGCCGCAGGAGCACGTGCCCGCCTCGCACGCGCCGCTGGTGCACTCCCGTCCGCTGAAGGTCGCCATTCCCGCCATCTTCATCGAGGCGCCCGTCATCGGCCTCGGCCTCGACGGGAAGGGGCGGCTCGGGGCCCCACCGTTGAGCGAGCCGAAAGTGGCCGGGTGGTACGAGAGGGGCGCCTCGCCCGGTGAGGCGGGCACGGCCCTGATCGTGGGGCACCGGGACACGAAGACGGGACCCGCGATCTTCCTCAACCTGAACGCACTGCACCGGGGCGACAAGGTCAGGGTGGTACGCGCGGACAGGAAGACCGCGGTGTTCACGGTCGACGCCGTGAAGACGTACACGAAGGACGAGTTCCCCGACGACAAGGTGTACGGGGCGACCGGGCGGCCCGAACTCCGGTTGCTGACGTGCGGAGGGCGTTTCGACAAGAAGGCCGGTTACTCGGCCAACGTCGTCGTCTTCGCCCATCTCACGTCGTTGAAGAAGGCGGTCTGATCCCGCCAAGGGCTCCGGCCGGTACCTCGGGGGGGCAGAGGTACCGGCCGTCCGCGTCGCACCGGCCGCCCGCGTCGCACCGGCCGCCCGCCGTGCGGGGCGGCGCTACTTCCCGCAGGCGTCCTCGTCGGCCCGGGACTGCTTGACGTCCACCTTCTTCGGCGGGGCGATCGGCGTACCGGCCGCCGTGAAGTCCGGCCCGAGGACGAGTGTCATCGGCTCCTTCTCCGCAGCGGCCTTCGTGCCGGGCTTCAGCGCCGAGGCGGGCAGTCCCATGAGGTCCGCGAGCTCGCGCGCCTGGTCGGCCTGGTTCGGCCCGTACTCGAGTGTCGTCCTCGCCACGTTCTTCGGGGCGTTGCCGACGTTGCTCGACCTCGCCACACCCTTGGAGTTCTGCAGCCAGGCCAGGACTGCCCCTGCCGACCCGGCCGGAGCACCGCCGTTGGCGAGGTCGACGCGCACGGCCGAGGCCTCGGCCCGGGGGCCTTCGAGGAGGGCGGCCTGCTTGTCCTTGGCCGCCTTCTTGTCCTTCTTCACCTCGGTCAAGGACACGTCGTTCTGCAGCATGCTGAAGAGCTTGGGCGCCTCGACCGGGTTCAGCACGACCGTGATGGGTTCCGGCTCGGCCGGGTTGTCGACCACCGGCACCGTCATCAGGGTGATGTTCTTCAGGTCGATCTTGCCGAGTTCCCTGGCGAGGGTGACGAGCTTGCCGGCGCTGCCTATCCCCTTGTCCACCGTCAGCGCCTTGGTGGCCGCCTCGGCGACGTCGAGCATCTTCATGGGGCTGCTCAGCGTCTCTTCCTTCAGCTGCCGCATCATCGACGCGACGAACTTCTGCTGCATCTCGATCCGGTCGAGGTCGCTCTCGTTCTTCAGACCGTGCCGGTTGCGCAGGAACGACAGCGCGTCCTCGCCCGCGATCGTGCTCTCCCCCGCCGGCAGGTCGAGACCGGTCCCGCCGTCCTCGTCCTTGAGGGGCTCCTTCAGACACACCTTGACGCCGCCGACGGCGGTGGACAGCGTCTTGACCGCGTTGAAGTCGAACATCATGAAATGGTCGACCTCGAGGTGCGTGATGGCCTCGACCGTCCGCATGGTGCAGCCCGGATCCCGGCCGTTCACCCCGTAGGACTCGTTGAACCTCGTGGGGGACGTCGAGCCGGCGACGACCTTCGTCGAGCCGTCGGACTGTTTGGTCCCGCAGTCCGGGATCGTGGTCATGAGATCCCGGGGGATGCTCACCACGGTCGCGTTGGAGCGGTCACCGGATATGTGGAAGAGCAGCGTGGTGTCGGCGTGGCCGGTGACGTTGGTCCGGTTGCCGTAGGCCTCGTTGCCCTTGCCGACGCGTACGTCGTTGCCGATGATCAGGATGTTGGCCGGCCCGTCCTCCAGGACGGTGTCACTTCCCACGTCACCGACGTCGACGGTGCTGATGTTGCCGTCGAGGCGGTCGTACCAGTAGTACGCGTACGCCGAGCTGCCGACGAGGACGAGGGCGAGCGCGCCCCCGGTCCATATCAGCACCTTCCTCCTGCCACGCTGCTTGCGCTTGCGGCGACCGGACCCGTGCTGGGTGTGCGAAGGGGGCGCGTCGCGGCGGTTTCGCCGGCCGGGGACACGGGCGGACGCGGGGGCGGCGGTACGGCCGCCGGAAGCGGGGGCGGCGCCGGAGCCGTCACCGGGGCGAGTCGCCGAAGGGGCGTCCAGGCGCAGTTCGTAATGGCCGGTCTCCGGGTTGACCACCCACTGGTCCACAGGATCCGCCTCGTCCGCCCCTTCATAGGTGTGCGCGTCCATGCTTCCCAGTCCTCCGTCAGGTGCTACACGAGTCGCCTGATTGTTCGACGCGTCATACTAACGGGGTGGTTCTCCGATCAATGACCTCTGCGAGAAGTCCGCGCCGACCCGGAGAAGGCACCTTGGTGAATACGTGGCGCTCCGTCAGTTCCCTTGTCTCGATTGTCGGTCGGGGACGGCCGGCACGTGCCGTGCGGCACCGGCCGCCCGCATGTGTGCCGTTGTCGTCCGGCGTCGGTCCCACCTCGCGGCCGAGCAGGAGACGGCGCCGCGAGTTCGGGAGTGCTCCCCCGCCGACCGGAGGCCGGCGCGCGGCGGGGCCCCGTGACCGCTTCGCGCGGCCGGTGGCGGAACCGGTGCGCGTGGGCGTGCGGCGCCTCGTGCGCACCGAGGGGGATGGCCAGGCGGCACGCCGCTGTCTACGCTCGCGGGATGGGGTGGACGACGGTCGCTGGAACGCTGGTCGGTGCGGTCATCGCGCTGGGCTCGGCACTGCTGATCGAGCGGCGCCGCGATCGGCGCGAACTCGCACGGGACTGGAGGTCGAGCCGGAAGGACCTGTACTCCACGTACCTCTCCACGCTGGCCCGCGCACGCAGCGAACTGTGGGCCGTCGCCCGCGACGTCGACCTGCCCGCGGAGGAGCGGTCACGGGCGGCGAGGGCGGCCTTCGCCGGTTGCTACGACCTGCGGTACCAGTTCGAGGTCTTCGCGCCCCGGTCGGTCGTCGAGCCGGCCCTGCTGTACTTCCGCCGGGTCCGGGATCTGCGTGATTCCGTGGGAGCCGGCCTCCGTCACGGAGTCCCGGAGTACGACCTGCGCGCGGAACAGATCGCCGACGCCCTCCATCGCGTGCGGGACGCCATGCGGTCCGACATGGGTACGGACGCCATGGCCTGAGCGGAGGCGGCGCGCCTCCGCTCAGGCTCCACGTCAGTCGATGGCGTTGAACAAGCGCTCCGGAAGGGCCATGTTGAGAGCCGTCACGACCGGCTTGCCGTGCTCCGTGCCGAGTCGGGAGACCGCCCCCGTGGCGAGCTGGAACAGCTCACCGCTCGCCGGGGTCAGCCGCAGATAGCGGGCGGTGAGCACCCGCAGGAAGTGGGAGTGCGCCACCAGGGCGATGTCGGCCTCGCCGAGGCGGGACGCCGCCGCCCTGACCTCCGCCAGAACCCGGTCCGCCCGGGCCCCGACCTCCTCCGGGGTCTCCCCCGGGTGCTCGGCCGGGCCGCGGGCGACGCCGTCGGTCCACAGGTTCCAGTCGGGGCGGGTCCGGCGGATATCGATCGTCGTCACTCCCTCGTACGCCCCGTAGTCCCACTCGTGCAGGTCCGGGGTCTCACGGGGGGCGGGCAGCTCGGCCAGCTCGGCGGTGCGGCGGGCGCGGAGGTACGGGCTGGTCAGGGTGAGGCCGATCTCCCGCTCCGCGAGCAGCGGTACGAGGGCGCGGGCCTGCCGCTCACCCAACTCGGTCAGAGGCAGGTCGGTGTAGCTCGTGTGCTGCCCCGAGCGGGACCACTCGGTCTCGCCGTGCCGGATGAGGATGAGCTCGCCCATGTGTACGTCCGCCTTCTGTGCCGTGCCGTTCGCGCGTTGCCGCTGGTGCCAACCCCCCGGCCAACGATCGCATTCCTGCCGCCCCGGCGTTGCGCGGCTCGCCCCTGAAGGGCGCTTCCCGCGTGTGCCCGGCGCCGGAGGCAGCCGTTCCGCTGACTTCCGTGACGTGCTCCGGGTGGAGGGGGCCCGCCCCTTACACCTGCCCCCGGTCCCATGGCTCCGAACCGCGCCGCCTGCGGGGAGCCGCCGGTCGGTGGACAGCCGGACCGCCTTCGCCCCGGCGCTCCGGTTGTCCACGGGGAACGGCGTCAGCGGCTTACGGCCGTCAGGCCCTCCTCGCCCACGACCGTGACCGTGTACGGCCGGTCCGTGTCCGTCGTCACGCGGATTTCGCCGCCCTGGCGAACCACCTCGTACGTCGCGGCCACCGCACCCGTGCGATCGGGGACCGTCACCGTGCGGGTGAAGTCGCCCGTGCCCGCCGGGGCGAAGACGCGCAGCTCCAGGTCGTCCAGCCACTCCCCGTCCGGGCGGGACTCGTCCGCACCGAGGGCCAGGACCGCACCCTGGCGGACCAGGAGGGGCAGGCTGTCGAAGCCGTGGGTCTCGTGGCACCACCGCGGGCCGGTCACCGTCTCACCGGTCAGCAGGTGGGTCCAGACGCCCTCGGGCACGTAGTACTCGACGTGGCCGTCCTCGGTGAAGACCGGTGCGACGAGGACGTCCGGCCCCAGCAGGTACTCGCGGTCCGCCGTGCGGGCCGTCGGGTCCTGCGGGAACTCCAGCAGCAGGGGACGCATCGTCGGGACGCCCGTGCGGTGGGCCTCGACGGCAGCTCCGTACAGGTACGGCATCAGGCGGTGCTTGAGCCGGGTGAACTGCCGGGCCACGTCCACCGCTTCGTCACCGAACTCCCACGGCACGCGGTACGACGACGAGCCGTGCAGCCTGCTGTGCGAGGAGAGCAGGCCGAAGGCGAGCCAGCGCTTGAAGACCGCCGGGTCGGGGGTGCCCTCGAAGCCGCCGATGTCGTGGCTCCAGAAACCGAAGCCGGACAGGGAGAGCGAGAGGCCGCCGCGCAGGGACTCCGCCATGGCCTCGAAGGAGGACCAGCAGTCGCCACCCCAGTGGACCGGGTACTGCTGGCCGCCGGCCGTCGCCGAGCGGGCGAAGAGGACGGCTTCGCCCTGACCGCGCTCCTCCTCCAGGAGCTCGAAGACCGCCTTGTTGTAGAGGTGGGTGTAGTAGTTGTGCATGCGCTCCGCGTCGGAGCCGTCGTGCCAGACGACGTCCGTGGGGATGCGCTCGCCGAAGTCGGTCTTGAAGCCGTCCACACCCTGGTCGAGAAGCACCTTGAGCTTCCTCTGGAACCAGGCGGTGGCCTCCGGGTCGGTGAAGTCGACCAGCGCCATGCCGGCCTGCCACTTGTCCCACTGCCAGATGTCACCTCCGGCGGTCTCGACGAAGTAGCCCTTCTCCGCCCCCTCCTCGTACAGGGCGCTCTTCTGCCCGATGTACGGGTTGATCCAGACACAGATCCTCAGGCCCTTGTCCTTGAGCCGGGCGATCATGCCCTCCGGATCGGGGAAGACGGCCGGGTCCCACTCGAAGTCGCACCACTGGTACTCGCGCATCCAGAAGCAGTCGAAGTGGAAGACGCTCAGCGGGATCCCGCGCTCGGCCATGCCGTCGACGAAGGAGGTGACGGTGGCCTCGTCGTAGGACGTGGTGAAGGAGGTGGTCAGCCAGAGGCCGAACGACCAGGCCGGCGGGAGGGCGGGGAGACCGGTGAGGGCGGCGTACCTGGACAGGACCTCCTTGGGGGTGGGGCCGGCGACGACGAAGTACTCCAGCGTCTGGTCCTCGACGCTGAACTGCACCTGGCCGACGGCTTCGGAGCCCACCTCGAAGGAGACCTTGCCGGGGTGGTTGACGAAGATGCCGTAACCGCGCGAGGAGAGGTAGAACGGGATGTTCTTGTACGCCTGCTCGCTGCTCGTGCCGCCGTCGGCCTGCCAGATGTCGACGACCTGACCGTTCTTGACGTACGGCGTGAAGCGCTCACCGAGGCCGTGGACGGTCTCCCCGACACCCAGGGCGAGTTGGGCGACCATGTGGTGGCTGCCGTCGGGGACGGTCGCGAAGGCGGTGCCCTTGCGCCCGGCCGATGTCAGGACCTGTCCGTCGCCGTCGAGGAACTCCAGGCCGAAGGCGCCCTCGGTGGGCACGCGCAGGGTGAGCGGGCCGCTGGTCAGCTCGGCGGCGGTGCCCTGGGTGCGGGTGGTCGCGGCGGACCGGGCGGCCGCACCCGGCAGCTCGAAGTCGGGTCCTTTGCCGCGCCTGCCCGCGTGGTGGGTGAGACGCACGGCGATGACGCCCTCGGCGGGCGCGTAGGCGTCCACGGTGATCAGCGGTGCGTTCAGCGTGTCACCACGACGCTCGACTCGCTTGACGGCGGCGTAGGCGGCGAGACGGTCGTCGTCGAGGCGGACGTCGCGGACTTCGGTGGCGTAGGAGGCGTGCACACCGTTGCGCAACTGCCAGAAGCCGTCGGTGAACTTCATGGGGGTGGTCCTTCGTCCGTCTCGGGAGTACGGGAGTCGGAGGTTCGGGGGTGCGGGAGTCGGGGCGGCGGCGGTACAACGCGGCGGCGGCGGACCTCCCGATTTTGATCGTACACAAAACAAATGTGACGAGAGGGCGGGTGCGTCCCCGGGAACGGCCGGGCATCCCGAAAGTTTCGACCCGCACCACACGGGCGGGATCGGCCATGATGGCGCCACGTGAGCGATACGTCACGGAAACGGTATAGAAACCCCCGACGGGATGGAGTATTAGTACTGCAAGCAAACAAATAGGTCGGCCGGCAGCGCTGGCGCCCGCACCTTCGTCGACAAGAGGCTGATCAATGTCGGAACGCTTCACGCCCACCCCTGAGGACAGGTTCACCTTCGGTCTCTGGACGGTCGGCTGGCGTGGCAACGACCCGTTCGGTGAGCCGACCCGGCCCGCGCTGGACCCGGTCGAGTCGGTCGAGCAGCTGGCCGCGCTCGGGGCACACGGTGTGACGTTCCACGACGACGACCTCATCCCCTTCGGCTCGAGCGACAGCGAGCGGGCCCGCCTGATCGGCCGGTTCAAGGACGCCCTGGAACGCACCGGGATGAAGGTCCCGATGGCGACGACGAACCTGTTCACCCACCCGGTGTTCAAGGACGGCGGCTTCACCTCCAACGACCGCGACGTCCGCCGCTTCGCGCTGCGCAAGGTCATCCGCAACATCGACCTCGCCGCCGAGCTCGGCGCGCGGACCTACGTCGCCTGGGGCGGCCGCGAGGGCGCCGAGTCCGGCGCCGCCAAGGACGTCCGCGTCGCCCTGGACCGCATGAAGGAAGCCTTCGACCTGCTGGGCGACTACGTCACCGAACAGGGCTACGACCTGCGCTTCGCCATCGAGCCCAAGCCCAACGAGCCCCGCGGCGACATCCTCCTGCCCACCATCGGCCACGCCCTCGCCTTCATCGAGCGCCTCGAGCGCCCCGAACTGGTCGGCGTGAACCCCGAGACCGGACACGAGCAGATGGCCGGACTCAACTTCCCCCACGGCATCGCCCAGGCCCTGTGGGCCGGCAAGCTCTTCCACATCGACCTCAACGGCCAGTCCGGCATCAAGTACGACCAGGACTTCCGCTTCGGCGCCGGCGACCTGCGCCAGGCCTTCTGGCTCGTCGACCTCCTGGAGACCGCCGGCTACGAAGGCCCCCGCCACTTCGACTTCAAGCCCGTACGCACCGACGGCATCGACGGCGTCTGGGAATCCGCGAAGAACTGCATGCGCAACTACCTCATCCTCAAGGAACGCGCCGCCGCCTTCCGCGCCGACCCCTCCGTCCAGGACGCCCTCACCGCCTCCCGCCTGCACGAACTCGCCCGCCCCACCGCCGACGACGGCCTCAAGAGCCTCCTCGCCGACCGCACCGCCTACGAGGACTTCGACGTGGACGCCGCCGCGACACGCTCCATGGCCTTCGAAGCCCTCGACCAGCTCGCCATGGACCACCTCCTCGGCGTCCGCTGACGTTGCGGGTGCCCGGCGGTTCCACCGCCGGGCACCCCTTCCCGTGCCCGTACCCGCCGGACCGGCGCACGGTCTCCGCACAGAGCTCGTGGGAGCGCTCCCCCACTCCCCGGCCCCCCTCTCACCGCAAGGGCACCACCGTGACAGAACCTTCCCCGGACGGCCTGGCCCGACGCCACCGCAGCAGGCGGATCGTCCTCCCCCTCACCGTCGTCTCCGCCGTCGTCGCCGGCACCGTTCTGTCCGGGTGCGGCCAGCAGCGCGACGACGACGTCTACACCGTCATGAACTCCTCGACCGACGAGTCGTACCACCGCTGGGACGGCGACACGCTCGCGCGCTGCAGCAAGCAGCTCGGAATCACCATCGAGCAGCAGAGCGTCCCGGCCGCGCAGCTGATGACGAAGGCGCTGCGCATGGCGTCGTCGAAGTCGCTTCCGGACGTCCTTCAGCTGGACGCCTCCGAGATGCCGACGTTCGCCGAGGCCGGCGGCCTGATACCGCTGAAGGACCTGGGGCTGACCACCACGGACATCCCCGAGGGGATCGTCGACTTCGGTTCGTTCGACGGTAAGTACTACGGCGCCGCGCGCACGGTGAACACCCTGGCGCTGTTCTACAACAAGGACACCCTCGACAAGGCCGGTCTGAAGGTGCCCACCACGTGGGCCGAGATGCAGTCGACCGCCAGGAAGCTGACCAGGGGCAAGCAGTACGGCCTCGCACTGAGCGCGGGCGGCGCGGAGGACGGCGTCTTCCAGTTCACCCCGTTCATGTGGTCGAACGGCGGTGACGAGACGAAACTCGACAGCCCCGAGGTCGCCGGTGCGCTGGACTACTGGAAGGCGCTGCTGAAGGACGGCTCGCTCTCCAAGTCCACGGTCAACTGGACCCAGGCCGACGTGAACGACCAGTTCATGGCCGGCAACGCCGCCATGATGATCAACGGCCCGTGGCAGGTGGAGACCCTGAACGCCAAGAAGGGGCTCAACTGGGGCATCGCGCGGATTCCCGTCCCCGAGGCGGGTGACGACTCGGTCGGCCCGCTGGGCGGCGGTGTGCTCACCGTGCCCAACACCGGCGACACCGAGCGCGAGAGGACGGCCGCGAAGATCATCGGGTGTATGGCGGGCGAGCAGGAGCAGATCACCTACGCCCTGAACAGCTGGATGGTCCCGGCGAACAGCAAGGCAGCCGCCGTCTGGCGCACCAAGGCCCCGGAGCTGGCGGCCCTGGCCGGACAGGTCTCGACGGCCCGCTCCCGCACCGCGAAGGTCGGCGCGCAGTGGTCGTCCGTGTCGCTCGCCCTGCAGAGCGCCTTCCAGTCCGCCCTCACCGGCGAGTCCAGCGAGGCCGCTCTGAAGCGTGCCCAGCAGCAGGTCACGAGCGGGAACTGAGGTAAGAACCATGTCATCCACCACAGCCTCGGCCGCCGCGCCGCCGGCCGGCCCGAAGGCCGCCGACGCCGGTGCGGCTTCCATGCCCGTGAACCCGCGGAGCGCCAAGCGCCGCAGGACACTCGCCCAGTGGGGGTTCATCGCCCCCGCCGTGATCTTCATGGCGCTGTTCTTCGGCTACCCGCTCGTCCGCAACGTCGTGATGAGCTTCCAGGACTACTCGCCGTCCACCTTCTTCACCGGTGAGGCGCCGTTCAACGGCCTGGACAACTGGAACAACGTCTTCAGCGACGGCCTGTTCGGCAAGGCCCTGTGGCAGACGATCCTCTTCACGATCGGCTCGCTCGCCGGGCAGTTCTGCATCGGTCTGGCCCTCGCCGTCTTCTTCACCCGCCGCTTCCCGCTGAACGGGATCCTGCGCTCCCTGATCCTGCTCCCGTGGCTGGTCCCCATGGTCGTGTCCGGCATCGTCTGGCGGCGCATCTTCGACCAGGACACCGGTGTCCTCAACTCCTTCCTGGGAACCGTCGGCCTCCCCGCCGACACGCCGTGGCTGACCAGCACCGGCATGGCGCTGGTCTCGGTGATCCTCGTGAACATCTGGATCGGCATCCCGTTCAACATGGTGATCCTCTACGGCGGTCTCCAGGAGGTCCCCAAGGAGCTCAACGAGGCTGCGGCCCTCGACGGCGCCTCGGCCTGGCGCACGTTCCGCTCGGTCACCCTGCCCATGCTCAAGCCCGTCATCACCGTGGTGCTGGTGCTCGGCTTCATGTCGACGGTCAAGATCCTCGACCTGGTCCTCGCCCTCACCGACGGCGGCCCCGCGGACTCCACCCAGACGCTCGGCACGCTCACGTACCAGAACTCCTTCGTCCAGATGGACTTCGGGGCCGGTGCCGTGGTCGGCAACATCCTGATCCTGATCTCCGCCGTCTTCGCGGTGTTCTACCTGCGGGTCAACCGCAACGAGGGGAAGTGACCGGCATGGCGACCACCACCCAGATCCCCGCCGCCCCGGCTCCCGCAGCCGTCCACCGGCCGAAGCGCCGCTGGGGTGCGACCGTCTTCGGCGTCGTCGTCCTCGCGGTCATGCTGTTCCCGCTCTACTGGATGATCAACACCGCGCTGCAGCCGGACGCGAGCCTGGTCGACGTGGGCCCGGTCCCCACGGGCGTGGACTTCTCCGGCTTCACCTCCGCGCTCACCGAGCAGGGCGGCAACCTGCTGACCTCCCTGGCCGTGGCGCTCGGCGCCGTGGCCATCTGCCTGGCGATCTCCGCGCCGGCGGCGTACGGGCTGGCGCAGTTCAACCTGCGCGGGGGCAGGACGATCGTCTTCGGCACGCTCATCACCCAGATGGTGCCGGGCATCGTCATCGCCAACGCCCTGTACAGCGCGTACGTCGACCTCGGCCTGGTCAACTCCTACTTCGGCCTGATGCTGGCGGACGCCTCGCTGGGCATCCCGTTCGCGATCGTGCTGATGCGCTCGTTCATGGTGTCCATCCCGCGTGAGGTCATCGAGGCCGCCGAGGTGGACGGCGCGGGCCGCGTCCGTACGTTCGTCCAGGTCGTCCTGCCGATGAGCCGCAACTCGCTGATCACCGCCGGGCTGTTCTCGTTCCTGTACGCGTGGAGCGACTTCATGTTCGCGCTCACGCTGAACACCACGGACGACGTCAAGCCGATCACGCTGGGCATCTACCAGTACATCGGCGCGCACGTCGGCGACTGGGGTTCGGTCATGGCCGCGTCCGTGCTCTCCGCGGTGCCCGCCGCGGTCCTCCTCGTCCTGTCCCAGAAGTACATCGCCGCCGGGATCACCGGCGGCTCGGTCAAGTAGGGGTATTCATGAGCGACTTCCCGGTCTTCCCGCCCGGTTTCGTCTTCGGCGCGGCCACGGCCTCGTACCAGATCGAGGGTGCCGTGGAGGAGGACGGCCGCGGCCCGTCCATCTGGGACACCTACAGCCACACGCCAGGCAAGACGGACGGCGGGGACACCGGCGACGTCGCGTGCGACCACTACCACCGCTACCCGGAGGACGTCGCCCTGCTGCGCGACCTGGGTGTGGAGTCGTACCGCTTCTCCATCGCCTGGTCCCGCATCCAGCCCACGGGCAGCGGGGCGGTCAACCCCAAGGGGCTCGACTTCTACTCCCGGCTCGTCGACTCGCTCCTGGAGGCGGGCATCGAGCCGGCCGCCACCCTCTACCACTGGGACCTGCCGCAGGCCCTGGAGGACAAGGGCGGCTGGCGGGTACGCGAGACCGCCGAGCGCTTCGGCGAGTTCACCGCCGTCGTGGCCGAGCACCTGGGCGACCGGGTGCCGCGCTGGATCACCCTCAACGAGCCGTGGTGCAGCGCCTTCCTCGGCTACTCGGTGGGCCGGCACGCGCCGGGCACCAAGGAGGGGCGCGGGGCGCTGGCCGCCGCGCACCACCTGCTGGTCGGCCACGGCCACGCGATGACCGCGCTGCGTGCTGCCGGGGTCCGGGAGGCGGGCATCACCCTCAACCTGGACCGCAATGTCCCGGCCACGGAATCGGACGCCGACCTCGCCGCCGTCGTACGGGCCGACACCCAGCACAACCTGGTCTGGACGGAGCCGATCCTCGCCGGCCGCTACCCGGCCACCGAGGAGGAGACCTGGGGTGAGCTGATCACCGGTCAGGACTTCCGCCGTGAGGGCGACCTGGAGCTGATCTCCCAGCCGCTGGACTTCCTGGGCATCAACTACTACCGGCCGATCGTGGTCGCCGCCGCCCCGCACCGCGAGGCGGACCCGGCGCTGCGCGTCGCCACGGACAACCGGTACACGGAGGGCGAGTACCCGGACGTCCGCAAGACGGCCATGGGCTGGCCGGTCGTCCCGGAGTCCTTCACCGACCTGCTGACCGTGCTCAAGCAGACGTACGGTGACGCCCTGCCTCCGGTGCACATCACGGAGAACGGCTCCGCGGAGTTCGACAGCGTCGAGGCGGACGGGTCCGTACGGGACACCGACCGGGTCACGTACCTGCGCGACCACCTGACGGCGCTGCGGGCCGCCATGGACGCGGGTGTCGACGTCCGCGGCTACTACGTGTGGTCGCTGCTGGACAACTTCGAGTGGGCGCTGGGTTACGCGAAGCGGTTCGGGATCATCCGCGTCGACTACGACACGCTGGAGCGCACCCCGAAGGACAGCTACCGCTGGTACCAGCAGCTGATCGCGGCGCACCGGGCCTGATCGTTGTCTCACACCGGGGGCGTATGCGGGCGGGACGACGCGTACGCCCCCGGTTGTGTGCGTGAGCGTGTGCGTGAGCGTGTGCGTGAGCGCAGGCCCCGGTCCACCGCGTTCCGGCCGAAACGCAGCACCCGCTCGACGCGCCCTCCGCCCGGAGGTCTCTGCCCGCCCCGTCCGGGCGGGCAGACACCAGCGGTTCCTTGCCCGCCGCCGCCCGGGCGGACTCGCTCGCGGCCCGGGCGCGGACGGTACGGGGCACGGCGGGGGCGCAGGGCGCGTCCCGGCACACGCACCGCGCCCGCACACCGTCAGTCCCGGCCCACACCGCGCCCGCACACCGTCAGTCCCGGCCCACACCGCGCCCGCACACCGTCAGTCCCGGCCCACGTCCGAGGACACGGCCTCCCGCAGGTTCACGAGCGCGTCGGACGGCAGGAGATGGCCCTCCCGTACCGCACGGGCGTCGGCCGCCGCGACCCCGGCCGCGTAGCCGGCGTGCGTGGGATACAGCCGGTCCAGCTGTTCCGCGGTGAACGGCACGTGGGTCCCGAACAGCACGCAGAACGTCTCACCGGTGTTGTCCCCGGTGTTCAGGGCGGTGGGTACCTCGACCTGCGAGAGCCTGACGCCGCCCCGGGCCAGTCCTGAGGCGTCCCGGGCCTTGGTGCCGTCGGAGGCGAACTCCAGGGGAGGTGCGGCCGGCGGGAGCACGCCGTGTTCGACCCAGCGCCCCAGGTGCGCATAGGCGGCTGCGAGCACGTGGTGCAGCGGCACCTCGCTGAACGGCGGCCGCGCGCAGGAGAACGTGGGCGCCGCGCCGAGGTCACGGGCGAGCAGAGGCTCGCGGTAGGCCTGTCCGAACCTGCCGGAGTGCGCCGCCCCGGCCACCTCCCAGCGCCGGTAACCGTTGTCGTCGGCCCGCCGGACGGGTGTGCGTACGTCGGTCTCCGACAACACGTGGAACACCGGTTCACCGCCCGTACGGCTGGGCGCGGAACCGACGACGAAGCCGTAGCCGTCGAACACCGGACCGGTCTGCGGCAGCACCCGGTCGTAGTAGACCGTCATCCGGCCCGCCGACTGTGACGCCCCGATGCCCAGGAGCGTCCGTGCCCGGAGCGGGCCGAGTACCTTGCCCGTTCCCGCGCGCAACGCCGCGGCGGCCTGGGCGTACAGGTCGTACGACATCTCGTCGGCCGTGAAACGTCCCCGTCCCGTCACGTCGAGGCGCCCGTAACGGGCAGGGCTCCAGTCGCGCAGCTGGTCGACGCCGACGCGCTGGGCCGACACCCCCACCCAGGCGTACCCGGCGCGCGTGATCTGGTCGGGGGCCCACAGGGCGTCCAGGTCGTAGCCGCCGCTGACGTTCTGCCACTCCGTCAGTACTGTGCCGTTGAACCGCGCCGGGCTGCTCGGCCGCCGCACGACGATGCGGGTCGTGTACGGCACGTCGTCCGCGAGCCGTTCCCCGGTGGGGCCGTAGGCGTCGGCCCGTCCCGACAGGTAGAACTCCTCCTCGACGTACCCGGCCCCGGCGAGATCGGGCGCGGAGAGCCAGGGGTAGGTGCCGGCCGTGTCGTTCGCCTTCGGGTCCCCAGGCAGGGAGCCGGGGACCGGGCCGCTCACGGCCGGTTCCGCCGTCCTGTCCCGGGGGGCCGCCGAGTGTGCCGTCGCCGCGGGGAGCGCGGTCGCAGTCGCACCCGTGCCCAGAACGACGGCGGCCAGGGAGACCGACACCAGCCGTAAGGTCGTGCGCCACGTGGTCAAGAGCGTGCCCCTCTCCTGTCGGCGGGCCGTCCGCCCGCCCTCACGCACGACGGTGCCGGTAAGGCGCGTCGGCGCGCACCGGCGAAACCACCGGCCACGTGGACCGGCGCGGTCGACCGGGCGCGCCGGTCACGGTGCGCAGGCCGCGGGACCGCACGCTCACCGCGGCGCGTACGCCCCCGGGTCGGCCAGTACCTCGTGCACCACTCTGGCCGCGGCGCCCCGCGCCGCGTCACCGGAGAGGGACGAGGCGCGCAGCCTGCTGCCGTTCTCGTGCCAGCGGCCCGAGACCACCCGTGCGGTGAGCTGGGCGTCCGCCGGACCCTCCAGCCACGGCATGAGGGTGCGGTAGATGCCGCCCAGGACGACGGCCTCGGGGTCGAACAGGTTCACCGCGCCGGCCAGCACCACCCCCAGCCGGTCCCCCGCCTCCCGCAGCGCCTCGAGGGCCCGCGCCTCACCGCGCGCGGCCCGCTGCTCGAGCTCGCCGATCCCCCGGACCCCGGCCCCCGGGTCGATTCCGGCGGCCTCGAGCAGCGCCGCCCGGCCCGCGTACTGCTCCAGGCAGCCGTGCGCCCCGCACCGGCAGAGCGGCCCCTGCGGGTCCACGACGACGTGCCCGATCTCGCCCGCGAACCCGTGGGCGCCGCGCAGCATCTCACCGTTCACCACGAGCGCGCCGCCCACGCCGATCTCACCGGTGACGTAGAGGAAGGTGCGGACGCCACCCGGATCGCCGAACCACAGCTCGGCCAGAGCCGCCAGGTTGGCCTCGTTGTCGGAGCCGACGGCCAGCGCGCGCCCGGCGGGGCGCAGGGTGCTGAGGGCCTGCCCGAAGATGCCCTCGGCGGCGACCCGGCTCCAGCCGAGGTTCGGTGCCTGCCGGACGACGCCGCCGGATACGAGGCCGGGCAGGGCCAGCTCGACACCGACGACGCGCAGTCGCTGCTCCCGGGTGGAGGCGATGACCCGGTTGGTCAGCCGGGCCGCGTGGGCCAGGACCTCGGCGGGCGGGACGCCCCTGTGGTCGGTGTGTTCGGTGACCCGGACCCGGTCGGTGCCGGTGAGGTCGACGGCGCAGACCGACACGTAGTCGATGTTGATCTCCACACCGAGCCCTGCCGGTCCGGTGCGGGAGAGCGTGAGGACGGTGCCGGGGCGTCCGGCCGAGCCGCTGGAGGTCTTGCCCGACTCGCTGAGGCAGCCGAGTGCGAGAAGTTCCTCGACGAGCGAGGAGACGGCGGCCCTGGTCAGCCCCACGAGGCCCGCCACCCGGGCCCTGGTGACCTCGCCCTCCTCACGGACGGTCCGCAGGACCAGGCTCAGGTTGTGGCGCCGCACGGACTCGTGTCCGGCCTTGGCCGCCGGCGAGGTCAGGTTGCTCTTCATCAGGCCTTCGAAGCTAGTACAGCGAAGGGCCGCACCCCGGTTCCCCGGGGTGCGGCCCTTCCTCTGCTGCCGGAGATCGTCTACTTGCGGATCAGGCTGCGGAGCACGTACTGCAGGATTCCGCCGTTGCGGTAGTAGTCCGCCTCGCCGGGGGTGTCGATGCGGACGACGCCGTCGAACTCGACACCGGTGTCGGTGGTGACCTTGACGGTGCGCGGCGTGGTGCCGTTGTTCAGCTCGGTGACACCGGTGAAGGAGAAGGCCTCCTCGCCGGTCAGGCCGAGGGACTCGGCGGTCTGGCCCTCCGGGAACTGGAGCGGCAGGACGCCCATGCCGATGAGGTTCGAGCGGTGGATGCGCTCGTAGGACTCGGCGATGACGGCCTTGACGCCCAGGAGCGCGGTGCCCTTGGCCGCCCAGTCGCGGGACGAGCCGGAGCCGTACTCCTTGCCCGCCAGGATCACGAGCGGGGTGCCGGCGGCCTGGTAGTTCTGCGAGGCGTCGTAGATGAACGACACCGGGCCGCCGTCCTGGGTGAAGTCGCGCGTGAAGCCGCCCTCGGTGCCCGGCGCGATCTGGTTGCGCAGGCGGATGTTGGCGAACGTGCCGCGGATCATGACCTCGTGGTTGCCCCGGCGCGAGCCGTAGGAGTTGAAGTCACGGCGCTCGATGCCGTGCTCCGTGAGGTACTTGCCGGCCGGCGTGTCGGCCTTGATCGCACCGGCCGGGGAGATGTGGTCGGTGGTGACCGAGTCGCCCAGCTTGGCGAGCACCCGGGCGCCGGTGATGTCCTCGACCGGGGTCGTCTCCATCGTCATGCCCTCGAAGTACGGGGGCTTGCGCACGTAGGTGGACTCGGAGTCCCACTCGAAGGTGTTGCCGGTCGGGATCGACAGCGCCTGCCACTGGGCGTCACCCGCGAAGACGTCCTGGTAGGACTTGTTGAACATGTCCTCGCCGATGGCGTTCGCCACGACGTCGTTGACCTCGGCCTCGGTGGGCCAGATGTCCGCGAGGTGGACGGGCCTGCCGTCCTGGTCGACGCCGAGGGCGTCCTTGGTGATGTCGACCTTCATCGAGCCGGCGAGGGCGTACGCGACGACCAGCGGCGGGGACGCCAGGTAGTTCATCTTGACGTCGGGGTTGATCCGGCCCTCGAAGTTGCGGTTGCCGGAGAGCACCGAGGTGACGGCCAGGTCGTGGTCGTTGACCGCCTTGGAGACCTCGTCCGGCAGCGGGCCGGAGTTGCCGATGCAGGTGGTGCAGCCGTAGCCGACGAGGTTGAAGCCGACCTTGTCGAGGTAGGGGGTCAGGCCCGCCTTGTCGAAGTAGTCGGTGACGACCTTCGAGCCCGGGGCGAGGGTGGTCTTGACCCACGGCTTGCGGGTCAGGCCCTTCTCGACGGCCTTCTTCGCCACGAGCGCCGCGGCGACCATGACGTACGGGTTCGAGGTGTTGGTGCAGGAGGTGATCGCGGCGACGGTGACGGCGCCGTGGTCGAGCTCGTACGTCGTGCCGTCGGGGGCGGTCACGGTGACCGGGTTCGACGGTACGGGGACACCGGTGGAGGAGGCGTGCTCGGGCGCGCCCGAGCCGTTGTCGTCGCTGCCGTAGGCCGGGGCGTCACTGGCCGGGAAGGACTCGTCACTCGCCTCGTCCACCGGAGAGCCCTGCAGCTTGTTCGGCTGCGGGGCCGGCGCCTCGACGTAGTTGAGGACGTCGACCGCGAACTGCTCGGCGGCGTTCGCCAGGACGATGCGGTCCTGGGGGCGCTTCGGGCCGGCGATGGAGGGGACGACCGTGGAGAGGTCGAGCTCGAGCTTCTCGGAGAAGTCCGGCTCGGCGGCCGGGTCCAGCCAGAGGCCCTGCTCCTTGGCGTACGCCTCGACGAGGGCGACCTGCTGCGCGTCGCGGCCGGTCAGGCGCAGGTACTTCAGCGTCTCGTCGTCGATCGGGAAGATCGCGGCGGTGGAGCCGAACTCGGGCGACATGTTGCCGATGGTGGCGCGGTTCGCAAGGGAGGTGGCGGAGACGCCCTCACCGTAGAATTCGACGAACTTGCCGACGACACCGTGCTTGCGGAGCATCTCGGTGATGGTCAGCACGAGGTCGGTGGCGGTCGTGCCGGCCGGGAGCTCGCCGGTCAGCTTGAAGCCGACGACGCGCGGGATGAGCATGGAGACGGGCTGGCCGAGCATCGCGGCCTCGGCCTCGATGCCGCCGACGCCCCAGCCCAGCACACCGAGGCCGTTGACCATGGTGGTGTGCGAGTCGGTGCCGACGAGGGTGTCGGGGTACGCCTGGCCGCCCCGGACCATGACCGTGCGGGCCAGGTGCTCGATGTTGACCTGGTGGACGATGCCGGTGCCCGGGGGGACGACCTTGAACTCGTCGAAGGCGGTCTGGCCCCAGCGCAGGAACTGGTAGCGCTCCTTGTTGCGGCCGTACTCCAGCTCGACGTTCTGCGCGAACGCGTCGTTGGTGCCGAACTTGTCGGCGATGACGGAGTGGTCGATGACCAGCTCGGCCGGGGCCAGCGGGTTGATCTTCGCCGGGTCGCCACCGAGTTCCTTGACGGCCTCACGCATGGTGGCGAGGTCCACGACACACGGGACGCCGGTGAAGTCCTGCATGATCACGCGGGCCGGCGTGAACTGGATCTCCTGGCTCGGCTGCGCCTGCGAGTCCCATCCACCCAGCGCCCGGATGTGGTCGGCGGTGATGTTCGCGCCGTCCTCGGTACGGAGCAGGTTCTCCAGCAGCACCTTCAGGCTGTAAGGGAGGCGCGCGGAGCCCTCGACCTTGTCCAGCTTGAAGATCTCGTACGACTCGTCGCCCACGCGCAGCGTGCTGCGGGCGTCGAAGCTGTTCGCCGACACGACAGTCTCCTTCTTCAATGTGCGCGTACTACCGCGCCGCGCCTCATTGGCGGCCGGCGCCGCGTGGTGCCGCCTACGGCCCCGACCATCCGCTAAGGTAAGGCTTAGTTAGGTAACCCTTACCGTGCGGCGGCTGCGGCGCGCCTCGGCAGATATCTCGATGTCGAGATAACTCTAGTACATCGCCGCCGCGCGGTCATGCCAGGGCGCCCGCGAGCACCGCGCCTGTCCGCGGCTCACCGGAATCCGGACGGGCGGCCTCGGGCCGCGGCAGCGAGGGCCCCACCCGGTGAACGGCGTCCGCCGGGCGGGGCCACGCCGGTCCGGCGCCCGGCGGCCCTCAGGCATGAGGGGGCGACTTCGGGATATCCGTACCCGTGTGCGCACCGCTGTCCGCGCTCCCACCCGAGCTCGGTCCGCACCCTGTCCGCACTTTCCGACGGAGGAGGCAACGATGCCGCTCACCTTCCGCAAGAGCTTCCGGATCCTTCCGGGCGTCCGGCTGAACATCAACCGCCACTCATGGTCCGTCACCACGGGCGGCGAGCACGGGCCGAGGCACACGACGAGCAGCACCGGACGGCGCACCACGTCGATGGACCTGCCGGGCCCGTTCGGCTGGCGCAGGAGCACCCGGCGCCGCCGCAGCGGCTGAGGGCCCACCCGTTCGGCCGCGTCCGGCGCGCCGGACGGTCCCGCGTCCTCCCACCCTTGGGATGCGGGCCTCCCGGGGCCACAGGTGCCCGACATCCACTCGAACACCACACCCCCGGCACGACCTTCATCTCATATCTGAGATAGCGTTCCACTCATGGAAGACGACTACCTCGCACGTATCGGCAAGCTCATCCGCGACGCCCGCCAGCACCGGGGCTGGACGCAATCGCAGCTTGCCGAGGCGCTCGCCACCAGTCAGAGCGCCGTCAACCGCATCGAGCGCGGCAATCAGAACATCAGCCTTGAGATGATCGCCCGCATCGGTGAAGCCCTCGACAGCGAGATCGTGTCACTCGGCTATGCCGGGCCCATGCACCTGCGTGTCGTCGGCGGGCGCCGGCTCTCCGGCTCCATCGACGTCAAGACGAGCAAGAACGCGTGCGTGGCCCTGCTCTGCGGCTCCCTGCTCAACAAGGGCCGCACCGTGCTGCGCCGGGTGGCACGCATCGAGGAGGTCTTCCGGCTGCTGGAGGTCCTCAACTCCATCGGTGTCCGCACCCGCTGGATCAACGACGGCGTCGATCTGGAGATTCTGCCGCCCGCCGAGCTCGACCTCGAGGCCATCGACGCGGACGCCGCGCGCCGCACCCGCTCCATCATCATGTTCCTCGGCCCGCTGCTGCACCGCGTGGACCGCTTCACCCTGCCGTACGCGGGCGGTTGCGACCTCGGTACCCGGACGATCGAGCCGCACATGATCGCGCTGCGCCGCTTCGGTCTGGAGATCGCGGCGACCGACGGGCTGTACCACGCGCAGGTGGACCGGGCGATCAAACCCGGCCGCCCGATCGTCCTGACCGAGCGCGGCGACACCGTGACCGAGAACGCCCTGCTGGCCGCCGCCCGGCACGACGGCACGACCGTCATCCGCAACGCGTCCTCCAACTACATGGTCCAGGACCTGTGCTTCTTCCTGGCGGCGCTCGGCGTACGCGTCGACGGGGTGGGTACGACGACCCTCACCGTGCACGGTGTGCCCGAGATCGACGTGGACGTCGACTACTCCCCCTCCGAGGACCCGGTCGAGGCGATGAGCCTGCTGGCCGCCGCAGTGGTGACGGAGTCGGAGCTGACGATCCGCCGGGTCCCCATCGAGTTCCTGGAGATCGAGCTCGCGGTCCTGGAGGAGATGGGCGTCGACTGCGACCGCACGGCGGAGTACGCCGCCGACAACGGCCGTACCCGGCTGGTGGACCTGACCGTGCGCCCCTCCAAGCTGGAGGCGCCCATCGACAAGATCCACCCCATGCCCTTCCCCGGGCTGAACATCGACAACGTGCCGTTCTTCGCTGCCATCGCCGCCTCCGCACACGGCCAGACCCTCATCCACGACTGGGTCTACGACAACCGTGCCATCTACCTCACCGACCTCAACCGCCTCGGCGGCAGGCTCCAGCTCCTGGACCCGCACCGGGTCCTGGTCGAGGGGCCGACCCGCTGGCGCGCCGCCGAGATGATGTGCCCGCCCGCGCTCCGGCCGGCGGTGGTGGTACTGCTGGCGATGATGGCGGCCGAGGGGACATCCGTCCTGCGCAACGTGTACGTGATCAACCGCGGTTACGAGGAACTGGCCGAGCGGTTGAACTCGGTGGGTGCGCAGATCGAGATCTTCCGGGACATCTGAGGGGTAGGGTGTCGTGCCCTTAGGCGGCACGGGGCGCGACACCCCTAAATACCTGATGACCTGCGGTTATACCCTTTCTCGACCTTCCATTGATTACCGCTACTTTTCATCACCTTGTGCAACGCGTGTGCAAGATGACCTTGGATGGGTAACGATGCGTCAGGCCCGCCTGATCGCCCGTCACCCTTTACGGAGAGTGCTCACCAGAGGGGCCTCGCCATGCCCGCAACGACGCCGCCACTGGCGTTCCTTAAATTCGGAGTTCAGCCCTCGCCGCGCCCGCATCCAGCGCACCGCACGGCTACGGCCAGTCCCGGCCCGGACCTCCACGAGTACCGGCGCTCCTTCGATCATCCAGCTGACCCGCACGTCCGGGTCGGTGGTTTGCTGACCGAGGCGCTCGCCGAGAGCATCCGCGATAGCGTCCTGCCCTGCAACACGTCGAGGTGTGCAGTGAGGTATGTGCTGCCTCGCCGAGCCCCACTAGCAAGTGGTGACGAGGAACTGATAGCGGCACAGGGATGGGCGTGACAGGCTCCTTCATGGGGAACATTCACTCAGCCACCTCGGAACCCCGGGTGATATGCCCCGGCCCCCGGCGGGCTCGCGGTGAACGCCAGCGAGTGCTGATGAAAAGCCCGGAAAAGTCCCTGGGACGTCTGTTCCGAGGGCGCCCTGCGTGCGATTCACGTACCAACTGGTCGGACGGATGGGAACTCTTGCGTAGGACACCTGCCCGGCACCTGTCAGCAGCCGAGAAGAGGACACGCGCCTCGTCATCAACTGCGTCAGTCTCCGCTGCGTACCGGACAGAACGACCAATTAGAGCCACCTTCCGCATCAGTGGCTGGCACCAGACGAACTCTTTCCCACTGCTGCGCGTCGCGGGTCGATACGCCCCCTTCACGTGGCCGGATCGGCTGCCCCAGGCAGTTCATGCAGACGCCTCCCCGTCCGACTCAAGAAGTCGATCTCGCCTACCGGTGAGCTCTTTCAGAGTTGTCTCTCCAGAGTTAGGACGGCGGCAGCGATGAACGTTCATGCGGTTGGGACTACAACGGGCTCGGGGGAAGATGCGCCAGGACTTCAGCCGCGCAACGCCTCGCCCGCCGGGTGCTCGCGCTCCGGGATCGGGACAACCTGTGCATTCACGCCGGGGCGGCGGTGCTCCAGCGAGAAGTCGGCCCACCTCTTGCCGACCCGGCCGCACGCGGCAAGCGTTCCGTCGAGCGGGACGTAGTCGGGGTCGGTCTCCCGCAGGATTCTTAGCGCCCGGGTGCCCGACGGGCGCGGTGGCCTACGGCAGCGGTGACGACGGCGATCCGTGTGAGCGGTTCGTGCCGCCGAAGGTAGACCAGCGGACGAGAGCACGCTGATGGGACGGGAGCTTGCAGCGACGGTCACCCCCACGGGTGACGATGAGCACGATTACCCACTCGACCAGGACGTGAGGCAAGTCGAGTGCGGCAGGATAGGAAACCAACGAGGCTCCTGCGCAGATGAGTTGAGACGTCGAACACCTCTGCCAACGGCACAGGAGCTTCGTGCTTTGCGGAACGCCGGCCGGTCACCCGATCGGTGGGCACTCTCAAAAGTTCGACGTACGGAGTGTCGTTGGCTTGCTCCAGACTGTGTCTAGTGCAAGGCGGGACCCAGGGGAGGGAGACCGAGCATGACAAAAGCGACGCCTGGCGGTTCGATCGAAATGCTCAAGCATCTACACGAATACCTCGATGAGCATTTTCGAACCCTTCACGCACATCGCCAGGCGCTGCAGCCAGCGGCCCCCGTATTTGCTCTGGAGCATGATCTCAGCCAGAACGACCTGGATCTACTTTCAACCACGGTGCGCGGGGCCGTCACAGAAGGATTCGATATTCGGCACCGCGCTTGGTGGCTGCCCTTCGTAGTATATGCCGCCGAAATCGGATACCTCTATACCGGAGATGAGTACTGGCCCCTGTTCTCTCAAGAGACATCAGGATGGGAGCGCGGCCCACAATGGAAGACTTACGATAATCGCAGACATATTAAACAATGGTTCGAACGGTTCGCAGCCGAATATGGAGGAATCGAACCCAGGGGAGCCTTTGCCTCGAACTTCAGCATCATCGCATGGCCCATCACGCATGCCATCATGCCAGCCGATCTGCAGCGCCAAATGGCACAACTCCTTTACGAAGCGCGTGCCATACTTACGTCATCCATGCTGAATGATCCGCACAAACTGGGCTCCTGCCTGGCAGCGCGCACGGGCGGGTACAGCGACCGCTTCCAAAAGTTCTGCTCGAATCAGATCCTGCTCGGCCATATCGCCGCAGCGCTACTGTCAGGCGACGGCGAGGGATCCCCGTACCTGGTGCAATCAACGCTCGCCCGCCTGGTTGACGCCCTATCGAAGGAACACGAGTCGAGGGACTGGCTGGATCAGGCAATAAATTCTGCGCACACAGTGCGCTCTGCCGGTTTCCTTCCGGCGAATACCAGCTCAGGGAAAGAGCGCCAAGGGCAGTACACCTATACTGCATCGCATCCGCGACTTCTTTTGCAACAAGAGGGAGGCGGATGGCGTCCCTGCTTGGAGCTACCCGACCTCACGACTCTACAAGCGGAAAATGACCAGATAAGCGAGGAGCTGCGGAGACTACGCCCGAAGATTGAAGGACGCCGTCAGCCACTTCCTCGCGGAAAGCTCTTGTACCCAGGCAGAGTGCTGCTCACCGCGTGGCCCCGGCCAGGCACCCCCATTATCCAATTGGAGCAGGGATCCAGGCATGTCAATGAGTTGATAGCCGAACGTTGCGCCATCACTAAGGGACCATGGTGGCTCTTCCGGAAACAGCCCGGCGGACTAGCTGTCGAAATAAAGGGCGGCTTCGTCCGGCCAGGTCATGAATACTGCTTGGTCGGCCGCACCGGCATTTCTCCTCCGGCACTTCCGTGGATATCTCCATCCGCTGTCCACGCCGATGAAGTGAACGCTTTCGATGTGAAGGTGCCCCAAACCCTCAATGACGTGGAGATAGCCCAGCTTGCGGCAACCGGGCTGTCGGTGGTGTCGAACGTTTCCATCCACCCTGTAGGTGTTGTTCCAGCTTCGTGGGATGGCGACGGATCCGCCGAGTGGATGGCTGGGGATCCAGTACTTCTAGCGGTGACGTCCACTCATTTGACAGAGAGATGCTCAGTTCGAGTAGACGGCGGTTCACCCTTTCCGCTCGAATGGCCAAAAGGCAGTCAGTCACTGATTTTCGCTCTAGAGGGACTCTCCGTAGGTACACACGAGGTGCACGTTGCACTACTGTCCGGAGATGCAGGCGGGTCATTCGCAAGCGGGTCACTTGCTGTCACCATTCGCGATCCTCATTCGAACTTGGAAGACCAAACAGAGGGATCAGGCATCCGCCTGTATGCCACTCCAGCCCGCCCAAAACTAACCGAGATATGGGATGGCCGGGCAAGTCTATCGGCAGACGGCCCAGCCGGCACTAAGGCCGAGCTGACTGTCGTACTGCGTGACGACGCCGGTAAGGAACTAATGCACCTGCGCCATACTATTTCGTTCCCTTTCACCGACAGTGCGTGGACGAAACTGGCGGCTCAGGAATTCCGCACGGGGAAAGGGAAACTGCAAAGCGTCTATAGTGTCGCTGAGTCATGTGAAGTATCAGTCTCCCGAAGCGGGGTAGGCTTCGCGTCCCTTGTATGCGAACGCGGATTTTACCCCCTTCGTTGGGTACCAACAAAGCAGCGCAATGACAGGCACACAGTACGCTTGATTGACCGTACAGGCCGTAATGAAACGCAAGTACTCCTATATTCTGTGGAGAATCCGCTGGTCGGCGAGCAGAGAGATGTCTGGAAACCGGTTGACGTCCCCGTAGGTGGCGGCATGCTCCGAGCCGTTTCCAACAATGCGACCGCAGCCATCATCCTGCCACCTGACCCCAATTGGCTGCGCCAGAGAGCGGGTACTCAGCCAATTATCCGCTGCACAGGCGCCCCACTGCCAGAAGCGCTCAAACTGATACGTAATTACCATTATTGGCAGGACGCCGACCTGTCGGCCGATCCCTTCTCCCACCATCAGCGAAAACTGGTGCTCGACGCGATCACAACGGCCCTCGCGTCACTCATGGCCGGGAGTAGATGGGCCAACTTCGAACGCCGACGAGGTTGCCTCAGTGCGCCGAGGAGACCGGACACGCTGGATGAGATGCAACAGCTTGTAGGAGATTCGCAGGCACAGCGTGATGTGGCTCGTTACATCGCCAGACATCTCTGGCAGTGGTCGAAGTCCCTGTCTGCATTGCGGGAAGGTTTGGGCGAGGCAATCGCCCCCATTACCGCTAGCACTGGTATCGGGAACCCGCGTGACGCAGCGGACTTTCTACTGCTTCTTGCAAGCCGACCCGGCTCCCTGGACGGTGGGGACAGCACCGAGCTCGACAGGATGCTGAAATGCGTGCTGGTGTCCCCCGTACTTATCCGAGCGGCTCGATTCGCAATCTTGGGTATTGAGGACCTTCATGAGGGCTCAGAACGTTCGACGATGATGGGAGGTTTCCAGTGAAGGTAACAGTGCTCGGAAAACAGGAGGCCGCAGAACTCACAGTTCGTTCACTCTGGCTGGATGAGACAACAACTGACGCGTTTTCTGCAGAGGCGCTCTCCGCTCTGCTTCGCCGTGCGGCGTCCTTTCTTTGCCCGGCACCTCCGCGCCGACTCGTAGACGCAGTTCTTGAGGCTCTCAGCCCACTGGACGAAGCATCCCTGGTTACACGACAACAGGTAGCGACGTACCTGGACCTCTTGGTTTCGATCGGTGACCTGATCGAGCTTCCTGCTCAACCGGATCACATAAGCCGGCAGATATACCTGGCCCCACCCTCATCCGTGGAGAAGGCCCCCGGACAATATCTATTGCTCGGTGTGCGGCCCAATGGCAAACCGATTGTAAATGAGTCGCTGAGCGCAGGAGTGCAGAACGAAGGTCACACCCGGTCCCTCAATCTCGACGCACAGCTCGCTCCGGCCCGCCTGCGTGCCGCCGGCCTGCACGTTCTGCCTCGCGATCACTGGCTTAATCGACCTAGGGTCGAGCAGGCAGCTGCGGTGGTCGACGTGATGCGTCAGCGCCTGGACCGAGTCGGCGAGTCCGGCCAGATCGGCGGTCTCACGATTCTCGACCCAACGGCATCAGTCCATTACTACCGAGGCCGCTGGCGGCCGCTCGGACCCCGTGACTCAGGAGACTTCGTTGCCCGTCGGCCGCAAGCTTACGGTGCCGACTTGTGGTGCTTCGTGCGTGCAGAACATGGGTTCCCTCGCGCACTGGTGGACCTTCCGGCTGATGACCTCACCGCGGCAGGCTGCGACGAGGCCTGGCGCACCCAGGCGGCCATCGACGCCCTGGCAGGCACACCGCAAGCCATGCGAGTAGGCCCCGCGTCCGGTGCCCCGGGCGAGAGACGGCTGGATCTATTCAGCCCCGTCCCCAGGTGGGCACAGCGCAACCTCGAGCTGGTGGGGATCCCCATCTCACGGGTAAAGGGTGCGCTCATCTCTTACCGAGTACCGAAGTTGGCGGTTGACAACTTGTCGGCGTTCTTCGCTGACATGCTATGGATGCATGTCAGCGAAGAGGGAGGGGTGGCGTGACAGTGGAAGCGCCAACGATCGCAGAGACGATCAGCAAGATCCAGACGGCCCTGCGGGACTACATCGAAGCGACATATCACATCGGGCATCGCACCGTGCTCGACCAGCGTCGTGCACTGCTCAAGCAAGAGGGAGTGCTGTCCCAAGCTCCCTTCATCGAAAGCACTCCTCGGTACCAAACCGACCGCCACTTCGATGACCTGGACCTCGACGACACCGTGCGGGAGCTCCTCGGCGCTCTGTCGACGGATACGGCCGATTCGAAGCGCCTGCTGTACGACCCGCCCTACACCCACCAGGCTGAGGCACTCGAGTGGACTGCACGCGATGGCCGGAGCCTAGCCATCACAACCGGCACAGGTTCAGGGAAGACCGAGTCGTTCCTCCTGCCGATGCTGGCCAAACTCGCAGCAGAGGCCGCACACAAGCCGGAGTCCTTCAAGGTCCCGGCTGTCAGGTCTCTGATCCTCTACCCGATGAATGCGCTAGTGAACGACCAGTTGGGCCGTCTTCGGCTCCTGCTGAGCGATCCTCGTGTCACTGCCAGGTTCAACGAGTGGGCCGGCCGCCCGGCGCGCTTCGCCCGCTACACCAGCCGGACGCTGTATCCCGGCGTACGCAACGTCAAGAAGGACAAGGAGCGTCTTCACGCCATCGAGGACTTCTACATCAACCTGATCGATTTGGCGAACGATGACTCCTCGCCGCAGCGCGATGAAGCAGATGCTCTCGTCAAGGAACTTAAGTCACGTGGGAAGTGGCCGGCTAAGCCGGATTTGAAGGCGTGGTACGGCAAGAGCGGTGCCCGGTGGCAGAACAAGGCCGGTGAGTTCATCCGTGCCATCACCCGCCCCGAAGATCCGGAGCTACTTACCCGCCACGAGGTGCTGGCGGAGCCCCCAGACGTTCTGATCACTAACTACTCGATGCTCGAGTACATGATGATGCGTCCGCTCGAGCGGCCGGTCTTTGATGCAACGCGGGACTGGTTGGCGAAAAATCCCGACGAGAAGTTTCTTCTGATCATCGATGAAGCTCACATGTACCGGGGAGCCGCTGGCGCCGAGGTGGCGCTCCTCCTTCGTCGTCTACGCGCGAGGCTCGGTATCCCGGCGAGCCAGTTGCAGGTGATCTGCACAAGTGCCAGCTTCACGACCCCCCAGTATGCGCGCCAGTTCGCCGCGCAGTTGAGCGGCAAGTCCGAGGCCGGCTTCAAGAGCGTGGAAGGCAAGCTGTCCCTTCGCCCGGGCGCCAGCGCAGGCAGCCTACAGGACGCACAGGCTCTGGCCGCCGTACCGATGCACGAGTTCTATGAAGGTGCTGGGGACGAGGCCCGCATCGCTGCGGTTCAATCCCTGCTGGACTACTGCGGAGTGAGCCCAAGACAGGCTGTCCCGGTCGGCGAACTGCTACACGAAGCGCTCGACGCCTTCGGACCGATGGGTCTCCTCGTCAACGAGACTATGAAGCAGGCTCAGCCCGTCAGTGACTTGGGCACCTTCATCTTCCCGGGTGTGGACCAGAAGCTCGCGGATGAAGCCGTTTCTGCTCTGGTCGCGCTCGGTAGTGCAGCCCGGCGGTCGGCGGATGGTGCGGGGCTGCTGCCGTGCCGTGTGCATGCGTTCTTCCGTGGGCTGCCCGGGTTGTGGGCATGTCTCGACCCCGAATGCCCGGAGGTCGACCGGGCGGCTTACCCGGAGCCGGGGCCGGTGGGCCAGCTTTATGCCCAGCCCCGAGCGACCTGTGACTGCGGCGCCAGGGTCTTTGAGCTGTACACATGCCGGCATTGCGGCTCCTCCTATGCACGAGCGTATACCGACGACCTCTCCAACCCGTCTCACCTGTGGAATGAGCCGGGAGGGGCCTTCCAGTCCGCGTCCGGCTCCATTCCCGAACTTCAGCCCCTGGACCTTCTCCTGGAGGAACCGTACGAGAAGAACGTCGAGATCGCCGACCTCGACCTGGTCACCGGCAGGCTCAACCCGGATAAGGTAATCGATCGCCGGGTCCGAAGCGTTTTCCTTCCTCGTCTTCGGAGCGGGGAAGTAATCAAGGGCGAAGAGGACGGCGACGAGACCGAAGCGGACGGCGAGTTCAAGCCCTGCGGTGTCTGCGGTCAGCGCGCCGGCTACGGCCGCTCGTCAGTGCAAGATCACCAGACGAAGGGTGACCAACCGTTCCAAGCCTTGGTGACCCGGCAGCTTGAGGTGCAGCCACCCGGCGCGCAACCAAAAACCGACTTCGCACCGTTGCGTGGGCGTAAGGTGCTCGCTTTCTCCGACTCCCGGCAGGTTGCCGCCAGGCTCGCTCCAAACCTACAGAGCTATTCCATGCGCGACGCCATGCGACCCCTGATTCTGCGCGGGTGGCAAGAGCTGGAGAATACAACGCTCGAGCCCATGCTGTCCCTGAACCAACTGTATTTGGCAGCCATGGTTGGATCTCGCCAGCTTTCGGTCCGGCTTCGCCCTGAACTTCGCCCCTCTGAGTCACTTCACGTACTGGACCGAGTTGAAACAGCTATCGAGAAGGGCGCGCTTGCAGGAAACTTCGGCGAGCTAATGCAGTTGTTCGGCATCACCGACTCGCCACCGCATGCGCTGATGCGGACGATGTACACGACACTCACTGACAAATACTTCGGGCTTGCATCCCTCGGCCTCGCATCCCTACGCGAGCCGCGAGTCAGGACTGCCGATCTGCTCTCGCTGCTCCCCGACATCGAGGGTGTCGCCACAAGTGACGAGTCCAAGCTGGCTCTCATGCGGATGTGGCTCATGCAGTGGACTACGCCCGGCATCTGGTTCCCGTCGATGACTGATGGAGACTGGTGGATGACGGACGGCGGCGTTCGTCCGCACACAGGGAAGTTCAACACGATTAGCCAGTGGCTCGAAACTAAGGCAGCGAAGAAACAGTTCAGCGACACATGGCTGCCAGCACTGCTTCAAGAATTCTGCGATGCTGTGGCTGGGAAGTTCCGCCTGCCGGCCTCAAAGGTGTACCTGGATCTCGAAACGACTTGGGGCTATTGTGAGCGCTGTCGTTTTACTCAGCGGCCGTTCCCTGGTTCTTCTCGGTGCGTCAACTGCCGAGACGAGAAAGTTCGTGTCCTAGACCCTGATACGGACCCGGTCTTCCAAGCCCGCAAGGGGTACTACCGCGCCAGCGCCGCACGGGCTCTGCGGGACTCTTCCGAGCCTCCGATGAGCATCATCGCTGCCGAGCATACGGCGCAGCTCAATGCCGCGGCTCAGTCAGACGCCGTCTTCTCCAAGGCAGAAGAGCATGAGCTGCTTTTCCAGGACGTCGACCTCGGTTTGCCCGGATCCGGAGACCGGAAAAAACCCGCCGCCATCGATGTCCTGTCGTGCACGACCACTATGGAAGTAGGCATCGACATCGGGAACCTGTCCGGTGTCGCCCTGCGCAACATGCCACCCTCGCGGGCTAACTATCAGCAACGCGCAGGGCGAGCTGGTCGGCGGGGCAACGCAGTCGCCACCGTGCTGGCCTTTGGCAGTGCCGACACCCACGATGATCATTATTTCCGCCAGCCGGAACTGATGATCCGCGGTGAGGTTGACGACCCGGTACTGACGATGGACAACGACGAGATCACACGCCGTCACGTGATCGCGTATCTACTGCAGCGTTACCACCAGGATCGCCTTCCTGACATCGCCCCAGACGCGCAGCCGCAGCTTTTCGAGGTACTGGGAACGATTGCGGAGTTCACCGGATCATCCTCTCCACTGAACAGGGTCGACCTGGAAGAATGGCTGCGGGTCAATGAGACGACTCTTCGCCAAGACATTGCGGCATGGCTTCCCGATGAGCTCGGCCAAGAAGGCCTCCGATCCGTCCTCGAGGACTTCGTCACAAGGACACTCGGCGAGATCGACAAGGCTCTTGATCTCGATGCCAGCGGACACCCCGTGACTGCTTCCACGAGTGACACATCATCGGAGTCTGACAAGGAGGATACGGAAGATCCGAGCGAGGGTGCGGAGGCGCCGGATGCCCGGCGGACCCAAAAGAACCTGCTCGATCGACTCCTGTACAAGGGAGTGCTACCGCGTTACGCGTTCCCGACGGATGTCGTTTCATTCCACGTTTTCGATCTCGATCGATCTACTCGCTTCAGGCCTGAGTTCCACTACGCGCCCAGTCAGGGTCTTGCGGTAGCACTCAGCCAGTACGCCCCGGGCAAGGTGGTGTGGATCGACAACAAGGAGTGGACCTCCGAGGCGATCTATGCACCAGTCCAGGAGACGCGCCACCAAGCTTGGAAGGAAAGGCTGCTCTACTTCGAGTGCCAAGTGTGCCATTACGCGAACTACTACTCATACGGCGAGGCCGCGCCCGGGGATGAACGTGACTGTCCGGCCTGTCGAGCCGATGGAAAGTTCGGTAAGGCCAAAAACTGGATGCGCCCGCCAGGATTCGCGCACCCGGCCAGGAAGGACCCCGGCACCAGTGCAGACAAGGCGCCGGCCCGCAGTTACGCCACGCGAGCCAAGCTCATGGCGTCCGGACCGACCGAGGAAAGCGCCTGGCAGCGCGTCACAGACACGGACCGGCTAGAGCAGACCTATCACCGCGAGACGCTGCTAGTTACGAACACCGGTCCCCGCAACGAGGGGTACACCTACTGCACGCTGTGCGGTCTCATCGAGCCGACAGCGTCGGCCACAGGCGTGGTCAATGGGACACACAAGAAGCCCTACCCCGACGATAAGGAGCCGAACTGTCCCGGGTCGCGTTCGACCCGCGGTCTGGTGCTGGGTACGGACTTCATCTCCGACGTGCTCCTGGTGCGTCTGAAGGTGGATGCGCCCATCACCCTCGATCCGGCCTACCTATCGACGCACATCGCGCTGCGCACAATTGCTGAGGCCCTGACGATTGCTGCGACACGGAAGCTCGGCATCGAGACCTCGGAGTTGCAAGCGGAATACCGTCCTGCACTGACGCCCCTTGGCGGTGAAGGTCGGGAAGCCGACATCTACATGTACGACACCCTCGCTGGCGGTGCCGGCTTCACTCGCCGGGTCAACGACCACGGTGTGGAAATCTTCAGGCGGACGCTGGAACTTCTCGAAGACTGCCCAGCCAACTGCGATGAGTCCTGCTATCGCTGTCTGCGCAGCTTCCGCAACCGGTTCGAACACAACCTCCTTGATCGCCACGTCGGGGCCAGTCTCCTGCGCTACCTGATGAACGACACGCCACCGGCTCTTGCCGAGGCACGGCTTGCCCGCTCGGCCGACATCCTCTTCGAGGATCTGGACAGCCGAGAGCTCGGTATCTCGTTCGAGAGAGGTGCCAAAATCGACGTGGAGGGCGTAGGGCCGGTCACCGCTCCGATTCTGGCAAGGCAGGGTGGCCGCGAATGGATCATCGGTGTACACAGCCCGCTAACACCGGGCGTAGCACCGAACGAGCAACTGCGGCGTGTCCACGACAGTGCCAAGCGAAGCGGCGTTTCGGTTCACCTGGTCGACGACCTGGTGATTTCCCAGAACCTGCCGTTCGCGACGCAGACTGTTCTGCAGGCTCTGGCATGAGCCAGAACAGGATTCGATGCACCGTAAGCGGTCAGGTACACGGGGCGATTCTGTAAGCACTGGTCGATTAGATCGACTGGCACAGAATTCCAGGTCTGGCCAAGTTAGTTCCCCTTATCTTCTCCTGCTCGCAAGTTAAGGGAAGGCACCCGATGGGGCGACGGCCCGCGTATCGCTACGTGGGCCGTCGCCCGCTGCTGGAACCATGGCGGCACCTAGCGACGCCCCGCAAAACGAAAGGTGTAATTAGCACGGACTAGAACCCAAATAATCCCGCACGTCACTCTCTTGCTCGAGACTAGTTCCGGCAAACGATTAAGTCATACCCAGTGGGGAACTGTGGCCGAAGACAGCACTGAGGAAAAGATGGGCGAGCATGACTTGGCAGAGGGCCAGGTTCCCATCACCGCACTACAGGAACACTTCAGCGTGTCGTACACGCGAATGATCGCCTACGCGGTGGGATGCTCCATAAAAACTCACGAGACCGATTACGAGGGCGTTGATATCACGGTCGTTTCTTCGACAGAGTATCACGGCTACTATGGACCGCAATTCGAGCTTCAGCTGAAGTGCACCTACCAAGAGAGCCTACTTAAAGATGACAGCATGACGTGGAAGATGAAGGCAAAGCCGTTCCGGAAGCTAACTCGCACGAAGCGATTCATTCCCGCCTACCTTGGCGTGCTTCTCATCCCGCGCGAGCCAGAGCCGTGGCTGCACACGAATGAATACGGCCTGTACACACGAAGCCGTATGTTTTGGGAGTCCGCGGATAACCTGAGACACGACGGCCCGATCGGTGAGCACCACACGGTTCATCTACCTCGTCAGAACCTCTTCACGGGGGAACAACTTCTAGGCATCATGAAGTCGATCGGCGAAGCAGAGAGGGGCCTGAGGTGAACCGATCCGCGTTTAACAGCTACCGTGAGATTGCATCCACGCTGACCCCTTCCGCGGTCTCCCAGTTTCTGGCTTATCACGACTGGGAACTGGAACAGAAGCAGCCAGAAGTTCGCGAGGTATGGCGCTACCGGTCAACCTCGTTGGCCACCGCGCCGCGTGTCATGGTTCCACTAGCCACAGATTTCGCCGACTTCACACCGCGCTTCGTGGACGCGTTGGAGTCGCTTGGCCATATTCACGACTGGGACGCCGAACAACTACTAGACCGCATCATTGCCACACGTGCGGACCTATTCTTCGTGCGTCTCGATCAGAAAATGATCGATGGTACGATTCCTTTTCAGCAGGCTGAAAAGACGATGCAAGCGATTCTCAAGTTGATGAAGTCAGCTGCAACTACAGCCGCTGACCCACACCATCCACATAAGGGCAGGAGGCCGGCTCCGGTTAACGAGTATATGGAAGAGGATGTAAGGCTGGGACACACAAAGCGCGGCAGCTTTGTATTTACCGTGGTGTCCCGTCTAGGCGAAACTGATCCGCAGTCAATCGATGGCCAAGAGCAACCCGCTATGGTTTTCCCGCGGCACGTCATGGAAACTCTGGCCAGAGGACTTGAGAGCACGAAACGGCTGACACAATCCTGGGACCAGGAGGCACTTTCATCTCCGAGCAGCCTGGGCCTTAGTGCGGGGCTAGTGGAGTCGCTCGAAGAAATGTCTCAGCCACAGCACCTCCGCACGCTCGACTTCTCCTTCGAATGGGCAGCGGCTGAACGAAGGCCAGACGTCGGCCTAGCGACAATTACGCTGGACCGAGACACGATTGGTGAGCTTCCGCGGGTCCGGGAACAACTCGTACGTAGGGAAGAGCCCGTACGGCGCGAAAGGCTCGCCGGTCTCGTTAAATCGCTCATACGGGATGACTCGATGCCCGATAGCGAAGAGGCAGGGACAGCTATTATCGCGGCGGAGGTGAACCGAAAGACCTTGCGAGTTCATGTTCCGCTAACGGGGGAGGACCACAACTGGGCAATCATGGCCTATGAGCGTCAACTTCCCTTCACCGTGACAGGAGACCTGACCTACGAACGCCGTGCTTGGCGCCTGACCGGCCGCATCGAGGTCGATCCGAGCTTCCTGCGCCACCTTTCGGGCATGGACAATCCCGACTCGGGGAGGTCCTGAGGGAGGTCATGTACGAACTCGTTGCGGGCGCATGCCGGCCATTCCGACTTCCGTCCTGAGTGGCTGCCGATCGAGCACAAGCGAGAGGTGGCCGACAAGTTCTAGCCCTGCGTGCACAGGGGCAGCATTTACAGGCGGGGCCGCGCCGTTTGAGGCTGAAACCTTACAAGGGCCCGTCAAAGCGCTTCCAGCGTGGGCACTGATCGGGTGACGTCCGTGTGATGGGACGGGACCGCAACGCTCGAGGCTTCCGTCCCATCAAGGAGTGTGCTCGACGCCTCAACTTAGGAGCAGGAGCCTTCTGTTGGACCCTGGCCCCTGCCGTTCGCGACCTCCCGCACACGCTGGTCAAGTCGGTCACGATGCTCATCGTTACCCGCGAAGCTGACCGGCGGTCCAAACTCCCGCCACACCAGCATGTGCTCGCCACACCCGTATAACCGCCTCACCGTGGCACTCCCGCCGTCATCGCGGTCGGCCACGGGAGACCCCTGCTGGAGTCCACCGGGTCGACCATGAGGCAAGCGACCACCGTGCCGTTGATCTCATCACAGCCGTGCTGCGCTGACGTACCTGACGCTCTACGGCGCGCAGGACATGACCGCGCCCTCGCCCAAGAGGAGCGGCCCCCGCTACGTGAAGATGGGCAACATCTCCTGGTCGTTTGGAAGCGTCTCGTTTCCGGCGGGCAACGGTACCCGGGCACCATGCCGGACTGGCCGGACCAGGCTGTGGGTGCGCATGGACTCAAGGACGTCCTGGCGTGCCACCCTCCGCCGGCACCAGCGTTCGAACCACCAGTCGGCAATCCTGGCGTCTGCCTCAGGCAGTTCGGGATTAAGTAGGTACTCCGGTTTCTCGTCGATGCCGAGTGAGTAGTCCCGCAGGTTTTCGACCAACGGAACGCCGTAGAGGATACGTTCACGTCCGTGCCTGAGAAGGTCGTTGGCGGGCCACCCAAGTGCGGCGATTCCTAGCCTTACTTTACGCAGACGGGGGCTGACGCCTTCACCGAACAGATTGTTGACTCGTACGAGCGATCCGCGCAGGGCTGAGAGCCGGACAAGTGCTTCGACGGTCTCACTGGAGAAATGGGAGGTTCCAAAGGAGCGCGACCGCCCAAGTTCATGGAATCCCATCCGGTTTTCCCTCCTTCCTCCCATAACCTCGGCGGGCCAAAACAACCGGTTGTACTGGCTCGAACCAGTACCGTAGAGCGAGGTGGTTCCGATGAAGGAGAGGCGCGGCTCGCGCAGGATCGGACGGCCAGCCATCGCGGAGGCGATTTCACTGGGGCGTGCGTACTTGCTGCGGTAAGCAGCCAGCACTGTCGGTGAGACGGCTAGGGCCCCTACTAGCTTGCCCGCCACCAGCGCGTTATAGGGTGCTACGGCTCCACAGACGGTGAGGTCGGCGATCACGGTGCCGACCCGCTCTCCTCGTGTACGGCGGATCACACGGCGCATCTGTGCCCGCGCCTTCGAGTCCGAGAAGGCTTTGGCAAGTCCTTCGGCTGTGGGGGGAGAGAGGTACGCCCCAAGGAGGGTGACGACCTCCAAGGTCTCGGCGAGCGCTGCTGCTCGCTTACTGCGAAAGAGGTCCGTTGTGGCCCTATCCACCCACGCATCACGCTCTATGTTGCGGACCTCGCGAATAGTGCTGGCCTGGTGATGCCGCTGACGATGCCGTTCTGCGTCAGCCCGCAGTTGGCCGATCACTTCCGAGGTGGGCGCCGCTAGGTCGGTCGGCTGAAGGACCCCGTCACGGAGGAGATCGTCAACGTAGATCTCTTCCTGCTGAGTCTTGATTCGTCGGGCAAGCCAGCGAGCGATATCGGCAGTCGGTGCCGCCCGCACGTGCTCGAGAAATTGGTCTGTTTCCCAGCCCATCCAGTGGTCGCGCTCGGCAATCTGGACAACCGGACTGGAGATGGCCGCCAGTCCAATGACAGCGTGGTACTCAGTGGCTGCGTCCCGGATCAGGATTGGCATTGAACGGCCAGGCACGGTTGCATAAGCGTTGGACCAAGTGTGACGGAAGTATCGCCAGATGTCGTGCAGCTTGAAGCCTGTCAGCTCGCAGGTCGAGGAGTCGACGATCTGAACGTACGGGCTGATGACCTCCGTGGTCACGCCAGCACTCTGCAGTGCGTCCGCCAGCTCCCGGCCGTCGCGCATCAGGTCGAAGATGGAGATCAGCCGGTCGCCGTGCTGGTGCGTGCGCTCCATCCTCTCGACGAAGCGCCGAACGCTGCTCTGCCTAAGCTGCTCATCTCGACGCAGATGCTCCTGCCGTTGGACACGGGCTTTCTCTGTCTCCCGGTCGCCGCTCGCCAGCGGGGGTGTGAACACGGGCCCGGGCTTGGCGGCCTGAATTGTCCAGCCTTGATCTACCAGATCGATGGCCGTGTAAGCAGCTGCCGCGAGCAGCGGCTGCTCATACAGGTTTTTGATCTTGGCTGCCTGGATCCAGTGATCGCGGCTGTTCACCCCCATGGATTCAAGCGGAGCGCTCGCCAGCAGTGTGCAGAGGCGAGCGAACGCCTGCGTCTCCTGGCGGGAGGCGTCGGCGGGGAGGCTGAGGGTGACGGGCTTGGCCTCTTCTTTCATGACTTCTGGAGCATCCGTCCGTAGGTTTTGCTCCATAGTCTCAGGAGGTCGTCACAGTCGTGACCATCGCTGACCAGGAGGGTCGTGGTGCGGGCGAAGGACAGGAGGAACAGTTCGAGTGCCGTGCGCAGATCTTTCCCTGCCTCGTCACTCAGCGCCTGCAGAGGACGGTACAATGCCGCGAAAGCCGGATGATCAATATTGAGCGTGACATCGAGCGTGCGCCGCTTCAGGGCCGAGGTGAACATCGTCTCGATCGGCAGTTGCTCGGACCCGATCCTGTAGCTCAGGGCGCCCGACCCCTTGCCGGTCGACCGGATCACGGGCAGGTCCGCGTCCGCGGCCTCCGCTATGCGGCAGGACGTCTCTGTTGCCGCCTGGAACTTCACCTCCTCGAAGGCCTGACGTACGCGCGCATTCAACAGCCGGGCGATCGATTCCAGCTCCGGCCCCAGGGCCTCCTGAAGTTCTTGAGACGGCCGGATCCCCTGCTTGTTTACCGTGATTCCAAAGTGCTCATCGAGGACAGGGTCGAAGTCGATCTCACATCGCCACCAGTCGTCGTAGTTTTCCTTGCGCTTCGCCCCCATGAGATGCCAGCCACTCGCGATCTCTCGGCCGGCACGCAGGATGGAGACGCCTGCCCCGCCGACGATGCCCATGCGTCGTTTGGTCACGTTGTCTAGGTGATGCCAGTGCTGAACCGGCAGCATCACAAACCGGACGGAGACGAAGGCCGTCTTGCCCGCTGAGGTGGCAAGTTCGTACCGGATCGGCTCGAAGGCCAGCCGCGCGCTGCGGCCCTCGACTTTGGTCGTGAGGAGCGTGGGATCGATTGGGTCGACACGCTTCCCATTGATGGTCAAGGTCAGTCCGCCGCTGCTTAGGAAGCGGCGGTACAGACGTCCGAGGTCACGACGCAAGGCCCGCTCAAGCCAGGCGAGGCGCCGATACTCGATGCGGTCGCAGTTCAGCCAGACCACCCGGCACCCCGAGCCCACAGTACTGCCAGATAGGCGACGGGCACGAAGATCGACTGGGGCACCAGCAACGACCGCGTCAACATCCAAAAAGACCTGATATGCACTGCGGTTGTTCTGCCAGGCCGTTACCTCGATCCGTCGAGCTTGGCTCAGCGATGCGGCGGGCAGCCCCATGCCGAACCGCCCGAACGACCGTCGCTCGTCGAAGCGTGACGAACCACCGAAGCGGAGACACGCCTCGATCTCGGAACGCGACATCCCGCGGCCGTTATCCTCGACACAGATCTCCGGATCACCGTCCGCCTTGGCTCGGACAACCGTGATCGCGACCTCGGTCGCTTCAGCTTGGAGGGAGTTGTCGACGAGTTCCGCCAGGGCGGTCGAGAGGCTGACGTAGCCTGACTCCCGAATCGCACGGATGAAGTTGGAGGAGACCAGGAGGTCGTCCTTCCGGTGCGTCTGCTGGCCCATCGCCACTCCCATGACTTGCTCAAATGCCTGCACTGAGAGTAGCTGCATCGAGGCGGCCTGGGAAGTAGATCATCTTGGTGCGGCAGAGGTCAGGCTGACCTGGTCCCGATCGTGACCGTGATCCGCTTGGTTTTGGCCGGTTCGACCAGGTCCAGGCCCGACCCATCCGCCATCAGGAGACGGGCTGTAGGGCGATTGGCCCCAGCAACGAACCGGTAGGGCTCCGCGGACTCGAGCAGGACAACCCGACCCGTGCGCTGCAGATCGAACGAGATGACATAGCTCGTCGTGTCGACACGGAGGGTGCGATCGACGACGTCCGCTGCTGTCACCACCTCCCCCGCTAGCGCCTCTAGAGGCGGCAGCATCATCTTCAGCGAGTTGATGCCAAGCACCTGGAGTACGGAGATCCTCTGCCCCATGAAGGGCTCCAGCAGATGCATGATCTCTGCTGCTGACTGGATGGTGGCCATGCAAGCATCATGACGGATGGAGGAGCCATGCAGGCGCCGGGCTGATCGATTGCCCCCTTGATAGCTCAGTGAGGGACGCCCTCCGTGGGAGAAACTCGAAGTTTCACGATGGTTCGCTGCCCCCTTGGTAACCGGCACACCTTCTCCTCAGCCTCGATCCACCGCGTGAATCCTGATCCGTTTTAGGATGATTTGACGGTTTCGGCTAGAGATGGGTGCCGGATGGCCGGTCCGGTGGCGGGGTCTCCGAGGTCCTTCAGACCGCGGGCGGGCAATCGGTCCGGCTGGTCAGTGCGCAGGCGGTGACGACCGCACGCCGACCTTCGGGCCGTCACGGCGGAGGCTGAGCGGCGCATCGATTTCCGCAGCGTCATCCCCTTCCAGCCCAGCATGTGCACACCCCTTGAGCGTCGCCTTGCTGAGTGATCGGACTGCCCGCAGATGGAATATGCAATGCGTTCGTTCGATTGGTCTTCTTGCAGAGATCACGGGAGGGGTGCTGGTGGCGGAGCTGATGATGTTCCGGCAGGACGCGGACGGACGGGACGTCGAGCTGGCCGGCTCGAATGTGGCGCTGGAGGTGGAGCTGCAGCGGCGGGTCGAGGCTGGTCTGGAGCAGATGTTGGGCGTCCGGTTCCTAGCGTCGGAGTATCCGACCGGTCCGTGGCACCGAGGGCGGATCGACACCCCTGGGTTGGACGAGAACGGCAGCCCGGTGGTGATCGAGTTCAAGAAGGGCTCGGACAGCGGAGTGATGTCCCAGGCGGTCTCCTACCTGTCCTGGCTGGAGTCGGCGCAGTACGAGTTCGATGCGCTCGTCCGGACGGTGCTGGGCGCGGAAGCCGCCGAGTCCGTCGACTGGCGTCGTCCGCGGATGATCTGCATCGCGGCCGGCTTCTCCCACCACGACCGGGTGGCCGTGCAGCGGCTGCCCGAGCGGATTGACCTGGTGCGCTACCGGATCTTCGACGGTGGCCTGCTGGGGCTGCTGCTCGTGGACTCCGCGACCGGCTTCCCGAGCGCTGCCTCATCTCGCCGCGGCCGGAAGCAGGCACCCGTGGCGGACAGCGTGCCGACGGCTTCGGTGGTCTCTCCGCCTGCGGGTGGAGGACAGGTGCCGGAGTGCCTGCGGCACCTATACGCGGAACTGGACGAGGCGCTCACGGCGTGGGGCGATGTGGAGGTGGCGTCGCTGCGGCACTACATCGCCTACCGGCGGTTGGTGAACGTGGCGTCGGTGATCTTCCGTCCGAAGCACGAGGCGATCCTGGTGTACCTCAGACTCGACCCCGACACGGTCGAGCTGGAGGAGGGCTTCACCCGGGACATGCGCGGTATCGGACACCTCGGGACCGGCGACCTGGAGGTCCGTATCGTCTCGGCAGCCGACTTGGAGAAGGCGGCGCCGCTGATCCGGCGGGCGTTCGAGGCGGCCTGACATAACAGGAGGTGCGGCTGGTGCATCAGTTAGTCGATGCACCAGCCGCCCCTTTGGCGTCTGTGGGCCGCCGGCCCCGGCCTCTCCGCTCTCACGCTCATGCCTCCGGTCCGGCCAGCTCGAAGTCGGCCTTCGTCAGTTCGGCCCGCAGCCGCTCCTCGGCGACGTCGGCGTAGTGCGCGGACAGCTCGACGCCCACGAAGCGGCGTCCCTCGCGCAGGGCCGCGACCCCGGTGGAGCCGCTGCCGGTGAACGGGTCGAGGACGGTGCCGCCCTCGGGGCAGACCTGGACGAGCTGCTGCATGACCTCGACTGGCTTCTGGGTGATGTGAACCCGGCCCTTGCGGGGCTGGGAGGCGATGTAGTGGCCCGGCAGGTAGAGGTCGCGGGTGTTGTCGAGGGAGCCCTTGACCCCCCAGATGATGAACTCCGAGTCCTGCTTCGGCCCGCCCTTGCGGGGCCGACTGGACGGCTTGATCCACGGAATCGTGCCGCTCCAGGTCCATCCCGCCATCTGCAGTGCGTCGGAGGTGGTCGGCTCCTGTCGCCAGTCGGTGAAGACCATCGCGACCGCGTGCTCGGTCGAGGCCCGGTACGCCTCGGTGAGAAGTTCGGTGAGCCAGGAGCGGTAGGAGCGCTGGTCGCGGTTCTCGCCCGGGAAGTTGGCGAGGTCGTGCGCCGAGTTGCTCGTGACGTACTTGGCGCGGGCGGTACGGCCGGTTCGATCGGAGCTGGTGCGGCCCCCGGAGTTGTACGGCGGATCGGTGATCACCGCCTGGACGCTCTCGTCCGGGAAGGACTTCAGGACGGTCAGGGCATCGCCTCGGTGCAGCGTGTAACTCATGGGGCCTCTTTTCGGGCGCGGCGGACTCAGGACCTGCTCCGGACAACGCTCAACGGCGTGCATCCGGTGCGAGGTTGCAGCGGAGGTTAACGGCGAGTTCCGGCCGCGCCCAACGAGGTGGCTCCCTGCTTCGGGCCCCTGGATGGCAGTCGTTTGGTGCGGCCGGAATCCCGGTCTACTGTCTCGCCGTGTCACCGGGAAGGAGCGCTGCTCCACCCCCGTTGAGCTGTGCTTATCCGTGCTGTCTCGTCCAATCGGGCGGCGTCGGAGGCATGTTGCCCATCTGCCCGCGAGCGCCGTGAGGAGGCCCATGTGCACTGCCTGAGATTACGAGCGCGGCTGGCTGCCGCGCGTGACCTGAAACCGGCGTCCTGGAGCTACCAACTCCTCTGACCCGGGCCCGCCGAGAGGCGGATGCACATCGGCGCGGTGCCGACGGCGGCCGCATGTTGAGCGCACGGACCTGAGCCGCGCCCCCTGCTGACCTTTCTCCGCGAAACCGTTGACACCGGGGTAACACCCTCGCAATATGATCCGTACACCAATGATTAGCGTACTGATCATTTCGGCGACGCTTCTCGTCGCCTTCCATCGGTGTCCTCCACTTCCCTGCCAAGGAGGCCATATGTCCGTGACCCCTGTTCCACTCCGCATCGCCGTGGTCGGCGGCGGTATCGGCGGTCTGGCCGCGGCGCTGTCCACCGCCCGCGCCGGTCACCATGTGACCCTGGTGGAACGCGCCGCCCAGTTCGGGGAGATCGGAGCCGGCCTGCAGCTCGCCCCGAACGCTTCTCAGGCCCTCGAAGAACTGGGGGTGCTCGATGCGGTCCGGCGCACCGCGGTCGCCCCGCCCCGGCTCGTGATGATGGACGCCCTGAGCGGAGAGCAGGTCACCTCTCTCGATCTCCGCAGCCCGGGGTACACCGAGCGCTTCAGCCATCCCTACCTGGTCACGCACCGCACGGATCTCCACGCCGCGCTTCTCGCGGCCTGCCAGGAACACCCCGCCATCACGCTGCGCACCGGACACACCGTTACGCACGCCGAGCAGGACGACTTTGCGGTGCACCTGCATTTCGCCGAGACTGCGACAGAACTGACGGCCGACGCGGTCGTGGCGGCGGACGGCCTGCACTCGCGGCTGCGCCAGGCCTTGGTCGGTGACGGGGAGCCGGTCTGCTCGCGCTACGTGGCGTTCCGCGGAGCCCTTCCCGCGGACAAGATGACCGGCCGGATGTCACAGCACGCCGCTTCCGACGCGGTGATGGTCTGGGCCGGACCACGCATGCACCTGGTGCAGTACCCCGTACGGCGCGGCGAGCTCTACAACCAGGTCGCGGTGTTCGAGAGCGACCACTACACACCGGACTCCGACGCCTGGGGCACCGAGGCCGAGCTCGAGGAACGCTTCGCGGGAACCTGCCAGGCCGTGCGTGACGCCCTGCCACTGATAGCGCGGGACCGGCGCTGGCCTCTGTTCGACCGTCTCCCCATCGACAACTGGGTGCACGGCCGGATCGCGCTGCTCGGCGATGCCGCGCACCCGATGTTGCAGTACCTGGCCCAAGGCGCCTGTCAGGCACTGGAGGACGCGGTCGCCCTCGGAGGGGCTCTCGGCCGGTTCACCGACCCAGCCGACGCCTTCACCGCGTACGCCGATCAGCGCAGGGAGCGTGCGGCACGCATCCAGACCAACGCCCGCCGCTTCGGTGAGATCTGCCACCTGGAGGGCATGGGGGCGACCTTGCGCAACCAGCTCTTCGCGTCACGTAAGCCCGAGGACTTCGACGACGTCTCCTGGGTGTGGACGCCGTCCCCAGCCACCGCGCCCACCCCGTGATCGAGCAACCGCAGGAGGACACCATGACGACCGACGAACTCGCGTACAAAGCCCTGCCGGGCCTGGGTGCGGCTCCGCTCTGGCGCTTCTACGGGAACCTGTTCCCCGCCCAGCCGAAGAGCCGCGCCGTTCCCTACCGCTGGAGCTGGCAGGAACTGCGGCCCCTCCTGCTGCACTTCTCCCAGACCCTCTCGCTGGAAGAGGCCGAACGCCGGGTCCTCATGCTCGTCAACCCCGGTCTGAGCGATCCCCCGGCCACCGTCAACACGCTCTACGCCGGACTGCAGATCATCCTGCCCGGCGAGACCGCGCAGGCCCACCGGCACACCTCCAACGCCTTCCGCTACATCCTGGAGGGCAGCGGCGCGTGGACGACGGTCAACGGGGAGCGCGTCTTCATGGCTCCGGGTGATCTGCTGCTCACCCCGGGATGGCACTGGCACGACCACACCCACGAGGGCGACGCGCCCATGATCTGGCTCGACGCCCTCGACTACCCGCTGGTCAACGCCCTGGAAGCCGGCTTCTACGAGAAGTTCCACCAGCGCCTCCAGCCCGTTACCCGAGCGGACGACGCGGGCAGCAGGCAGTTCCTCCACGGCAGGCTCAATCCCGTCTGGCTCTCGCAGGACGGGCCCAACTCCCCCGTCACCCGCTACACCTGGCAGGAGACCCAACGGTCACTGGAGGGCATCGCCGACGCGGCCGAGGGAAGCGACGTCGACGGCATCGTCCTGGAGTACACCAACCCGTGGACGGGCGGCCCGGTCATGCCCACAATCGGCTGCCGCGTCCAGCGCCTGCGCCCCGGATTCCAGGGAGCAGGCCGTCGGCACACGGCCTCCACCATCTTCAACGTCGTCCGCGGTGAGGGCGCCACGATCGTGGACGGCGTACGACTGGAGTGGGGCGAGCACGACACCTTCGCGGTGCCCGGCTGGGCCTCCTACCGTCATCTGAACGCCTCCGCCTCCGCCGACGCGGTCCTGTTCTCGTACAGCGACGAGCCGGTCATGCGCTCCCTCGGCCTCTACCGCACCGAAGACGCCGACCCCGGCGCCTGATCTCCCCCACCCCGACACTCAACAAGGAGGCCACGATGCGTCTGGCCCTGTTCAACAAGGGACGCGTCGGAATCGTCGACGGCGACGACCTCGTCGACGTGACCGAACAACTCAGCGGAACCGGCACCCCGAGTGCCGCCGGTGCGCTGCACCAGCACATCGAGACCGTCGCACGCGACGGAGCAGTACAGGTCGACCTCACCGGCTGCGCACGCGTTCCGCTCGACGAAGCGGCCCTCGAAGCCCCGCTGCCCCGGCCCGGAAAGGTCGTCGGCGCACCGGTCAATTACCTCGACCACAAGGCCGAGATGTCGTACACCACCTCGGTTGCCGACCTCGGCGTCTTCCTCAAGGCCAACTCCTCCGTCATCGGCCCGGGCCAGGACATCGTCCTGCCCTACACCGACAAGCGCACCGACCAGGAAGGTGAACTGGGCGTCGTCATCGGACGCACCGCCAGCCATGTCGACGCGGCCGAAGCACTGGACCACGTCTTCGGCTACACCTGCGTGCTGGACATCACCGTGCGCTCCGGCGAGGACCGCTCCACACGCAAGTCGTTCGACACATTCACACCGATCGGTCCCTGGATCGTCACCGCGGACGAGATTCCGGACCCCGACTCCCTCGACCTGCGCTGTGACGTCGCCGGCACCACCCGACAGCGCACCAACACGGCCGATCTGATATTCGGGGTCGCGGAGCTGATCGCATACACCTCGTCCGTGATGACACTCCACCCCGGCGACGTGATCGCGACGGGCACGCCCGCCGGAGTGGGGCCGCTCAGTCACGGGGACCGTGTCGTCCTGGAGATCGACCGGGTCGGCCGTCTCGAAGTGGGTGTAGACGGCTCCCGGGCCACCCCGTACGACCAGCGCCCCGGACGACGGGACCGCTGACGGAAGGTCGCACACAAGGTGGTGCCGCGCACTCCTAGACTCCATCCAGACCGGCTGTCTCTCGGCCGGCACCACCTAGACGACGGACGGAGGGAGCACCGTGGCGCGCGCACTGGAGCTGCCCAACTACATCGGCCATCTGATCCGGCGGGCCGAGCAGGTGCACACGGCTCTCTGGACCCAGCATGTGTCCCGGGAGATCACTTCCCAGAAGTTCGCCATCCTGAACGCGCTCAGCCGGGACCCCGGTGTGGACCAGCGGACTCTCGGGCGCCTCACCTCCCTGGACCGCTCCACGGTCAACCTGATGATCCGCCGCCTGACCGACCAGGCTCTCGTGAGCCAGGTGCGCGACGAAGAAGACCGCAGGCGAACCCTGCTGAGCCTCACCGACGAGGGGGCCGCGCTGCTCGATTCCCTGATCGCTCCGGCGGAACGGATCAACGAACTGCTTCTCAGATCACTTCCCGAGGGTGAACGGGCCATAGCCGTCGACATCCTCAGCAGACTCGCTTCGCTGGATGAGGAATCGCTCCGCGGCGGAGCATGAGACCTGACCGGGCGTCCCTCGGATGAGACCCGTTCAGTGCTCGGACTTCCCTCTTCGGGCGAGGAACAGAGGCTGTCGAACGACCGCACCACGGGCGAAGAAGGTGTCACACATTGACATACGACCGCCTCAAGACCGGTGCACCGCCGAACCGGCGACCCGATCAGAAGCCCGCACAGGCCACCGGCACGGGCCCTGTCATCGGCCGCGCACTGCAGATCCTCGGCGCCTTCACCGCCGAGCATCCGTCCCTCTCGTTGAGCGACCTGGCCCGGCGAGCGAGTCTGCCCGTGTCGACCGTTCACCGCATGCTGGGCGAGCTCCTCGCCTGGGGCGCCCTGGAGCGGGACGCACAGGGACGCTACCGCGTCGGACTGCGGCTGTGGGAGGTCGGATCCCTCGCGCCCCGCAGCCAAGGGATACGCGAACTCGCGCTGCCTCAACTGCATGAACTCTCCGCCATCACCCGCGAGAACGTACAGCTCGCGGTCCGTGACGGTTCGGAGGTCGTCTTCGTGGAGCGCATCGGCGCCGACGGCGCCGTGCCCACTCTGACACGAGTGGGAGGACGGCTCGCCATCACTGCCACAGGCGCAGGACTCGTGCTGCTCGCCCACGCCCCGGCCCGGGTGCAGGACGAAGCGATGGCCCGGCCGATCCAGCGGCATACCCCGTACACCCTGACCGACCAGGTCCAGCTCAGGAGAGTTCTCGCCCAGATACGCGTGTGCGGATACGCAGTGAGTGACCGGCAACTGTCCGCGGAAACGCTGTCGGTCGCGGCCCCCGTCACGACCGCGGACGGAGAGGTGGCAGCAGCCGTTTCCGTCGTCGTCCGGCACGGACCCACGCGTGTGGGACCTCTCGCAGATCTGGTCCGCTCCGCCGGCCGAGCTATTTCGCGGGCACTTCACACACCCGCCTCCTGAGATGTTCTCTCCCGTAACAATTACCTTCCCGCCATCCGGAAAGACGCCTGGCCGCCGAACGCCGCTGCTCTCAATATGACTGCACCGACAGCCGAACCGGCCGGACGTCACGCGGCGCTCCGGGGTTCAGTCGGCACACCGCAGTCGACAACGGAGTGCTGCCATGTACATGTACCTCGCATGCCCCACCCAGCAGCGAGTCGTCCGATGAGCGCCCGCCTCATGGAGGCCTTGGACGACGGGCCCATGAGCCGTTTCCAGTGGAGTGCGATCGCCATATGCGTACTCCTCAACACCCTCGACGGCTTCGACGTCCTCGTCATGTCCTTCACCGGAAAGACGATCTCCGGCGAATGGCATCTCGACTCCGGCACCCTCGGGCTTCTGCTCAGCAGCGGCCTGGCAGGCATGGCCCTGGGAGCACTTCTTGTCGCACCCTGGGCCGACCGGATCGGCAGGAGGCCCGTCATCCTGGCAGGTCTGGCCATCGCAGCAGGTGGCATGATGCTGTCGTCGACCAGCCAGAACTGGCAACAGCTCGGCGCGCTTCGCCTCCTGACCGGCGTCGGCATCGGCGCGGTGCTGGCCTGTAGCAACGTCGTCGCCGGGGAGTTCGCCTCACGCCGCTGGCGTGGTCTGGCCGTCAGCCTCAACTCCACCGGGTACGCCGTGGGTGCGACGGTCGGCGGCATCTCGTCGGTGGCGCTCATCGACCACTACGGATGGCGGTCGGTGTTCCTGGTCGGCGGATTGGCCACCCTGGCCGTCATTCCGCTCGCCTTCTGGCTCCTGCCGGAGTCCCTCGACTTCCTCATCACCAGAAAGCCCAAGAACGCCCTGCACAGGGTCAACGCACTCGCCCGTCGCATGCGACAGTCCGAACTCACTTCGCTCCCCGACATGGGCAAGACGGAGCACTCCGCCACAAGTGGATTCCGTAGCCTCCTCGCGCCAGGCCTGCGGCGCCCCACCCTGGTGCTGTGGGGAGCGTTCTTCCTGGTCATGGCTGCCTTCTACTTCGTCACGAGCTGGACGCCGACCCTGCTGGTGGAAGCCGGCATGTCGTCGAAGCAGAGCCTGACCGGCGGCACCCTCCTCAACCTGGGCGGCATCTTCGGCACCGCTCTCCTGGGTGCACTGGCCGCGCGCTACGCGCTCATCAGCGTGCTGCGCACCTACCTCTTCGTGGCCGCCGCGCTGGTCGTAGCGTTCGCGGCCTCCACCGACACCCTCGCTCTGGCTTTCTGTGTCGGCGCGGTCATCGGTGTCGCCGTGAACGGGTGCATCGCCGGCCTCTACGCGCTCACACCGAACATCTACCCGACCGAGCTGCGCGCCACAGGCGTGGGAGCAGCCATCAGCGTCGGCCGGGTAGGCGCCATCATCGCCCCTTCCGCGGCAGGCTGGCTGTTGGACGTGAACTGGACACCGTTGGCGCTCTACGTAGTAACGGGAGTGGTATTCGCCGCCGCGGGGCTGCTCCTGTTTGCCATGCGTACCATCCAGCCGGCATCCGACGCCACGCCTCTGAGCTCCCGTATCCGCGATGACGACCACTCGATCGCATGACGGCCGCCGCACACTGAGGTCCTGACAGTTGGCCGATCCCTGCCCCTCGCCGAGACGGATGAGCACGGGCGCGCCAGCCGCTTCGGCCGGGGCGAGGTCGACATCGATGACGACATCGGCGCCGAACCCTCCGGTCAGTTCACCGACATCTGAAAGCCTTCAAGGGCGGCTCCGCCAAACCCCTCCTGGCCTGCACGAATGCGAGGCGGGGCCGGGTATGACGGAGGCCCTGGGACTTCTCTGGGACTGTGAACCAGGAGCGACGGCTTACGAACACCGCGCTCTCCACATGATGGGTCATCGAAAAGATGTCGCGGGAGGACGACCCTCTAGTACGCACAGGTCAAAGGCCATCTTCGGCTCCGATGAAGGGCGCCCGGGGCACCCGGAGCGTCAAACGGGCGTCACGACCCCAAGGCTAGGTCCTGGTCGGCCATCGCTGGGGAATTTCAGGACCCCTGCCGGTACAGCCGACCGCTCGGCCTCCCCGGCCCACCAGACCGCCTGATAAGCGAAGTGGTCAGCTGGCGGGTTTCTACGAGCACCAAGGGGCGGCGCGTCCCGGAGCCGTCCGTCAGACTTGTTGGTGGAGGGCGTTCGTCACGAGCTCGCGAGCGTACGCGGCATCCAGCCGGCCCGGGCGGAAGAGGATGCGGTACATGATTGGCGCCACGACACGGTCGATCAGCAGTTCCGTCCCGGGCGCCGGCTCTCCTCGCTGCACCGCACGGGCCAGCACGGCGTCGATCTGCTCGGCGGCATACGCCGAACACTGACCGGCGTTACTGCCGTCGGGGTCGCCGAGCAGGGCGTCCCGGATGTAGGCGCGCCCGGGCGGCGAGGCCATCTCGTCGAGGAACTGTTCCGCCCACGCGTCGAGATCGGCCCGCAGGCTTCCGAGATCGGCCGGATCCGTTTCCGGGCGCAGCCGTTCGACGGCCACGTCGGACAGGAGTTCCTGCAGGTCGCCCCAGCGACGGTAGATCGTGGACGGGGTCACGCCCGCCCTGGTCGCCACCATCGGGACCGTGAGCGCGTCGCGGCCCACCTCTCCCACGAGTTCACGTGCCGCCGCGTGGACGGACTGCTGTACGCGTGCGCTGCGCCCGCCGGGGCGGGCCATGGGCTTGGGACTCATGCGGCCCACCTTAATGCGAATCCGTTGCTTCTAGGCGGTGGCCGGCGTCGGTGACCCGGGGACGGCGGGTCCGGGCGCCCGAGCACGGCAGACGTCCCCGCTGCGACGCGACCGCACGCCAGCTGAAGCGTCCGCCCCTCCCGTCAGGCCGCTACAGGAGCGAGCCGCCCCGCACCGGCCACCGACTCCTCGTAGACCCGGCCCACACGGAGCACCGTCGCATCCTGGAAGGGACGCGCCATCAGCTGCATACCGATCGGCAGTCCCCCGCGGTCGTGACCGACCGGCAGAGTGAGGGCCGGGACGCCGGTGATGTTGGCGGGGGCACAGAGACGGACGTAGCTGTCCGACACGGCCTCGGTCGTGCCATCGGCCCACTCGACGGCTTCCTGCCCCGCCTCGGCGGCGGTCATCGGCACCGTCGGCGCGGCGAGGACGTCGACTCCTTCGAACATGCGAGCCCAGGCGTCGCGCATCATGGTGCGGGCCCGCTGGGCACGGAGGTAGTCGCCCGCGGAGGTGAGTTCGCCGGCCTCCAGCAGGATGCGGACATCCGCCGCGTACAGGCCGGGGTCGGCCCGCAGCGACCGCTCGTGGTACGCGGTGGCCTCGGGAACCATCAGCCCCCACTGGACGGCCTGGAGGTAACGCGCCATCGGGATCTCGACGTCGACGAGCTCCGCTCCCAGCTCCGCCATCCGCTCGATCGCGCCGCGTACGGACTCCTCGACCTCGGGCGTGACGCGGTCGAAGTAGTGGTTGCGCGGTACGCCGACCTTCAGTCCGCGCAGGTCGCCTCCCGGGAAGCCGTCCAGTGCGGGGCCGGACACGCTCGCCGGGTCGCGCGGGTCGTGGCCGGCGGTCGCCGACAGCACCAGCGCGGCGTCCTGGACGGTGCGGGTGAGGGGGCCCACGTGGTCCAGGGACCAGGACAGCGAGGTCACGCCTGTGCGTGGGACCAGGCCGTAGGTCGGCTTGAGGCCCACCACGCCGTTCAGGGCCGCGGGGACCCGGATGGAACCGCCCGTGTCCGTGCCCATGGCGAACGTCGCTCCGCCGGCCGCGACGGCCACCGCCGAGCCGCCGCTCGACCCGCCCGCGACCCGGCTGTGGTCCCAGGCGTTGTTCGTCTGCGGAGTGGTCAGGCCGTAGGCGAACTCGTGCGTGTGCGTCTTACCCAGGAGCACGGCCCCGGCGGTGCCGAGGCGTTCTGCCACCCGGCTGTCGTGTTCCGCCACGTGCCCCGCCCGGACGCGCGAGCTCGCAGTGGTCGGCATCCCCTCCGCGTCGATCAGGTCCTTGAGCGCCATCGGGATTCCGTGCAGCGGTCCGCGCGGCCCGCTTCCGGAGATCTCCCGTTCGGCGAGGGCCGCTGCGGCCAGGGCCGCGTCGGCGGCGACCATGACGTAGGCGCCCAGCCGTCCTTCGACGGCGGCGATGCGGGAAAGCACCGATTCGGTGAGTTCGACGGGGGACAGTTGCCGTGCGCGCACCGCACGGGAGGCTTCGGTCAACGACAGCTCAAACGGCTGCATCGGCGTTCCCCTGTCCGGCTCGGTAGGAGGACGCGGGAGGGGTGTCGCCGAAGTCGAGCTCGCGCAACGTGCCGATCACGGAGTGGATGTGGTTGGCCGTCATGGCCACTTCTTCGTGTCGGCCGTCATCGAGGGGAAGCCCCGCCCGCAGTGCCCCTCGGGCTGCCTCTTGTGAGGTGAGTTCGCTGGTCATGACTTCCTTCCGGATCTGTGCCGCGCAACGGGCCGGAACTGGTCCAGGCCCCCGATCACCGCAAAAGCTAATTATTTGCTTTAGTCGATCGTAAGACCTACGGTGCCTTAAAGCAAACCTATTGCTTTACGTCGGGAAGGATCCTCATGCAGACCGTCTCCGCGGGCCTCGCGTCTCCCCGCACCTCCACATCCCGACGCCTGCCGTTCGCCGTGTACGCCTCGATCCTGATCGCGCTGCTCGCCGCATCCAGCGCGCCGACCCCGCTGTACCCCCACTACCAGGCTCAGTGGCAGTTGTCGGCCCTCGACATCACCGTGGTCTTCAGCGCCTACGCCCTGGCGCTCCTGATCGCACTACTGACGACCGGAACCCTCTCCGACCACGTCGGACGCCGCCCCGTGCTCCTGGGTGCGCTCGCGCTCCAGGTCGCCTCCATGGCACTGTTCGCCACGGCTGGCGGCCTGACCACCCTGATCGTCGCCCGCGTGCTGCAGGGCGTCGCCACCGGCGTGGCGACCAGCGCGGCGGGTGCGGCTCTCCTCGACCTGGAAGACCCCGCCCGGCCGGGTCGCCCCGCTCTGGCCAACAGCATCGCGCCGGTGACGGGGATGGCGGTCGGCGTCCTGGCGGCCACCCTCATGGTGCGCTTCGCCCCCGTTCCGACGATCACGGTGTACGCGGCCCTGACCGCCGTGTTCGCCGCGCAGGCCATCGCCCTCGTCTCGACGTCCGAGACCGTCCGCCGCCGTCCCGGAGCGCTACGCTCAACGCGGCCCCACCTGGCGATGCCGCCGGCAGCTGCCCACACTCTCCTACTCCACGGCGCCGGCGTCGTCGCCGTCTGGGCGCTCGGCGGCTTCTACTCGTCCCTGGGACCGGGCTTCACACGGCTCATCTCCCCCGGCGGACCCGAATACGCGGGCGGCCTGGTCTTCTTCACGCTGACGGCCGTCGCCGCCCCGACGGTGTACTTCACGCGCGGGATGCGCGCCGACGTCTCCGCTCTTCTTGGGAGCTGCGCGGTGATTCCGGCGGCTGCCCTGACCTTGGGTGCCCTCCATCTCGCCGGCCCCGTGCTTCTCTTCGCCGGGGCGGCGCTGGCCGGGTTCGGCTTCGGAGCCGTCTCCCAGGGCGCGGTGCGCGCGGCCGTCGACTCGGTTCCGGCCCGGGAAAAGGGCGGCACGCTCGCCTCCTATTACGTACTCAGCTACTTGGCGATGAGTCTGCCCGCCATCGGCGCCGGCGCCCTCACCGCCGGCTTCGGACTGCGTGCGACCGCACTGGCCTATGCCGGCTGCGTGGCCGTACTGGCGATCGTCGCGGTCGCGACGCTGGCCGCGCCGCGGCGCGGTTGGCGCCGGACCCCGTCCCCGCACGCCCGCTCCGACCCGGCTGCGAGCAACTACGCATCCGCCCACCCGACACACCCGCTCCAGACATCTCCCTCCTCGCGACCCGTAACAGGTAAGGAAAGTCACCATGTTCGCCTCATCGCAGACGCCCGAGTTCACCCCTTCGTGGACGGTGGGCGACCACACCGTGCGACGCATCGACGAAGTGGTCCTGCCCGCTGAGACCGGTCCGTGGCTGCTGCCCGGGGCAACCACCGACCTCGTGGACCGGACTCCCTGGCTGAGCCCCGAATTCGCCGACGAACAAGGCGTCCTGCGCCTGGCGAGTCACAGCTTCGCCGTCGAGGTGGACGGCATACGGGTGCTGGTGGACACCGGCATCGGAAACGGGAAGCAGCGCGCCAACCCCGCCTGGCACAACCTGGACAGCGACTACGAAGCACGGCTACGGGCGGCGGGCTTCGCACCGGAGAGCGTTGACGTCGTGATCCTGACCCACCTCCACGCCGACCACGTGGGGTGGAACACGCGCGCCGAGGGCGACGCCTGGGTGCCCACCTTTCCGAACGCGCGCTATCTCGCCTCGCGCACCGAGTGGGACTACTGGGCGGGTGTCGACATGGAGGAGGCGCGTCGGCACATGTTCCGGGACTCGGTCCACCCCGTCCGGGAAGCAGGTCTGTTCGACCTCATCGAAGTCGCGGACAAGGGCACGGACGTCGCGCCGGGCATCCGCCTGCTGCCAACCCCCGGCCACACACCGGGGCAGGTAGCCGTGGAACTGAGCAGCCGTGGCGAGACCGCGCTGGTCACCGGCGACAGCATCCACCACCCGGTCCAGATGGCGCATCCGGAGCTCTGCAGCTGTGTGGACATCGCTCCCGCCCTCGCGGCCAGGACCCGGAACCAGGTGCTCGCCTCGCTGGCCGGTACGTCAACTCTCCTGCTGGGAAGCCACTTCCCGCCGCCGACCGCCGGACACGTACGACGCGAGGCCGGCGGATACCGGCTGGTCCCGGCCTCCTCCATGGTCACGCCCAACGGCGGCTGAAGCGGAGCGGGCCGGGCGCCCGGGACGTCACCCCGCACCGAGCCGGCGCGGGGTGACGTCCCGGCCGTCCGAGACCCGCAGACATGCCCCGATCATCGATCGCCAGGGCACTGGTGGACTACCACCTCGCGAGGGCAAGGACACCGGCATCGTCACCCCTTACGGGATCCAGGCGGAGGCGGCGTGGGCCACGGAGGAACCAGGCCGGCCTCTGCCGCGACGTGCTCGCCATTAGCCCCTCGTGGGAGCGATCAGCGGCACTCCACGCGGCGGACGTCGGCCTGTTCAGCGTGGGCCCCCTCTTGCCGAGCGGTGGGACGCGGTGACCGCTGGGCACCGTGTGCGGATGACCGGGGAGAGCGGGGTGGACCCGGAAGCAGCGCGGTGTACCCGCTGAGTCGCGGTGCCCGTTCGGAGTGCCTGACGGGGGCGTTCATGGATCAGGGCGGCCAACGCCCTCCCCGGCACATCCGGCTCCGTGGCCGAAAAGGGAACCGTCTTCTCGCCGCCCTGGCGGAGACCTGGTGAGCGACGATCAACAGGGCAACGAGGAGAGGAGAGGGTGCCGATGGAGGCGTTCACGCACGAGCCCGGCGCCGATCGGCTCTTCGGGGTGGAGCACTCCCGGACCAGGGGTCTGGGTCGCCGCGGACCACGTAACCCCGAACCTCCACGGCCGCGCCAGCCGGGCCGCCACCGGCACGACCGCCCGGCCCCGACCGTGAGCAGCTCACAACAGGAAGGCGCGCGCGGGAATCAATGCCTGCGCCCGAAGTGTCGCGCAACGCGCCAGGAGCGGACCGGCTGCCGGTGGACCTGCCTCCCGCACGACCTGCCGTCCAAGAGCGCGGCGTACTACTACTACGCCGCCTGACGGGACCACGGGACCGACCAGGTCAGCCACGAACCACTGCGCCGGCAGGCGAGGGAGAGGTCCCACTGATCAGATGCCGGTCGGTCCAAGACGTGCGACCGGGGGAGCCGGTTTCCCTGTCTGCACGAGCACGCCTGTGCCCAGGCGTCAGGTGAACGCCAACGTCCGATGTGAAATGCTTCGTCGCCATTACCACATATGACCAACGGAAGTCATCTCTCCGTTTCTCCGGTGCGGCTGGTTATGATCGGTACCTCACGTCGCGTCAAAGCCGAACCAGACTTCCCCCAGTCCTGAACCCAGGACTGCGTCTGGTCTCGGCGGTCGGGCCGTCCCCACTGGTTCCCCGCTCTCCGAGGACTGATGTCTCCCATAGAACCCGAAGGCACACGAGGGCAGCCGGCGACTCGTCGGCGGCGTACTCTGCGCCTGCGTACGCTACTCATTTGGCTGGCAATCGTCCCTATTCTGGCGATGAGTACCCAAGTGGTCATGACCGCACAGCCGCTGATACACCAGTCAAAGCAACTGCGCGCTGATGTGGCAGTCGGTGAGCGGACCGATGTACCCCTGACCAGGCTGATGGTCGAACTGCAGGCTGAGCGGACGATGACCGCCACACGGTGGGCGAGCGGCTCCGTGTCCGGAAGAGAGCTGCGCGAGCGGCGCGCGGCCACGGACCGGGCCGCGGACGAGTTCCGTCGGGCAGCGGACGGAGCTCTGGCGGCGACCGGGCGCGAGGACGACCACTACGTCGCGGAGCTGAAGCACGGTCTCGCGGATCTGGCCGCGTTCCGCGAGCGCGCGGACGCCCGCAGCGGGGACGCGGATCGGACGATCGGCTACTACTCCGACCTCGTCGACCGCATCATTTGGGTCTACCAGAACGAGTTCAGCCATGCGGAAGACGCCGAGCTCATCCAGGAGAGCGGCCTGGTCGTCACGGTGTTCACGGTGTCCGAGATGGTGGCACGTGAGACCACCCTCCTCGCCATGGCCGGGCCGTCCAGGCGTCTGAGCCCCTCCGGGTTCGCCGAATTCGTCAACTCCGTCGGATCCCAGCGGTACCAGTACGACGAGTGGGTCGCGCCGTATCTGACGGCCGAGGACAAAGCGGCCTACGACCAGGTCTTCGCCTCGGACGGCTGGAAGACAAAGGTCCGCATCGAGGACGCGGTCATCTCCGACCACCGGAACACCGCGTCCGGTATCGGGCTACCCAAGGAAGCCGATGCCTGGCAGGCCGCGTATGACGAGTTCGCGGCGCGTCTTGCCGCGCTCAACGCGAAACAGGGGCGAGCACTACTCGTGCACGCCGACGCCAAGGCCATGCAACTGGAGAACGGGGTCATCTGGCTGAGCGTCGGAAACGGCGCAGCCGTCTTTGCCGTCGCGGCGGTCATCGTGCTCACCACGCGCTCCGTGCTCCGCCGCCTGCGCGGTCTGCACCGACGTACGGTGACCATTGCCGAGGACACGCTGCCGGATGTCGTTGCCCGGCTCCAGCGCGGGCAGCCCGTCGACGACGAGGCGCTGCCCGCGGTGAGCGGAGACCGGGACGAGGTCGGACGTATCAGCGACGCGTTCGCCCGGGTCGTCTCCGTATCCGTCGACGGTCATGCGCGGCTCGCGGCCGAGCGCCAGGGTTTCGGTATGTTCGCCGCGGGCATCGCCTCGCGCACCGGAAACCTGGTCAGCCGCCAGTTGGCCCTCATCGACGAACTGCAGGACGCCTTCGGGCACGACGAGGAGCTTCTCGCCCGGTTGATGCGATCCGACCAGTTGACGGTGGGTATGCGGCGGCAGATCGAGAACCTGCTCATCCTGGCAGGTGGGGACATCCCCGATCCGCACACCGAGCCCATGCGCGTCGCCGACCTGCTGCGCGAAGCCGCCGCGGAAGTCGAGGACTTCCGGCGGATCGAGCGCCAGGCCCTGGACGAGATCAGCGTGGTACCGCGGGTGATCAGCGAGATCAGCCACCTCCTGGCAGAACTCCTCGACAACGCCACCCGGTTCTCCCCGCCGCAGTCGAAGGTGGTCGTCCGTGCCGAACTCGTGACAGACGGGCTGTTGGTCGACATCGAGGACCGCGGGCCTCGGGTGACCGCCGCAACCTACGAGGAGATGAACGGGCGTCTGCACTCGGCCCCGCCGTATTCCGTCCTGGCGGAAAACGCTCACCGGCTCGGACTCTTCGTGGTCGGCCACATCGCCGAACAGCTCGGGGCCACAGTGACGCTGCGCCGCTCGGTATACGGGGGGACGTCGGCCGTGGTGATCCTTCCCAAGGAACTCCTCGTGCCGACCGAACCGGTCCGGGCGGGAAAGGAAGCGCCGCGCGCGGCGGCGATGCCCGCCCCGGCACCGGCGCCGTCCGACGAACGCAAGCCCGAGCTGGTCCTGCACGCGAAGACCGTGTCGGCCGGCCGTAGAACGCCGGAGCGCTTGCCCCAGCGGCCGGTGGAGAGCAAGCCGTCGGTTCCTTCCCTCACACGGGACGGTGACGCGAAGCCTGCCCTCCCCGAGCGGGTCCCCCAGGCTCACATCGCCGAGCAGCTCCGCGCGCCACACGCACCGGAGCCTGCCGTCCATCAGGATGCGGCGACACCCGAGGAAGTGGCCGACGCCTGGGCGGACTACGAACACGGGACTCAGACAGTGGAAGAAGAACTCCGACAGGATCAGCCATGACGACAACGAACGACATGATCTACAGCGTCTTGGACAACAACCTGAGCAGGATCGCCGGCATCCAGGGAGCCGTACTGCTGTCCAACGACGGGATCAAGCTCAGCTCGTACGAACTGGAACGGGACCAGGCGGAGCGCATAGCCGCCGCGTCCTCCGGTATCGCTTCCACGATGAAGGCGATATCCAGGGAGGTCGACGGCGGCCGGGTGATCCGCCAGCTGGTCGAGATGGACGACTGCTATCTCTGCATCGTCGGGTGCGGGGAGGGCAGCACGCTCATCGTGGTGACCTCCCGCAAGGCGCGGCTGGGGGAGCTGGGCGGTGAAGCCGTGCGCACCGCCCAGGCGCTCGGTGAGTGGCTGAGCACGCCTGATCGCGGCCAGGCGCAGCCGTCGTAATGGCGGACGAGCCGGGGCCGCGAGAGGGAGGCCACCGCCGGACGCGGCTGTACGCGCTGACCGATGGACGTACGGCGGCTGCACACACCGCCCTCACCATGGACGCCACGATCACGGCGGTGGCCGTCGAGGACGGCCACGGCGGCCTGCCCAGCGAGTGGCAGGCCATCCTCGCGATGTGCTCGCCTCCGGGCGGCTTGGCGGTCGCCGAGATCGCGGCGCGCATGCACATCCGCCTCACTCCCATGACGCTTCTTCTCGGCGAACTCGCGGATCGGGGGCTGATCGAGCACCGGCCACCCCTGGAAGGGGCCGAGACGACCAATGTCCACCTGCTTATGAGAATCAGGGACAACCTTGCCCGGATATGACACCCCTGCCCAGGAAGCGGACCCCGTCAAGATCCTCATCGCCGGGGGATTCGGCGTCGGCAAGACGACCCTGGTCGAGACGGTCTCCGAGATCGAGCCGTTGCGCACCGAGGAGCGGCTGACGAGCGCGGGCGTCGGCGTCGATGACCTCGACGGCATCGAGTCCAAGGCGGTTACCACCGTCGCGATGGACTTCGGCCGCATCACCCTCACCGACGCACAGGTCGTGCTCTACCTGTTCGGCACACCTGGCCAGGAGCGCTTCTGGTTCATGTGGGACGACCTGCTGAACGGAGCACTCGGGGCGATTGTCCTTGTCGACACACGACGCCTCGACCGCAGTTTCCCGGCCGTCGACTTCTTCGAGAACCGGGGGCTTCCGTTCGTGGTCGCCGCGAACTGCTTCCACGGCGAACAGCCCTACACCGCCCAGGAGATCAGGGCGGCACTGCATCTGCGTGACCCGAACACACCCATCCACTTGCTCGATGCCCGCTCCCGTGACGACGCGCGCGGTGCGCTGCTCTCGCTTCTGGACATGCTCATCACCAAAGCCGGGGGCGCGGCGACCGGCTGACTTCGGCCTGCCACGTGGTGGCGTGGAGGTTCACGACCGCGACCGTAGACCCCGTCCAGGCCGCCGCCGCGTCGGCCGTCGAGGAATACGGGCCGGTACCAGCCGTCGTCCGTGTACTCGACCCAGCCGTCGTCGAGGAACGCCTCTCGCGGCACGGCCCGGACAGTCGGCTCCCACCGGGCGCTGCAAAGAACCTGAAGCGGGGCCGTTCCCCGCGTCAGGTCCTGGTACCGCTTTTCAGCCTGTGGCAGCGGGCCCCACCGTTGAACGGTCAAGCGAGGTCATCGCCGTGGTGGGCATCCTCGGCCCGGGTGCCTACCACGCGGGCCGGTTTCTCCAGCGTCAGCTCGACACGCCGGCCGTTCGCTGCCCGGTGTTCCGCGACTGTTGCCTCGTCCGGCTACCTGCCGGGCTGTGTGCCGACGCCCCACTGGCCGTCGGCGACCATCGCGATGTCGCCACGGCCGCCCGGCAGGGCGGATCTTGCGCTCCAGCCCGGCTCCGTCCCAGTGTCTGCTCACCTCTGCCATCCCTGCACCCCTCTTCGTTCTCATGCGACCCGTCGCCGCAACCCGGGCACGACAACCGCATTCGCCGATCCGTTCCCGGGCCGCCGGCCCCTGCCACGCTCCCGCTCCGACGCGCTTGCCCTACGTCGAGGCGAGTGGGGCCGAAAGGCCGTCCGTCAGCCGTGGGAGTCCTCTGGGACTTTTCTGGGGCTTCCGGCTTCATCAACCGGCACGAGCATGAAACAACTGAAAGACCATTCACGCAGGTCAGCGACCGAATCCCTCTCATCGTTGCAGGTCACCGCGCTGGTTGGTCTCTTCCGCGACATCTGAAAGCCTACAGAAAAAGCACCGTCACACCCCTCTTGACCTGCACAAATGCGAGGTGAGGCGGGGTGTGACGGAGTTCCTGGGACTTCTCTGGGACTTTGAACCAGGAGCGAACGCTTCTGTGCGCCGCACAGCGGTGGGTCCTCCTTGTCCTTTTGCATGACCTGCGTGAGACCGACCCCCCTCACCAGCCGCGTACGCTCGCCGTAAAAGCCATGACGCCGGCCGGGAACACGAAGAAGACCAGTGACCCACGCGGAGATGGGCGATTGGCCTGACCAGCCACAAGGCCACGATGTCGGCTGGTAGGGCTTTGTTACGTCTCTGGGCATGCGGTCGCGATGGTGGTTTCCTGCTGGTATGAGGGCGAATGAACTCGCAGCGTGTAGGGGCCGGTTGGAGGAGTTCGCTGGGGAGGTGTTCGCACCTTTGGCGCGTGCTGATCAGCGGGTGAAGGGCGGGTTGTATCTGCGGGGCCTGCTGCTGGACGGGCGTCGGAAGTCGATGCAGCCGATGGCCGGGCGCCTGGGTGTGGACCATCAGCAGTTGCAGCAGTTCATGACCTCGTCGACCTGGCCGGTGGACACGGTCCGCACCCGGCTGGCCCGCCGGGCGGTGGCGGTGGTGCGGCCGCAGGTGTGGGTCGTGGACGACACCGGATTCCCGAAGGACGGAACGTCCTCGCCCGGGGTGGCCAGGCAGTACTCCGGCACCTTGGGCAAGGTCGGGAACTGCCAGATAGGGGTCAGTGTCCATGCCGCGTCCGACACCGCTTCGTGCCCGCTGTCCTGGCGTTTGTTCCTGCCCGGCAGCTGGGACGAGGCCGCCCACGCGGAGACGGCCGTGCCCCAGCAGCCGCCCTGCGGCGGGCTCGGGCCACGTCCGCTGCTGGCGCGAGGCCCTGCTCCAAGGCGTCGGGGGTGGGAGGCGACGCCCGGGTCAGCCATGTTGCGGCGGTGTGCGAGCTGCGTGGCGGGCGGCAAGGTATCCGAAGGTGAGCCCGGCGCCGACCTGGCATCCCGCGCCCGGGTACTCCGGCCCCATGACGGAGTTCGCGTCGTTGCCGCATGCGTACAGCCCGGGGATCGGCTTGCCGTGTTCGTCGATGACCTGCGCTTCCGGGCCGGTCCTGAGCCCGAGGGAGGTGGCCAAGGGTGTCGGAACAACGGCGATCGCGTAGAAGGGCGCTCGCTCGATCGCGCCGAGGTTGACGTTCGGACTATGGGCGGCGTCGCCGTACTGATGCGCGAAAGCGTTTCCGCCCTTGCCGAATTCCCCGTCGACGCCAGTCCGGGCGTAGCGGTTGCTGTCAGCCACGGTACGGGCGAGTCCGTCGGGAGCCACCCCGATGGCGGTCGCAAGGTCGTGGAGAGTGCCGCCGGAGCGCAGGTAGCCCGAGGCGATGTGCCGCTTGAGAAGGCAGCGTGGTGTGTGCGGGTAGATCATGCCAAGGCCGTACGAGGCCAGGGTCCGTGCGTCGGTCACGAGCCAGGCGGGAATCGTCGGCACGGAGGCGTGGGATTCGTACATGGCGCGGGTGAAGCGGTGGTAGGAAACTGATTCGTCCACGAACCGTCGCCCGGCGGCGTTGACCGCGATGATGCCTGGCTTGGCCCGGTCCCATATGTGGGGGAAGACCGCGGTGGAGCCGTCCCGGCGACGCCCGATGGAACTCGGGAACCACAGGGCGTTGTCGCCGTGCGACTCTCCGAGCTTCCCTCCGACCGCGCGTGCGAGGGCGATCGTGTCGCCGGTGGCACCCTCCGCGGCTCGCGTGAACTGCGGAGTGGGCCTGGGCATGTGGCGGGCGCGCAGCTCGGGGCTGGCGGAGAACCCTCCGGCTGCGAGGACGACTCCGGCACTGGCGGCGACACGGACGGTACGACCCTTGTGTGAGACCGCTGCGCCGATCACACGGCCGGCGCCGTCTGCGACGAGTTCGGTGGTCTGCGCGGTGAACCAGACGTCGCCTCCTCGACGCAGGAGCTGGTGGTAGAGGTTCGCGGTGAGGGCATTGCCCATGGCGAGCCGCGTGCCGCGCGGGTAGCGGAGCATGTCCGGCGCCCACCGCAGGCCGAGGCGCAGCGCGGTCACCATGCCCCGCACCGATCCGCGGAAAATCTTCAGAAGGTCGTTGACCTCGGCACGACGGACCATGAGCGTTCCGCGGAAGAGTGCGAATTCCGGGACGGGGCGACGCACCCGTCCGAAGCGCGCCTTGCCGAGCTTGCGCCCGTCGAACGTGAGGGGTTCGAGGGCACGTCCGGTGCCGTAGCCGGGTATTTCGGGGTGGTAGTCGACGGCTGTCGCGGAGTGCCGGAACCCAACACCGATCTGCTCCAGGTAGTCGATCATTTCGGGCCCGTGCGCGAGGTAGCTTTCGCGCAGAGTGCGGGGTGCCCGGTCACCGACGAGAGCGTCCAGGTAGGCGCGCGCTGCAGTGGTGTCCGCCTCGGGATCCTGCTGGTGCCGGTGCCCGGGAATCCAGGCCGTTCCGGCGGAGAGGGCGGTGGTGCCGCCGAGCCATTCGGTCTTCTCCAGGACAAGGACGTCAAGTCCCTCCTGGGCTCCTACAACTGCCGCTCCCAGTCCACCGGCGCCGGAGCCCAGGACGAGGAGATCCACCTCATGGTCCCAGGAGTCGGCCATCGTTCGGATCCTTTCGAGGTGCGGGGCGCGAGGGTTGCCCTGCGGGGACAAGAGTCAGGGGGATGGATCGGGTGACCACCATGCGGTTCCTCCGCTCGGTGCGGACCCGGGCAGGCGAGGCGCACCTTCGCGATTCAGAACCGGCCGGTCCCGCCCCCCCGCCCCCGGTTCCAGGTCCCGACCGGGGCTCGATCTTCATGTGGTGCGGAGGTACCGATCGGCGAGGTACCTCTCGAAAACGATGAGCAGTCCGGGACGGGTTCTTGACGCGGCGGAGGTCCCGGTGGGCATCCGGTCGTGGATCGCGCCGAGTGGGGCTCGAGCAGCACCTCCTCCACACGCAACGGGGCGTGCCGCAAAACTGCTTCCCTCGCCGCCCGGACGCGTTCGCGTCCCTTGACGGACTCCCTCACGAGTGTTCCGAGTGGGAGGGACATGGGCAGGTGCTCGGACCGAATTCCTTGACCAGCCACTCGCCCAGTGGCTGGTCAAGGCTTTGTCCAGGCGTGTATTGCGCGGAGACCGGCTCTCGACTGGGTCTCCTTCTTTACAGTCCGAGGTAGATCTGACGGACTCGTTCGTCGTGGGCGAGTTCTGCTGACGTGCCCGACATGGCAACGGAGCCGTTCTCCATGACGAGGCAGTGGCTGGTCACCCCGAATGTCAGTTTGGCGTTCTGCTCGACCAGGAGGAGCCCGAGCCCTTCGCGACGCAGCCGTACGAGGATCTCCAGGACGTTCTCTATGAGTTTCGGCGAGAGGCCCATGGAGGGTTCGTCGAGCAGCAGGAGCCTGGGCCTGGACATGAGTGCCCGGCCGATGGCCAGCATCTGCTGCTGGCCCCCGGAAAGGTCGCCCGCGGCCCGGCTGCGGAAGTCCCGCAGGATGGGGAAGAGGTCGTACACGTGGGCCAGGGTGTCTCGCGTCTCCCCTTTCCACGACAGGTGGTAGGCACCGAGCAACAGGTTCTTCTCGACGGAGAGCCCGGAGAACACGTGGCGGCCCTCCGGTACGTAGCCCACGCCGTGGCGGACCATGTCCCGTGCTCGAACGTTACTGAGGTCGGTGTCGCCGAGGGTGATCCGGCCGCTGGTGCGCGGGATGTGTCCCATGAGCGCCTTGAGCGTGGATGTCTTGCCGGCGCCGTTGGAGCCGATGATGCCCATGGACTCGCCGGGCGCGACGCTCAGCGCTACCGACCTGACCGCGCAGACACCGCCGTAGTGAACGGTCAGGTCGGTCACGGCAAGGTGGTCGGTAGCCTTGTCCGGCGCGATGGGTTCGCCGGTCTGCGTGGTCATCGCGGAATCTCCTGTGCGGCGGGAACGGGGATGTCGACCGGCGTCGAGTCGCCGAGGTATGCCTCGATGACCTCGGGGGTCGCCGCTACTTCGGCGGGTGACCCCTCTGCGATGACGGTGCCGGCCGCCAGAACGGTGATCCGTTCGCACAGGGACATGACCAGTCCCATGTTGTGTTCGATGAGGACGACGGTGACACCTTGGTCGCGGATGGATCGGACGATCGCCGAGAGCTGGCCCACCTCCTCACCGTTGAGACCGGCCGCCGGCTCGTCCAGGAGAAGCAGACGGGGTCTTCCAGCCATGGCCCGCGCGATCTCGATCCGCCGCTGGATGCCGTACGGCAGAGACTGCGGGTGTGCGTCGGCGAAGGCGGTGAGCCCGTACTTCTCCAGGATGTGGTCCGATTCGGCCTGGAGGCGGCGCTCGTTGGACAGGACGCCGACGGGCCACACGGCGTACTGCCAGGCCGCTGTGGTGCGCGAACGGTCGAGGACGACGAGGATGTTCTCGCGGACGGTCATCTGGGAGAACAGGCGCAGGTTCTGGAACGTCCGCGCCATTCCCCAAAGGGAGAGCCGGTAGGGCCGGGCCCGGCTGACGTCGCGGCCAGATGCCACCACGCGGCCTTCGGTAGGCCGGTAGAGGCCGCTGATGACGTTGAACAGGGTCGTCTTGCCGGACCCGTTCGGGCCGACGATCCCCCGGATCTCGCCGTGCTGCACGGTGAGGTCGACGTCATCGAGCGCGGCCAGAGCCCCGAACCGCTTGGTGAGGTGGCTGATCTCCAGCGCCGGCCCACTGTCGGCTTCCCTGGCGGGCACCTGATCAGCGGGGTCCGTGTCGGGCAGGTAGGGCCCCAGCTCGGCGGCCCGTACGTCCTCGGTCTTCTTGCGTCGGTTGATGGCTTGCCGGATCCGCTCCGGGATTCCGGCAAGGCCGGTGGGGGCGAAGACCACCATGAGGACGACGACGATTCCGTAGCCCAGTTGCGCGTAGACGGCGAAGTCGACGAGTGCCTCACGGATCAGGACGAGGCCGACCGCGCCGACGACGCAGCCTATGAGGCTGCGCCGGCCTCCGATGATGACCATGGCCAGCAGCAGGAACATGTTGCTGAGGCTGAAGGTCTCGGGGGCGACGTACCGGATGAGGCCGGCGTACAGGATGCCGGCCGCTCCTCCGTACACGCTGGCGAGCAGGAACGCGGTCATCCGCAGCAGCGGGATCTCCGCTCCCATCGCACCGGCCGCCAGGGCGTCGTCCCGCATAGCGCGGAGCCTGCGCCCGAGCCGGGTCCGTACGACGAAGGTGCCGAACGCGAGGGCGAGCCCGAAGACCACGATCTCCAGGTAGTAGTAGAGGTACTCGTCGGCGAGATCGATACCGAAGAGCGGCGGCACCGGAATGCCCGAGATCCCATCCGCTCCCCCGGTGATCTCCGCGTTGGTGATCCAGTTGACGAATCCCAGCGCCAGGCCGAGCGTGACGATGCCGAGGTAGTGCGACTGCATCCGCAACGCCGGCAGGCCGACGAGCAGCCCGACCAGGACAGTGGCCGCCAGCCCGACGATCGCCGCGGTCCAGAAGCCGAAGTCGGAATGGGTGGTGAGGATGGCCGTCGTGTACGCGCCGACCCCGAAGAAGGCGACCTGGGCCAGGTTGATCTGGCCCGCGACGCCCATGACGAGCCCCATGCCGATGGCGAGCAGCGCGAAGATGATCGCGATGTCGACCACGTGGATCGAGTAGCTGTTCAGGCCGTAGGGGAGCAGGTAGGCGGCTACGCACCCCAGCAGGATGAGGACCGGCTTGGATGTGAGGATGCTCATGCCCGGCTCACCGTCCTTTCGCCGAAGATTCCGGTCGGGCGGATCATGATGGCTACGGTGAAGACCAGGAAGGTGACCAGGACGGAGTAGCCCTGGAAGTGGTCGCCCGCGTAGGAGTCAAGGACTCCGATGGCGAGGCCGCCGACCACTGCTCCGGGGATGCTGCCGAAGCCGCCGAGCATGGCGGCCGCGAAACCCTTCACGCCGAGGGCGCCCCCCAGGGTGGCGTCGACGTAGAGCATGGGGCCGGCGAGGCTGCCGGCCAGCGCCGCGAGGCCGGCCCCGATCGCGAAGGCGAGTGCGTTGCTCCGGCCTACATGGATGCCGACCGCGGTGGCGGCCTCGTGGTCCATGGCCACCGCCTGCATGGCGGCTCCGGGCTTGGTGCGCTGGAGGAACATGGTGAGCAGGACCACGGCTATCGCGGTGATCGCGATGACCATCAGGTCGTACGTGCGGACGCGGATGCCCATGACGTCGATGGGCCCGGACGTGATCGGCGAGGGCATGGCTCGTCCGGTGGTCCCCCAGATCAGGGTGGCGGCTGCCTGGAGGACGGTGCCGAATCCGATGGTGCCGATCAGCATCAGGTCGAAGTCCTTGTTCTCCAGCGGGCGCAGGACCCGCTCGATGACCAGACCGATGATGCCCGTGACGACAATGGAAATGATTGTTGCCGCGATGAACGGCATGTGTGTGGTGAGGTAGAACGTGGAGGCGGCGTAGGCGCCGATCATCGCGACGTCGGCGTGGGCGAAGTTGACCAGGCCCATGGTGCGGTAGACGACGGAGAATCCGACAGCGATCAGTGCGTAGATCGCTCCGAGGCTGAGACCTCCGACGAGGGTCTGCAGGGTTACTTGCATGGTGGCTCCCTGATGCCGGTGCGGAGCCCGGCTCTCGGCTCGACGGGCTGGTTACTGAGCTGCGGAGAGCTTTCCGTCCTTGATGATGCCGATGGTGGTCCTGAAGATGCCGACGCCGGTCTCGTCGTAGGCGAAGTTGCCGAGAAGGCCGGTGTACTTGGTGGCCCGGATCTCGTCGGCGAGCTTCTTGCCGGTGGCGCCACCGCTGTTCTTCAGCGCGGTGAGCACGATGTTGGTGCCGTCGTACGCCTTGGCTCCGTGAAGTTCGGCGTCCTTGCCGTACTTGGCCTTGTAGGCCGTGGCGAAGGCGCGGCCGGCGTCGCTGATCTCGTTGCTCAGGTAGGGCGAGCTGACAATCGTGCCCTCGGCGTTCTTGGCGCCGGCGGTGTCGATGAAGACCGGGGTGCCTTGCGGGGCCGCTCCGGCGAACGGGGCGGTGATGCCGAGGTCGCGGGACTGCTTCACGATGAGGCCGGCTTCGACTTCCTCCGAGCCGATGAAGACGGCGTCGGGCTTGGCCTGGCGGATCCGTGAGAGGGACGCGCTGAAGTCCTTCTGGTCGGTGGTGACGACCTGGTCGGTGACCGGGGTGACGCCCGCTTCCTTGAGCGCGGCGGTGAAGGCGTCGTGCTCGCCCTTGCCGTAGGAGCCGTTGTTGGAGATCATCGCGATCTTCTTGAACTTCTTGGTCTTGACCAGGTAGTCGGCCAGTGTCGCGTCATAGGTGATGCTGGTGGGGCCGTTGAGGAAGAGGAAGGGACTCTTCACGTCGACGAGCGCGGTGGCCTGACCGGAGGTGATGTTGGGTATCTCCGCCTGCTTGAGAATCGGGGCCATGGCCACGGTGACGGCGCTTTCCGCCGTGCCGATCATCGCGACGTAGTTCCCGCTGTCCAGCTTGCGCGCGATGTTGGTACCGGTGGTCGGGTCGCCCTGGTCGTCGAAGACCGTCAGGTCGATCTTGCGGCCGTCGATGCCGCCCTTCTTGTTCCATTCCTCGACCGCGAGCTTGGCGCCCTTGGCCTCCCAGTCCCCCAGCGAGGCGAGCTGTCCGCTCTGCGCATCCACCACGGCGAGCTTGATGGGACCGCTGCCGTCCGCGTCGTCGGAGGAGGAGTCACCTGGGGCGCTGCACGCGGAAGCGACGAGAAGGGCGCCGAGGACGACGGCCGGAACAGTGACGATGTGACGGTTTCTTGCACGCATGGGAATCATCCTTCGTCCTGAAACTTGCCCTGGTAGATGTCGTTGATGTTCCAGTGGCCGGGTGTGGGGACCGGCTCGTTGACCATGGGGATGTCGATGACGGCGGGCCGTCGTCGCTCCACTGCTGTGGCGAGTACCTTCGCCAGTTCTTCGGCGGTGGACACCTCGTAGCCGTCGGCTCCGCAGGACCTGCCGTATGCGGCGAAGTCGGGGCTGTACGGCGCACCGTCCGGGCCGGTGAAGTCGCATCCGTACCCGCGGCCGTAGTTGGAGCGCTGGAGGTCGGAAATGGTGCCGTGGGCACGGTTGTTCATCACCGCGAAGATGACCGGCAAACCCTGCTCCACCGCCATCGGGACCGCCGGCAGCTGGGCGCTCATCCCGCCGTCGCCGATGAGGGCGACCACGGTGCGCTGCGGCTGTGCCATCTGCACGCCGACCGCGGCGGCGGGGCCGAAGCCCATGGTGGAGGCTCCGCCGGGGGTGATGAAGCGGCCCTCGGGCGGCAGGTCGTAGGACTGGGCGACGCCGTTCTTGTTCCAGCCGACGTCGGTCACCAGGATGGCGTCGGCGGGGAGGGTTGCCCGCAGGTCGGCGAGGATGCGCTGGGGTCGCAGCGGGAAGTTGTCGCTGGCCCCGTTCTCGTCGGCGGTACTGAAGAGTTCGGCACGGCTGGTGGCGATGGTCTCCCGCAGTCCCGGCCGGCGGGTGGGCTCCGGCTGAAGAGCGCGGACGGCCGCCTCGATGGCGCGCACGGAGTGGCCGACATCGGCGACCGCTCCGATCTCCACCGGGTAGTTGCGGCCGATCTCAGCCGGGTCGATGTCGATCTGAATGAGCTTGCTCGGTGGGAAGTTCCAGGTGTAGGCGGCTTCCCAGGAGCTGGCGTCGGTCTCGGCGAACCGTGTGGCCAGAGCCAGCACCAGGTCGGCGTCCTTGGTGTGGGCGTGCGTGGAGTCCAGGCCCCAGAAGCCGGGCATGCCCAGCAGCAAGGGATGCCGGTCGGGGATGGCGCCCTTGCCCATGAGGGAGTGGGCGAGGGGGATGTCGAGGTGGTCTGCCAGCGCGAGCAGCGCCTGCTTGGCGTCGGAGGTGCGCAGTCCGCCGCCGAAGTAGATGAGCGGGCGCTCGGCCTCGACCAAGGCCCGGGCGATGCGTTCTGCGGTCTCCTCGGTGAGTCCGGGGAGCGCGCTGTCGGGTATGGCGTGCGATCCGGGGGCGTACGGCTCGACCTGGCGCGAGAAGAGGTCCATGGGGACGTTGACGAGCACGGCGCCGGGCCGGCCGGAGGTCGCGGTCCAGAAGGCGCGTTCCAGTGTCCGGGGCAGGTCGGCGGTGCGCTGGACGGGCCAGGCGCGCTTGCAGAAGGGCCGGTAGATCGCGGTCTGGTCGGCATCCGCGTGGAGGTTGACCTCCTGGTGCGGGTGACGGCCGTAGTAATAGGAGGGGATGTCTCCGGAGATGACGATGAGCGGGACGGAGTCCATGGCGGCCGTGGCGACGCCCGTGACCGCGTTCATCATGCCGGGGCCGACGTGGGTGAGCAGGACACCGGGCTTCCCGGAGGCGCGGGCGTAGCCGTCGGCGGCGTGGGCTGCGGCCTGTTCGTGCCGGGCGATCACGAAGTGGATGGGGCTGGGGCCGAGGGCATCGAGGAGGGCGATGTTGGTGTGCCCACAAGTGCCGAATACGTATTCGACGCCGTACGACTCCAGCTGTGTGACGAGGGCTTCAGCGGCGGTAACGGTGGTCACTGGTTCTCTTTCGTGAGGTCATGGCGATCGCCCCAGATGGACAGGCCGCGGAGCATGAGGGTCTTGACGACGGTGTAGTCGTCGATCAGCCAGCGCGGCGACTCGCGACCGAACCCGGAGTCCTTGACCCCGCCGAACGGGATGTGGTCCAGGCGGTAGTTCGAAGTGCCGTTGACGATGAGTCCACCCACCTCCAGGCGACGCCAGGCGGTGAAGATGCGGTTGATGTCGTGGGTGTAGAGGCCGGCCTGGAGCCCGTAGCGGCTGGCGTTGCACTCGCCGATGACGGTGTCGAAGTCGTCGTAGGGCATCACGGCGACGAGCGCTCCGAACACCTCGTGGACCACGACGGACGCGTTCGCAGGCGGCCCGGCGATGATCGTCGGAGTCGCGGTGGCTCCGTCACGCGTACCGCCACGCAAAACCGTGGCGCCGAGTTCCTTGGCTTCGGCCGACCAGCGGACCACTCGTTCTGCCGCGTCTTCGTCGACCATGGCCCCGATGTCAGTCAGGGGGTCCATCGGGTCACCGATGACCAGGGTGTCGACGGCGGCGGCGAAAGCGTCGAGGAAATCGGCATAGCGGCTGCGGTGCACGTAGACGCGCTGGACGGAGATGCAGCTCTGCCCGGAGTTGCTGTACCCGGTGCGTGCCGCGGTCTTGGCCGCTGCCTCGATGTCGGCGTCCTCGCACACGATGGTGGCGGCGTTGCCGCCGAGTTCGAGGGCCAGTCGCTTGGCGCCGGCGGCGCGTGCGACAGCCGCTCCGGTGGCGGCGCTTCCGGTGAAGCTGATGACGTCGACCTCGGTGGCTGCGCACAGCGCGGCGCCGACGTCTCCCCCGCCGTGCAGCAACTGAACCGCCTGATAGGGCATACCGCTGTCCAGCAGCAGGGCCACCACGGCGGCCGAGATGGCGGGTGCCTGCGGCGGGGCCTTCACGAGCGTGGTGTTGCCTGCGGCGAACGAGGCACCGAGCTTGTGGGCCAGCAGGTTCGCGGGAGCGTTGAAGGGCGTGATCGCGAGGGCGATTCCGGCGGGTGCGCGGTAGGTGAAGGCGCTGTTGCCGACCCCGGTGTTCCAGCCCGCGACCGGCAGGGTCTCACCGTCGATGCGGCGGGCCTCTGCGGCGCAGACCTCGAAGGTCGAGGCGACCCGTTCGATCTCGACGCGGCTGTCCTTGACCGGCTTCCCGAGTTCCAGGGCCAGCAATTGGGCGAGTTGGTCACGGTGGGTCAGTGCGACCGCGGAGGCACGCTGCAGGATCTCGGCACGCGCCGCCGGGGCGAGCGTGGCGACCTGTGGTGCGTACCGGCGGGCGTCCCTGACGGCCCGGTCGATTTCGGCGGGCAGAGCGGAAGGCGCCCGGCTGACGACGCGCCGCAGGTAGGGGCCCTGTCGTTCCGAGTCCGGCCCGTCACCGGACCACGTACCCGCCAGGAACGGCTGTGCGTCGACGACATCCGCATCGGCGACAGATTTGAGGATGACTTCCAGCATCACTTCTCCAGACAAGCCATCTAGCGGTTTTCGTAGACCGCCTTGTGGACTGGCGTGTAACGTACGGGCGCCGGTTGGGCTTGGCAATAGCCCGGGCGAAAGAAGTTGAATTCTCAGATTTCGCGCCGAATCGGTGACACCAGGCGGACCCGGCAGCGTCCTGGTGTATCCCTGACGAGCACTACAACACAGACCTCACGAAGGAGGAACCATGGATTCCGATCAAGGAGCGGGAGGCGTACGCAGTGTGCGCCGGGCCCTGGACATCCTGTCGCTGCTGACCGAGGACCAGCCCGTCGTCTCTCTCAAAACCATGGTGGAGGCGACCGGCCTGGCGAAGACCACCGTGGTCAGGCTGGTGCAGACACTCGAAGGGTATGGGCTGCTCTGGTCCACGGACGCGGGATACACGGCCGGGCCGGGCCTGTGGCGCTGGGCGCATCTGGCCCACCGGGGCTGGGAATTGCCACAGGAGACGATCAAGCTGCTGCGCGCGCTGGCGGACCGGCGCGGCGAGACGGCGAACGTGATGATCCGACGCGACATCCACCGCGTCTGCGTCGCGCAGCAGGAGAGCCCTCAGCCGCTGCGCCATGTGGTGCGCGTGGGCGATGAGCTGCCGCTGTGGGCGGGCGCCTCGTCCAAAGTACTGCTGGCCGACGCCGGCGACGCGCTGCTGCAACGGATCGCGCTGGCCTCACCGCACGGCAAGCCGCATGTCGAGCGCCTACGCGAGTGGGCGGATCAGACCAGGCGTCAGGGATACGCGGTGAGTCACGGTGAGCGCGACGTCGGCCTCACCGCCGTGGCGGTGCCGCTCACCACCTCGTCCGGTGTGGTCGTGGCCTCGCTCTCCCTCAGCGGCCCCAGCGCACGCATCACCCAGGACGCGATCGACGAGTTCACCCAGGACCTGCTGCAGGTGGCCGCGCAGATCATGTCGCAAGGATTCGACCACCCCCTGGGTCCGCGGCCCTGACCACCTGCCGGAATGCGTGCCGTCCGACGGCACCGCGTGAGGAGACAACACTTATGGATGTGCGACCGCTCGACGACATAAAAGTCCTGGACCTGACGAACGTCCTGGCAGGCCCGTACTGCAGTTACCACCTCATGCTCCTCGGGGCGGAGGTCATCAAGATCGAGCGACCTGGGCAAGGCGATCTGGCCCGCAACCTCGGCCCGGACGCCGACCTGAACCGTGCCGGGATCGGGGCTTCCTTCCTGGCCCAGAACGCGGGCAAGAAGTCCGTGGAACTCGATCTCAAGGACCCGGCCGACCGCGAGGTATTCGAGGAGATGCTCGCCGGCGCCGATGTCCTCCTGGAGAATTTCCGCGCCGGGGTGCTCTCACGGATGGGCTACGACCAGGAGCAACTCGACCAGATCAACCCCAGGCTGGTCTGCTGTTCCATATCCGGCTTCGGCCAGAGCGGTCCGATGAGCGATGCACCGGCGTACGACCAGATCATCCAGGGGCTCTCCGGGATGATGAGCGTCACCGGCACCGCCGACACCGCCCCACTGCGGGTCGGATTCCCGGTGTGCGACACCACGGGCGGACTGTCTGCAGCCCTTGCGGTCAGCGCCGCACTGCTGCACCGGGAACGCACGGGGCAGGGCAGCCGGCTGGACGTGTCCATGCTGGAGACTTCGCTGTCGGCCATGGGATGGGCCGTCTCGAACTACATGATCAGCGGAGTCCCCCCGGAACCGATGGGGGACCAGAACGCAACCGCCGCGCCCTCCGGCACCTTCCGCACGGCGGACGGACCACTGAACATCGCCGCCAACCAGCAGCGCCAGTTCGAGACCCTGTGCCGACTGGTCGGCGCTCCTGAGCTCCTCACCGATCCCCGCTTCATCGAACGGGAAGGCCGTAAGGCCCATCGCGAGGAACTGAACGCCGCGCTCAACCACGCGCTTTCAGGGCGTCCAGCCGCAGAGTGGGAACAACTGCTGACCGCAGCCGGAGTGCCTGCGGCCCGTGTCCTCACCGTCCCGCAGGCCCTCTCCCAGCCCCAGTTGCGGCACCGGGGGTTCATCGCCGAACTCCGCAGGCCCGACGCCTCGGGCACCAGCCTGCCCGTACTGGGGAGCGGGGTGCTCTTCGACGGAGAGGCGTTCCTGCCTCGGACACCACCGCCGCTGCTGGGTGAGCACAACAACGAACGGGACGAGCTCGCATCCCGCTGGTCCGCCACCACCGACGCCACGAAGGAGGCGACACGTTCATGAGTGCATCCACGTCCGCATCCGCCCACGACGAGGCCGCGCAGTGGTGGGCCACTGCCGTCAGCCACATAGAGCCCGGTTCCATCGAACTACGGGACCGGCCCGTGCAGGACCTGATCGGCTCCGTCGGCCTCGTGGACACACTGTGGCTGCTGCTACGCGGCGCCCTGCCTTCACCACGCCAGTCCGCCCTGCTGGAAGCAGCCCTCGTGGCAGGTGTGGATCACGGCCCCCAGGCGCCGTCGATCGCTGCCGCGCGCATGGCAGCCACCTGCGGGGTCGGGCTCAACAACGCGATCGCCACCGGCGTCAACATGCTCGGGGACGTCCATGGCGGAGCAGGCCAGCAGTGCGTGGAAATGCTTGAGGAGATCCGCACCCTTCATGCGGAGAGCCGGGATTGGGACGCGGCCGCCAGCGAGGTCATGACCCTGCGCCAGGCGCGTTCACGCTACCTTCCAGGCTTCGGCCATCGCTTCCACCCTGTCGACCCCCGCCGCGATCCACTCCTGAAGCTGACGGAGGAGGCGGTGGCCGCGGGAGTCGTGGCGGGCGACCACCTGCAGGCGGCCCTGGCCGTCGAACGCGCCCTGCGGCGCCGGCGCGCCGGCGCACGTCCGGTGCCGATGAACATCGACGGCGCCACGGCCGTCATCTACGCCGAACTCGGCTTCCCCGCACCGCTCGCCAGGGGCCTGTTCGTGATCAGCCGGTCGGTGGGCATCCTGGCGCACGCCTGGGAGGAGACCGGTCAGGGCCGACGGAACAAGGGCCCCATCCCCCGTTCCATCCTGCCCGCCCGCCTGCACCCCGTCGTTCCGCGCGCCGACGAGGAATCCGCGTCGTGACCCTTGTCAGGCCGCTGCCACGTCCTTAACGTATGGAAGCGCCTCTCGGCGACCACCATGCGGGCCTAACGAACCGCACAGCGGACCAAGATCCGCCTCCCGCTCTCTCTTACCCTCGCCGCCCACCGGGCCATCAGGTGGACCGGATTTCGGCAGGGTCATGTCACGAAAGAGGGTTCATGGACAGACGCAGTTTTCTCGCCACAGCCGCAGCCGGCACGACCGCGAGCATCGCAGTTCTCAACTCACCCGCCCAAGCCGCTGAAGCCCGCACGGGCACGCTGGCAACGCCCGTGCCCCGACAGGCGTTCGAGGCGACAGCGAAGGATTTCCCCAAGGCCGGCGGCAACCTGGCCAACCAGAACTACTCGTCCCTCAAGAAGATCACCCCGCGCAACGTGAAGCAGCTCGGCGGGGCATGGCACATCAACCTGGAGGGTGGCGACACCGGCCGGGCCCAGCAGTGTGCCGTCGTCGCGCAGGACGGTGTGCTGTACATCGCCACCACGCAGCAGAACATCTTCGCCGTCAACGGACGTACCGGCGCCGTCAAGTGGAAGACGAGCGTCGGCACCGAGACCACCAACATGCGCGGGGTCGCCCTCGGGGAGGGACTCGCCTTCACCATCTCCGGCGCGAACATCATCTACGCCCTGGACCAGCGGACCGGCGCGGTCGTGTGGACCAGGCAGATGCTCATCGAGGACCAGGGCGACCCCGGCTGCGACCCCGCCAGCGGTCAGTGCGGCGGCAGCAAGGGAAGCCTCGCCGGGGCGGTCGTCTACTGGGACGGCATGATCTACGTCGGAACCCAGGGCAGTACCGCCGGCGCCCGAGGACGGGGCTACGCCCTTGACGCAGCCACCGGCGAAGTCGTGTGGACGTTCTGGGGGACCCCCGGGCCCGGCGAGTTCGGCCATGACACCTGGGAGGGCGACACCTGGAAGACCGGTGGCGCAGTGTGCTGGATCCACCCGGCCGTCGACCCCGAACTGGGTCTCGTCTACTGGACGTTCGGAAATCCGTACCCGCGCACCGATGGCTCCACCCGCGGCGGCGACAACCTCTTCGCCAACTGCCTGGTGGCCATCGATGCCAAGACCGGAAAGCGACGCTGGCACTTCCAGTCCGTGCATCACGACATCTGGGACTACGACGGCGTCATGTCGCCGGTGCTCGCAGACATCCAGATCAGGGGACGCAAGCGCAAGGTCGTCGTCTACGGCAGCAAGACCGGGATGTACTACATCCTCGACCGCGCCAGCGGCGACCCGGTGCACGGGATGGAGGAGCGACCGGTACCGCAGCACGCACTGCAGAAGACCTCACCCACCCAGCCCTTCCCGGGAGGGGAGCCCTTCGTCGAGACCGAGCCGCGGATCGACAAGGCGACGCGTCCCGTGCCGTTCTACGCCACCGGCGGCGTCTTCGAGGTCCACTGGGACCGCCCCACCATCCTGTACCCGGGCGCAGGCGGCGGCGCGGACTGGTCGTCCCCGTCCTTCAGCCACCGCACGGGACTGGTCTATGTCGGCTACGGGCTGATCAACTCCGCGTACTCCAACACCCACGGCGGCCGAGTCAACACGGCCCGTCCGCTGGGCGAGTACTTCGCCGGCGGTGTCGTGGCCGTCGATCCCCGCACCAACACGGTCTCCTGGCGACAGGAGGGCGACTGGTCGCTCGCCCACGGCAACGGCGTCCTCAGCACAGCGAGCGGCGTGCTCTTCCAGGGGCGGCCCGATGGCGTGCTGACCGCCCTGGACGACTCCAACGGCGAGGAGCTGTGGACCTGGCAGTGCGGCGCGGGCGTCAACACCAGCCCCATGACGTACGAGGTCGACGGCGAGCAGTACGTGGCCGTGCTGGCCGGCGGAAACGGTCTGCCCTACCCGGACATCCCGCGCGGCGACCACCTGTGGGCGTTCAAGGTCGGCGGCAAGGTCGGGCCCGCCCCCGCACCCACCCCCCCGTCCAAGCGCAACCAGATCCGCACGGCGGCCGTCACGGGCGCGACCGCTGGCAACACGATCACGCTGGGACGCATCTGGGACAGCGCGAAGAACGCGCCCGGCGCCACCGAAAGCCTGGTGTCGCAGAACGCCATGTCCCCGCAGCACCTCGCCATCCCCCGGGGGACGACGGTCACGTTCACCAACCCGGCGGCCAACAAGTCCGCACACGGAGCGGTCGCCTTCTTCGAGGCCGAGTTCGACACCGGCCTGCTCATGCCGGGCGAGTCGTACACCTACACCTTCAACACCCCCGGCGAGTTCTTCTACAACGACCCGATCTCCCCGCAGAGCACCGGCAAGATCGTCGTCTCCTAGCACACGGCTCCCCGGAGCCGCGTCTGCCGCCGCGCGGATCGCCCGGCCCGGGGACGACGCCTGCCTGGCCACCGCCGCCATGCCAACGATCGCCCCAGCAGCCCACTGCTCCACGGCGCGCACGGCGCGACGGACCTCCCGCCCATCACCCCGCCGCCGGGGCGAATGCCCTGATCGGCACTCTGCGTCCCCGCCGGCGTAAGCGCTGCACCCTGTCCAGCCACGCCCCGCCTGTCTCCGGCGTGCCGTTTTCCGGCGCGTCGCCTCCAAGAGAAGGAAACGCATCCATGTCAGGAAGAACGCTCCGAGCGAGAGCCCTGAGCACGCGTTCGGCGGTCCTCGCCACCCTGGGAACGGCCGTCGCCATGGTGGTGGCGCTCATCGCCACCGGCACTCTCAGCGTCGCCCACGGACGGATCGGGACCGGTGCCGAGGAACTGGGCGATCCGGACTACGGCGTCTGCCGCGGTCTCGATCCCGACTGCTACCACGACTGGGGCAACTTCGACCCCGCCAAGGGCTACAGGATCCTCCTGTACACCCGCACCGCGGGCCCTCGTCACGCGAACCTCGGCCCGGCGCTGGCCACCGGCCTCAACCCGCCACTCACCGACGCGAACGTGGTCCAGAAGGCCATGATCAAGCTGGGTGAGACCGGGGGCTTCCAGGTCGACTACACGGAGGACGTAGGCCAACTAGCCTCCCCCAACACCCTGTTCAAGTACAACGCGGTGGTCTTCTTCTCCACCAGCCGCGACGCGCTGGACGACGCCGCCCAGACCTCACTGCGGCAGTACATCCGCGGCGGCGGCGGCTTCGTCGGCATCCACAACGCCTTCGGCACCGAGTACAACTGGCCCTGGTACGAAGGGCTGCTCGGCAACGCCAACTTCTACGACCACGGCGCTTCCCAGCCGGGAACGGTGCAGACCGTGGAGCGCAGGGACGTCTCCACCAAGGAACTGCCGGCGCGGTGGAACTTCACGGACGAGTGGTACAACCTGGTGCCCGCCCCCACCAAGGTGCGGGTGCTCGCCGAGGTCGACGAGAGCACTCTCGCCAAGGGAGTGGCCGGCAACTACAACCACCCCGGACACGGTGACAACCACGCCGTGGCCTGGTGCCAGTACTACGACGGTGGCAAGTCCTGGGTCACCACCCTGGGCCACGACGCCAAGGAATTCACCACGGACGGTTCCTTCGCCGGCGCCGCCGAGTTCCAGAAGCTGATCGTGGGCGGCATCCAGTCGGTTTCGGGCATCAAGCCCTTCTGCAAGTAGTCCGGGCCTCGAACGCGTCGCGGGCAACACGCCCGCACGGCGCCGGACCCGCGCCCCGATCCGTCGGCCGCGAGCGCGTGGATCTACCCCATCCCTCCTCTTGCCACTGCTCACCGCCGTGTCTAGCGTAGGGAGCGAACCGTCTAGCGGGACGAGTGAACCGCACAACGGATTTCAGGTGGTCCTGGACTGCCTTTGACGCAAGGATCCACCCACCCTCCGCCGGTGCCCGACACCTCACCCGGCAGCGCGTCGCCCCTCACTGATCTCACCTCATCCGAAGGGATTTCGACCATGCTTGAATCCAACGCACCTGCTCCGCAGGACCAGGTCACGTCCATCACCGCGACGGTGCCCACCTGGTCCTCTCCGGACTTCACGGTCATCGAGACCGGCATGGAAGTCACCGCCTACTACCTCAACGACCTCTAGCAGACGCCCCCGTGCTGCTGCTCACGCTGGGCACGGCAGCGGGTGGAGGAGTTCCCCAGTGGAACTGCGCGTGCCCCGGATGTTCCGGGGCACGCGCCCACCCCCGCCGGCGCCGCAGCCACGACTCCCTCGCCGTTCTCGGCGACGGTCGGTCATCATGGTTCCTCCTCAACGCCGGTCCCGACATCACGGAACACATGGAGACGCACACCGAGCTCCGCCCCGGCGCGGGCAGCGAGCGCACTCCCGTAGTCCAGATCCTGCTCACGGATGCCGAACTCGACCATACGCTGGGCCTGTTGCGACTCCGTGAGGCCCACCATCTGGAGATCTTCGCAACGCCACCCGTGCGCCGGGCGCTACGGGAGCGTCTGGCCCTGGACACTGTTCTCACTCCGTACACCACCCTCACCTGGCATGACCTGCCCCCTGCCGGGCACACTCCGGCGGTGGCCGCCGGAATCGAGGTGTCCGCCATTCCCCTGTCCACCAAACGTCCCCGATATGCAGCCGATGCTGTGGAGGACGACAGCTGGGTCGTCGCTGCCCGGCTCCACGACCCGGCCACCGGCAAGACGGCGATTTATGCACCGGCGCTCGCGGCCCGAACCGAGGAGTTCACGAAGGAGGCCGCCGGGGCCGACTGCGTCTTCGTCGACGGAACGTTCTGGGACGACGAGGAGCCAAGGCGCCTGGGCATATCCGCCCGGACCTCCACCGGCATGGGACATCTGCCGATCGACGGCCCCGGCGGAACGGCCGAGTGGCTGGCACGGCTGCCGGCCCGCTGCCTTTACACCCACCTCAACAACACGAACCCCCTGGTCGACCCGTCTGCCCCGCAACACGGCGTCCTCTCCGGGCTGGGGCTTGAAGTGGCACAGGACGGCATGGTGATCGAACTATGACAACAGCACCCGCACGGCCGGCCCAGGCCGCGGCATCCACCGAGTGGCCGGACAACAGTCCTCTGCCACCTGCAGCATTCGAGCACGAACTGCGGGAACTCGCGCGGAGCCGCTACCACGACACCCATCCGTTCAACGTACGGATGCACCAGGGCGGGCTCAGCCCCGTCGAGCTCCGGACCTGGGTCGCCAACCGGTTCCACTACCAGCGGAGCATCCCGGTGAAGGACGCCCTGATCCTCGCCAAACTGCCCGAGCCGGCCATGCGCCGCTCCTGGCTGCGCAGAATCCAGGATCATGACGGCCTGGCGGACGGCGAAGGCGGTATCGAGCGCTGGCTGCGGCTCGGCGAGGCGGTCGGCCTCGACCGCACGGAACTGGAATCGGGCGGTTCCGTCCTCCCGGGGGTGCGTTTCGCAGTCGACGGCTACGTGAACTTCTGCCGGCTGAGCCCCGTTCTGGAGGCCGTGGCGTCCTCGCTTACAGAACTGTGCGCACCCAACATCATGCTGACCCGTCTGGAGACCTTTCCCCGTCACTACCCGTGGATCGAGGAACCGGGCCTCGCCTACTTCCGCAACAGAGTTCCGCAGGGGCGCCGCGACGGTGTGGAGGCGCTGAACTGGGTCACCGAGTGGGCGCAGACCCGCTCCGAACAGCTTGCCGCACTGTCAGCCCTCGCCTTCAAGTGCGACATTCTGTGGTCGCTGCTGGACGCCGTGGAGCACGGGAGCAGGCCGGGGAGCGCAGCATGACGACACCCGATCCGGATCGCTGGTGCCCGCGTCCCGCTCCCGCCGTCCTCCTTCGGCACGACCGCGCGCGCGGCAATCACGTCCTGCTGATGCCGGAGCGCGTCGTCGTACTGACGGGCAGCGCCCGGCACGTGGTGGAGCTGTGCGACGGAACGCGAACGGTCGCCAGGATCACCGAAGAGCTGCGGGAGCGCTTTCCCGAAGCTCCCGTCGACGCGGAAGTGGGTCCGTTCGTGGAACGGATGCGCAAGGAAGGCTGGATTCGTTGAGCACGATCGCACCCCCCTGGGGTCTCCTGGCGGAGCTGACGCACGCCTGTCCGCTGCACTGTGGCTACTGCTCCAACCCTCTTGAGCTGACACGCCGCTCCCGCGAACTGACCGCCGAGCACTGGGTGGACGTATTCCGGCAGGCTGCGGATCTCGGCGTTCTGCAGACGCATCTCTCCGGGGGCGAACCGCTGCTCCGCAAGGACCTCGAGGCCATCGTCACCGGTGCTGAGGAAGCCGGCGTCTACACCCAGCTGGTCACCAGCGGATCAGGGCTCACCGAGGACCGTCTCCGCTCCCTGACCGGCGCGGGACTGCGCAGCGTACAGCTTTCGGTGCAGCACGCAGACCCCGAAGCCTCGGACCGTATCGCGGGCAGCCGGGCGTTCGCCGCCAAGGAGACCGCAGCGGCACTCGTCACCGAGGCAGGGCTGCCGCTGGGCGTCAACGCCGTGCTGCACCGTCACAATCTGGATGCCGTCGACGGTCTCGTGGAGCTCGCCCTGCGCTGGGGAGCGGACCGCATCGAGCTCGCCAACACCCAGTTCTACGGCTGGGGCCTTCTCAACCGGGAAGCGTTGATGCCAGGCCGTGACCAGCTCGCCCGTGCGGTGGATTCCGTCAACAGGTGGCGTGAGCGGCTGGAGGGAAGCCTGGAGATCGTCTGGGTCGCGCCGGACTACTTCGACGGGGTGGCCAAACCCTGCATGGGAGGGTGGGGAGCTGTCTCCCTCACCGTGGCCCCTGACGGCACTGCCCTGCCGTGCCCAGCGGCGGCCACCCTGCCTGGACTCGAACCGGTCAACGTCAAGGACCACCCCTTGCGCTGGATATGGGAGGAGTCCAGAGCGTTCAACCTCTACCGGGGAACCGACTGGATGCCTTCGCCGTGCCGGACCTGCGAACGGCGCACCCAGGACTTCGGCGGGTGCCGCTGCCAGGCTTTCGCCCTCACCGGCGACGCCACCCGCACCGACCCGGCCTGCTCGCTCTCTCCCGACCACACGGCACTGACGGCCCTCACCCACTCCGATCCCGGCAAACTGACCGACGTGATCCCCCGCCGACCGACCACCGGCCCGCGGTCCGCCGCCCACGCCTGAGCCCCAGGAGCCCGCGCCTGAGCGCGTGGTGCGTCGGCTGGAAGCACCGGCTGTTCGGCGCGGCGGGAAGCCTGGAACCCAATCGATCGCCCGAGCCGCCGGATCACGTGGCTGACACCCGATGTGTCTTTTCAATTCGTGCCGGGAAGCGCCCCGTTGTGACACACGTCGCGTCGGACCGCGCTTTCGGCTCTTCGCCACCAGCGATAACCACCAGGGGCGACACGCACGTCGGTCTCTGCCGAACCGGCGTTGGCCGCCCTCGTCCACTCCGTCAGGAACGCAATACTGACGAACACCACGCGGAGGCCGGGAGGTCAGCTCAGGACCTTTTTCGGCTGCCACTTGTCCTTCGTCAACACACACCGGTGGCCGGCCCGTCACACCTGCATCTGAGCGTGCTGCGCGGTCAGGCGCACATGGGCGCTCTGCTCACCGAAACCTGCGTACTCGCTGTCGCGCTGGACGACTTCGAAGAAGACGTCCCCGATGGTCTTGGTGTAGAAGTGGCGGAACTGACTGCCGTGCTCGTCGCAGTCGTAGAGAATGCCCAGCGCACGGTAAGTATGCAGTTCACCGGGGCCGAATTCGTAGCGCGCAGCAAGGTCGTCGTAGTAGTTGTCCGGCACCGGCAGAAGATGCCCCGCGGCGCCGATCTGCCTCGCGGCAGCGACGATGTCGTCGGTTGCCAGCGCGATGTGCTGGGAGGCGCGATGAGAGGCGCCCGGCGCAGGGTCGATGCTCAGCGCGATGCGCACGGAATCGTCCTGGTTGCTGACCGCCCTGCTGCGCCGCAGGCCGTACGGGTCGGGGACATCGACGCTGCCGTGCGGCCGGAGCCCGATCACACTGCGGTAGAAGAGAAGCGCCTCGTCGTACTGGTGCCACGGCTGGGTGAGCGCGACGTGATCAATACCCGTGATGGGACCGGCCTGAGCCGCCGAGCCCCCTACGGCGGCGAAGTCGTCGAGCCAGTCGGGCAGATCCTGCCGGCCGGACGCGCAGAAGAAGAGCTCGGTCCCGTCCGGGGCTGCGACTGTCTCCAGTAGGACATCCGTGCGGGCGCGGCGGCGTGGCAGAACCGGCGCGCCGAGAGACTCCGCCCGCTTGGCCGCAGCCCCCGGGTCAGGGGACTCGATGCCGAGGGCCGCGAGGCGGGGCCCGCTACCGCCGGTGGCGGGTTCCGTGTTCACCAGGACGCGTGCAGCGGCCTGTTCCCAGAGGTCGACGGGCTTGAACCGATGTTTTCCGGTGCGCGAGAACCCCAGCGCCTGGAGCAGGACGGTGACCGGCTCCGTATCCATGGTGACCAGTTCGGCAAAGGCGATTCCGGTGGGAGCGACGGCGGCGGGAAGCTCCAGCACGCCGGCGGCCTCCTGCAATGCGGTGAGGGAACGCCTCGCGTCGATGGCGGTGCTGCCGGAGTCGGCCTGGCGGAACACGTCGTTGAAGACTTCCAGCGACAGCGGGCCGTCGTATCCGGACCGGACCACGGACCGGACGAACTCCGCGAGGTCGAAGTCGCCCTGGCCCGGAAAGAGCCGGTAGTGGCGGCTCCATTGCAGGACATCCATCCCCATGAACGGGGCATCAGCGAGCTGAACGAAGAAGATCTTCTCGCCGGGGATCGCGGCGAAGCCCGCCGGGTCCGAACCACGGGCCAGAACATGGAAGCTGTCGAGACAGATACCGAGAGCGGGGTGGTCCGCTGACTGGACGATGCGCCAGGCGTGGTCGTACGTGTTGACATGACGTCCCCACGCCAGCGCCTCGTAGGCGACGCGGATCCCGTACTCGTCCGCCAGTCCGGCCAGTTCACGCAACTGCGCCGCGGCCAGGGCATCGTCGTCGCGGGCGTGTACGGAGACGTTGGAACACGCCAGGACGGTGTCGATGCCGAGTCGGCGCATGACACGGAACTTGTGCTCCGCCCGGCGCATACTTCGGGCGAACGCGTCGGTGGACAGACCTTCGACATCCCTCATCGGCTGATAGAGAAACAGTTCGAGCCCCAGGTCCGCCGCGCGTTCCCTCACCTGTTCGGGTGCGAGCGGACTGCCCAACAGGTCGTTCTCGAAGATCTCCACGCCGTCGAACCCGGCACGGGCCACGGCATTGAGTTTCTCGGTCAGAGTTCCGCTCACGGAGACGGTGGCGATGGACGTGCGCATCGTGATCCTTCTTCTGGCTTCAGCTGCGTGGACCGGGGACCCTTGCGAGGTCGGTGACGTCGGCGAGCATGCGTTCCACATCGGGTTCGCGTCGGGTGAAGAACCGGAAGGCGTCCGCGGCCTGCAGCGCGACCATCCCCGATCCGTCCAGCGTGGTGCAGCCCAGTGCGCGCGCCTCGGCGAGCAGTCGTGTCTCCAGCGGCCGGTAGACGACTTCGGCTACCCACAGCCCCGGGTGGAGCAGTTCGGGGGCGAACGGCGTCCCGGGATGCGCGCTCATCCCGGTCGGGGTGGCGTGCACCAGGCCGTCGCAGCGGGCCAGTTCCCGGGCGAGATCCCGTGGACCGCCGGCGACCACGCGGTGCACAGGAAATCTGGCGTTCAATGAGGCCGCTAGGGAACGGGCCCGCGACTCGTCCGTGTCAACCAGGGTCAGACGGACGGTACCGAGCGCAAGCATGGCGTGGGCGACGGCCGCGCCTGCTCCGCCGGCTCCGAGCTGGACCACGTGCGAGACGGGCGCACCGGGCAGCCCCCGGATGAACGCCGCGCCGAATCCTGTGACATCGGTGTTGTGCCCCGTGGCCAGGCCGTCCCGGAAGACGATGGTGTTCACGGCGCCGAGCGCGTCTGCCTGCGGGTCGAGAGCATCGAGGTAAGGGATGACGGTCTGCTTGCAGGGATGGGTGATGTTGAGTCCGTCATATCCGAGGTCCCGGGCCGCTCGTACGAGCTCTCCCACCCGCTCGGGGCCGCCACCCAGGACATCCAGGTCCAGCAGCTTGTACAGATAGCGCAGACCCTGCCGGTCCGCCTCGCGCTCATGCAGAGCGGGGCTGAGCGAGGTGGTGATGCCCGCACCGATCAGCCCCACCAGATACGTACCCGCAGTCACCGTGCTCCCCCGCCGATCAACCGCGCCAGACGCGTCAGCGCGAAGACGTACCCATCCGTGCCGGCCCCGCAGATCACAGCGTCCGCCACCCCCGACACGTAGCTGTGGTGACGGAACTCCTCACGTCGGTGAATGTTCGTCAGATGGACTTCCACGACCGGACGGTCCACCGCCGCCAGAGCGTCGCGGATGGCAAGCGAAGTGTGGCTGTAGGCACCCGGGTTGATCACTATCCCGGCGAACTCGGTGCGTGCCTCGTGAATGGCGTCGACAAGGCCGCCCTCGTGGTTGCTCTGTCTGCACTCGGCTTCCAGTCCGTTGGCAGCCGCGGTGTCCTGGCAGAGCTTCTCCACATCGGCGAGGGTGTCGCTGCCGTAGAAGGCGGGCTCACGGGTGCCGAGCAGATTGAGGTTGGGCCCGTTGAGCACGAGCACCCTCCCGACCGCCCGTGCAAGGGGAAGGTCCATCACACCTCCGATAATGTACGAACTAGTACGTTACTTATAGCAAGAGTCCGCCTTGGCGAGAAGCCCTGCGCCGAAGGATCCGGGCACGGCCTGCTCCTACAATCACAGGACACCCTCGACGCACCGGAGGAACCAGGGCATGCCGAGCGCCCAGAAGCCAGCGCCCGCAGAGCGTCAGCGCGACGCGGCCCGCACCCGGGCGGAAATTCTCGCGGTAGCGACCAGAGAGTTCGCCCGGGACGGTTACGCAGGCGCACGGGTCGACAAGATCGCCGACCTGACCCGCACCACGAAGCGGATGATCTATTACTACTTCGGCGGCAAGGAACAGCTCTTCACCGCGGTACTCGAAGCCGCCTACTCGGAGATCCGCCAGCTGGAAGGCGACCTGGACGTCGAACATCTCGACCCCGTCGCCGCCACCCGCCGGCTGGTCGAGCTGACCTTCGACCACCACGAGGCGCACCCCGACTTCATCCGGCTCGTCAGCATCGAGAACATCCACGAGGCGGAACACATCACCGGCTCCGAGAAGTTGAGTCGGCTGGGCTCCCCGGCAACCGACGTACTCCAGCGCATCCTGGAGTCAGGACGGAAGGCGGGGCTGTTCCACGCGAACGTCGACGCCATCGACGTACACGCGATGATCAGTTCGTTCTGCTTCTTCCGCGTGTCGAACCGCCACACGTTCGGCGCCCTCTTCGGCCGCGACCTCGTCGCTCCTGACAGCCGGGACCACTACCGGAACATGCTCGCGGACATGATCTGCGCTTACCTCACATCACCGCCCGCACGCAGCGACACATAGGAACTGACACAGCGGCACATCAGGAGCTGTTTGCGCTCCCAGAGCAATGCTTCGCAAGCCCGGAGCGCCGATTGAGAAGCCGTTGCCATACCGATCACGAGGCCCGCGGATCGAACGAGAATCCAAGCCGCATCGACGCCGGCGAGGTCGATCCACGGAGTCTGGACCCTCGTCGTGCCCCAGGCGGGGCTCAGTCCACCACAGGACGACGTTGAGCCGCCGTTCAGCCGCCTGCTGGAAAAGGTGCGGAGTGCCTCGAAGTGGCAGGTGAGGTACGGGCGCGGGACATTCCCAGGGCAGTCGCTGCTTCTTGGGCGCCCGCCGGAGACGCCGCGATGGCAGCCTCCCAGGCTACCGCAGCGAGTGTGGTGGCATGAACGGTGGTGCGGCCGGCCCGCTGCCGATGCTGACCATGTCGACAAGCAGATCCAGCTCAGGATGGGTAGGGCCAACGTCAAACGCTAGGTGGACGACAATGTGCCGTTGCTGACCGACGACCCGTTGGGCGTCGACACGTTCGCGACGCACCACCTGCCGCTCGGAGAAGGCTCCGAGGCGTACAAGACCTTCCAGGACAGCAGGACGGCATCATCAAGACGCTCCTGATTCCCTGAGCCGTATGGCGTCGACCGAGACGTTCAGGGGGCCACAGCCCGCTTCGCCGGCTGAGGGGCGAGCCGGTGCGCGCGAACGAACACCCCCACAAGCCCGGCTGCGTAGAGGCGGGAGCAGGCCGGGCAGCGGGAGGCGCGGCGGTTGCCGCACGTGGTGAGCAGGCTGCCCGTCGGCTCGTCCGACGTGTTGTAGGTACGCAGCACCTCGCCGGTCGTGGTGTCGACGGTGGTGGTCTGCCCGGTCAGGCGGACGGGTTCGGCGCAGCCGCCGAGGCGTTCGATCTGCTGCTGTGCACGGTCGAAGCCGGGGTGATTGACCAGGTGGAGCAGGTCCCGTACGGCGGGGCTTGCCACCTGGCGCAGGTCCGGGGTGACCATTCGGGGCGTGTCTCTTCTGTTCGGGTGGTGGGACCCCGAGCAGCAACCAGCCGGTTCTGTAGGCGTGTTGGTGCTGCTCGGGGCATGGCGAACCAGGCCCAGGGGTGGGCGTGGGTTCAGCGAGGGGGGATGTGGCCGGTGAGACCGGGGCTCAGAGCTGAGCGAGTGCGGCGGTGGCCACCTGCTCGATGCGGTGCTGGAGGGTGCCGGCGGTGACGAGCGTCGCCGCACGGCGAGGCGGTGCGGGCGGCCGCCTTACCTGCGGGGGGAGTCGTGAGGCACGACCGCCACAGGAGCTGTGGCGTGGTGCAGAACGGCGTGGGTGACCGGACCGAGGCGCCGCAGGCCCGCCTCGTGGCTGCGCCGACCGACGACCACGAGGCCGGCACGGGCACTGTTGGACAGCAGTACCTCGGACGCCGAGCCGATCTCGAAGTGCTCGATGACCTCCAACTGCGGGTACTTGTTGCGCCAAGGCTCGAGGGTGTCGGCCAGGACCTCCCTGTTGATCTGCTCCAGAGCGTTCGCCTCGTCGACCAGATACAGCGAGCCCGGGCTCCAGGCGAGGGCCGTCGGGATGTTCCAGGCGTGTACGGCACGCAGGGCCGCTCCGCGTCCGGCCGCGGCGGAGAAGGCGAACTCCAGGAGCGGGTCCCCGATCTGTCCAGGTTCCACGCCGACCACCACTTCCGGGGCCTGCTGGGGCGTGCCGGAATTCGGTTCCCCGACCATGACGACCGGCCCGGCTGCCTGGCGCAGCACCTTCATCGATACGGAACCGAGCAGGTATCCGGCCAAGGTGCCGTATCCGCGTGATCCCAGCACCAGCATGTCGGCGCGTGCGGCTTCGGCGAGGAGGGCGGGCACCGGGTCGCCGACGAGAAGCTCGGTGGTGACGTCCAGGGCCGGATGACGCTTGGCCACGCGGGACCGGGCCTCGTCGAGCATGTTGCGCACCCAACGCTCGTCGGCCGCCCGGTCTCCGACGTACACCACGTCGATGGGGTGCCAGACCCAGGCGTGGACCAGTCGCAGGGCCGACCCCCGGCGCTCCGCCTCCTCCGCCGCCCAGTCCGCCGCCGCCGAAGCGTGGTCGGTCCCGTCCAGTCCTACGGTGATGGTGCCGGACATGTTGCCTCCCGATGCTGCCGCTGAGGCGGAGGCCCCGGCGGACGTGATGACGTGAGCTTCACACGGGGCCGGCGTCCGGCACTGGGGCCGATCGTCCCTTGTGTGGGCCTGAGCGGCCCTGGTTGTGCTGCCCGATGGGGCCTCGTACCGGTCTCAGGTTGCGGCGTAAGGCGCGATCGTCGCTGCGGTCGGAGGAGCGGCTGCCGGGCTGCGGCCCCGCCTGGGCGTGGAGCAGCACCCGGCCCCAGTTGCCGGGATGGACCGTCTTGCGTCCTGTCCTGTGGAGGTATTACCGGACTGGAGTGTGGTCCGGGCGGGGCGTGGCAGTCGGCTTCGAGGAGGCGCCTGTGCTTTTCGCCGGGCGGCTCTCCGTACGAGCCGCGAGGAAGGCGACGATGCCGGCCGCCGCGGCGATGCCGACGTCCGGCCAGGACGGGGCCGTGGTGTCCAGGAGATGCGCGAGGAAGGGGACGTACGCGGCGGCGGCACCCAGGGCGGCCGCGGTCAGCACGGCGACCGGGAGGGAGAGGTTCCTGCGGGTGAGAACCCGCTCGCGCAGTCCCATCGCGACTCCGAGCTGGGCGGCCAGCAGGGACAGGAACAGCACGGTCTGCCAGGGCCCGCCGGTGTGGCGGGCCCACAGGGCCACGCCGAGGCAGACAGCCGTGACGAGGATCGACAGCCTCAGGACACGCTGCCACAGGCCGTCGCCGAGGACATGCTGATTCGGTCGGCGGGGCGGATGGTGCATCGCGTCGGGGGAGGCAGGTTCGGCTCCCATGGCCACCCCGGTCAAGCCGTGCGTGAGGAGGTTGATCCACAGGATCTGCCCGGCACGCAGGGGCAGCGCGAGGCCGAACAGCGGGCCCAGCAACATGATCATGATCTCCGCCGCGCCGCCGGCCAGTGCGTAGAGGAGGAAGCGGCGGATGTTGGCGTAGACCCGGCGCCCCTCCTCCACGGCCGCGACGACGGAGGTCAGCTCGTCGTCGGCAAGGACCAGGTCGGCGGCCTGGCGGGCGACTTCGGTGCCCCGGCGGCCCATGGCCACGCCGATGTCGGCCTGGCGCAGTGCGGGGCCGTCGTTGACACCGTCGCCGGTCATCGCGGTGACCTCACCGCGTGCCTGCCACGCCTGAACGATGTCCAGCTTCTGCTGAGGCGTGGTCCGGGCGAAGACCCTGACGCGGGTGACGTCGGGGACCTGACCCGCCGCCAGTTCCTGGCCGGTCACCACCGAACCCGGCCGCTCGGCTTCGTCGTCCCGCAGGATGCCGACGCGTACCGCGATCGCGCGGGCGGTCGCCGGGTGGTCGCCGGTGATGAGGACGGACGCGATGCCCGCACGCCGGCAGGCTCGCACGGTCGCCTCGGCGGCCTCCTTGGGTGGATCGCTGATGGCTGCCAGACCGAGCAGTCTCAGACCGTTCTCACTCGCCCCGGCGGGCTCGGGCAGTCCGGTGCGGGACCCCGCGGCCACGGCCAGGACACGGTAGCCCTGGGCGGACAACGCGGCCGCCTCCGTGCGCGCCTGTTCCAGCAGGTCGGGCTCCTCTGCGAGCAGCGACGCGTCCAGCACCGTCTCCGGCGCCCCCTTGAGGTAGATCTCGATCGTTCCTCTCGGTGTGCTGTGGAGGGTGGTCATGCGCTTGCGAAGGCTGTCGAAGGGGATCTCCCCGACCCGGGGCCGGGTGAGGACGAGACCCTCGCGGGCACAACCGGCCTTCGCGGCGCCCGTGAGCAGGGCGGCTTCCGTCGGGTCACCGAGGGCGGCCCACGGCGCGTCCGCATCGGCGGGCGGGACGAGGGAGGCGTCGTTGCACAACGCGGCCGCCACGAGGACTTCGCGTACGGCGTCGGTCAGACCCGGCCCGGCCGGAAGCCCGGTGTCCAGGAACTCACCCACCGGTTCGTACCCACTCCCGGAGACGGCGACGGTGCCGTGAGGGGTCCAGACACGTTCGAGGAGCATGCGGCCCTCGGTGAGGGTGCCGGTCTTGTCGGTGGCCAGGACGGTGACCGACCCCAGGGTCTCGACGGCGGAGAGACGGCGTACCACCGCGTTGCGGGTGGCCATCCGCCGTGCGCCCAGGGCAAGACCCAGCGTGACCACCGCGGGCAGTGACTCCGGGACGGCGGCGACGACAAGGCTGATCGCGGTGAGGGCCATGAGTTCCAGCGACTGACCCCGTAGCAGTCCGAGGGCCAGGACCAGGAGACACAGTCCGACGGTGACGAGGGCCAGCACCTTGCCGAGGCCGGCCAGACGCTTCTGCAGGGGAGTCATCTGCTGCCGGGGATGCAGCGAGGCCGCGATCACCCCTAGCGCGCTGTGTGATCCGGTCGTGGTGACCGTGGCCAGCGCCCGGCCGCGCACCACCACGGTTCCGGCCCGCAGCCGTGCCGCTTCGGGGTCCGGGCCGTGGGCCTCTTTGTCGGCCGGTACCGATTCGCCGGTCAGGGTCGACTCGTCGACCAGGAGTGCTGCGGCCTGCAGGAGGATGCCGTCCGCCGACACGATGTCGCCCTCCCCCAGCACCAGGGCGTCACCCGGTACGACATCGGCGGAGGCGACCTCCTGCTCCGTGCCGTCGCGCAGGACACGCGCGGTCGGGGCGGTCATGGCTGACAGGGCTGCGACCGCGTTGTCGGCGCGGACCTCCTGCACCACCCCGACAGTGGTGTTGAACAGGACGACCACGCCGATGATGACCGCGTCGGCGTAGTCCGCGGTGGCGAGAGTGAGTGCCACCGCGGCCAGCAGCACGACGACCAGCGGGTCGCGGAGCTGCGCAAAGACCCGGGACCACAGGGAGATCGCGGGGGGCGGGGCGAGCGCGTTGGGGCCGTACTCGGCCAGGAGCCCGGCTGCCTGCTCCCGGCTCAGGCCCTCTTCACGGGTCGGTTCGGGGCGAAGACCGGACGATACGGGCATGGCGGCTCCGGCTGCTCTGGTTCGGCGTCACGGTTCCGTGACGTGGTGCGGTGTCCCCTGGCGACGGGCGGGGACGCGGAATCCGCGTCCTCGTCGGTTTCCGGGCCTCAGCCGGCCCAGGTCCAGTCGCTGACCTCGGGGAGATCGGTACCGTGTTCGCGGATCCAGGCGTGGTGGCGCAGGCGGACGTCCGCCATCTCCTGGCGGATCGTGGCCGCGCGGACGGCGAGGCCCGGGACACGGTCGATGACATCCATGACCAGCCGGTAGCGGTCCAGGTCGTTGCGCACCACCATGTCGAAGGGAGTGGTCGTGGTGCCCTCCTCCTTGTATCCACGCACGTGCAGGTTCGCGTGTCCGGTGCGCCGGTAGGTGAGGCGGTGGATGAGCCACGGGTAGCCGTGGTAGGCGAAGATGACGGGCTTGTCGGGTGTGAACAGGGCGTCGAAGTCCGCGTCCGTCATGCCGTGCGGGTGCTCCTCCCCCGGCAGCAGACGGGCGAGGTCGACCACATTGACGACCCGGACGGCGAGGTCGGGCAGGTCACGCCGCAGGAGCTGGACGGCGGCCATCACTTCCAGGGTGGGTACGTCCCCCGCGCACCCGAGTACGACGTCGGGCTCTCCGGTGTGGTTTCCGCTGCCGGCCCAGTCCCAGATTCCCGCACCGCGGGCGCAGTGGCCCCGGGCCTCCTCGAGTGTCAGCCAGTCGAAACAGGGCTGCTTACCGGCCACGACGACGTTGACGTAGTCACGGGAGCGCAGCACATGGTCCGCCACGGCCAGCAGCGTGTTGGCGTCCGGCGGCAGATACACCCGTACGACCTCAGGGGACTTGTTGAGGACGTGATCGATGAAACCGGGGTCCTGGTGGGAGAAGCCGTTGCTGTCCTGCCGCCACACATGTGAGGTGAGCAGGTAGTTCAGCGAGGCGATGGGACGCCTCCAGGGCAGGCGGCGGGAGGTACGCAACCACTTGATGTGCTGGTTGACCATGGAGTCGACGATGTGGACGAACGCCTCGTAGCAGGAGAAGAGACCGTGCCGGCCGGTGAGGAGATAGCCCTCCAGCCACCCCTGGCAGGTGTGTTCCGAGAGGATCTCCATCACCCGGCCGTGCGGGTCCAGGTACTCGTCGGTCTCCAGGGTCTGTGCCTGCCATGCCTTGCCGGTCGCCCCGTACACGGCCTGGAGCCGGTTGGAAGCGGTCTCGTCCGGTCCCACCAGCCGGAAATCACGCCGCTGCGCAGTGTGCTCCATCACCCCTTCGAGCAGATCACCCAGGATGCGGGTGGGCTCGTGCAGGGTGGTGCCGGGTTTGTCGACGACGACTGCGTACCGTTCCAGCGGCGGGATCGGCAGGTCGCGGACGAGCAGTCCTCCGTTGGTGTGCGGGCTCGCGCCCAGCCGCCGTGCACCGGCGGGCACGCACTCCAGCACGGCCTCCACCGGCCGCCCGGCCGAGTCGAAGAGCTCCTCGGGCCGGTACGAGCGCAGCCACTGCTCCAACTGGCGCAGGTGGTCGGGGTTCTCACGCACGCCGGTCAGCGGGACCTGGTGGGCGCGCCACGTTCCCTCGACCGGCAGACCGTCGACCTCGGCCGGTCCGGTCCACCCCTTGGGTGTCCGCAGGACGATCATCGGCCAGCGGATGCGTCCGGTCACGCCTTCCTCGCGGGCCTTGTGCTGGGCGGTTTCGATCCGGTCGAGCGCGATGTCCATCGCGTGCGCCATGGCGCTGTGCACCTGCAGCGGGTCGTCGCCCTCGACGTGGAGGGGGTCATGCCCCACGCCGCGCAGGAAGGCGTCGAGTTCCTCCCGGGGCAGACGTGCTAGCACGGTCGGGTTGGCGATCTTGTAGCCGTTGAGGTGCAGGATCGGCAGGACGGCTCCGTCGTGGAGGGGGTCGAGGAACTTGTTGGAGTGCCACGAGGCCGCCAGTGGCCCGGTCTCCGCCTCACCGTCACCGATCACACACGCGACGAGGAGATCCGGATTGTCCAGGGCCGCACCGTAGGCATGGGCCAGGGAGTACCCGAGCTCGCCCCCCTCGTGGATGGAGCCCGGCGTCTCCGGCGCCACGTGGCTGGGCACGCCGCCGGGGAAGGAGAACTGGCCGAAGAGCCGGGCCATGCCGTCGGCGTCCCGGCCGACATCGGGATAGGTCTCGGAGTACGTGCCCTCGATCCAGGAATTCGCCAGGACGGCCGGACCGCCGTGGCCGGGCCCCCAGATGCAGACAGAGTCCTGGTCGCGTTCTCGCGCTGCGCGGTTGAGGTGGGTGTACACCAGGTTCAGGCCGGGTGAGGTTCCCCAGTGTCCCAGCAGGCGCGGCTTGATGTGCTCGGGCCGCAGCGGCTGATCGAGCAGCGGGTTGGACATCAGGTAGATCTGGCCGACGGCCAGATAGTTCGCAGCCCTCCAGTGCGCGTCCAAGGACGCGAGTGCGGCGTCGTCGAGGTAGTGGTCGTCCGACCGGACAAGGGTGGGCATATCTGGCTCCTTGACTGAGACCGAGCCGAGCCGGCCCTACGTTCCGCACGCCGGTGTCTCAACAGCCGCCGCACGGCGACAAGCGTCGCCCCGCCGAAACTTCCAGCCGTGGTGACCGTCGGCGGCGGCCTCGGGCTGTTCGCCATCGTTGTCGCATCGGCGAGCGGGAGGAGAGGGGCCGGTCGGCCCTGTGCGGGAGCCGGGCGACCCCTCTTTCGTCGCGGCTGCCGCTGCGAGGCTTGAACTCGTTGAGCCACGACCTCGATCTGTTCAGATGAGCGTCCACACGCCCTGTATCGCACCTTTCTGTTGAGGAACACCCCGGAGAAGGGTTCGCTCCGAGCGTGCTCCTCGATGCGTCGGTCCTCGATGCGTCGGCCGACGGGGCACTCCTGGTCCTCGGACCGAGGAGTCGCGGCGGGTCCGCCGGCTACCTCGCGGGATCGATCGCGCTGTACCTCACCACCCGGTCCACCATCCCGGTCGTCCTCGTAGGAGCAGGAGAACTGGGCGAAGACGCGCACCAGTTGGACGCGGAGAGCCGCAGCTCGACGGAGACCCCGTACCGGAACATCGTGCTCGGGGGGATCGACCTGGCACACCCTGCGACGAGGCCGTCGCCTTCGAGTCGGCCCGGCCACGAAACGCCCCCTGCCTGTCCTCCATGGCTACTGCTCCTCGCCGATCGCGGCGGCGGTATCCGGGGCCGTGGTCGACTCCGAGGTGGCCGCGGAGCACGAGGCGGGCGCGACCGGCTCCGGTCACGACCGCGCACCGGGCCTGTGACCCAGGCTGCCGTGCATCACGCCCGGTGCCCGGCAGCCGTGGTGCCACATGCCCGAACCGGCCGTCGGCGTCTTACCGACCTACGGAGTACCGCGCTCCGCGGGCTCCCGCCCGGCGCGGACCGCACACGATCCGCTCCACCGAAAGGGACCGGGTCCGGACCACACCGACCGGAGAGGGGGGCGAGCCGGTTGGGGGCCACCCTTCGGCCGTCTCCCAACCGGCTCGCCAAGCAGGGACCTTCGGCACCGTTCGAGGACCGACAGGACCGGTGCCAGCGCCTGCCCCGGCGGACAGCCTGGACGGGCACACGCATTCACGCGTGGCATGAGCGAGGGCGAGAAACCATGGCGCTGCAACAGAACCCCCGCCCCGTCACAGGGACCCACTCCTCTGCCTCACACAGAGGCACGGCGGAGCGAGCGGCCGCCGGCGGAACGGCCCCCCGCGACGAAACGACCGGCATCACTCTCCTGCGTACCGCCGCTGTGCTCCGCATCCTCACTGCGTTCACCTTCCTGTGGGCGTTCTTCGACAAGGCTTTCGGCTGGGGCTACGCGACCGGATCCGGTAAGGGGTGGGTGGACGGCGGCTCACCGACCATGGGCTTCCTGAGCGGCGTCTCGGCCGGACCGATGGAGAGCACCTTCCATGCCTGGGCCGGCGACACCTGGGCGGACTGGGCCTTCATGCTGGGACTGCTGGGCATCGGCGGGGCGCTGCTGGGCGGGATCGCGCTACGGCCTGCCGCACTCGCCGGCACGGCCATGATGGCGCTGATGTGGGCGGCGGAATGGCCTCCGGCCCGGCACCTGTCCGACGGTTCGCCCAGCATGTCGACGAATCCGATCATCGACTACCACGTGCTCTACGCCGCCGTCCTCGTCCTGCTCGCCGTGGCACTCGCCGGGCGCGCCTGGGGCCTGGGCCAGGCATGGGCTCGCCTCCCCCTCGTACGCGAGAACCGCTGGCTCCTCTGAGCCGATGCCGACGCCTGCCGTCAGCGCCCCCGGGGTCCTCGCGTCACCACCTCGTTCGCGTGTCCGCTCGGGGCCGTCCGCGTCCGCCCACCCTGCAGGACGCGACAGCCGTCGTATGCGACACCGACGGCGTCATCACCGACTCCGCCGGAATCCACGCGGGAAGCGGCGCGCAGGCTCACGACCCCCGTCGAGCGCATCGCCGTGATCGAGGATGCCCTGGGGATCGAGGCAGGGCATCGCGGCGGTTTCGGCCTCGTAGTCGGTGTGGACCGCACCGCGGGCCCGGGCACCGACGGCGCGCTACTGCACCACGGCGCCGACCTCGTGGTCAGGGGCCTGGCCGAGTTGACCGGCAGTGACAGCCGGGGCCGTTCGGGGGCGTCCATGGGACCAACGGCCCCTGCTGAGCGGCCTCATGGCCGAGGGAGAGTGGGGGCATCCCGTAAACGACCCCTCAACAGGAGGCTTGCATGCCCTGTACCGTGACCGCAGGCGCCGACAATTCGCGCGAGAGTCTGGCGGCAGTGGAATGGGCCGCCGGTGAGGCATCGCTGCGAGGGCTGCCGCTTCGGCTGCTCCACGTCCGGGAAGCCTCACCGGCGATGAGCGCCTCGCTCGCCGGATCCGCGAGGGCCGATTGGCCCTACGGCAGTCCGCAGTTGGCGGTCGAGGCCCTCCGAGCTCGCCATCCGCGCCTCGAAGTGGCAACCGACGACGTTCTCGGCAAGCCGGCCGATGTCCTCTGCACGGCGGCGAAGGACCAGGAACTCCTCGTACTCGGCTCGCGAGGGCTTGGCCGGCTTACGGGCTTCCTCCTCGGCTCCGTCTCGCTGGCGGTCATCGCCCGCAGCACCACACCGGTCGTCCTCGTGCGTGCGGAGGACACTTCGTCCGCACGGGAGTGGCAGACGTCCGGCGACGTCGTCGTCGGTGTGGACACCTCCCAGCCGTGCGACGCCGTGCTGGAGTTCGCTTTCGCCCACGCGGAGCGGCACGGTATCGCGTTGCGGGCGCTGCACAGCTGGCGGCTGCCGCCCTTGTACACCGGCGATCCGACAGGAGCGATGCTGACAGTCCGGACCGAACTGGACACGTTGACGAACGAGTCCCTGACGGACGCTCTCGCGCCCTGGCGGGAGAAGTTCCCCACCGTCCGCGTCACCGAGCGATGCCGGCCGGGCCAACCCGCACACGACCTCGTGGAAGCATCGCACGATGCCGGTCTTCTCGTCGTGGGCCGCAGGGAGCGCGGGTCGGCCCCCGGCATCCACATCGGTTCCGTCGCGCACGCGGTGCTGCACCACTCCAAGACGGCGGTCGCCGTAGTACCTCACGCCTGACCAGGCGCCATCTCGCGCGAACCCGAACGGCCGACGCCAACTCGAATGCCGCACGGGGAAGATACATCGCTCCACCTCACCGAAGCAGCGCCTCATGCCAACGAAAGGCAGGCTGCCCCATGCCGCACACATCAGCACTCGGTCCCCCCTCCACCGCGTCCCACCTCCGGCAAGGAGACCTGGGCCGACGCCTCACCATGCGTCGAGAGCAACTCGGACTCTCTCACCAGGAAGTCGCAGCGCGATGCCGCTCGGCGGCCGGGTACATCAGCTACTTGGAAGAACAACCGGTCACCTCACCGAGCGCCGGGTTCATGATCTGCCTCGCCAACGCACTGGAGACAACGGTGGCCGAACTGACGGGAGGCAGCGCCGCCCTCCCGCCGGGAAGGGGGAGGGCGGCCCACCATCCGCAGTTCACCGAGCTGGGTGCCGGAGAGTGCCGTCGGCTGCTGGGCACGCACGGCGTCGGGCGGGTGGGCATCTCCACACCCGAAGGGCCCCTCATCCTGCCGGTCAACTACACCTTCCTGGAAAGCGCGATCGCCTTCCGCACAGCCCCGAACGCCCCACCCGCGGCAGCCGCGGGAAACCGGATCGCCTTCGAGGTGGACCGCATGGACGACGCCCTCAGCCAGGGCTGGAGCGTCCTACTGGTGGGCGTGGCACGAGCGGTCACCGACATCGTCCAGGTCAGTCTGCTCGACGAGAAGGCGCTCTCCCTGCCGTGGGCAGGCGGCGACCGCAGCCTGTGGATCACGGTCGTGCCCACCCGGATCACCGGCCGCCGGATCGCTGCGCGCGACACCCATTTCTCGTCCACCGTCACGGCGCCCGAACTGCAGTGACCGGCTCACATATCGGGCCGTGGTGGAGCGCAGGACGTGCCCGGACATCTGGCACACGCTGGTCACCCGCCTGCCGCCGGTCCGCTCCTCCTCGAGGGGGCGGGACGGGACTCCGGTCCCTAACATCCCAGCGCGGGAACACGCCACACCAGGAGTGTTCCGCCCCCCTCCGGTGAGGACAGCTCCATTGTGCCGCCGCATTCTTCGGCACGGTCCGTCAGGTTCCGCAGGCCGCTGCGGCGGCTGCCCGCGCCGATTCCGACGCCGTTGTCGGCGACGGTCAGGGTCACCTGACGGCCGTCGGTCTGAAGGATGACGTCCACCCGCGTCGCATGTGCGTGGCGGGCGACGTTCGTCAGGCTCTCACCGAGGACGGCCAGGACATGGTCGGCGACGGGCCGGGAGACCTGCGTGTCGAGCAGGCCCTCCTTGCGCAGAGACGGCGAGAAGCCGAGGGCCGCGGCCGCGCCGGCGACGGCCCGCACGGTACGGGCCCGCAGACTCTCGCCATCTCCGCTCACGTCCGATCGGAGACCGAAGATCGTGGATCGGATGATCTTGATGGTTTCGTCCAGGTCGTCGACCGCGCGCTCCACCCGTTCCGACGCCTCGGGATGGTCGATGAAGCGCCCGGCACTCTGCAACGTCATCCCCGTCGCGAACAGCCGTTGAATCGCCAGGTCGTGCAGGTCCCGGGCGATACGGTCACGTTCCTCCAGGAGCACCATCTGCTCGGCGTCCCTACGACGTTCGGCCAGCTCCATGGCCACAGCGGCCGTACCGGCGAAACCGAGGACGGGGCTGGTCTCCTCGGCGGTGAAGGGCTCACTCCCCTCGGTGCGGACAAGCAGCAGAACACCGCGTACTCCGGTGCCGGTGCCGATGGGGACCGCCACGGCCGGCCCGAGATCGACCGGCCAGGCCGGGTCTGCCGCGACCCACAGGGCGTCCGCGTCCTCACTGGTGACTGCTACGGCCCGGGCGAACGCCTTACCGATCAATCCGCCGGTCATCACGGGGCGCGGGCCTTGGAAGGTTTCGGCCTCCAGCCCGCTGGCCAGTTCCACGACGAAGTAATCCCGCTCGGCCGTGGGCAACGCCACCACGACCAGGTCCGCACCGGCGATCTCACGCGCCCGGTCGGCGATGAGAGCGAGCACCGCGGCGCGCGGGCTCCCGGAGAGCAGACTGTGCGTGACCTCGGCCGTCGCCTGAACCCACAATTCCCTCTGCTGTGACCTCTCGTACAGACGAGCATTGTCGATGGCCACCCCGGCCGCCACGGCGAGCGTGGTCAGGATCGACTCGTCCTCGGCATCGAACTGGGCGCCGCCCAGCTTCTCTGTGAGGTACAGGTTGCCGAATACCTGGCCGCGTATCCGGATCGGCACTCCCAGAAAGCTGTCCATCGGGGGATGACCCGCGGGAAATCCGTACGAGGATTCGTGCTCCGAGAGCTTCCCCAGACGGAGGGGTTCAGGGTGCGCGATCAGCTCGCCAAGAATGCCGTGGCCCGACGGCGACGACCCGATCGAGGCGACATCCTCGTCGTCCATACCGACGGTCAGGAACTGGACGAGTTTCTCGTGATCGGGTCCGATGACACCGAGCGCGCCGTACCGCGCCCGGACCAACGTCGTAGCCGCCTTCACCACGTGCCGCAGTACCTGTTCCAGATCCAGGTCGCGGCCGACGGACATCACCACTTCCATCAGGTCCTGGACCCGGTCACGGGTGCTGTGCGCCGCGTCCAGCCGATGCTGTAGGAGGGCGAGTCGCTCCGCGCAGTCCTTCAGGTCATCCTGCGTGCAGCCGTCCTGGGTGTGCGACACCGAAAACACTCCTCGGGCTGCGGTAGAAAACTCATCATCGGGACTGCGGGGCCCCGAAAGCGCTCAAAGGCTGCTCGGCTACGGGACGAGAGAACCGACAGGTCAGCGGTACCGCTCGGCCCCCGCCATGGCTAAGCCTCTCTGGGTCGGCTCTCGCCGTGGCGTACCTCGCCATCCGCCCCCCTGGGTACCTGGGCAGCTATGACAGCTGCCTGCACCCGTCGTTCCACCCCGAGCTTCGCCAAGAGGCGAGAAATGTGATTCTTGACCGTCTTCTCGGCGAGATAGAGCCGCAAACCGATCTCACGGTTGGTCAGGCCCTCGCCGATCAGCGCGAGGACGTCACGTTCCCGGTCGGTGAGACCGTACAGCGCATCCCCTTCGGACTTCACGCGGTCGTCACCCCGTAGCCGCGACATCAACCGGGCGGCGGCGCTGGGGTCCAGCATGGACCGGCCGGATCCCACCGTACGCACCGCAGCCACAAGGTCACCACCCTGGATCAGCTTGAGCACATACCCGGACGCCCCGGCCATGACGGCGTCCAACAGGGCTTCCTCGTCGTCGAAGGACGTCAGCATCAGGCAAGCAAGGTCAGGCATGCGCGAGCGCAGTTCGCGACAGACATCCACGCCGTTGCCGTCGGGAAGCCGTACGTCGAGCACCGCCACGTCCGGGCGCAGAGCGGGGACTCGCATCAGCGCCTGTTCCGCAGTCCCCGCTTCCCCTACGACGCTGATGTCGGGTTCGTCACCGAGAAGATCACGTACACCCCGTCGGACCACTTCGTGATCGTCGAGAAGGAAAACCCGGATCGGATTCTCAGCACTGCGTGAACCGCTGTCCGGCATGGACCGCTCCCAGCGAATGTCGGTCGCGCAGTCTGCGGGGCCAAATGCCTCCGCAGAGTCAATAGTGCAGTATTCATGACTCCACGGCCAGGGCCTCTCGTCCCTGACTGCGAGCTTCCGGAAGCCCAGGGGCCGGGTAGCACCACGATCGAGCGTCAAGCATGCCCGCCCCGACCGGAAACGGTCACTGTCGCCGGCCCTGCCGACGGGTGAAGGCCAGGTCGGGCCGCTCCCGCAGCTATGCCGCCCGCTCGACCTGTTGCTTACGTGGAGACAGGGCTTGCACATCGTCAAGCTCCGAAGATCCGGTCAGGCGCCCTTTGTTGCAGGTTCCGGCATCGCCACGCACCCGACGTGGGAAGTCATCGGCAACACGTGAAGCCCCGCAGTCGGTCTCGCCGCTCCGGTCCGTGAGGGCTCCATCCCCTGAGGTATGGCTTGAGTTCCTCCGGCGTGGGTCCGTGTGTGCGGCATCTCTGCGAGCCTCCTCAAGGGGTCGATCGACCTCACGTACCCCCTTGCCCATTGCAGCCGGCGTCGGGCCGAGTCCAGAGCCGCCTCGTCCACAGCACCTTCCAACTCGCCGATACGGCGTTCCAATGCCGTGCGGTACGCACTGAGCACAGCGGCCTCTGGCCAGCTCCCGGCCTGTTCACGAAGTACCTGGGAAAGTTGTTCGCGAACAGCCTGTGCCCCAGCTACGTCCATGACCACCTGCCAGCGGACTTCACGTTCGGCCCTGGCCTGCTGTTCATCCTGCCTGCGCCGAGCGCCCTCCCCCGCTCGTGCCTCGATCTCTTCAAGGATCACGCCCAGGGCTTCTTCAAGGTCCGGGTCTTTCGATCCCGCCGGCGACCGGGCCGATCAGACAGGCGATGGGCGGTCTCTACGACGAGCCGAGCGGAGCGTCATCAGGGCCCTTCGATCCCGCAAGGCATCGGCTGAGCGCCAGTACTGCCATATAGATGCGAAAGACGCCCGTCAGCAGTGGGAGTCCCCCCTGGAACTTTTCTGGGACTTCCATGCTCATCAACCGGCACGAGCGTGAGAGAGCCGAAAGGTCATTCGCGCCGGCCAGCGTCCATCACACGCCCATCACAGCAGGTCACCGCCTACGGCGCCCCCATCGGTGGCCACGCTGCGAATGCTCAAGGAAACGTACCCCCCGGAACAACCGAGGCGCTTTGCGTCATGACCAGACGAGTCGCCCTTCGTCGACCTCGCAGACCGGATGGTTTCCCTCGGCGATCCTCGTCAGCATCTCCGCCACGGAGTCGAAATAGTGAGCCAGTGATTCGTACTCGCCCGTTTTCGTGATCTCACCCACGAACCAACTGCCGATACGCCCGTCCCGCGCGTCGATGAACATTCCCGTCCAGCCGTCCAGGTCCGACAGGAACGGGATCCACTCATTACGCCAGAACGGATTATCCGGCTGGTCCGGAGGGTCGAATCCACCGGGCCTGGAGCGGTTCGCATAGAGGTTCTCCATCGCCCGGATGCCCAGAAAGAAGCTGCCCTCATCGGGGAACCCGGCGAAGCCGCAACATGCCACGTCGTCGTCCACATCTTCCTCAGGGCGATCCAGATTGTTCTGCAGCAGCCACGCCCGCAGATCCTGAGGGAGGGGGATACCCATCCTTTTCTCGGCGGCCGCGAGCATCTGTTCCGTAGCGGGCCCAGGCAGATCCGCGTGTTCGGCCGGGGCGTGCTGCTCAAGGAGACTCATCACGCGGGACCAGCTTTTCCCCACAGTCATTCCCCTCTCCCCTCTGCGCGGATGCCTCATACGACTGCGCCACTGCGGGGACTACCGTTCGAAGGGTCGATGCCGGGCGCCGTAGTCCCGAAGCGTGTGCACAAAAGCCATGTTGGTGGGCGCCGACCGGAAAACCTCGCACGGATGGTACTCCGAGCAAGCCTCCCGCCCCACCCCACGCCCACGCCCACGCCCACGCCCACAACCATTTGGCACCTTCCGGCCCGAAGTGCAGGACCGGCCGCTCGGCGAGGCGACCGCCCGCCAACTCCTCCCGGACACGGCCGCTGTTCCTCGGCGGACCCGGCCGAGAAACCTGCGCGCATGCGGGCACCGCCGTCCCGTGAGCATGGTGGGCAGGTGAGAAGAACGGTGCGCGCCGTGGGCGCGGCAAGCGCGGAGACGGTCTGGCAGCGGTACGTACGGACGGCGGCCTGGCCCCTGTGGGCTCCGCAGATCCGGGCCGTGGAGGCGGAGGCCGAGCTGCGAGCGGGCATGCGCGGCCGGGTGGTGCCCGTGGTGGGGCCACGCGTCGCCTTCGTCGTCGAGGCCGTCGACCATCAGGCCCGCACCTGGCGGTGGCGGGTCCGGGCGGGCCCGGTTCGGATGCGCCTGTGGCACGCCGTCCGGACCCGCACCCCGGCTGCCACGGAGACCGAGCTGTGCATCGACGGCCCCACCCTGGTCGTGGTGGCGTACGCGCCGCTGGCCCGGCGCGCGCTACGCCGTCTGGTCCACGACTGAGACGACGGCATCACCCTTGGGAGGGATCTCCCTGGGATCTCGTAGGGGCTTCTCCCGGGCCTCTTCCCCCGGGCCTCCGGCCGGAGGCCCGGGGCGGGCAGGAAGGCGCCGAAGGTCCTTCCTGCCGATCGGATCCACGTCCCTCCTGACGACCGCACGACGTGGCGGGATCCCGAGCTCCGTCGGCCCCGGCCTGACCGTCCTCGCTTGTTTGCGCCTCCCTGGGGTAGCAGCGGTACACCGTACGAGGAGAGGAGCTTGTGGTGTCCGAAGCGCGTGACGTGGTGGCCGTGATTCTCGAGGACCATCGCACCATGGAGGAGCAGCTGCGGAGGATGCGGAGTGTCGAGGAGGACCGGGAGGCAGCTCTCCGGGACTTCGCCGCGCTTCTGATCGCCCACGGGGAGGCGGAGGAGGCCGAGGTGTACCCCGCGCTCAAGCGGTTCCGGAACGTGGACAACGAGGAAGTCGAGCACGGGGAGGAGGAGCACCATGAGGGCAACGAGGCGCTCCTCGCCCTCATGGAAGTGGACGAGGTCGGCTCCGACGAGTGGGACGAGAAGCTGGAGGAGCTCGCGACGGCCGTCACGCACCACATCGACGAGGAGGAACGCACGATCCTCAACGGCGCCCGGGAGAACGTGCCGGACGCGCGCCGCGCCGAACTCGGTGCGGTCTTCCTCCGCGACCGGGAGAAGCACCTGCGGGCCGACTGCGGGAGCATCGACAGTGTCCGCGCGGTCGTCCGGGCGCACTGAATCCACAGTCACGTACGTCACAGCAGGTCACAGCTGTATAGGTCACAGCAGCGACGCGGGCACCCATCCGGACATGCCGGACGGGTGCCCGTCGGCTGACCCCCGGCCTTCCGTCGGTGCCCGCCGGGGGAGCCCCGGCCGAGGAGGAACAGCACGCAGCCGGCCGGCCGGACCGAGGTCCCCGGGACCGCTCGGCTCCTGCTCACGCTCCCCGTGCCGTCAGCCTGCATTGACGCGTGTTGACTTCCGCGCCTAGTGCAGATTCACTAGACCGACACTGATGTCCTCGCACTACGAGGCTAGTGATGCGGAAGCTGGCAACGAGGGGCCCCTCCACGGAAAGGGGCCGCGGAACCGTACTGCCCGGACACGGCAGTACGTGAGCACGGAGAGGTGCGGGACGCTGTGACCGTCTACCCGTTCACATCGCATGCCGTGGTTCATTCGGGCGTCGCGCGAGTGACTCTCGCCGGCGAACTCGACCTGGACACCGCTTCCTACGTCCGGGAGGCGGTCACGGCTTCCCTCGAAGAGCGGCCGACGGGTCTCTGCCTCGATCTGACCGGTGTCTCCTTCTGCGACTGCGCCGGCCTGAGCGCGTTGCTCAGGGCACGCTCGTCCGTTCTCCGGGCAGGCGTGGAGTTCGTCGTGGAAGGGGTCGGACCGCAGCTGGAGCGGCTGCTCTCCCTGATCGGGGCGGCCGGCCTCTTCACCGGGACGAACACGCCGGCGAACGCGGAGCCTGCTCGCCGCGCCCCGGGCACGGTCACCATCCTCCTCGGCACAGAGGCGGCGGCCACCGCGGACTCACCGCTCCCGGACCTTCTGGCATGATCGTGCGGTCCGCCACCTGCAAGGATGCACCGATGCCTTCCTCTTCCCCGCCCAGTCGACCGGTCAGGATCCTGTTGGTCGAGGACCACGACATGGTGGCCGAGGCGATCTGCCTTGCCCTGGAGCGCTCACCCGATCTGCAGATCGTGGGGCGCGCGGCGTCGGTGGCATCGGCGCTGGCCGACACGGAGCGACATACGCCGGATGTCGTACTGATGGACCGGCGCCTGCCGGACGGTGACGGGGTGAACGCCATCGGCGATCTGCTGGCGCTCGTGCCGGGCGTGCGCGTACTCATCCTGGCGGGCGAGGGCAGCGGGTCGGTAGCCGCACGCGTCGCGGAGAGCGGCGGAGCCGGCCTGATCCTGAAGGCCAGCGGTCTGCGCGAACTGGAGGACGCCGTGCGCAGGGTGGCAGCGGGTGATGTGGTGTTCGGCCAGGACTTCCTGGGCGACGTGCTGGGGCGGCTGACCGGCAGGACGCCGGGGCTCGGCACGAACCTGACGCCGCGGGAACGGGAGGCGCTTCACCTGCTGGGGGAAGGCCGCACCACCGCGGAGATCAGTGATCAGCTGGGGGTCGCCCTCAACACGGGGCGCAACCACGTCCAGCGGGTGCTGGAAAAACTGGGAGCGCGTTCCCAGCTGGAAGCCGTGACGATCGCGCGACGGGAAGGGCTCCTCACGTGACACCGGAGCCAGGACAGCCGCCGAGGCTGCGCAAGCAGGCTGCTCCGTTGTCCGAAGCGGCCTTCACCCTGCTGGTCCAGGGAGTGCTGGACTACGGCATCTTCATGCTCGATCCGCAGGGCTACATCATCAGCTGGAACGCGGGCGCGCAACGGATCAAGGGATACAGCGCCACGGACATCGTCGGACAGCACTTCTCGGTCTTCTACCCGCCCGAGGACCAGTCCTCGGGCAAACCGCAGTGGGAGCTGGAGACCGCCGTGGCCGAAGGCAGACTCGAGGACGAGGGTTGGCGCGTCCGCAAGGACGGCTCCCGGTTCTGGGCGAACGTGGTCATCACCGCCTTGTGGGACGACAAGGGCGTACTGCAGGGGTTCGGCAAGGTCACCCGCGACATGTCCGAGCGGCGGGCAGCACAACATGCCCTCAGCGAGCGACGACGGTTGTTCGATCATCTGGTCCAGGCGCAGGAGACGGAACGGCGCCGCATCGCATGGGACGTACACGACGACTCCATCCAGGCCATGGTCGCTGTCGGGATGCGGCTCGAACTGCTGGCGGAGCGGGTACCGGAGCCGTACTCCGCGGAACTGCAGCGTCTGGACGCATCGGTGCGCGAAGCCATCGGCCGCCTGCGCAGCCTGACCTTCCGGCTGCATCCGCCCGGGATCGACAGGCACGGCCTGGTCGAAGCGCTCTCCAGCCACTTGGAGGACGTCGTGGGCACCTCCTGGGGGATGGCCTACTCGTTCGGACACCAGCTGGACCGCGAGCCCACGCCCGAGACGGCCATCACGGTCTTCCGCATCGTCCAGGAGGCGTTGCTGAACGTGTACAAGCACGCACGCGGGAGCAGGGTCGACGTCCGGATCGAGTCGGCGGACGGGGGCCTCCTGACGCGCGTCGCGGACGACGGAACGGGTGCACCGATGTCCAAGGACGGAACCCACGAGCACTTCGGCGTCATCGAGATGCGGGAGAGAGCCGAGACGGCAGGAGGATGGTGGTCCATGCACAGCCGGCCCGGGACGGGGACGACGGTGGAGTTCTGGGTGCCGAACCCTCTTCCGCTTGCGGCGACGGCGCAGACGGACGACGCACCGTGACCGCGGCGGTCCCGGAGGGTCCCCGCGGCGCACCTCTGAGCGTGCTCCTGTGCGACGACAACGTGTTGCTGCTGGAAAGCATGAGCGAGCTCGTGCGGGCGCAGCCCGACCTGGAGCTCGTGGGCACCGCGTGCGACGGCGAGCAGGCGCTCCGGCTCGCATCCCGGCACCGGCCGGACCTCGTGGTCCTGGACGTCCGCTTCCCCGGCGGCGGCCACACGGTCGCCAGGGACCTGGGGCGGTGTTCACCGGGCACCCGGATCGTGGCGTTCTCCGCGTACGACGACAAGGGTTCCGTCGAGCAGATGATGGCCGCCGGCGTCTCCGACTACGTACTCAAAGGTGCGAGCAACCGGGAACTGCTCGCGGCTCTGCGCCGGGCGGCGGAACCTCGGTGAACGTCTGCCGTGGAGGGTTCGGTACCTTGCGGGGACTCCCCCGGCTCACTCCCTCCCCATGTGGAGTCGCAGGACGAGACCGCGCGCTGCCGCTCGGATCTCCACCAGATCGCACAGCTGATGCATGATCCACACGCCTCGGCCGCCGGTCGCGGCCCGAGGATCGGGCCGACGGCGGCCCGTGAGGGGATCGGCCAGCAGCCCTTGGTCGCTGATCTCCGCGACGAGCTCCCCGTCGGCACACCACATGCGCAGAGTCCCGCGGCCACCGCCGTGGCGCACCGAGTTGCTGGTCGCCTCACCGATGGCCAGGAGCCAGTCCGTGCGGCGGGCATGTGACAGACCGGCGGCGGCGGCCCAGCGATCGGCCTCGTCGCGCACGGACGCCAGGCCCTGCTCGCCGAAGGGGACGACGACGGCGTCCGGCGGCTCGGGCAGCGGGGTGTCGCAGTCGCGACAGACGTCGTGGGGATCGGTGTAGTGGGAGCTGACGCTGTAGGCCATGGGATCACCGACGACCGGGTGGGTGCGGTAGGCCTGTGCCAGCACCTCCGCGGGCAACGCCGTGTCGTAGGGACAGAGAATGCTGACCCGGCGCCCGGTGAAGGCGAGGTTGATCAGCGCTTCGTGGCGAGTCGCTTCCCACGCCTCCGCCGGCGTACGCCCGATCCAGATCGGCTCTCCCACGATCGACACGTGGGTGTGCGCGTCCTCCGTACGGTCGGCGAACTCCTGGAGCATCGACAGGATGCGTCCCGGATTGCGCCCCGCCCGGTACATGTCCACCCATGTGACGTGCTCGCGGTTGTCGTCGACGAGGTCCTGCAGAAGCTGAAGGCGCGGGCCGGGCACAGCCACCAGTACGGGACGCTCGCGGTTCACGGCGTCCTGGACGAACGTCCCGACTCCGTCGAGGTACTCGTCCTGGGTGCCGTAGAACAGCGCCGGGTGGTGGAAGGCGGCCTGCCGGCCGACACCGGCCGAGGCCGGCTCGTAGGTCGTCATCGGTCCACGACCTCCACCATTGATTCGAGCTCCGGAAACAGTTGCAGCAGTCGCCGCAGGGGCGAAGGGGGCTGCCGGACCAGCAGCGGCATGCCACCCGGCCGCCCGGCTGCGGCTTCGGTCAGCACGGCCAGCGATGCCGCGTCCAGGTGGCGCAGGGCCGCGAGGTCCAGGTCCGTCCGCGACGCCGTCCCGCTCGAGATGACGGCAGCCGCGGCGGCGACTGCGTCGCGTGTGTCGTATCCGGCCGACCCGGACATCAGCAGGCCGGGCCGGTCCGCCAGCGGAGCGACCCGCAGGCGGGGGGCTACGTGCGGCTCCCCCCTGTGCGTCAGGTGGGCACTCGCCATGACGCCCACGTACTCGTCCGCCATCAGGCGACGGTCGTAGAAGCACCACGCCGTCAGCGGCAGCCGTTCGAGAACCTCGTGGTGTATGCGGAGTTCGTACTCCAGCAGCCGGTCGGCGCCGGTGACGTCCCTCGCACCCCAGGACATCTCACCGATCGTCCGTACTCCTCGGTATCCCGAGGCCCAGGCCCCTTCCACCGCGTCGTGCCACAGCCCGATCATCGTGTCCGGATCGAACCCGGAACCGGCCAGGTACGTCTGCGCGGCCACCGAAACGGACAGCTGTCCGCTCGTCACGGCGCCCGCGGCGTCGATGCCGGCATCGGTGAGCGCGCGCAGCACGCGTTCGGGAGGGGTGGTGTCGGCGAAATACTGCACCTGTTGGCCCTTCGCCAGTCCGCTGCGCACGAAGGCGCCGAGATGCCCGGCCCACTGCCGGTCGTCGGAGAAAACCACGCTGGTGTGGCATCCCGCCACCGACTCCTGCTCAGGGGGTGCCGTCGCCCTTCGCACCATCGCCACGCTGCGCACCCCTCGACCCGTCCGATGCAGCTTCCTTGAATATGGAAACACACGGCTGGGACACTTCTGCTTCCGACGGTGTCCCGCCTACGGGCGCACGGGGCGCCCTCGCCGGGCGTCCGCTCCTGCGAACGTCTCCGTGTGGCGGCCTTCCGCCGGGGCGATGACACTGGGCTGGGCAGTGTCCCGAGGCGAGGTGGATCATGCGTACCGTCGAGGAGACGATCGAGGTGTCGGTCCCGGTGGGCACCGCGTACAACCAGTGGACCCAGTTCAAGATCTTTCCGCGGTTCATGTCGATGGTGAAGCGGGTCGACCAGATCAGGCCCACCGTCACGGTGTGGACCATCGGCTTCGGACCGGTCCGCCGCGAGTACGCGGTCGAGACGACCGATCAGGTGCCGGACTCCCATCTGGTCTGGCGGAGTCTCGAGCGGCACCCCTGCCGTCAGGGTGACGTGACGTTCCGCCCCACCGCCGCCGGCAGTACCGCGGTCACCGTGCGGATGCGGTTCGCGCCACGCGGCCCCTTGGGGACGCTCACCACGAGCCCCTGGGCGACCGGCCGTGTCGTACGGTCCGAGCTCGGGCACTTCAAGAAGTTCGTCGAGGGCCTGGGGGAAGAGAGCGGGGCCTGGCGGGGGACCATCCGCAACGGACACGTACGGCCCACGGAACCGGAACCGCCCAGGAGCCGGGTGCCCTGCTGGCCCGTCGGCTGATCCGCGTGCGCCACCAGGGCCAGTGAGAGGCAACCCAGTGAAGAAGCCGCCCAGCGACGAGCCGAACGACGAGCTCACGGTGACCCCGCCCAAGAAATGGGCAGCGGGAGTGCCCGCGGTCGCGCACGCTCTCGAGTACTCCCTGGAACAGACGTCGCCGCAGACGGCGGGGGTGACGCTGCTGCACATGAACCAGGTGGGCGGCATCGACTGTCCGGGCTGCGCCTGGCCGGATCCGTCCCCCGGCCGGAGGCACCGCAACGAGTACTGCGAGAACGGCGCCAAGCACATCAACGACGAGGCGACGACGAGGCGGGTGACCGCCGGCTTCTTCCGCCGCCACCCGGTCTCCGACCTGGGCCGGCGCTCCGACATGTGGCTGAACCAGCAGGGGCGGCTCACCGAGCCGATGGTGAAGCGGCCCGGCTCCGACCACTACGAGCCGATCAGCTGGAAGGACGCCTTCGGGCTGATGGCGGCGGAGCTGACCTCCCTCGGCTCCCCCGACGAGGCGGTCTTCTACACCTCGGGCCGGGCCGGCAACGAGGCCGCGTTCCTCCTGCAGCTCTTCGCCAGGGCCTTCGGCACCAACAACCTGCCCGACTGCAGCAACATGTGCCACGAGTCCAGCGGCCTCGCCCTGCACGAGACGCTCGGCACGGGCAAGGGGACGGTCGGCCTGCACGATCTGCACCACACCGATCTGATCTTCCTGGTGGGCCAGAATCCCGGTAGCAACCACCCACGCCAGCTATCGGCGCTGGAGGAGGCCAAGCGGAACGGCGCCCGCGTCATCGCGGTGAACCCGCTGCCCGAAGCCGGACTGCTGCGGTTCAGGAATCCGCAGCAGGTGGGCGGGGTCATCGGCTCCGGCACCCGGATCGCCGACCGGTTCCTGCACATCCGGCCCGGCGGTGACCTGGCCCTCTTCCAGGGGCTGAACCAGTTGCTGCTCGAGGCCGAGGACGCGCGGCCGGGCGAGGTGCTGGACCACGACTTCATCCACTCCAGCACGAGTGGCTTCGAGGCTTTCGCCCGGCACAACCGCACCATCGGCCGGCAGGACATCCTCACGGCCACCGGCCTCACCCACGAGGAGATCGAGAAGGTCCGCGACGACGTCCTCGCCAGCCGGCGTGTCATCGTCTGCTGGGCGATGGGCATCACGCAGCACAAGCACGCCGTCCCCACCATCCGGGAGATGGTGAACTTCCTGATGCTGCGCGGGAACCTCGGCAAGGCAGGCGCCGGCGTCTGTCCGGTGCGTGGGCACAGCAATGTGCAGGGCGACCGGACGATGGGGATCTGGGAGCAGATGCCGGACTCCTTCCTGGATGCGCTGCAGCAGGAGTTCGCCTTCGACCCGCCTCGCGCTCATGGACTTGACTCGGTGAACTCGATCAGGGCGATGCGCGAGGGCCGCGTCGCCTTCTTCCTCGCCCTGGCCGGCAACTTCGTGCGGGCCGCTCCGGACAGCACGGTCACGGAGAACGCCATGCGCACGTGCCGCATGACCGTCCACATCTCGACCAAGCTGAACAGGTCCCACACCGTCTGCGGCCGGACGGCGCTCATCCTGCCCACCCTGGGCCGCACCGAACGGGACCAGCAGGCCTGCGGGGAGCAGTTCGTCACCGTGGAGAACTCGATGAGCGAGGTGCACACCTCCCGCGGACGCCTGAAGCCCGCTTCCCCGCTCCTGCTCAGCGAGGTCGCCATCCTGTGCCGGCTCGCCCGGCACACCCTCGACGGTGCGGCGGACATCCCTTGGAAGCTGTTCGAAGCGGACTACGGGACGATCCGTGACCGGATCTCCCGCATCGTGCCAGGGCTGCACGACTTCAACCGGCGAGTGACGCGGCCCGGCGGCATCCAGCTGCCGAACCCGGTCAACGAGGGGGTGTTCGCCACTCCCTCGGGCAAGGCGCTCTTCACCTGTAACGCCGGGGAGCCACCGCACACCCCCGCGGGGCACCTGCTGCTGCAGACTCTGCGCTCCCACGACCAGTGGAACACCGTCCCCTACACGTCCGACGACCGCTATCGCGGCATCCACGGGAACCGCCGGGTGGTCCTCGTCAACCCCTCGGACGTGCGCGAACTCGGTCTCGCGGAGGGCGCGCACGTCGACCTGGTCAGCGTGTGGGCCGACGACACCGAGCGTCGCGCCGAGGACTTCGAGGTGGTCCCGTACCCGACCGTGCGCGGTTCCGCCGCCGCCTACTACCCCGAGACCAACGTCCTCGTGCCACTGGACAGTGTGGCCGAGGGCAGTAACCAGCCGACGTCCAAGGCCGTCGTCGTCCGGCTGGAACCCGCGGCGGTTCGGCCGGCCGCGTCACCGAGCTGACCGAGGGGGCGGCGGGCGGGCGGCCTCCGGCCACCGCTCACCGCCGGCCGGACGAGCCCGCCCGGCTCACCGAACCACCACCGGCGCGGGCGGGGAGTAGATGGCGAGCATCCCCTGGTCGTCCGCGTGCCTGCCGCCCGCGTGCCGTTCGGCGTCGGCGGCGAGCGCGCTCAGGAGGAGGCCGGGGTCCTCCGCGAGGTGGGCGCCGTGCCGCGTCAGCAGACGGGGCAGGCGTGCGACCGCATCGTAGAACTGGCCCCGGGCGTTGCGCGCTTCGGTCAGTCCGTCCGTGCAGCAGATCAGGGTGGAGCCCGGGGGCAGGGGGAAGGTGTCCGTGGAGGCGTCGAAACGCCCCAGCGCGAGGAGCCCGAGTGGTGGTGCCTCCTGTGAGGGTGTGAGCTCACGCACCGTACCGTCGGGCGCGAGGACCAGGGGCGCTGGCAAACCCCGGTTGAGTACGCGCACGCGGTGGCGACCGGCGTCCAGCTCGACGAGGACGGCCGCGGTGAAGCCCTCGGACTGTTCGAGGCCGCCCCGGCGCTCCCCCTCGCGCTGAAGCTGCCGGTCGAGCCGTTCGGCCACTTCCGCCAGGTCGGAGGCGTCGTCGGCGAGGGCGTTGAAGGCCCCGACGATCACGTTGGCCGCCTGGACGGCCGCCAGTCCCTTGCCCCTCACGTCCCCGACGAGCGCACGGACGGAGCCGGCCGAGGCCCGAACCGCGTAGAAGTCGCCACCCACGAGGATCTCCTCGTCCGCGGGGGCGTAGTGCGTCGCGATCCTCAGACCGGCGATGTCCTCGGGGGGATCCGGCAGGAGCGCCCGCTGGGCGATCTCCGCCACCCGCTGGGCCCGGCCGGCCGCCGCCTCGTGGCGCTCGATCGTACGACGCAGCAGCACCGCCAGGACGATCACGCAGACAAGTGTCAACTGCCGTGCGATGCCGAGGCGCCATCCGAAGGTGCCGTCCAGCGCCACCAGCCCGGCGTGGACGACCATGGCGGCCAGGCCGACGACGACGATGGAGCGCGCCCTCATGAAAGGGGCGGCGGCGACGGGCGCCACGGCGAGCAAGGGGGCGCTGCTCACCTCACGGGGCGTGGCCAGGTCGACGACGACCGCGAACACGATGACCCCCCACGGGATCATCCACCTGGTGCGACTCCATCGGCGACCCCTCGCAGCAGACACCCTCCATCCCTACCGCATGGCCGGTGGCCTCACCTGCTGCGACCCGCGGGGGCCGTCGTCGGGGGCCGCGCCCCGGGCGAGGACGAGGTGCACCTCGGAGCCGGGGGAAGGGCTCCTGTGTCCAGTTGGTCAGGCCGGAACCCGGAAGGCGGTCGCTGACAGCCCGTCATCAGCGTTGGTGGGGGGCGGTGTCCACACCCGCCGTCCGGCAGAGGCGAACGCCTGCCGTCGACGTGGTACAGGCGTCGCGGTCACGGTGTACAACCATCCGGGCCGCTCGAGGGTCACTACAAGTGGGAGCAAACCACTCCCCAAGGCATATGGGGGAAATATGCGAACAGCACGTAACATCGCGGCCGCCGGGGCACTCACCGCTCTGGTGGTGGGCGCCACGGCCGGGTTCAGCGCGACCGCCTCCGCCGCACCCAACGTCACACCACAGGGTGTCTGCGGCAGCGCCTACAAGACCGTGAACTCGGCGGCGATCGGCTCGCTGGGCACGGTCTACCTGACGTACAACTCGTCCAACGGGAAGAACTGCGTCGCAACCATCCGCGCCAACCCGGGCACGGCCAAGGACATGTCCACCTACATCTACGTCGCCGACACCGACGCGTGGGCCGGTGACTCCGGGTCCTACACGTCGTACGCCGGGCCGGGCTACGTCTACGGCAAGGGTCACTGCGTGAGCTGGGGCGGCCACATCGCCAACGTGTACGTGTCGGTGGAGAACTCCAACTGCGCCGCACTGAGGGAGCACCGGGTCACCGACATCCGCTGACCGGGTCCGTACGGGGGCGTTCCCGTCCCGGCCCTCCCGGGCCGGACCGCGACTGCGGGACTTCTCACCCGGGCCGACGGGTGCGGGGCGGAGGAGGTGGACCACTCCTCCGCCCCGCACCCGTCCTTCGCCCCCCCACCCCTCGCACCGTCCCCTGATGCGTCCACCGGCGACGGCACCGCACGCGCCGGCACCTACCGGCCGTACGCGACCGGACCCCCTCCCGCACGACTGCGCGCCCGCCGCACCGGAGCGGAAGGAGCGATTCCCGCTCCCTGTCTTGTTCGGGACCCCTCCTCCCCCGTCACTCTTGACACCCCTCCTCCCGCGTCACTACCGTCTCGGCACGTTCTCGAACGCTGAACGAAATATCGAACGTCATGAAGGGCCAACCTCCCGCGCGCAGACGCAAGGAGCCGCATCACGATGACGACCAGCCGGGGTACCAAGGACGGCGGCGAGTGCCGTCGGGCCGGCACACAGGGCCACCGGGGCAGATCCGGGCCCTGAAGCCCGCGTCCGACGGGCCGGCACAACAGCCCATCGGCTCATCACCCCGTCAGCTCGTCGGCTGGTCGGCTGATCGGCTGGTCGGCTGGTCGGCTGGTCGGCTGGTCGGCCCATCAGCTCATGGGCCTATCGCCCCGTCGGCTTGTCGGCCTATCAGCTCATCGAGCCATCGCCCCTTCAGCACGTCGGCCCATCAGCTCATGGACCCATCGTCCCGTCAGCTCGTCGGCTGGTCGGCTGGTCGGCTGGTCGGCTGGTCGGCTGGTCGGCCCATCAGCTCATGGACCCATCGTCCCGTCAGCTCATCGGACCGTCAGCTCATCGAGCACATCGGACAGAACACGACCCACCCACGTGCCGCACACCGCACCGGCCCACGCAGCACGGTCACCCCTGGGAGTCCCCCGTCATGCAGCACCCGCCTGTCCCCGATCAGCCGGCCCGCCTCCACCGGGGCGTCAGCCGCCGTCGGCTTCTGGAGGGCGGGGCCGCCGGCTTCGGCGCGCTCGCCCTCTCCGCCCTCCCCGCCGCCCTGCCCGAAGGCGTGGCCGCACGCGCCGAGGCCGGGCCCGGTGCCTGGGAGCCCCCGGCCAACGGCTACCCGGAGTGGAACAACAACATCACGGTCTTCGACGTCGGCTCCGAGCCACCGCACACCACGCTCATGCCGTACGCGGACGTCGGTCAGGCCCTCGCCGGTGACCGCACGCACTCGCCGTGGCGGCTCGACCTCGACGGGACCTGGAAGTTCGCCTACTCCGACCGCCCCGGCGACCGCGACCCGGACTTCCACCGCACCGACCTCGACGACCGGTCCTGGGACACCATTCCCGTACCGTCCTGCTGGCAGCTGCACGGCTACGACTTCCCGATCTACTCCAACATCACCTACCCCTGGTCCGGTGCCAACGGTCTGGGCGAAGAGGCGCGGCCGCCCTTCGCGCCGACCCGCTACAACCCCGTGGGCCAGTACCGCCGCACCTTCACCGTCCCGCGCCAGTGGGACGGACGACGGGTGTTCCTGCACTTCGAGGGAGTGAAGTCCGCACACTACGTGTGGATCAACGGCGAGCCGGTGGGCTACCGCGAGGACTCCTACACCTCCGCCGAATACGACATCACCCCCCATCTGAAACCCGGCCGCAACCAGATCGCGGTGGAGGTCTACCGCTTCTCCGACGGCGACTGGATGGAGGACCAGGACATGATCCGGCTGAGCGGGATCTTCCGCTCGGTCCACCTCTTCTCCACCCCCGCCGTCCACCTGCGGGACTTCAAACTCGAGACCCCGCTCGGTGACGACTGCACCACGGCCGGCCTGTCCGTCACCGCCTCCGTGCGTGCCTACGGCGACAGCCGCGCCTCCACGACGGGGACGTACACCGTCGAGACCCAGCTCTACGACGCCGGTGGGCATCCGGTCTGGCCCCGCCCCCTGCGGCAGACCGCCGATCCGGGCTCCGTCCCGGCCGGTGAGGATGTGACCGTGCGGGCGGCCAGGGCCGTCCCGAAGCCGAAACTGTGGTCCGCCGAGCACCCCTACCTCTACACCGCCGTCCTGCGACTGCGCGACCCGGCGGGCAAGGTGACCGAGACGCTGTCGCACCGGGTGGGCCTCCGCGAGTTCGCGATCGTGGACGGGCTGATGCGCATCAACGGCAAGCCGGCCTCCCTGCGCGGCACGAACCGGCACGAGATGCACCCCGAGCGGGGCATGGCCCTGACCCGTGCGGACATGGTCACGGACATCGGGATCATCAAGCGGCTGAACATGAACAGCGTCCGCACCTCCCACTATCCGAACAACCCGCTGTGGCTGGAACTGGCCGACGAGTACGGCCTGTACCTGGTGGGCGAGACCAATCTCGAGACCCACGGCATCCGCGACGCCTACCCCGGTGACCACGCCGACTGGACCGAGGCGTGCGTGGCCCGTGCCAGGAACATGGTCCACCGGGACAAGAACCACGCCTCGGCCGTGATCTGGTCGCTCGGCAACGAGGCGGGCACGGGCTCCGCCTTCGTCGCCATGCACGACTGGATCCGGTCCTACGACGCCACCCGCGTCATCCAGTACGAGGGCGACGACCGCCCCGGGATCAGTGACATCCGCTCGGAGATGTACACCAAGCCCGCCCAGGTCGAACAGCGCGCGAAGGACACCACCGACACCCGGCCGTTCGTCCTGATCGAGTACAGCCACGCCATGGGCAACTCCAGCGGTAACTTCAAGAAGTACTGGGACGTCATCCGCCGTTTCAACGTGCTGCAGGGCGGCTGGATCTGGGATTTCGCCGACCAGGCCCTCAACTGGCCCACGCCGACGCGCAAGCTGTTCACCGAGGCCGGGCCCGGTGCGGTGAGCGGCGAGGTCCTCGCCGCCGCCGGCGCCTTCGACCGCGACAAGGGTGTCCGCGGCGGCACTGTCTTCGCCCGGAACGCGGGCCTCGACATCACCGGTTCGCTGACCCTGGAGGCATGGGTCACGCAACGGGTGAGCGGCTTCCACCAACCCGTCCTCGCCAAGGGTGACACGCAGTACGCGCTGAAACAGACCGACGGCAGCCTGGAGTTCTTCATCCACTCCGGTGGCCGGTGGACCACCGCGAGCTGGACGCTGCCGCGGGACTGGACCGGCACCGAGCACCACATCGCGGGCGTCTACGACGCCGCCGCGGCCACGCTGACCCTCTACGTCGACGGCGAGGTCAAGGCCACGAGGGCCGCCACCCGGCCGCCCGGCAGCAACACGGCGCCGCTCACCCTCGCCACCGACGCGGAACACTGGACCCGGGAGTTCAGCGGCACGGTCCGGCGGGCGCGCGTCTACGCCCGCGCCCTGACCGCGGCCGAACTCGCTTCCACCTCCCGCGGTCCCGGTGACGAGGGAGTGCGGTTCTGGTTCGACGCCGCCACCGTCGGATTCGAGGAACGACGCCCCTCCGAGCGGACGTTCCTCGCCTACGGGGGTGACTGGGGCGACAACCCCAACGACGGCAACTTCAGCGGCGACGGCATCGTCACCGCCGGCCGCGGGCACACCGGCAAGGCCACGGAGATCAAGCGGATCCACCAGGCGATCGACGTGGTGGCCGGCGGTGACGGCGCGGCCTCCGGGCGGATCACCGTCACCAACGAGTACCTGTTCACCAACCTCCGCGAGTTCGGCGGAAGCTGGACCGTGATCGCGGACGGCAGGGCGGTGCAGCGCGGGGAGCTCACCCGCGCACAGCTCGACATCGCGCCCCTGACCGGCAAGGTGGTCACCGTCCCCTTCAGGCTGCCGGACGACCCCGCGCCGGGAGCGGAGTACTTCCTCCAGCTGTCGTTCACCACCAGGGAGCCCACGAAGTGGGCCGAGGCCGGCTTCGAGGTGGCCAGGCACCAGCTCCCCCTCGACGCGGGCAGCCCTGCCGTGACACCACGGCCGCTGGACTCCGTGCCGGCACTGAGCCACGAGGAGACGGCCGGTTCCGTGACGGTGACCGGCGAGGACTTCTCCGTCACTGTCGACAAGGGCAGCGGCGTCATCACGTCGTACGAGGCGGGCGGCACGCCGCTGATCGTCTCCGGGCCGGCGCCGAACTTCTGGCGCGCCCCGACCGACAACGACGTCGGCAACGGCCAGCCGGGACGGAACGCCACCTGGCGCTACGCGGGCAGCGACCGGAAGGTGACGGGGGTCCGGGTGCGCGGGCTGCGGGACCGGGCCGTCGAGATCACCGTCAGCGGCACCCTGCCGACCTCGACGGAGTCCACGTACACCACGACGTACACCGTCTTCGGCAACGGTGAGATCAAGGTCGGCAACACCTTGCACCCGGGTGCGGCCGGCCTGCCGTACATCCCCGAGGTCGGCACGATGCTCCTCCTGCCCGGCCGGCTGCGGCACGTGCGCCACTACGGCCGCGGCCCGGACGAGAACCACTGGGACCGCAACGACGGCACCGACGTGGGTCTCCACTCCGGCACCGTTCCCGAGAAGCGCACCCCCTACCTCCGCCCCCAGGAGAACGGCAACAGGACGGACGTGCGGTGGGTGGCCCTGACGGACGGCCACGGCAGGGGGCTGCTCGCCTGCGGCGAACCGCTGCTCGAGTTCAACGCCTCGCACTTCACCCCGGAAGACCTGTCGGAGGGTGCCCGCCACGACTACCAGCTGACTCCGCGGGAGGAAGTCGTCCTGCGGCTGAACCACCGGCAGATGGGCGTCGGTGGTGACGACAGCTGGGGCGCTCACACGCACGACGAGTACAAGCTGTTCGCGGACAGGGACTACGCGTACACCTACCGGCTGCGTCCGCTGAACGACCCGGACGACGCGATGGCGGCGTCGCGTCGTCCTACGGCGACGTAGTCCCCCGCCGTACCGGCCGGCGCGGGCGTCCTCCATCCGGTGGACGGAGGACGGCCGTGCGGTCCGCCCACGGTCCGGCTCCTCGCGGGGGGGGGTGCCGGACGCCCGTTTCGTCAGGCGACCGCCAGCAGCGCCCCCAAGGCCCCGGCCGTCCCGGGGTGGCGTGCGACGAGCACCGCGCCGCCCGGCGGCGGAGCGGCGGCCTCCTCCCACGTGCCGTCGCAGCCCAGCAGCTGCGCGACGCTGTCGCACGTCGCCGGGTGGGCGGCGAGCAGCACGGCACGGCGGCCCGGGCCGCCACCGGCCACCGGCGGGGCGGCCGGAGTTTCCGGGGCGGCCTGCCACGGGGGAACCCAGGTGTCCAGCGCCGCGAGCCGGCCGGGGAAGATGCGCCCCGCCTCCCGGATCAGCAGTGGTGCCAGGTCCGCGCCGTCGGAGCGCAGGGTGCCGATGAGGGTCGGCAGCCACGGCAGCAGTACCGGGTCGGGCAGCCGCGCGAAGGCGTTCGACACGGCCTCCACGACGAAGTCGGCCAGTTGCGGCACCGGCTCGAGCGCGTGCAGGAAGCCGCTGAGGTAACGCGGATAGGCCGGCACCGCCAGGGGATCGGCCAGCAGCGCGTCACACCGGTCCCGGAGGCCGGCCCGGGAGAGCTGCCCGAGCTGCACCTGAGCCGCCCACAGCAGCGCCCTCCGCGACGGATCCCGCGGATGCGACTGTGCGAAGGCCAGCTCCAGCTGCGTACGGTCGCAGCCGAGCGACAGCGCCAGGTTCTCCATGCTGAACAGGAACCCGAGCATGGCCGCCACCTGCCGGACGGTGGCGTCCTCGTCGGTGAACGCCGTCGGCAGCAGGGTGCAGTAGTGCGCGTACCCCGTCTTGGCGAAGGACTCGATCCACGCGGGCAGCGCCGGCCGGCTGATCCGGTAGTGGGCCAGCAGCCGGCGCACCCGCCTCAGCACCTCCGGCGCACCGTCGACGCTGCGCTCGGTGGCCAGCACCTCCAGGGCACGGGTGCCGAGTTCGTCGGCGAGGCGGTCGCTGCGCAGGTGGAGGACCGCGTCCTCGACGGCTTCCAGGACGGTGGCGGCTGTGGCGTTCGCGGCGTACGCCGTGCGGCGCAGGCGCTGCTCCAGGACCTGCTCGATGCTGACGCCCTCGTAGCCGAGTTCGATCAGCGCCCGCTGGTGGGTGCCCAGGGCGAGGTCCCAGGACTCCTGGATCGACCGTTTGCCGAGCCCCCGCTCGCCCATGATCGGCCGGGCCGCACCGTGCGGCATCAGGTGGCGCAGCATCCACAGGACGTCGGACACCTGCTCGAGCTCCGGCCGGGAGGCCATGTCCAGCAACGCGCGCCGCACGCCGCGCTGCTGGAGCTTGAGGTTCAGCGGGGCCAGCCGGTCGTGCACGTCGCGGGCCAGGGGCGGCAGGGCGTCGTACCCGACCTGGCCGACCCGGTCGCCGCCCATGAGGATCTCCACGAGGCGGCGCACGTCGCGCCGGCCGGGCACGGTCTCCTTCTCGATGCAGGTGACCGCGGCGTCCTGGAAGTCGTACGGGGTGGGCTTGGCCCGGTCCCGCATCCCGGCGAGCAGGATCGACGTCTCGAAGACGGCGATGGCGTCGGCGGTGGAGGCGAGGTAGTTGTTCCGGCGTGCGGAGCGCACGATCTCCACCGACCAGCCGAGCAGTTCCGCCTCGTCCAGGCGGTCGAGGGCGGGCGGGCTCTGCAGGAATCCGGAGAGCTTGTCCGGGAGCGTGTCCCCCACGGCGGTGGGTGCCGCGGCCGATGCGGTCCTGCGGGGCCCGGCCGCCTTCTTGGCGCCGGCCTGGCCCGCGAGCCGGAACGGCTGCACCCGGGTGCGCCTGAGGTTCTTCGACCACTGGGTGGCAGCGATCGACACGGAGCCCGCGGCGAGGCCGAACTGTGCCTCGATCGCCGTGTGGCTGGACGGGATCAGGCCGTGCTGCCAGGTGCTCCCGCTCGGCGGGGTGATCTCGAAGGTGTCGCTGCCGTGGACACCGAACTCCGGGACACGGCTGGACGCGTGGAACGCGCCGCAGACGTAGAGGCAGTCCTCCGGATCGGTGCCGGACGCGGCGAGGTGTGCCCGCATCCGGGTCCACATGTGGCGCTCGCGGTCCTCGTCCGCCCTGACCCGGTCCCGGTCGCCGGGTGCCAGCCGGCGGAACAGGCTGCCGATCAGCAGCATGACCTGCCGGTAGGTGTCGTGGTCGCTGTCGCCGAGCGGCAGCTCGACGTACTGGTGCCACCACTCGGACCAGTGCCGCACCTTGCCGTGGTTCAGCAGGTGTTCCTCCAGCTCGGCGAAGCGGGGCCGCAGGTCGCCGATCTCCACGCCGACCGCGTCGCCGTGCAGGGCCGCCTCCTCGTCGGCCGGCGGTGCGTCCGGGCCGGCGGGCCCGGCGGCCGGTGTGCCGCCCGCCCGCCACTGGAACACATGGTCCGAGGAGCGGTCGACGAGGACGAGCTCGACGTCCGGTGTGTCCAGTGCGTAGGCGATGGCCTGGTACTCGGCGGACGCCTCGGTGATCGGTGCGACGACCGACAGCGGCGCCCATTCGGCGGGAAAGCCCTTGACCTCGCTCGCGAACGCCTGCACGGCCACCGGGAGCCTGCAGTTGCGCAGCTCGGACAGGAGCGGCGCCATGTCCTCGCACAGTTCGAGGTAGACGACCTTCGGCTGCTTCTCGCGCAGCCGCCGTGCCATCGCGACGGCCGAGGCCGGCGAGTGGTGGCAGACGGGGAAGATCTCGAGCGGTTCGCGCACTGCCCGGTCGACGTCGTCGACGATGCCGAGGAGGATGCCCTCCAGCGCGTCTGGCCCGTCGGCGAACTCGGTGGCAGCCTGCTGCAACTGGCCGCGCAGCGCCTCGAAGCTCGTCGCCGCGCCCACGGACTTCCCGGGGTCCACGGAGTGCGGGCTCACGACAGGGTGGCGATCGCGTCGCGGCCGCCCTCCAGGAACTCCGGCCAGGAGCCGCCCTCTTCCCTGCTGCGCGGTTCGACGACGCCGTGCAGGTACTTGTTGAGGATGGCGAGGTCCTCGGGTTCGCGGCGCGCCAGCGAACCGACGAGCGAGGAGGCGAGCGTGCGGGCCGTCAGCTCCCGTTCTCCGAAGAAGTTGCTGTGCAGGATGGCGTCCTCGAGCACGCCGATCTGCTCGGCGCTGGACAGCGCGGACTCCAGCTTCTCGTCGTCGCTGCCTGCCGCGGCCGAGGAGGCGCGCAGGTCGGCGAAGCTCTGCAGCAGCACGTCCAGCAGGGTCGGCGGCACGTCCAGCTCGATGCGGTGGCGGCGCAGCAGCTCCTCGGTGCGGAAGCGGACGATCTCCGCCTCGCTCTTCTTGTTCGTCACGACGGGGATGCGGACGAAGTTGAAGCGGCGCTTGAGCGCGGACGAGAGGTCGTTGACTCCCCGGTCGCGGCTGTTGGCCGTGGCGATGACGGAGAACCCGGGCTTGGCGAAGACGATGTTGTCGCTGTCCATCTCCGGGACCGAGATGTACTTCTCCGACAGGATCGAGATCAGTGCGTCCTGGACGTCGCTGGTGGAGCGGGTGAGCTCCTCGAAGCGGCCGATCGCGCCGGTCTCCATGGCGGTCATGATCGGCGAGGGGATCATCGACTCACGCGACTGGCCCTTGGAGATCACCATGGACACGTTCCACGAGTACTTGATGTGGTCCTCGGTGGTGCCGGCCGTGCCCTGCACCACCAGGGTGGAGTTGCGGGAGATCGCGGCGGACAGCAGTTCCGCCAGCCAGCTCTTGCCCGTCCCCGGGTCACCGATCAGCAGCAGGCCGCGGTCGGAGGCCAGGGTGACGATGGAACGCTCGACGAAGCTGCGGTCCCCGTACCACTTCTGGGGGATCTCCCGGTCGAGGCCGTCGGAGCGCTCGGACCCCAGGACGAACAGCCGGACCATCTTCGGCGACAGGCGCCAGGAGAACGGCTTGGGGCCGTCGTCGACCGACTCGAGCCAGTCCAGCTCTTCGGCGTACTTGATCTCGGCGGGGGCGCGCAACAGGCCGGACATATCGGTGCCTCTCTCAGTCATGGATGCGGTGCGGGTTCCGGAGGAAGACGTCAGGTGAGAAATGTCTTGAGCTCGTGGACGAGCTTGCGAATGTGGCCGGAGAGCACCGGGGTCCCCTGGTCCTTGAAGCGCTCCCGGAACCACGGGTTGACGCTTGCGCGGCCGGAGCTGGTCACCGAGCCGACCGGGATGAACTTGGCCCCTGAGCGGTGGATGGCGGCCATGCTCTCGAAGAGCGGCTCGCTCTGCCATTCGTAGAAGTCCGAGATCCACACCACGGCGGTGTTGCGGGGTTCGGCGATCTTCGGCTGGGCCAGGGCCATGGCGACCGTGCCGTCGGTGCCGCCTCCGAGGTTGGTGCGCAGCAGGGTCTCGAAGGGGTCGTGCACCCACGGCGTGAGGTCGAGGGCCTGGGTGTCGTACGCGATCAGGTGGACGTCGACCTTGGGCAGGCCCGCGAAGATGGAGGCCAGGATGGTGCAGTTGACCATGGAGTCGACCATGGAGCCGGACTGGTCGACGACCACGACCAGCCGCTGGGGCGTCGTCTTCCTGGCGGTGTGGCGGTAGAAGAGGCGGTCGACGTAGAGCCGTTCCTCCTCGGGGCTCCAGTTGGTGAGGTTCTTCCAGATCGTGCGGTCGAGGTCCAGATTCCTGAACACCCGCTTCGGCGGGACCGACCGGTCCAGGGCTCCGACGCCCGACTTCTCCACCTGGGTCCGCAGTACCTCGGCGACCTCGTCGACGAAGCGGCGGATGAGGGCCTTGGCGTTGGCGAGGGCGACGCCGGACAGATTGTCCTTGTCACGCAGCAACTGTTCGATCAGCGACATGCTCGGGGTCAGCTGCCCGGCGAGCTTCGGGTCGGCCAGCACCTCGCGCAGACGCATCCGCCCGACGAGGTCGGCCTCGATGGAACCGAGCGCGGGACCGATCTCCGGGATCAGCCGGCCGAGGCCGGGTGTCCGGCCGCCACCGCCCGTGCCCGCCGGGCTGACGCCGGGGCGTGCCGCGCGGCCGCCGCGCAGCTCCCCCGGCGTGCAGCCGAGCGCGCGCTCCAGCCAGCCCGCGTCGGACTGCCAGCGCGACAGCTGTCCGGCGGTGACGGCACCCCGGCCCTGGTGGAAGACGTTGAGGAGGACCTTCGACACGAGAGCGGCACGCCGTACTTCGGCGGCCCGGTCGCGGCTGTCGCCGCCGGCGTCGTGCGCGGTGTCCTCGTCCGGCACCATCAAGCCGTCGAACGCGGCGGCCAGTGCGGGGTGGCGTTGCACGACCGAGTCGACCGAGGCCTGCGGGTCCAGCAGCGCGGGCGGCAGCCCGATGTCCTCGACGACGGCGAGGCTCGCCGATTCGAGTGTGGCCTGCTCCTCGGGGTCGAAGAGCCGGGCGAGCAGGCGCCAGTACAGGACCTGCCGGCGGTTGTCGTGGGAGGTCGCGTGGGTCGCCTCGTGACCCTGCTGTCCGGTCATTTCCGCAGCAGCTTTCCGGCGCGCTCGGCGAGCACCCGCACGGTGTCGGTGGCGGCCTTCTCCCCCTTGGCCCCGGCCTTGTCCGCCGTGCCTCCGGCCCACGCACCCGCGTGGACCGCGGCCACCTTCCTGCGCACCGTGGTCTCCACGGCGAGCGGCTGGACGGCGAACGTCCCGGCGTCCCAGCGGAGCAGGCCTATGCAGGCGTTCGACGTCGCGACCGCCCCCGGGGTCAGCGGACCCGCGACGGGAATGCGGTCGGTGTCGACGGCCAGCGCCGTGCCGGCGACGGTGAACGTCACCTCGTCGTCGTCCGTCCCGACGGAGTAGCCCTCCAGGAGGACCGGGACGGCGATGTGCGCCGGATGCCGGTCCAGCGGCGCGGTCGTGGGGCAGGCCGCGGTGGGCAGGGCCACGCGTGCGGTGACGAAGGCGTCGGCCGGCTCGCCCGGGCGTGCGTGCCCGTCGCTCCACACGAGATCGCCCCCCGGCGGTGACGGGCATGTCGGTGAGCTCCATCGAGCGGCCCTCACCGGCGGCCGTCAGAAGTGACATGTGCGGCCGGAGCAGCTGCCAGACGCCGGCTCCGACGACCGTGTCGGGCTTGGGCGCCGACACACTTGCGCGTACGAGCCGGGGCGTGGAGCCGTCGGCGGGCTCGAACACGGCGTGCACCTGCGCCTGTGCGGCGGTCGCGTGCTCCTGTACGTCGACGCCGAGGGGCAGCAGGCGGCCGGTGGCCGTCCCGGTGGGGGGCCGGCCCGCCGCGCCGGGCACGGTCAGCAGCACCGCACGCGACCAGAGGTCGCCCCAGCGGCGCACCGGAACGCGTTCCAACGTGGCGCCGGGGCAGGACGCGGCCAGTTCGGCGGCGAAGCCGTCGAGGAGCGTCGCCAGGCGGCGCAGGGCGGGGTCGGGAAGCATCGCGGAGACGACCTCCGCCGCCCCGGAGACCACCTCGTGGTCGATGCCCTGCCAGCCGCAGCGTGCCAGGTCGGACAGCCAGGCGCGGGCGGCCGCGAGCAGATTCGCCGCCTGCGGTGGGGCTGCCGCTTCCGGTGCCCCGTCGTCGTGGGGCCGGCCGGTCGCCTCGTGGACGCGGGACAGCAGCGCGTCGTGGACGGAGCCGAGCAGTGCGGTACGGGCGGCGGCCAGGGCGACGAAGTGGTCCTCGCCCGCCGCCCCTGCCGCGGCCTTCTCGGCCGCTTCGGTGACCAGGGCGGCCAGCGGGGTCCCCGCGACAGCCTCGGCGAGTGCGGCCGGACCTGCGGCACCGCCGGCGCGGGGTCGCAGCAGCCCGGTGACGAGGGCGTCGTCGAAGGCGTCGACGACGGCGAGGGCGTCGTCGAGCCCGTCGACGGTCCCGGTCAGCAGGTCGGTGCGCATCACGCCACCGCCCGGGTCGGCGGGAAGAAGTGCATCTCGGGCAACGGCGTCGTGGCGGGGGCGAGTTCCAGGTAGGCGAGGTGCCGCAGGAACCGGCTGAAGACGGCTGCGGCGGCCTTGGCCGCGTCCGGCGAGGGCCGCGTGGCGGTCATGGCCCGGCGCAGCCGCTCCGCGTCACGCTCCTCTTGCGGGACGTCGACCTTCAGGTAGCGGGCGACGCGCTCGGGGCCGTACTGCAGGACCGCCTGGTCGACCAGGGCCCCGATGTGGTTGCAGAACGATCCGCGCGCACCGCCGCAGGGCCGGTTGTTGTTGGTGCTGCACGCGAACGCGTAGCTCCCGGCCGCGACGGACGACACGTACACCCGCCCGATGTCGGACCCGCTGGACACCACTCCCTGCAGACGCCCGTCGGCCAGCTCGACGAACGGCACCTTGGCGAGCTTGCGCGGCCGTGCGGGTGGTACCACCCGCGCCGTGCTCGACCTCTCCCAGACCGACAACGCGTCATCTCCTCCGCAGCAGGGGGTCGTTCACGCCACCTCGGCGGGAACACGACTGAACCTACGTGCGAGCACTGACAACGCCGGCCGAGCGGGACGGGCCGGCCGGTCTCCCCGCGGCCCGGGCGGGGTCCGGCCCTGGAAGCCGTCTGTGTCAGTCGGGCAGCGGCACCCGGATGACGGGATCGAACGGGCGCTTGTTGAACCCGGTGCGCAGGTTGCGGCACTCCGGCGCCTTGCACATGAAGAACTCCTCGACGGCCTTACGGCCCGTGCGGTCCTTGAGCCACGCCTTCTCACCGGGGGTGAGCGACCGGTGTTCCTCGTCGGAATCGCAGGTGGAGCAGTACATAGGACGTGATGCCATGAAATCTCCCGAATCAGACGGACAGGCAGACAGGAGCATACGGAGATCGGCACGCCCCTGTCAGGGGCGCGCGCTGCCGGTCCGTGCGCCCGGCGCGAGCCGGGTGACTCGGCCCGCCCGTACACGGTCGTGTGGCGGCGACGGGGTGGACGGCCTCCCGCACCCAGGCGCTGAAGCTCGTACGCCTACCGAAAGCCACCAGATCCGAACAGCCGTCCACAGTTCCGGAGATCGTTCCGGAACGCCCCAGGACCGGACCCGTCCACAGCGCCTGAACTTCACGGGAACTCCAGCGAAATGGCACGTGTGTGGATATCGTGCACCGAGCGAGGGCGCATCCGTCAGTCCATGGGATCGGCGGATGCGTCCCGTTTGTGGGGATGCGACTGTGGCTGGGGGGTTCATGGGGCATGTCGAATTACCTGAATGGGACATATCAGGGCCTGTGGGTGTCGCGGGAGCTCCGCGACCGCGACACCCACAGGCCCTGAACCGCACGGCGGCGCTCGAGCAGTCATGGAGAGCCCCGGCCGTTCGGCGCGACCACGCCGAACGGCCGCACACCAGGAAGAGACCGCCGAGGCGCCTGCCGCTCCTCGTCCTGACCGACCTTCTGGGACTGGGGGTTCCCGCCTGGGTCGTTCTGCACACCGGAGACCAGCCGAGACCGCTGCTCGCCGGGACGTCGGCCGCACTCGTGTGGGCCGGGGTGCGTGCGGTGCGCGGCCGGTACACGGACCGCCTTCCGGGCGCGTCAGGCACCGGGGCCTCGCACCACTTCGCGGGTGACTGGCTGGTGCTCCTCGGGATACTCGCCGTGCTGGCGGCCCTCACGGGCATGTCTCCCGATCCGGCGACAGCCGTCGCGGCACTGGTGCCCGGCCCGATCGTGGCCGCCCTCGCCCTGGCGGCGGACCGGTGGCGGGCCACCAGGCAAGGACGTGCGGTGCGCCGGGTGCTGGTCGTCGGCGAGGCGGCAGGCCTGGACCGCGCCGTAGGGCTGCTCAACTCCCGTTCGGGGCGGGGATACACGGCTGTCGCCGCCATACCGGTGGGGCCGGCGGTACCCGGCTGCGAGGCGCCGGTGCCCGGCCGGCTCGCTCCGGATCCGGCCGACGACGACGTGTCCACGGTGCTCGGCGGCGCCTTCGCCCATGACGCCGATCTGGTCCTCATCGCACCGGGCCCGCAGCTCGACGAGGACCGGCTGCGCCGGCTGTCGTGGGGCCTGCACGACAGTGGACTGGCGCTCTGCGTGCTGTCGGAACTCTCAGGGGTCGCCGCCGGCCGGGTGCGCCCGGCCTCCACCGCCGGCCTCACACTGCTGCACGTCGCGCCGCCGCTGCGGCACGGCCCGCAAGTGGCACTCAAGTCCCTCGTGGACCGGTCCGGCGCCGCACTGGGGCTGCTGGTCCTCGCCCCGCTGTTCCTGGCGGTCGCGCTGGCGGTGCGGCTCTCGTCGCCGGGGCCGGTGTTCCACCGCCAGACCCGGCACGGGCGGCACAACAGACCTTTCACCATGTGGAAGTTCCGCACGATGGTCGCGGACGCGGAAGCTCTCAGGGAGCAGCTCTCACCGGTGAACGAGAGCGAGGGCCCGATGTTCAAGATGCGCCGCGATCCGCGGGTGACCCGCATCGGCCAGGCCCTGCGCCGTACGTCCGTGGACGAACTCCCCCAGCTGCTGAACGTGTTGCGGGGTGACATGTCCCTGGTAGGTCCGCGGCCTCCATTGCCGGAGGAGGTGTCCCGCTACGACGAGCGGGAGCTGCGGCGGCTGGCGGTGAGGCCGGGACTGACCGGCCTGTGGCAGGTCAGCGGCCGTTCGGACCTGTCCTGGCAGGAGACGGTGTCGCTGGATCTCTGGTACGTCGACAACTGGTCGGTGGCCACGGACGTGGGACTCCTCGCCCGTACGGTGCGTGCCGTCACCGACGGCCGCGGGGCCTACTGAGTGGAAGGGCGACGGATGCGAAGAGCCCCGGCGGGGCACACCGGGAAGTCACGGTGCGCCCCGGCCCGGCCGGCCGGGAGGTCAGCCTCTCGGCGCCGACCGGCCGAGCCACCAGGCGTAGGTACGGGCGATGCCGTCCCGCAGGGGGATGCGCGGGGTGAAGCCGAGGGAGGACAGCCGGGACACGTCGAGGAGCTTGCGCGGGGTGCCGTCCGGCTTCGAGGTGTCCCAGGCGATCCGCCCTCGGTACTCGGTCACCTCGCGGACCGTCTCGGCGAGTTCGCGGATCGTGAGGTCCTCGCCGCAGCCGACGTTGACCGGCTCGTCCCCGTCGTACGCCTCCAGCAGCCGTACACAGGCGGCGGCCAGATCGTCGACGTGGAGGAACTCGCGGCGCGGGCTGCCGGACCCCCACAGCGTGATTTCCGGCGCCCGGTCGCGCTTCGCCTCGTGGAACCGGCGGATCAGGGCCGGCAGCACGTGCGAGGTCTCCAGGTCGAAGTTGTCGCCGGGGCCGTAGAGATTGGTGGGCATGGCGCTGATGTACGAGGCGCCGTACTGCCGGCGGTACGCCTGGGTCTGCGCGATTCCGGCGATCTTCGCCAGCGCGTACGCCTCGTTGGTCGGCTCCAGCGGGCCGGTGAGCAGCGAGTCCTCCCGGATCGGCTGCGGGGCGTGCTTGGGGTAGATGCAGGACGAGCCGAGGAAGAGCAGCCGCCGGACCCCGGCGGCGTGCGCGCCCGCGATGACGCTGAGCTGGATGCGCAGGTTGTCCTCCAGGAACTGCACCGGGTAGGTGCTGTTGGCCATGATCCCGCCCACCTTGGCGGCGGCCAGGACGACGACGTCCGGCCGTACGTCGCGCAGGAACGCCTCGGTCGGTGCCGCGTCGCGCAGGTCGAGGTCGTCGCGGCCGCGGGTGAGCACCTCGTGGCCGTCGGCAGTGAGGCGGCGCACCAGCGCGGAGCCCACGAGGCCGCGGTGGCCCGCGACGAATATGCGCGAGCCGGGACCGAGCAGGGGGCGTGCCGGTTCCTGGGGAGGGCCGGGGAGGTCAGTCGTCATGGCTCGGATTGTGCCAGCAGCACCCCGCCTTGGTGATGTTTTGCTGCAATACGCTCAGATCATGATATTTCGGTGCACCAACCGCCCGTAGGGCGACCACAGAAGGGGGGAGTCATGGCGAAGTCCGCGCTCATCACCGGCGTGACCGGCCAGGACGGTTCGTACCTGGCGGAGCTGCTGCTCGAGAAGGGCTACACCGTCCACGGCCTGATACGCCGTTCGTCCAGCTTCAACACGGAGCGGATCGACCACATCTATCAGGGCCCCGAGGAAGCGGACCGCTCCTTCGTCCTGCATCACGCCGATCTCTCAGACGGCGTCGCCCTGGTGAACCTCCTCCGTGAGATCCAGCCCGACGAGGTGTACAACCTGGGGGCGCAGTCCCACGTCCGGGTGTCCTTCGACGCGCCGCTGTACACGGGTGACGTCACGGGCCTGGGAACCATCAGGCTGCTGGAGGCGGTGCGCGCCAGCGGCATCGAGACACGGATCTACCAGGCGTCCTCGTCCGAGATGTTCGGCGCGACCCCGCCCCCGCAGAACGAGGGCACCGCCTTCCACCCGCGCAGCCCGTACAGCGTCGCCAAGGTGTACGCGTACTGGGCGACGGTCAACTACCGCGAGGCTTACGGCATGTTCGCGGTCAACGGCATCCTCTTCAACCACGAGTCGCCCCGGCGCGGCGAGACCTTCGTGACCCGCAAGATCACCCGCGGGGTGGCCCGGATCAAGGCGGGCCTGCAGGACCGGCTGCATCTGGGCAACCTCGATGCCGTACGGGACTGGGGGTACGCCCCCGAGTACGTGGACGCGATGTGGCGGATGCTGCAGTGCGACACCCCGGACGACTACGTGGTGGCCACCGGGGAGGGCGTCAGCGTCCGGCAGTTCGTGGAGTACGCCTTCGAGCACGCGGGCCTCGACTGGGCGGAGCACGTCCGCTACGACCCCAAGTACGAGCGTCCCAGTGAGGTCGACGCCCTGATCGGGGACGCCTCCAAGGCCGAGGAACTGCTCGGCTGGAAGCCCGGGGTGAAGTCGCAGGAGCTGGCCAGGATCATGGTGGACGCGGACATCCGGCTGCTGGCCGACCAGCTCACGGGAGCGGCCGTGCGGGTGGATCGATGAGACGCCGTCACCTCGGCGGGCAGGTATGACGACGGCGCCTGGCACCATGCCGTCGCCGGGTCCGTCCGGCATGGTGCTGTACGTCGACGGGGCCGCCGTCCGCACGTACCCGGCCACCGCCGGCCGCTCGTACAACGGCTACCGGCGGGTGGGCGGTGACGCCATGAGCACCGCGTGGCCGAAGCCGCCCTCGAGCACCTACGTCGCCGGGCAGGCCGACGAGACCGCGGTCCACCCGTCGGCACCGACCGCCGCGCAGGTGGTGGCGCACCACGACCCGGCGGACACCCCGCCCGGCCCCGGCGACAGCACCGTCACAGTCGCTCCTGACGACGACGCGTACGTCGACGGCGTCGCGCGGAACACGAACTACGACGACGGCCGGCCCGCCTCGCGCGGCTCCACCGCGTACACGGGCCATCTGCGCTTCACCCTGCCCGAGGCTCCGGCCGGCCAGGTGCTCACGGGTGCCCGGCTCGCCTTCCGCACGTCGTCGGAACCGTCGGCGGGGTCGGCCGAGAGCCACAGCATCGTGCCGGTGACCGGCACGTGGACCGAATCGGCGGTCACCTACAACACCCGGCCGGCGCTCGCCGCGCCCGCGCCGGGGACCATCACCGACGCGACCTCCGTCTCCACCGGCTACTCGGTGGACCGGAACGCGTCCGCACCGGCCGGGGCCCTCGGCTCCGTCCACTCACTCGCCCTGACCGGCAGCGGGACGGACAGTCCGCGCATCTGGCCGAGCGAGACAACCGCGGCCTACCGGCCGCAGCTCGTTCTCACCTTCGGAGCTGAACAATGAACGCACGTACGGGGCGGAGACTCGGGGGACACGGCCGTGTGCGGGCCGCCTCCGCCGCGCTCTGCCTGTTCGCCGGCGCCCTGACCGCGACCGCGGCCGGGACGTCACCGGCGGCGGCGCTGACACCTCCGGTGTCACTCACCGCGGACGACCTCACCACCTGGCAGACCAACGGCATCGTCTGGTCCATGGCCGCGACGGACGGCGTCGTGTACGCCGGCGGCACCTTCTCGTCCCTTCGGCCCCCGGACGCCCCCGCCGGCACCGGGGAACAGCCCGCGGCCAACTTCGCGGCCTTCGACGCCGCGACGGGGGCGCCCACGGGCTGCAACCTGTCCTTCACCCAGTCCTCCGGCACGGCCACCGTCCGCGCGCTGGCGCTCTCACCCGACGGACAGACCCTGTACGCGGGCGGCCAGTTCGGAGCGGTGAACGGGGAGGGGGTCAGCAACATCGCGGCCGTCGACACCGCGACCTGCACCCCGCGCCAGGACTTCAAGATCTCCGTGTCGGCGACGGTACGGGCCCTGGACGTCACCGCGGACACCGTCTACCTGGGCGGCGACTTCAACAGCGTGGGCGGCCAGACCAGGAACAAGTTCGCCGCCGTCACCACCGGCGCCGACCTGCTGCCCTGGACCGCCGACGCCGACGAGGTGGCACGTGCCGTCCAGGTGACGCCGGACGGGCAGCACGTGGCGCTCGGCGGGGACTTCTTCACCGTCAACGGGACCACATCGCACGCCCTGGCCGTGGTGGACGCCACCACGGGCGCGCTCACCACGAGCTACCCGGGCTTCATCCCCAGCACCTCCACGGTGCAGGACCTCACCACGGACGCGACCGGCCTGTACACCGCGAACGAGGGCACCGGAGGCGGTGTCTTCGACGGCCGGATCGCCATCGACCTGGACGACTACCAGCAGCGCTGGCGAGACACGTGCCTGGGCGCCACCCAGGCCGTCCTGGTCCATTCGGGCGTGCTCTACAGCGGCAGCCACGCCCATGACTGCGCCAGCATGGGCGAGTTCCCCGACCAGCCGCGCAAGCACCTGCTGGCCCAGTCCGTGGACGATCCGGCGCTGCTGCCCTGGTTCCCGGACACCAACGACGGCATCGGCGAGCCGGTCGGGCCCCGGGTGATGGCCCAGACCGACCGGAGCGGCCACCACTACCTCTGGGTCGGCGGGGAGTTCACCACCGTCAACGGCTCCGCCCAGCAGGGGCTCACCCGGTTCGCCGACGGGCCGGACACCGGGGCGCCCTGGGTGCCCAACGTCAGCCTCTCCACGGTCACCCCCGGAAAGATCGACGTCAACTGGCAGACCAGTTACGACGCGGACGACGGGGAGTTGACCTACCGGATCTACAAGGACGGGGCGAGCACACCCGTGCACACCACGACCGGATCCTCTCTGTTCTGGGACAGGCCGCAGCTGAGGTGGACGGACACCGACGTGGCTCCGGGCGAGACGCACTCGTACCGCGTCACCGCCGGTGACGGCACCAACACCAGCGTGAAGTCTCCCACCCAGTCCGCCACCGTCGCGGCCACCGCGGAGAGATACCCGGCCCGGGTACTCTCCGACGGAGCCTCGCTGTACTGGCGGTACGACGAGGGGGCCTCCACCTTCGCTGCCGACACCGGGAACGGCCTGAACAACGGCTTCCTGCGCAACGCACCCGCCTACCGGCAGACGCCGGCCGCCGTCGCGGGGGATTCGACCGCCATCGGCTTCGACGGGGCGAGCGAGTACGCGTACAGCAACACGCTCTTCCCGCAGCCCACCCGGTTCTCCGTGGAGACGTGGATCAAAACGACCACGACCCGGGGCGGAAAGATCATCGGGTTCGGCAATCTGACCATGCAGAACAGCACCCGTTACGACAAGCACGTCTACATGCGCAACGACGGGCGCCTCGTCTTCGGTGTCAACAGCGGCACCACGCGGACCGTCACCACATCCGCCGCCTACAACGACGGCGCCTGGCACCACGTCGTCGCCACCCAGGGCACCGGAGGTATGGCGCTGTACGTCGACGGGCAGCTGCGCACGTTCAACTTCCTGTACACCGGCAACGAGAGCTATCCCGGTTACTGGCGGGTCGGCGGGGACAACCTGGGCAACTGGCCCAACCGTCCGACGAGCAATTTCTTCGCCGGGCAGATCGACGAGACCGCCGTCTACCCGACCGCGCTGAGCGCTTCCCAGGTCAGCGCGCACTACGCCCTGAGGACGGGCTGATGAGGTATCCGTTCCTGGCCGGCGCCGCCGTCGTCATCGCGACGGCGGCGCTGGCCGCCTGCGGCTCGTCCGCCGACGGCGGCAAGGAGGCCGCGGCGGGCAGCAAGCCGTCCACGGCCACCACCACCCACTCCTCCGCCGCCGCCGCCGGACCCTCTGTCGCCGGACCCCCTGCCGGCCCGTCCGGCGACGCACAGGCCGAGAAGTCCGGCCGCCCGCCGAAGGTGCCCGCCGGGGAGATCACCCCGGCCACGGGCACCTTCTCCGAGAAACAGAAGGAGTACCTGACCGACCGCGTCCCCCAGGGCATGGACCCCGCCGCGGTCCTGCAGACCGGCCAGGAGACCTGCGACCGGCTCCGCTACCTCGTCAAGGCCGACCGGGGCATCGCCGTCGCCGCGATCGTCACCGGCGAGGTGGCTGACGCCGAGCCGGCCGTGGCCCACCTGTGTCCCCAGCACCAGGACCTGGTGGACGAGGCCGCGCTCGGCTACGCCGACGGAACGCACACGGGCGCGAAGCTCCGGCCCGGCCGCTACCGCGCCCCCTCCCCCACCGCGCACTGCAGCTGGCAGGTGGAGGGCGCGAACGGCAAGGCCCTGACGTCGGGCTCCTCCGACACCGGCGAGCCGGTGTCGGTCACCGTCGCGGGGCCGGCCCGCACCTTCACCTCCACAGGCTGCTACGCCTGGCTGCCCGAAGGAGACAAGAGTTGAGCAAGCTGCCCATCGCCGTGGCGATCCCCACGAAGAACGAGGGCCTGAACATCGCCGAGGCCGTGAAGTCGGTGCTCGGGCACTTCGAGGCGGTCGTCGTGGTCGACTCCCACAGCACGGACGACACCGCGAAGATCGCCGAGGAGTGCGGGGCCGAGGTCGTCACGTACACCTGGGACGGGGGGCATCCGCGCAAGAAGCAGTGGTGCCTGGAGAACGTCCGCACCGACCTGGACTGGATCCTGCTGCTGGACGGCGACGAGCGGCTCAGCCCCGGGCTGCTGGCGGAGCTGCGGCGCACGTTCGCCGATCCGGACTCGCCCAAGCCCGCCGCGTACGACATCCCGCTGGGCTACTGGTTCTCGGGGAAGCGGCTGCGGCACGGCTACACGATCCGCAAGCGGTCCCTGACCGACCGCACCCGCTGCCACTACCCGGAGGTCGGGGACCTGGCGGCGCCCGGGATCGGCGAGGTCGAGGGGCACTACCAGCCGGTCGCGCCGACCGTGGGCGCGCTGCACAACCCCATCGAGCACCAGGACCTGGACCCGGTCACCGCCTGGTTCGAGCGGCACAACCGCTACTCGGACTGGGAGGCCTGGCTCGAACACCACCCGGACGTCAAGGAGCAGGTGCGGAAGGTGAAGTCCCGGCAGGGACAGCTCTTCCACAAGGCGCCGTTCAAGCCGCTGGTCTCCTTCGCGTACATGTACGTCTACCGGCGCGGCTTCCTCGACGGGCGTGCCGGGCTGGACTTCGCGCTGGCGATGAGCTTCTACCGATGGCAGATCGCCCTCAAGTCCCGCGAGAAGCCCGCACGTTGACGGGCCGAGCCCTCATCCTCGCCTCCGGCGGACCACGTCCTCGTAGGTCCGCCGGAGGGTGGCGGTGACGGCCTCGATGGTGAACTGGTCGTTGACCAGCTGCCAGGCGGCCTTGCCCGCCTGCTCGGCGGTCTCCGGCTCCAGCAGCTCCAGGATCGCGTCGGCGACCTTACGGGCGTTGGCCGCGTCCTCGCCGACCCGGCTGTCGATGACCCGGCCCGCACCGGCCCCCGACACGTCGGGGCCCTGCCCGCAGGTGCGGGTGATGACGACCGGAGTGCCGACCGACATCGCCTCCAGGACCGAGACCGGGAACGGCTCCTCGATCGCCGGCAGCACGTACACATCGGCCTCTCGCCCGGCGGCGAGGACCTCGTCGTGCTCCAGCGGGCCCACGTGATCGAGGGAGTCCGTGACGCCCAGCTTCCGGGCGAGGGCGAGGGTGCCCGCCAGCGCGCCGGTGTCCGGGCCGGCCAGCACGAAGCGGGCGTCCGGGTGGTGGGCGAGGACGTGCGGCATCGCGGCGATGAAGTCCTCGGGCCGCTTGCGCTCCTGGATGCGGGCGAGGTACAGCACGGTCGGCGGGCGGCCGGGGTCGCGGGCCGGCTTGCGCTCCTGTGGGCGGACACCGTTGACCAGCCGTACGGTACGGGTGAGCGGTACGGGAGCTGCGACGGCGTTCACATCGACCCGCTCCATCTCGGTGAGGTGCAGGACGGCGTCGGCCTCGCGCAGCACCTTGCGGACCCCGAGGACGTCGGTGAGCTGAGCGACCTTCTTCTCGGTGGGGTCGATCATGCCGTGGGTCTGGACGACCAGGGGTGTGCGGGTCGCGAGCGCGAGCAGCGCCGCCGGCAGGGTCACCAGGTCCCGCATCAGATGGACGTGTACGAGGTCGGCGCCGCGCATCATGCGGCGTGCGGTGCGCAGCAGCGCGGCGGAGGTGATGCCACTGACCTCGAACATCGGGAGCAGGTGCCGTGCCTGGAAGAGGTGGACGGGAACTCCTTCCACGTGGCTGGGCAGTTCGTCGCCGGGGAAGCCGTCGCCGAGGGCCATGACGCGTGCGTCGTCGCCGTTCGCCCGCTGGACCTTGGAGAGGTTGAACGCCACCCGGGTCGGTCCGCCGAAGGCATGGTCCGGGGTATGGAGCGTGACAACGTGCAGGACTTTCACCAGAGTTCCCCTCGACTGCGGCCAATAATTCACAGGGTAGTCATCGCGTCCGCACAAGTAGGGCCGATTCGTTAGAGTGTTCAGCGGTCCATCGATCCCGGGGGGGCGCATGACGTCGGTGCACACATCGGCGCAGGAGCAGGCCGCCCGCGCGGTCGCGCGTCCGGAGTGGGCACGGGCCCGGGGCGGCGTCCCGGAGCCGCCCGAGCAGCCGATCGTCTGGTCGATGCTGTCGCGGGCCCTGTCCATGCCGCTCATCCTCGGCCTGGTGTGCTTCCTGCCCGCGGTGATCGCGGCCCAGCCCGGCAGCGGGGTCCGGGACACCGCGTACTGGCTCCAGTTGGTGCTGACCTGCTATGCGGGGGCCCGGCTGGCGACGATGATCCTCTCCACTCGGCGGCGGCTGCTCCAGGGCGTCTTCTGGATGTTCGTGTACATCGCCATGGGCGTGGCGCCGTTCGCCCAGGTGGTGATCGGGCAGACGCCGACGCCGATGGTGGGGCCGCGCCAGGACCTGGTCACGGCCATCGCGATGGTCCTGGTGGGGTGTGCCGCCTTCGACCTGGGGGCGCTGCTGGCCTCGCGGCGCCCGCTGCGGCGCCGTACGCCCTCCACGCGGAGCCCGGGCGCGGGACCGGCCGTGGCGCATCCGCTGCGGCTGCGACTGCTGGTGCTGCTGGCGTTCGCGGCGAGCGCGTTCTACGTGCTGAAGCTGGGCGGGCCCTCGGTCTTCTTCTCCAGCCGGCAGGAGATCAACGAGACCGTCGCGGCGAGCGGGGTGGTCTCGGAAGGGTCCAATGTCGGCTCGGCGTTCATCAAGGGCTTCGGCCAGGTCCCGGCGCTGCTGGCGCTGCTCTTCTACACCCGTCGTCTGGCAACCGACTACCGGGCCCGGCGCACCCCGTCGACGGCACTGGTGTGGGTGGCGCTGGTGGCGCTGAACCTTGTGGTGAACAACCCGGTCTCCAACGCCCGTTACTGGTTCCTGACGGTGCTGCTGGCCTTCGTGTTCACCGCGTTCCCGAGCAGTGCGGCGATCTACCGCATGGTGCTGGCGACGGGGGTGGTGGGGGCACTGGTGGTGTTCCCGTACGCCGACAAGTTCCGGTACGACGACGAAGGACAGCGGCCCGCGCAGTCGGCCTCGGTCTTCGAGCCGCTGGTGATCAAGGACTACGACCAGATGGTGATGTTCGCCAACACCATCTCGTGGGTCGACACCCGGGGCCACACCTACGGACGCCAACTGACGGGCTCTGCGCTGTTCTTCGTGCCGCGCGCGGTGTGGAGCGGGAAGCCGGAGGACACCGGGGTCCGGGTCGGGCAGTGGATGGGGCTGCGGATGACCAACCTCTCGGCCCCGCTGTGGACCGAGTTCTGGGTCGACTTCGGCGCCTCCGGGGTGATCGGCGGGCTCGCACTGATCGGTTACGCGGTGGCACGCACCGACCGCCGGTACGCGCTGGCCGTCACCCGGGCGGGGCCCGGCCCCGGGAGTGTGCTGGCCATCGCCGCGCCGCTGATCGCCGGATACACCTTCATCCTGCTGCGCGGCCCGCTCCTGCAGGCGGCGGGGAAGCTGGCCATCGCCGCGCTGTGTCTGCTGCTGATCAGCACGTTCAAGGAGCAGAGGGCAGCGCGTCGGCGGTGACGGCCTCGTCGGGCGCCGGCTTCCGCCGCCGGATCCGGGCCACCCTGGTCCAGGTGGCGGCGGCCTTGCAGAGCGATCCGAGGCACAGGCCCCAGGCGGCTCCGGGGACGCCTCCGAGGGCGTAGCCCCCCGCCATGAGCGCCACGGCGGCGAGCGAGAACACCACCTGGATGCTCAGGGTGGTGCGCGGGTCGAGCATCCGCAGGGCGAGCAGTCCGCAGGTGCCGACGGCCATCGCCGCGTACTGGCTGCCGGTCGCGGGCAGCAGGGCGGCGGCTGTCGGCCAGGTGTCGCCGAGGAGTTCACGCCCCACCCGGCCGGGCAGCACGGCGAGCACGGTGGCCCAGAGGGCGGCGGTGGCCGCGAGGACGGCGGCGAGCCCCGCCGTCACCCGTACCCGGCGCCGCTCGTCGCCGATGCGGCCGAGGAGCGGGGGGCCGAAGGAGGTGGCGGAGGTGAAGAGCACGTTGAGCGGACCGAACAGCGTGGTCGCCCCGCGGAGCGCGCCGACGAGCAGCGGGTTGCCGACGGCCCCGAGGCCGAGGACGGAGAGCTGGCTGCTCGCGTTGCCGACGCCGAATTCGACGACGAAGCGCCGGCCGAGGTGACCGCGCCGCAGCATCGGCCGCAGCTGCGGCGGGGCCTTCGCGGTGGAGCGGTGCAGCAGTGCGGCCGACAGCAGGAGCGCGGGGAGCGCGGAGAGGCCCCAGGCCACGATCAGCCGGGCCGGGGAGGCACCGTACTCCAGGGCGGACAGGGCGCCCAGCACGCACCCCAGCCGCACCAGGTCGGATCCGAGGGCGAGGTGGGGCTGCTGGAGGGTGGAGAAGGCGTAGCGCAGGGCGTCCTGCCCCAGCACCACCGGCAGGACGAGGCCGAGCATCACCAGGGCGCGGGCGGTGTCCCCGGGGACGAGCAGGCAGACGGCGGCGAGCAGCGCACCGAACGCCGCCGAGGCGAGAAGGGTGAGCAGGACGGCCGAGCGGCAGGCGCCCCGGACGGTCTCGCCCTCACCGCGCCTGAGGACCAGGGGCTGTCCGGTGTGTGCGCCGGAGATGCCCAGCAGCACGGTGAAGACGAGGTAGACGGCGGAGAAGCGGGCGAAGTCGGAGACGGTGGAGAGCCGGGCGGCGGCCACGAGCACCAGGATGTTGGTGAGGGCCGCCACGCCCTGGTCCGCGACCGAGCAGAGGATCGCGGTGCGGGCTCTCACCGCCGGGCGCCGGGGAGGGTGACGGAGCGCAGCCCGAGTGTTTCGGTGGGGTCTCCCGTGATCTCCGGTGCGTCCGGTTCGCCGACCGCACCGCCCGGCCCGCCCGGCCCGCCCGGTCCGCCCGGCCCGCCCGGTCCGCCTCCGGTGCGGCGCCGGGAGGACTTGGGGCGTCGCTCCGCGCGGCGCAGCCCGCGACGGCCGGGATGCAGCAGGGCGCCGAGCACCGTACCGCCCGAGGCGCCGATGATCTCGCGGATGCGTTCCAGGTCGCTCCGGTGGACCTCACGGGGGTCGCAGACGATCATGACGCCCTCGACGCGGTCCACCAGGGCGACCGCGTCGGCGTACGACAGGACGGGCGGGGCCAGCACGACGACGACGGCACCGGGCCGGTCGGCCTCCGCGAGAATCCGTCCGACGGGCGGGGAGGTCAGGGCGCGCGGCACGTTGTCCGCAGTCGCCCCGGCCACCAGGGCGAAGGCTCCGGAGCCGGGCACGTCCACGTTGGAGCGGGCGCCGGTGGGCCAGGTGCCGTCGCCTGCCTCGGCGGCCCAGCGCGGCGGCCGGACCTCGTGGGCCGACGGGCCCAGGTCCCGGGCCAGTGACGGCGTGCGCAGATCGGCCTCGACGAGCAGTACGTCGCGGCCCATCTCGGCGAACGCGGCGGCCAGGTTGACCGCGGCGGCGGCCGCCGCCGCGTTGTCGCCCCGCGGCGCGGTGACCAGGAGGCGGCGCCGCTCGGCGAACGACGGGTCGTAGGCGAGCCGGAAGGCGACCGCCCGGTACTCCTCGGCGAGCCGGGAGCCGCTGCGCCCGATGGCGAGCAGGGTGCCGGCGGCCGCGCGCTCCCGGGGCAGTGTGCCGAGCAGTGGGGCGCCGAGTGAGCGTACGAGCTCGCGGGGGGAGCGTACGGCGGGGTCGAAGACGAGCCGTACCCAGGACAGGAGCAGCCCGAGGGCGAGACCGACCACGGCGCCGAGCCCGAGCAGCATCGGCAGGCCGGCACCGGTGGGGGCGGTGGGCGCGACGGGCTTCTTGTTGAGGTAACCGGGAGTGGTGTCGAGGGCCTTGAGCTCGGAGATCTTCCGGCTCAGCTCGGAGATGGAGACGATGATGTTGGCACGGGCGCTGCTGACGTCGTCCGTCGCACCGGCCTGGTCCTCCAGCAGGTCGCGCTTGTCCTCCAGCGGTCCGAGCTGGGCACGGTAGCCGTTGGCCATGTTCTCGATGCTGTCCTCGGTACGCGCCTTGCGGTGGGCCAGGTAGGCGCCCGCGAGGGCCTCTGCGCGGGCGCGGGCCTGCTCGGGCGTGGCTCCGGTGTAGGAGAAGCGGAGCGTCAGGGTGTTGGGCGGGTTGGTGACCTGGAGCCCCGCGAGAAGCTTGCGGGCGGTGACGTCGTCACCCGCCTTGAGCAGGGTGCCGGCGGCCAGGGTGCCCACGGTGTCGCTGACGGCGGTCTGCCGTTCGGAACCGATGTTGATGCCCTTGTCGGCCGAGGCGCCGGTGGCGAACGGGTCGGCGGTGGCGGAACGCACCTGCACCTCACCGGTCGCGGTGTAGGTGTCCTCGCCGCTGAGCGCGAGGTACCCACCGCCGAGGAGCCCCACGACGACGCCGATGGCCAGGAGCGCCCGGTAGCGCAGGAGCTGGCGGAACTGGTCCCTGAGCAGGGCCGGTTCGTCGTGGTCGTCGAGGGGACGGATCGGATGCGTCATCGGCGTGGTCTCCCTTGTGCGTCCCTCGATGCGTCACTCCGTGCGTCCGGCCGCGCTTCGCCGAGGGCCTCCGCGAGCAGGGCGTCGAAGCGTGCCAGGCCCGCTTCCCGGCTCAGGTGGCGGGCGACGTACCGAGGCCCGTGCGCGCCCAGCGCGTCCGCCGCGGCGGGGTCCCCGGCCAGCTCGCGGACCGCGGCGAGGAGCGCGGCGGGGTCCTCCGGGGCGACGAGTGTTCCCGCACCCGAGCGGCGCACCTCCTCGGCCGTGCCCCCTTCGCCGGCCACGGAGGCGACGACCGGGCGGCCGGAGACGAAGTACGAGGTGAGCTTGGACGGCACGCTCATGTCGAGGACCGAGGCGCGCTGGGTCACCGCCAGGACGTCGGCGGCGGCCAGCACGTCGGTGAAGTCCGCGGCGTCGGCGGGCGGGGAGAAGTCGATGTTGGTCAGGGCGCCGGCCAGCTCGCGCAGGGTGCCCCGCTGGTTGCCGTCGCCCATGAGCACGACGCGGATGTCCGGGGCCATCCGGGCGAGTTCCACCAGCACGTCGAGGCCCTGCTTGAGGCCCATGTTCCCCGAGTGCAGCAGCACCGGGGTGTCCTCGCGCCAGCCGAGCCGGGCCCGGGTGGCGGCCCGGTCGGCCGTGGGGCGCTCGACGTGGGTCCAGTTGGGGACCAGCCGGATACGGCCGGGGTCCACGCCGAGTGCCGTGACGCCCGGTACGAAACTCTCGTGGATGACGCCGACGAGGGTCGCTCCGCGCAGTGCGTACCGCTCGGCCGCCGCGGCGACGGCCGCCGCCCTGCCCCCGCCCCGGATACCGCTCTGCGCGGCCGCGGCGCCCATCAGGTCCTGGACGACGGGTATGTGGGGGACGCGGTGGCGGCGTGCGACGCGGGCGGCTATGACGCCGCCGGCCAGGCTCGGCATCTGTGAGATCACCGCGTCGGGGCGCCCCGGCGGCGGGGCGAGGAGACCGTGGGTGAGGACCGACGCCTCGAACAAGGCTCGCCTGACGGCACTCTGACGGGGCGGCACGTAGTGACGCCGGCGGTGCACGCTCACTCCTTCCCGGGTCTCCCGCATGCGCCAGACGCCTCGGTAGCGCTCGTCGACGCGCCAGGCGGGATAGTGCGGCATCCCGGTCAGAACCTGTGTCCTGGCGCCCGCCCCGGCCCAGTGCTCGGCCAGCTGGGTGGCGTAGGGGCCGATGCCCGTCACTTCCGGCGCGTAGTTGGTGGAGACCACGAGAAGTCTGCGGTCGTCGAACGGTCTGTGGTGCTCAGCAGCGGACATCGGACGATCGCCTTCCCCCCGGAACAGCCTCTTCACCGAGCTTATCCGTTCACGCGATGCACAAGTGTTCTTCACAGTAAGGTCGTTGGACCAGTTCCACCGTGGGGGGAGAGAACGGATGGTGCAGCACAGAGTCGGTTACGCGCCGGGGGTGTACGACCTGTTCCACGTCGGCCACCTGAACATCCTGCGGCACGCCCGCAGCCAGTGCGACTACCTGGTGGCCGGGGTCGTCTCCGACGAGATGGCCGCACTCGCGAAGGGCCACAAGCCGGTGATCCCGCTGCCCGAGAGGCTGGAGATCGTCCGCAGCGTGCGGTACGTGGACGCGGCCTTCGTGGAGACCGTTCCTGACAAGGTCGAGACATGGCAGCAGGTCCGTTTCGACGTGATCTTCAAGGGCGACGACTGGAGGGGCACGGAGAAGGGCGAGCGCCTGGAGCGCGCCTTCGCGGAGGTCGGGGTGGAGGTCGTCTACTTCCCGTACACCGTGCACACCTCCAGCACCCAGCTGCGCCGGGCACTGGACGTGCTCGTCAGCCGGCCCGGAGCGCTTTCAGCTCCCTGAACCACTTGGCCAGGAACGCCACCAGGAAGAGGGCGTGCACGGCCGCGAGCACGGCGTACCCGGCCCGGAAGACCGCGGGGGCTCCTAGCAGCAGGAAGACCAGGCAGAACACCCCGTAGTCCGCCGGCAGCAGTGCCACGGCCCGCACCCGGGACACCGGAGCCGTGGCGCCGGCGGGCGCCGGCGCCTCGCGGGCCGCCGCCTTGCCGAGCTGCTCCCGCAGCAGCCCCGCGCAGAAGGTGAGCACCGCGACGAAGAGGAACCCGAGCGGCAGCAGGAGCCACGCGTCGCCGGACAGCCCGCCGAAGCGGTGGAACGAGATGAGTACGGCGGTGTGGACGAGGATCATCTTCGCGCAGTCCACGACATGGTCGAGCCACTCGCCGTCCGGCCCGCCCCGCCCGGTCAGCCGGGCGAGTTGCCCGTCGGCGGAGTCGAAGGCGAACCCGACGGCCAGACCGGCGTACACGGCGGCCGCGAGCCACCAGGACGGCTCCGCCAGCGCCACCCCGGCGACGGCCGTGAACGTGAAAGCCGCACTGACGAGCGTGACCTGATTGGGCGTCAGTCCCACCCGGTACGCGCCCGCAGCGATCAGGCGGCCGGCCGGCCGGTTCAGGTACCGCGAGTAGAGCGAGACACCCTTGGACGACTTCTGTGCGCCGCGCAGTTCGCGCAGCACCGTACCCGTGCTTCCCATACGCCCCCCAGCGCCCGGCCCGATATCGCTGCATCATGACAGAGACGCGGAGCCGGAGGTGGCGTACGGCAGCATTACCCGGCAGGTAATCGACGCCCCGGCCGCCCCGGGACAAGCTGGTCCCACCGCAGCGGAACACCGCGGCGGTCACCCGCAGCACCGGGAAGGGACACCACCATGACCGTTCACCAGGACGCCGTCCGGCGCTACTTCGCCGCCTGGAACGCGAACACCGGCGAGGAGCTCGAGAAGGCGGTGGCCGCCGCCTTCACCGAGGACGCCACCTACACCGACCCGCTGGCCGCCGTGAGCGGCCACGACGGGCTGACCGCGGCGATCAGCGGTGCGCGGCAGCAGTTCCCCGGCTTCGACTTCGTCGCCACCGGCACCCCCGACGCCCATCACGACCTCGTACGTTTCACCTGGGACCTGGTCTCGCGGGCCGACGGCTCGGCGCCGGCAGCGGGGTTCGACGTGATCACGTTGGCCGAGGACGGCCGGATCAGCTCGGTCAGCGGTTTCCTGGACCGGCTGCCGGGGGCGTGAGAGCGGTTCAGCCCCGCCCGGGGCCGGGGGCCGGGCCCGGACCGCTGTCCCGGCCGCCCGGTTCCTGCTCCCGCCCCGGCTCCTGGGCCTCGTCCGGCTCGGTGAGCTGGGCGTCCAGGTCGTCGAAGAGCAGCTCGCCCCGCTCGATCTGGCCCGTCCGGTAGGCGGACCGCGCGACCAGGTGGGCGGCCACCGGGCCGGTCATCAGCTGGAAGAAGCCGATGAGGCCGAGTGTCGCCAGGTCCATGCCGCCGCGCAGCCTCAGCGCGACCCCGGCCAGCACCAGCAGCAGCCCGAGCGTCTGCGGCTTGGTCGCGGCGTGGCTGCGCGAGAGGACGTCGGGCAGCTTCAGCATGCCGACCACCCCGAGAAGACAGATCGCGGCGCCGAGGAACACCAGGACCGCTCCCGCCGTGTCCGCGACCTGCAGCCAGACGTTCACTTCTCCCCCTCCTTGCCGGCGGGCCTGCGCTGCGAGGACAGCGGCCGGTCGCGCACCGCGATGAAGCGGGCGATGCCCACCGACCCGGTGAAGCCGAGGAACGCGAGCACCAGCATGATCGGGAAGTAGAAGGAATCCCGGGCGAACGCGGACTTGGCGCCGAGCCCCGCGATGATCAGGGCCGCGCAGACGTCGAGCGCGATGGCCCGGTCCAGCATGGAGGGACCTCGGCTGATCCGGACGAGCAGCAGCGCTCCCGCGACGACGATGACCACGACGGCGGCGGTCATCAGTACCCGGTCGACGGTCTCCGGCCCGCTCATGCCCCCTCCCCCCGGCCGCCGGGCTCCTCGGTCGAGGGGGGAGGCTCGGCCACCCGGCCGATCTCGTCCGGGGTGCCGAACGCGCGTACGGTCAGCTCCTCCAGCCTCCAGACGGAGCGCCGGGCCGCGTCGAGCTCCTCGCTCCGGTCCGCGTCCAGGACGTGCAGGAAGAGGGTGGCGGTGGCCCGGCGCACCTCGACGACCGAACCGCCCGGCACGTTGGACACGGTGACGGCGGTCGCCGCGAGCATCAGGTCGCTGCGGCAGCGCAGGGGTACGGCGATGACGGCCGCCCGGTGCGGGCGGTCGGCGAAGATCTGCCGGGTGACCTTCACTCCCGAGGTGTACATGTCGTAGAGCAGGTAGCCGGCGAGCAGCAGGATGCCCCAGGGGTGCAGCCGCAGCCCGTAGTCGACCCTCGGCAGCGGGAACGCCAGGCAGACGACCACCGCGACGACCACCCCGGTGACGACGTTGGCCCAGGTCAGGGTGGACCACAGCAGGACCCAGATCAGGGTGAGCCAGGCGATCAGTGGCAGGTCGAGTACCCGGCGCCGGCGCCCGGCGAACTCGCAGCTGTACGGGGGCAGGTCGGGATTGCGGTACGACAGGGTGATCAGGCGCCTCACCGGCCGAGCACCTCCTCCACATAGGGGCGGCGAGCGATGAGTTCGGCTGCCGAACGGTCGGTGAAGGCCGTCAGCGGCCCGGCCAGCACGGTGAAGGCGAGGCCGAGCGCGACGGCGCACGCCGTGGCCGCGGTCATGGGCCGGGGCGGGTGGATGGTGGTGATGACGGCCCGCCCGTGCAGGGTGGCGGCCACGGTCGCCCCGGCCGGGGCGTGTGCCGAAGTGATCCCCTCGTCCCCGGTGCCGGGGATGCGGTCCGGCCCGCTGTCGGCGTCGTCGTCCTCGCTGTCGTCCGGGGACTCCAGGACGGTCCCGTAGGCGGCCTGGCCGGGCGGCTCCGCGCGCCAGAAGGCCAGGTTCCAGACCTTCGCCATCACGTAGAGGGTGAGCAGACTGGTCACGGTGGCGCCCGCGACGAGGATCCAGGCCCAGAGGCTGCCGTCCGCGACGCCGGCCCGCATGAGGCCGAACTTCCCGATGAAGCCGGACAGCGGGGGGATCCCGGCGAAGTTCATCGCCGGCACGAAGAAGAGGACGGCGAGCAGGGGCGCCGATCTGGCCAGTCCGCCGAGCCGGGTGAGCTCGTTGGTGCCGCCCCGGCGTTCGATGAGTCCCGCGACGAGGAAGAGGGAGGTCTGGACGGTGATGTGGTGGGCGACGTAGAAGATCGCACCGCCGTACGCCTCGCGGGTGGCGAGGCCGATCCCGAAGACCATGTACCCGATGTGGCTGATGAGGGTGAAGGAGAAGAGCCGCTTCAGGTCGGTCTGGGCGACCGCCCCGAGGATGCCCACGATCATCGAGGCGAGGGCGAGGGCCATGAGCAGGTCGCCGAGACGGTTGCCGGGGAAGAGCAGGGTCTCGGTCCGCAGCATGCAGTAGATGCCGACCTTCGTCAGCAGGCCGGCGAAGACGGCTGTGACGGGCGCGGGCGCGGTCGGGTAGGAGTCGGGGAGCCAGGCCGCGAGGGGGAAGACGGCGGCCTTGATGGCGAAGACGGTGAGCAGCATCGCCTGGATCAGCGTCTGGACGCCGAGCCCGAGGTCGGGCAGGCGGAGGGCCAGCTGGGCGAAGTTGGCCGTCCCGGTGGCGGCGTACGTCATGGCGATGGCGGTCAGGAAGAGCATCGAGGAGAACAGCGAGATGATCACGTACGTGGAGCCGGCCCTGATGCGGGGGCCCGTCCCGCCCAGGGTGAGCAGGACGAAGCTGGAGACCAGCATGATCTCGAAGCCGACGTAGAGGTTGACGAGGTCGCCCGCGAGGAAGGTGAGTGACACCCCGGCGACCAGGATGAGGTAGGCGGGGTGGAAGACGGCTACGGGTGTCTCCTTGTCCCGGTCGGCCATGCCCTGGCCGAGCGAGTAGACCAGGACGGAGAGCGTGACCGCCGAGGAGACGGTCAGCATCAGCCCGGACAGCCGGTCGGCGACCAGGGTGATGCCGAGCGGCGGGGCGAAGTCGCCGAGGTGGACCGAGAGGGGCCCCTGCCGGTCGGCGGCGATCATCAGAGAGACCGAGAGGCCGAGTACGGCGGTCAGGACGGCGACGCTGATGAAGCGCTGGAAGCGCGCGAGCCGGGTCCCGAAGGCGAGGCTCAGCCCGGTGGCGCAGAGGGGCAGCAGCACCGGCAGCGGCACGAGTGCGTTCATCCGGCGGCTCCTCGGTCGTCGTCCTCGTGGTTCACGTAGTCCTCCGGGTCGGCGCCCAGCACGTCGTGCCACAGGTCGCCGCCGGCGTCGCGGCCCCGGGCCTGCAGGGCGCGGTCGGCGCGCAGCCGGGAGCGCAGCCGGTGGCGTTCCGCGCGGTAGCGGGCGCGGTCCGTGCGCGTACGGCCGGACTCCGACCGGTACTCCTCACGCAGTTCGTCCCTCTCGCCCAGCACCTCGGCGCGCAGGAAGATACGCCGGTCCTCCAGGTCGTCGTGGACCTCGTCCGTGCCGGTCAGCTGGTGGCTGCGGTAGGCCATGGCGAGCAGGAAGGCGGTGGTGGCGAGGGTGATGACGATGGCGGTGAGGGCGATCGCCTGGGGCAGGGGATCGGTGACCCCGCGCAGCGGCACCCCGTAGAGCAGGGGGGCGGCTCCCGCCGAGCCGGTGGCGGAGAGCACCAGCAGGTTGATGCCGTTGCCCGCGATGACCGCCCCGAGCAGGATGCGGGTGAGGGGACGGGTGAGCATGAGGATGCCGCCGACCGCGCAGAGCACCACGGCGGTGGCGAGGAGCGAGACGCTCATGGTCATCGGTCGGCGGCCCCCGCCCCGGTGTCCGCCGCCGGGGTCAGCGCGCCCGCCGCCCGTTCGATCTGCCGGTCGACCTTGGCGCCCAGCGCCCGCACGATGTCCAGGACCACACCCAGGACCAGCAGGTAGACCCCGAAGTCGAAGAGGACCGACGTGCTCAGGTGGTAGTCACCGAACACGGGCAGGTGCCCGTGGTGGGTCCAGGCATGCAGCACCGTCCCCTCCGCGAGACCGGCCAGGGCCACCCCGGTGGACACGAACAGTCCGAGGCCGGTGAAGAGTCCGGGCTGCAGCGGTGCGGCCTCCGCGAGTTCGAACCGGCCGCCCGCCAGGTAGCGCGTGATGAGCCCGAGCCCTGCGACGAGTCCGGCGACGAAGCCGCCGCCGGGCATGTTCTCCGCGCAGAACAGCAGGTACAGGGAGAGCACCAGGATCGGGTGGAACAGCAGCCGGGCCACCACCTCGAAGACGACGGACCGGTGTTCGGGGGCGAGCGTGGAGCCGGCGGCCAGCCAGCTGCGTTCGGGCGCGGTGTCGTCGCCGTGCGGCAGTCCGTTCAGCCGGCGGCCCGACAGGGCCCAGGCCGTCTCGCCCGTCAGCTCCTCCCTGTTCATGGACGTCTCGCTGCGGCGGTGCAGATACATGAGGCTGGTCACCCCGATCGCCGCCGCGGCGAGTACGGCGGACTCCCCCATCGTGTCCCAGGCCCGCAGGTCGACCAGGATGGTGGCCACCACGTCCTTGAGTCCGTGGTGGGAGACCTCCTCGACCATCGCCGCGCCGGCGGGATCGGCGATGCGCGCCGCTCCGGCCACCCAGACGGCCACACCGACGGTCGCCGCGGCGCCCAGCGCCACCGGGATCCGCAGCGCCCGCCGCCAGGTGCCGATCGACTCCTCGAAGCGCACCGGCATCCGGCGCAGGACCAGCACGAACACGATCATGGACACGGTCTCGACGCAGAACTGGGTGAGCGCCAGGTCGGGCGCGCCCTGGATGACGAAGAGCAGCGCGGTCCCGTACCCGGTCAGTCCCGCCAGGACCACGGCCTTCATGCGGCGGCTGACGGTCAGGCAGGAGAGCGCGGCCGCGCAGGTCAGCACGGCCACCGCCCCCTGCAGCGGCACGTCCCACACCCGGGGGGCGACCGCCCCCTCCCAGGGGCGGTCCGTGACCAGGACCGCCAGCTGCCCGGCCAGCGTCACCAGCAGGGTGATGGCCAGGTAGCCGGAGAGGGAGCCGCGCTGGACGAAGCCGGTGACCTGCAGGGCGACACGTTCCAGACCGAGCAGGAGGTGGCCGAAGACACTGTCGGCGGTGGGCCAGGCGATGCGCCGGGAGATCCGGGTGACGGTGGCCCGTCCCGCGAAGAGCACGGCGCCGCCGGCCCAGGTGAGGGCGGACAGCAGCAGGACGGTCCCGAAGCCGTGCCACAGCGCCAGGTGGTAGGGGTGGGCGGGGGTGGGGAAGGCGTCGGCGTACGCGCTCAGCAGCCGGTTCGTCCAGCCGACGCCGGGGCCCAGCACCAGGCCTGCGACGGCGAGTACGGCCGGCGGCGCCAGGAAGGCGGCGCCCACGCGGTGCACGGGGGTGTCCGTGACGCCGGCCTTACGGGCGAAGGCGCCCCACACGAAGCGGGCGGTGTACGCCACGGTCAGCAGCGAGCCCGCCACGGTGACGGCCAGCAGCCAGCGGTCGAGGGTGCCGCCGTACAGCAGGGCGTGGAAGGCGGCCTCCTTGGCGGAGAATCCGAGGAAGGGCGGCAGGGCGGCCATGGAGGCGGCTGCGAGGACGGCGACCGTGCACACGTACGGCAGCGCGGGCCCGACTCCGGAGAGCTTGCGCAGGTCGCGGGTGCCGGTCGCGTGGTCCACGATGCCGATGACGAGGAACAGCGCGGCCTTGAAGAGGGCATGGGAAAGGATCATCACGGCGCCCGCCAGGGCCGCGTCCCGGTTGCCGGCTCCGACGAGCACGACGAGGAAGCCGAGCTGGCTGACGGTGCCGTAGGCGAGGACGAGTTTGAGGTCGTTGAGGCGCAGCGCGCGCCAGCCGCCGAGGAGCATGGTCGCGCCGCCCAGCACCAGGACGGTCGGCCGCCAGAGGGGGACGTCGGCGAAGCCGGGGGCGAGCCGCGCCACGAGGTAGACACCGGCCTTGACCATGGCCGCGGCGTGCAGATAGGCGCTGACGGGGGTGGGCGCGGCCATGGCGTTCGGCAGCCAGAGGCTGAACGGCCAGATCGCGGACTTCGACAGGGCTCCGCACAGGACGAGGGCGACGGCCACGGACACGGCGGCCGTGGGCTCCGGCGGGTCGGCGACGATCGCGGAGATCCGGTAGGTGCCGGCCGCCTGACCGAGGATCAGGAAACCCACCAGCATGGCGAGGCCGCCGAGCGTGGTGACGGTGAGGGCCTGGAGGGCCGAGCGGCGGTTCTGTTTACGCTCGCTGCCGTGGCCGATCAGGAGGTACGAGAAGACCGTGGTCAGTTCCCAGAACACGTAGAGGGAGATCAGGTCGTCCGCGAGGACCAGGGCCAGCATGGCACCGGCGAAGGCCAGCAGGTTCCCCGCGAAGGGGGCGAGTTGCGGGGAGTCGTCGGTGAAGTACGAGACGCAGTACAGCAGGACGAGCATGCCCACCCCGGCGGCGAGCAGCACCATCAGTTCGGCGAGCGCGTCCAGACGCAGGGCGAGCGATACGTCGTACGTACCGAGCCACTCCCACGACCAGGTGACCGCGCCCCCGGAGGCGGTCTCCGTCCACCGGGTGGCCGCCCACACGGTGGCGGCCGCCGGCGGCAGGGCGAGCACCACGAAGGCGTACCTGCCGAGCCGCCGCACCAGCGGGCCCGCGCAGGCTGCCAGGGCGAAGTGGCAGACGATGAGCGCGATCACGACGGGTGGTCCGGGACGAAGGGCACCGAATACAGATATATCCCTCGGCCCGGTTCACCCGTACGCCGCGCCGCGCGGCGCCCGGCCCACTGGTTCCGGTCCGCGTCGGCTGTGGTCGGCACTCGCCCCGCTGTGGTCACGAAACGGCGTCTTCCCTGGTTGTCCGTGGTCACACGGCGAAATGCACAGCCCTTTCGCGACCGGTCGCCTCGCGATCGTCCTGTGCGCGCAGGGCCCGGCCGGCGGTCAGGGGCAGATGGGCCGGCACGTCGGGCACCACGTCCGGCATTCCCCGGACCCCCTCCGTGGCGTGCGGGCAGCAGTGCGCGTCGTCACAGATCGTGATGCCGTCGCCGTCGTGCGACGTGGTCGCACCGTGCGCGGCCGGTTCGCCGGTCACCGCCGTCCTCTTCCCCGGCAGACTTCGGAAGGTATGCCTGCATCTCCAGACTCGCCCCGGGGCCCGCAGCACGCCACCGGGACGACACGGGCAACTCCGGCAGTTCGACGGGCATCCGTGCACAGCGTGTGGGCGCGCTCCATTTCCGCACTGCGACTGATATCCATGGGTCCACGTGCTCAACGGATGTCACCGGTCACCGGCTGGCACCATCGCCGAAGAGCCTCCCCTGCGCACGCGCGCGTCACGGCGGACCGACTCGAGACCCATGTCGTCGCGGGCAACCCTCCTCGTACCGGCCGTCGTCCCCGGTGTCGCACTGGCGGCCCTCTGGGCCGCCACCAGTGGCCAGACACTTCTTCACTTCCAACGCCAGTCGGCGCAGGGACCGTTGGCCGAGCAAGCGGGCCAACCGGCGCCCAGGGCGCGGCGACGGCGGTGGAGGCCGCGCTGGTTCTCCCCCGGTCGCCGGACGGTGTGGCCGCCGCGCTCGCCGCCTGGGAGGAACGGCGCCGCCCGCGCGCCATGTTCGTGCAGAACCCGTCGCGCGCCCTCTGAAGCAGGAGACGCCCAGTGCGACGACCTCCGAGGAGGACGAGCTCCTGAAGACCGGCATGCCGGGCGCCGCCCACGTGCTCGTCACGCCGTACTGACCCCTCGCGCGCCGCCACGGGGGCGGGCGGCCCGTCCGTGCCGCTCCGGCCCAGGTCAGTCCAGCACCGCGATGCCGTCGAGCTCGACCAGGGCCTGTTCGTCCCAGAGCCTGACCGTCCCGACGACGGCCATCGCGGGGTACTCACGCCCCGCCAGACTGCGCCAGATCCTGCCCAGCTCCCTGGCGTGGGCCCGGTAGTCGGCGACATCGGTGGCGTACACGGTCACCCGGGCGAGGGCGGAGGGGGCACCACCCGCCGCGCGCAGGGCGGTGAGCAGATTGCCGAGCGCCGTCTCGAACTGCTCGGGAAGGGTGGCGCCGACGACCTTCCCCTCGCCGTCCAGAGCGGTCTGGCCGGCGAGGAAGACCAGCCGGCCGCCGGTGGCCGTGACGGCGTGCGAGAAACCTCGGGGCGGGGCGAGTGCGGCGGGGTTGATCCGGGTGAGCGGGTTCATGCGGACCTCTCCTGTGTCGCGTACAGCTCCTTGGCGATGATGGTGCGCTGCACCTCGGTGGCGCCCTCGTAGATCCTGGGTGCGCGGACCTCCCGGTAGAGGTGTTCGAGCAGGTGGCCGCGGCGCAGGGCGCGCGCCCCGTGCAGCTGGACCGCCGCGTCGACGACGTACTGCGCGGTCTCGGTGGCGTACAGCTTGGCCATGGCCGCGCGCCGGGGCACGCCGGGCTCCCCCGCGTCGTGGGCCGCGGCGGCCGCGTACACCAGGAGCCGGGCCGCCTCGGTGCGGGTGGCCATCTCGGCGACCTGGTGGGAGACCGCCTGCAGATCCTTCAGCGGAGCGCCGAACGCGGTGCGGTCCGCCGTGTGCTCCAGGGTGGCGTCGAGGGCCGCACGTGCCATGCCGACGGCGAACGCGCCGACGCTGGGCCGGAAGAGGTTCAGGGTGTCCATGGCCACGCGGAAACCCCGGTCCACCTCCCCGACGACGTCCTCGGCGGTGACGGGTACGCCGTCGAAACGCAGAGCTCCGACGGGGTGGGGCGAGAGCATCTCCAGGGGCGTCCCGGTGAGCCCGGGGCGATCGGCGGGGACGAGGAAGGCGGTGACGCCGCGGGCTCCGGCCCCCTCGGTCGTCCGGGCGAAGACGGTGTAGAAGTCGGCCTCCGGGGCGTTCGAGATCCAGCACTTCTCGCCGGTCAGCCGCCAGCCGTCCTCGCCCGGTCCGCGCCGGGCGGCGAGCGAGAGGGCCGCCGCGTCGGATCCGGCGCCCGGCTCGCTGAGCGCGAAGGCGGCGACAGCACGGCCTGCGCGCACCTCGGGAAGCCAGCGCGCCCGCTGCGCGGGGGTGCCCGCCCGCAGCACGGGAGAGGTGCCGAGGCCCTGCAGGGCGAGCGCCGTCTCGGCCTCGGTGCAGCCGCGGGCCAGTGATTCGCGCAGCAGGCAGAGGTCCAGCGCTCCGGATCCCAGCATCCGGTCCAGGAGGCCGAGCTCGCCGAGCACGGAGACGAGCGGCCGGTTCACCTTGCCCGGGGTCCCCTTCTCCGCGAGTGGGCGCAGCCGGTCACGGGCGAGGGCGTGGAGCTCGTCGCACCAGGCGGTTCGACCGGGATCGAGGGAGAATGCCGTCATACCGGCGCCTCTCTTGTCACGACTTATCGCGGACCGTTGACTACCGTCACCCAAACGATACGCTCCAAGGGCGACAAGGGGGCGATGCTTCATGAAGCCGTCAGGTACCTGGAGTGCGCACACCGACACGTTCGCACGCGACCATCTCCCACCCGCGGAGCAGTGGCCCGAGCTGCTCCTCGACCTCCCCGGACTGGCCTACCCCGACCGGCTGAACTGCGGGTACGAACTGCTCGACCGCACCCTGGAGCGCATGGGAGCCGACCGCCCCGCCTTCCGGAGCGGCACCGGCGCGGTCTGGAGCTACGGGGAGCTGCGGGACCGGGTGGACCGGATCGCCCACGTACTGACGAGCGACCTGGGCGTCGTACCCGGCAACCGCGTGCTGCTGCGAGGCCCCACCACGCCCTGGCTCGCGGCCTGCTGGCTCGCGGTGATGAAGGCGGGCGCGGTCGCCGTGACCGTGCTGGCCCAGCAGCGGGCGGCGGAGCTGGCCACCATCTGCTCGTTCGCCCGGGTCGGCCAGGCCCTGTGCGACTCGAGGTCGCTCGGCGACCTGGCGAAGGCCGGGGTGCCGGGGCTGCGGATCACCGCGTACGGCGGCGGGGGCCCCGGGGACCTGACGGAGCTGGCGGCGAAGCGGCCGGGGCCGTACCGGGCGGTGGACACGGCGTCCGACGACGTCGCGCTCATCGCGTTCACTTCTGGCACCACCGGGCGGCCCAAGGGCTGTATGCACGTCCACCGCGATGTGCTGGCCGTCGCCGACACCTTCTCCCGGCACGTCCTGCGGCCCGTCGCGGACGACGTGTTCGCGGGCAGCCCGCCGCTCGGCTTCACCTTCGGGCTCGGCGGGCTGGTCATCTTCCCGCTGCGGGCGGGCGCCTCCTCGCTGCTGCTGGAGCGGGCGGGCCCCGAGCAGTTGCTCCCGGCGATCGCCGCCCACCGGGTCTCGGTGCTGTTCACGGCGCCGACCGCGTACCGGGTGATGCTCGACGCGCTCGACGGCCACGACCTCTCGGCCCTGCGGCGGTGCGTCTCCGCCGGAGAGAACCTGCCGGCCGCCACCTGGCGGTCCTGGTACGAGCGGACGGGTCTGCGCATCGTCAACGGCATCGGGGCGACGGAACTGCTGCACATCTTCATCTCCGCGGCCGACGAGGCGGTCCGCCCCGGGACCACCGGCGTCCCCGTGCCGGGCTGGCAGGCGCGGGTGGTGGACGAGGACGGGGCGGAGCTCCCCGACGGCGAACCCGGCCTGCTGGCGGTGCGCGGCCCGGTCGGCTGCCGGTATCTCGCCGACGAGCGCCAGCGCCTGTACGTGCGCCACGGCTGGAACATCACCGGCGACACCTACGTCCGCGAGCCGGACGGCTACTTCCGCTACGTGGCACGCGCCGACGACATGATCATCTCGTCCGGTTACAACATCGCGGGCCCCGAGGTCGAGGAAGCCCTTCTGCGCCACCCCGACGTTGTCGAGGCCGCGGTGGTGGGACAGGCGGACGCACTGCGCGGCCAGGTCGTCGCGGCGTACGTGGTGCTGCGCGAGGGAGCCCGGCAGTCGGCCGACGGGCTGCGCACCCACATGAAGTCGGAGCTGGCGCCGCACAAGTGCCCCCGCGTCCTCACGTTCCTGCCCGCGCTCCCGAGGACCGCGACCGGAAAGCTGCAGCGCTTCCGGCTGCGCGGCACAGGCGTTCTAGAGTGAGCGCGTGGCCGAGCACACCCCCCGTTCCCTGATCGTCAGCCTGTACGGCGCGTACGGCCGAGACGCCGACGACGCCCCGCTGGCGGTGTCCGAGCTGATCCGGCTGCTGCACGCCGTCGGCGTGGACGCCCCGTCCGTACGCTCCTCCGTCTCCCGGCTCAAGCGCCGCGGTCTGCTCCTGCCCGCCCGCACGGCGGACGGGGCGGCCGGGTACGCCCTGTCGCCCGGTGCCCGTCAGCTGCTGGACGACGGCGACCGGCGCATCTACCGGCATCCCTCGCCCCGCCTCCCGGACGGCTGGCTCCTCGCCGTCTTCTCCGTACCGGAGGCCGAGCGCCACAAGCGGCACCTGCTGCGCTCCCGGCTCGGCGGGCTCGGCTTCGGCACGGCGGCCCCCGGGGTGTGGATCGCGCCCGCCGGGCTGTACGAGGAGACGCGGCACACCTTGGAGCGGCTGGAACTCGCGCCGTACGTCGAGCTGTTCCGGGGGGAGCACCTCGGCTTCGCGGCGACGAAGGAGTCCGTGGCGCGCTGGTGGGACCTGGACGCGCTCGCCCGGCTCCACGGGGAGTTCCTGGCGCAGCAGGAACCGGTGCTGCGGGCCTGGGAGGCACGGGCCGGCGAGGCCGGGCCGGACCCGGCGGAGGCCTACCGGGACTACCTCCGCGCCCTCGACGCCTGGCGGCGACTGCCGTACGCCGATCCCGGGCTGCCCGGTGAACTGCTGCCGGAGGACTGGCCGGGCGGCCGCTCGGCCGAGGTGTTCGGGCTGCTGCACGCCCGGCTGCGCGACGCCGGGAGCCGGTTCGTGCGCGCCCGGGCGGCCACAGGCTGAAACCCGGGTGCCTGACGGCCTGTTCACCCGGCACTATGAGGCAATGCCCTGGACCTTCACCGATGACGTCGGCACCTTCCTCGACGCGGCCGGTGCGTCGCTCGCCGTTCGGCCCGCCGAGAACACCCTGGTGCTGACCGTCACGGCGACCCTGCGCCACAGCGGCCCGCACGCCTACGGCGACGGTACGCCGGTGCTGGGCTGGTGGCGCGGGGCCGACGGCGAGGTGGCGGGGACGCTGGTGCGGACGCCGCCGTACGTGCCGGTCCTGGGCACGGTGGCCCCGGAGGCGCTGGGTCCGCTGGTCCGGGCGTTCCCGCTGACCGGCGTCAACGCGGACCGCGCCACCGCGCAGGCCCTCGCCGCCCACTGGCCCGGCCACCGGGTCGACGCGGAGCACCGGCTGTACCAACTGGGCGAGTTGGTACCGCCCTCCCCCGCGCCCGGCGGCCGGCCCCGCACCGCCACCAGCGCCGACCGGGCGCTGCTCGTCGACCGGCTGCGCGCCTTCTGCGAGGAGACCGGCCAGCCGGGCGACCGGGCCGGGCGGGTCGCCGACGAGCGGATCGCACAGGGCGGGCTGACGCTCTGGGAGGACGACGGGGTCGCGGTGTCCATGGCGGGCGTCTCGCGCGAACTCGCGGGCACCGTGCGGGTGGCGACGGTCCACACCCCGCCGGAGCACCGGAGCCGCGGATACGCGGCGGCGGTGACGGCGCAGGTCAGCCGGGTGGCGCGGGAGGGGGGCGCCCGTCAGGTGCTGCTCTTCACCGACCTCGCCGACCCGACGAGCAACGGCGTGTACCGCCGCATCGGTTACGAACCGGTCTGCGACCGGCTGGTGGTCACGGCGGAGCCGAAGTGACGGCCGGGGCCGGGGAGACGCCGGCGGAGCAGCGGTGGCTGGTCGCCGCGAACGTCGTGCGGTGGCGGCGCTACGGCGAGGACGGTCAGGAGCTGCGGCCCGGCACCAAGTCGTACCGGGGCGGCTCCAAGATCTACGTCATCGAGACCTACGCGGGGGCGGGCCATGAGCAGCTGACCACGATCGGGCGCGGGCGGCACACCGGCACGTACATCGCGATCGACATGGCGACGCGCAATCTGCACACCTTCCGGGCCGTGCCGGTCCACAGCCCGACCGTGCTGCGGCTGTGCGAGGAGGCGGGCGTGGGCGGCTGCTGGACGAACCGGCAGGACGCGGAGGAGCTCGCCGCCCGCCTCGGCCCGCTGGCCGCCGGGTACCGCACCGCCCACTGGGCCTCACCCCATCCCGTTCCCTGCCGCTGCCACGAGTGCCTGACGCTCAGCTCAGGGTGAGCCGGGGCCCGGGATGGTCGCCTCGGCCCGTCGGCGGGGTGCGGCTGCCCGCGCGGTACGGGAGCGGCCAGGGGGCGCCCGGGCCGGCGTACCCCTGCTCGGCCGCGGCGTGCAGGGTCCAGTGCGGGTCGTACAGGTGCGGGCGGGCCAGGGCGATGAGGTCGGCCCGCCCGGCCAGGAGCAGCGAGTTGACGTCGTCCCAGGAGGAGATGGCGCCGACCGCGATGACGGGGACGCCCACCGCGTTGCGGATGCGGTCGGCGTACGGGGTCTGGTAGGAGCGGCCGTACTCGGGGCGTTCGTCCGGTACGACCTGTCCGGTGGAGACGTCGATGGCGTCCGCCCCGTGGCGGGCGAAGGCACGGGCGACGGCGAGGGAGTCCTCGGCACTCGTGCCGCCCTCGGCCCAGTCCGTGGCGGAGATCCGGACGGTCATCGGCCGGTCCGCCGGCCACACCTCGCGGACGGCGTCGAAGACCTCCAGAGGGAACCGGAGCCGCTTCGCCGCCGTGCCGCCGTAGGCGTCGGTGCGCCGGTTGGTGAGCGGGGAGAGGAAGCCGGAGAGCAGGTAACCGTGGGCGCAGTGCAGTTCGAGGAGGTCGAAGTCACTGCGGGCCGCCCGCCGCGCGGCGTCGGTGAACTGCGCGCGGACGGTGGCGAGACCGGCCCGGTCCAGCGCCCGGGGGGTCTGGCTGACGCCCGGTGCGTACGGGAGCGGGGAGGCGGCGGTGACGGGCCAGTTGCCCTCCTCCAGCGGCTGGTCGATGCCCTCCCACATCAGCCGGGTGGAACCCTTGCGGCCGGAGTGGCCCAGCTGCACGCCGATGGCGGTACCGGGCGCCGAGTCGTGGACGAAGCGGGTGATCCGGCTCCAGGCGCCGTTCTGCTCGTCGGTCCACAGGCCGGTGCAGCCGGGGGTGATGCGTCCTTCGGGGCTCACGCACACCATCTCGGTCATGACGAGACCGGCACCTCCGAGCGCACGCGCCCCGAGGTGGACGAGGTGGAGGTCGGCGGGCAGGCCTCCGACCGCCGAGTACATGTCCATGGGCGAGACGACGACCCGGTTGCGGAGCTCCAGGCCGCGCAGCCGCAGCGGTGTGAACATCGGCGGGGTGTCCGGCGGGCAGCCGAACTCCTCCTCGACCGCTCCGGTGAATCCGGGGTCGCGCAGCCGCAGGTTGTCGTGGGTGACGCGCCGGCTGCGGGTGAGGAGGTTGAAGGCGAACCGCCGGGGCGGCTGGTCCACGTACAGCGGGAGGTCCTCGAACCAGCGCAGGCTGGCCGCCGCGGCCCGCTGGGTGGACAGGACGGCCGGGCGGCGCTCCGCCTCGTACGCGGCGAGGGCGGTGAGCAGGTCGGGATGCTCCTCGGTGCAGGCGGCCAGGGCGAGGGCGTCCTCGACGGCGAGCTTGGTCCCCGAACCGATGGAGAAGTGGGCGGTGTGGGCGGCGTCGCCGAGGAGGACCGTGGTGCCGTGCGACCAGCGGGCGTTGGTGACGGTGGCGAAGGTCAGCCAGGAGGAGTTGTTGGAGCGCAGCGGCCGTCCGCCCAGGGCCTCGGCGAAGACCTCGGCACAGCGTTCGGCCGACTCGGCGGTGCCGCAGGTGTCGAGCCCTGCGGCACGCCAGACCTCTTCGCGCATCTCGACGATGACGGTGGAGGCGTCGGGCGCGAAGGGGTAGGCGTGCAGTTGCATCACGCCGTGCTCCGTCTCGGCGATCTCGAAGCGGAAGGCGTCGAGGGCGAAGCCTGCGGCGAGCCAGATGTAGCGGTTGTGGTGGGTGGTGACCGTCGGGCGAAAGTGGCCGGCGTGTGCCTTCCGGGTGAGACTGTGCACCCCGTCGGCGGCGATGACGAGGTCATGACTGGTCGCGAGTTCCGCGGCGGGCGGGGCCTCCGTCCCGAAGCGGAGTCGTACCCCCAGGGACGCGCAGCGCTCGTGCAGGATCCGCAGCAGGCGTCTGCGGCCCGTCGCGGCGAAGCCGTGGCCGCCCGACGTCAGGGTCTCGCCCCGGTGCACGACGTCGATGGTGTCCCAGCGGACGAGCGCGTCCCGCAGCGCCCGGTACACGACGGGGTCGGCCTGCTCGATACCGCCGAGTGTCTCGTCGGAGAGGACCACACCGAAGCCGAATGTGTCGTCGGGTGCGTTGCGTTCCCAGACGGTGATCTCGCGCCCGGGTCCGAGCCTTTTGAGGAGGGCCGCCGCGTACAGTCCGCCGGGCCCGCCGCCGATGACCGCGATCCGTCCGATGCCGGGCGGGGTCACGGCGCTACCGGCCTTGCCACTTCGGCGGCCGCTTCTCGCCGAAGGCGGCGTGGAACTCCGCGTAGTCCTCACCGTGCATCAGCAGGGCCTGGGTGGCGGCGTCCATTTCCACGGAGGCCGCGAGCGGCATGTCGAGCTCGGCGGTGAGGAGCGCCTTGGTCTGGGCGAGGGCGAGCGCGGGGCCGTCCGCCAGCCGGCGGGCGAGCGCCGCCGCACGGGCGTCGGCCCGGCCTTCCTCGGCAAGCTCGCTGATCAGGCCGATGCGCTCGGCCTCGGGGGCGCGGACGGGGTCGCCGAGCATCAGGAGCCGGGTGGCGTGCCCGAGACCGACGACACGCGGCAGGAGGTAGGCGGCTCCCATGTCACCGCCGGAGAGACCTACCTTGGTGAAGAGGAAGGCGAAGCGGGCCGAGGGATCGGCGACGCGGAAGTCGGCGGCCAGCGCGAGGACCGCCCCGGCTCCTGCCGCGACCCCGTGCACGGCGGCGACGACGGGGAAGGGGCACTCCCGCAGGGCCCGTACGACCTGCCCGGTCATCCGGTTGAAGTCCAGGAGCTGGGCGGTGTCCATGGCGAGCGTCGCGCCGATGATCTCGTCGACGTCGCCACCGGAGCAGAAGCCACGCCCCTCACCGGCGAGCACCAGCGCGCGTACGGAGCGTTCCCGGGAAAGCTCGGCGAGGAGATCGCGCAGGTCGGCATAGGCGCCGAAGGTGAGTGCGTTGAGCTTCTCCGGGCGGGCGAGCGTGACCGTCGCCACACCGTCGTGCGTCGTCAGGCGCAGATGCTGCCATCGCTCCGTGCGCGGGACGGAGCCGGTGAACGGGCTCATGGAAGGTCTCCTTGGGCCGTCGGGCTGCTGCCGATCCGCTACGAAGTTATCACTCGTACGTGACTTCCGTCAGGAGTACGCGATATGCGACCTGTGGGGACGCTGTGGCGAACGTCCCGTTCGTACCGGCCGACCGCCCCTATGTCTGGAGCGACGCACTTCGTATGGTTGGGCGCAGGAAGTCCTGGTACAGAACTCCTGACGCAGCCGTCCCGGGCGCAGCAACCCCGGAACAAACACCGTGGCGCACGTCCCAAAAACAGAAGTCCCGTCACAGGATGTCTCGCACCCGAACGGAAGCCGCCTTGCCGCCCGACGCCCCCGCACCCGCGCCACCGCCCGCCTCCTGGCGCATCGCCCTACCGCACTCCTCGGCCGCCGTGCCGATCGCCCGCGCCCTCATCCGTACGGCGCTGGCGGACCTCAAGGCGGCCGCGGACAGCGACACCGCCGAGCTGCTCACGGCGGAGCTGGTCGCGAACGCCGTGGAGCACACCGACGGCTCGGGGCCCATCGAACTGGTGGTCGAGCTCATGGCGACCGGCTGCCAGGTGGAGGTCCACGACCACGACCCGGGTCCGCCCGGGGACCTGTCGGCGCTACGGCCGGGCAGCACCCCGGACCCGTGGCAGGAGCACGGCCGGGGGCTGCTCCTGATCCGCACCCTCAGCTCCGCCTGCGGTCACCGTGCCACGGAACACGGGAAGGCCGTCTGGTTCACTCTCCCGGCGACACCGGGTCCGCCGAGCTGACCAGCCGGGAGCGGCTGCGCCCGTATCCGGCGTACAGCAGGGCGCCGGCCGCCAGGAAGACCAGGAACTGCAGCCACGTCGCCCAGCCCGTCCCGTACATCAGGTACAGGCAGAAACCGACGCCCAGGATCGGACTCACCGGGTAGAGCGGCACCCGGAAGGAACGCTTCAGCTCCGGGTTGCGGCGGCGCAGCGCGATCACGGCGATGTTCACCACCGCCATCGTGGCGAGCGTGCCGATGGTCGTCAGGTTCACCACCGCGTCCAGGGACGAGAACGCGGCCGGGACCGCGAAGACGACGGCCACGATCCACGTGTTGGCGACGGGCGTGTGGGTGCGCGGCGAGACGCGCTCGAAGACCCGGGGCACCAGCCCGTCGCGGGACATCGACATGAGGATCCGGGTCTGTCCGTACATCACGGCGAGCACGACGGACGCGATGGCGACGACCGCGCCGAACGCGATGATGCCGCCGCCGACGGTCGAGCCGGTGACCTGGTCGACCACCAGCGAGAGCGCGGCCGGCTTGCCCCCCACGGCGTCCGCGCCCAGGGCGCCGATGGCCCCGAGGGCGACCGCGCAGTAGAGCAGGGTGACCAGACCGATGCAGATCATGATCGCGATCGGGATGTTCCGCCGGGGGTCCTTGACCTCCTCGCCCGCGGTGGTGATGGCGTCGAAGCCGATGTACGAGAAGAACGCCACCGAGGCACCGGCGGTGACCCCGGACACGCCCTGGGGGGCGAACGGCGAGAGGTGCCCGTCCTCGAACGCGGTGAAGGCGATCGCGCAGAACGCGATGAGGATGCCGATCTTCAGGACCGCCATCGCCGCAGTGGCGCCCGCGCTCTCCCTGATTCCGCGCACCAGCAGGGTGGCGGCCATCATGACCACGACGATCGCCGGCAGGTTGACGGCCCCGCCGTCGGCGGGGCCGGAGGAGAGTGCGGCCGGCAGGTGCACGCCGACGAGACTGTCCAGCAGTTCGTTGACGTACTGGCTCCAGCCCACCGCGACCGCCGAGACTGAGACGCCGTACTCCAGGAGCAGACACCAGCCGACGAGGAAGGCGACGCGCTCCCCGAGGGTGGCGTAGGCGAAGGAGTACGAACTGCCGGAGACGGGGATGGCGCCGCCGAGCTCGGCGAAGGAGAAGGCCGTGAAGATGCAGGTGATCGCGGCGAGGACGAAGGAGACCACCACGGCGGGGCCCGCCTCGGCGACGCTGTCGGACAGGCCGACGAAGATGCCGGTGCCGACGATGGCGCCGACTCCGAAGCACACGAGCTGGAACAGGCCCATGGTGCGGCGCAGGCCGTGGCCCTCGAGATCGGCTCCGGACTCGGCGACCAGCACGGCGGGGCTCTTGATGCGCGCCCCTGTGCGGCGCGAGGGGCTCGCGGGGCTCTGCGGGGTGTGGGGGGCCGGGCTCATGGGGGGACGTTCTCTTTCCTGGTGGAGCAAGGGGGAGGCGAGCGGGGACGCGCGGGAACGGGAGCCGTGGGGGCTCCGGCCCGTGCGCGGCCGGTCGGGGGTTCGGGCCCATGGAAATGGGGTTCGAGCGTGCGAGCCCGAACCCCACCAAGTGGCACCATCGTAGCCACCACCTTGCATGTTCACCCAATTGGGTGCATCTTCATACGCTCGGCCCGTCACCGGCCAGCGTCGCCACGAGAACGGCCTTGATCGTGTGCATCCGGTTCTCCGCCTCGTCGAAGACGACGGAGTACGCGGACTCGAAGACCTCGTCGGTGACCTCGAGCTCCGTCAGACCGTGGCGCGCATGGATCTCCCTGCCCACCTTCGTGCCGAGGTCGTGGTAGGCGGGGAGGCAGTGCATGAACTTCACGGCGGCGTTCCCGGTGGCGCGCAGGACGTCCATGGTCACGGAGTAGGGCGCGAGGACGGAGATGCGCTCGTCCCAGACCTCCTTCGGCTCCCCCATGGAGACCCAGACGTCGGTGGCGACGAAGTCGGCCCCCCGGACGCCTTCGGTGACGTCCTCGGTGAGGGTGATGCGCGCGCCGCTGGACCCCGCGAGCTCCCGGGCCAGATCCACGACGGCCTGCGCCGGCCAGTAGGAGGCGGGCGCGACGATCCGGACGTCCATGCCGAGCAGCGCGCCGGTGACCAGGTAGGAGTTGCCCATGTTGAAGCGGGCGTCGCCGAGGTAGGCGAAAGCGATCTCCTCCAACGGCTTCGCGCTGTGCTCGGTCATCGTCAGGACGTCGGCGAGCATCTGGGTGGGGTGCCAGTCGTCGGTCAGCCCGTTGAAGACGGGGACGCCGGCGTGCGCGGCCAGCTCCTCGACGGCTTGCTGGCTGTCACCCCGGTACTCGATGCCGTCGAACATCCGGCCGAGCACCCGGGCCGTGTCCTTCACCGACTCCTTGTGCCCCATCTGGGAGCCCGAAGGATCGAGGTACGTCGTGGAGGCGCCCTGGTCCGCGGCGGCCACCTCGAACGCGCAACGGGTACGGGTCGACGTCTTCTCGAAGATCAGCGCAATGTTCTTGCCACCCAGCCTCCGCACCTCCGTGCCGGCCTTCTTGGCGGCCTTGAGCTCGGCGGACAGGGAGATCAGACCGCGGAACTCCTCGGCCGTGAAATCCAGCTCCTTCAGGAAGTGGCGGCCTGCGAGGTCTATGGCCATGGCGATGCTCCTGGGTCGGACTGCGGACGGGCGGCGGGCGTGCACGGACGCGGCTGCGCGCGAGCTCTGCTTGCGCGCGCTTGCACGCCGGACCGGAAGTCTATACGAAGCTCCGCATCGCTATACAGGCCCCGCAGCGTCGGGCTCTCCCGCGCCGCTCGCACCGGGGCACGGAACACTGCTCACACCGGGTCACGGACCACCGGGCAGCTCATGCACCGCGGGCCGCCCCGCCCCCGGCCCAGCTCGCTGCCGCGGATCTCGATGACCTCGATGCCTTCCTTGCGCAGGTGTGTGTTGGTGGTGGCGTTGCGCTCGTAGGCGACGACGACACCGGGTTCCACGGCCAGCACGTTGCAGCCGTCGTCCCACTGCTCCCGCTCGGCCGCGTGGACGTCCTGGGTGGCGGTGAGCACCCGGATCGTGTCCAGGCCCAGCGCGGCGGCGATGGCCCGGTGCATGTGCTCGGGCGGGTGGTCGGTGACCTTCAGCTCGCGGGGGCCGCTGCCCGGCTCGATGGTGTACGAGCGGAGCATCCCGAGACCGGCGTACTTCGTGAACGTGTCCCCGTCGACCATCGTCATCACCGTGTCGAGGTGCATGAACGCGCGGCGCTTGGGCATGTCGAGCGCCACGATCGTCCGGGCCGATCCGGCGTCGAAGAGGCCCCTGGCCAGCATCTCCACGGCCTGCGGGGTGGTCCGTTCACTCATCCCGATCAGGACGGCGCCCCGGCCGAGCACGAGGACGTCACCGCCCTCGATGGTGGACGGGTAGTCGTCCTGCCCTTCCGACCAGTGGTGGAAGACGCCCGCCTCCGGGCCGGTGAACAGGGGATGGTGCCGGTAGATCGCCTCGAAGTGCACGGTCTCGCGCTGCCTGGCCGGCCATCGCATCGCGTTGATGGACACCCCGTCGTAGATCCACGCCGAGGTGTCACGGGTGAAGAGGTGGTTGGGCAGGGGGTTGAGCAGGAAGTCGTCCAGGTCCATGACGTGGAAGCGGACGGACGTCGGTTCGGAGTGCCGCTCCAGGAACTCCCGTTTCGTCATGCCGCCGACGAGAGCCTCGGTCAGCTCGGCGGTGGTCAGCTCCTCGAAGGCGGCACGCAGGTGTTCGGTGGCGAGCGGTCCGTACTCCTTCTCCTCGAAGACCCGGTCGAGGACGAGTCGCCGCGCCACCGGGATGTCGAGGGACTCCCGGAGCAGATCGCCGAAGAGATGGACCTCGACGCCCCGGTCGCGCAGCACGTCGGCGAAGCCGTCGTGTTCCTCCCTGGCACGACGCACCCACAGCACGTCGTCGAACAGGAGCGCGTCCTTGTTGCTCGGGGTGAGCCGCTTCAGTTCCAGATCGGGGCGGTGCAGGATGACGCGGCGCAGCCGCCCGGCCTCGGAGTCGACATGGAATCCCATGCCTTCATCCTCACCGCGCGGGGCGCCGTTCACCCCTTCGAACCGCCAACGGTCGTCAGAGCCGGGGGTCGACCGGCTCCGACTCCAGGGCGAGGACCGCGAAGACTGCCTCGTGGACCCGCCAGAGCGGCTCCCCCTCGGCCAGCCTGTCCAGGGCCTCGAGGCCGAGACCGTACTCGCGCAGGGCCAGCGACCTCTTGTGGCCGAGGAACCGCGAACGCAGGCGCTCAAGGTTCTCCGGCCGCGTGTACTCGGGACCGTAGATGATCCGCAGGTACTCCCGGCCGCGCACCTTGATGCCCGGCTGGACGAGCCCGCCCTTGGCGTCCCGTACGAGGGCGCCGAGCGGTTTGACGACCATGCCCTCCCCACCACGTCCGGTCATCTCCAGCCACCAGTCGATGCCGGAGCGCACGGAGGCGTCGTCACCGGTGTCCACGACGAGACGGCGGGTGACCTGGAGCAGCCCGGTCGGGTCGTGCTCGACGAGCCGGTCCAGCCAGGCCAGCTGCTCGTCGTGCGGCACGGAGGCCAGCGAGCGGCCCCGCACGGCGAGGATCTGGAACGGTGCGAGCCGTACCCCGTCGAGCCCTTCGGTGCTCCAGCAGTAGCGCCGGTACGCCTCGGTGAACGCCTCGGCGTCCGCGGCCCGCTCGCGCTGCCGGCCGGCGAGGGCGGTGACGTCCACCCCGCGGGCAGCCGCCGCCGCGAGGGCCTCACCGGCCACGGGGAGCGCTGCCCCGGATGCCGCGCCCACGGCCGCGTACTGCGAGCGCAGGAGACCGGCGGCCTTGAGGGACCAGGGCATCAGCTCCGCGTCCAGCAACACCCAGTCGGTGTCCCACTCCTCCCAGAGACCGGCGGCGGTGACGGCGGTCCGCAGCCTGCCGAGGACGACTTCGGTGAGCGCCGCGTCGTCCAGGAACGGCCGCCCGGTGCGCGTGTACAAGGCGCCGGTGGGGCCGTCTGTGCCGAATCGCTCCCGGGCCGTCGCGGCGTCGCGGCAGACCAGGGCCACCGCCCGCGAACCCATGTGCTTCTCCTCGCAGACGACCCTGCCGACACCGTCCGCGCGGTACTGCGCGAAGGCTTCGGCCGGGTGCTCCAGGAAGCCCGCCTCCTGGGAGGTGGCGGTCGGAGCCATGGTCGGCGGGAGGTAGGCGAGCAGCCTCGGGTCGACTGCGAACCGGCTCATCACTTCGAGCGCCGCCGCGGCGTTCTCCTCGCGCACCGCGACACGGCCCATGTGACGGGTCTCCACGACGCGGCGGCCCTGCACGTCGGCGAGGTCGAGCGGGCGGCCCTCCCGGCCCCCGGGCGCCTCGGTGACCAGCGGCCTCACCGGTTCGTACCAGACCTGCTCGGCGGGCACGTCGACGATCTCGCGTTCCGGCCAGCGCAGGGCGGTCATCCTCCCGCCGAACACCGCTCCGGTGTCCAGGCAGAGGGTGTTGTTGATCCACGAGGTGACGGGCACGGGGGTGTGGCCGTAGACCACGGCCGCACGGCCGCGGTAGTCCTCCGCCCACGGATAGCGCACCGGCAGCCCGAACTCGTCGGTCTCGCCCGTCGTGTCCCCGTACAGCGCGTGCGAACGCACCCGCCCGGAGGTGCGGCCGTGGTACTTCTCGGGCAGCCCGGCGTGACAGACGACCAGCTTGCCCTCGTCCAGGACGTAATGGCTGACCAGCCCGTCGATGAACTCCGCGACCTGACCGCGGAACTCCGGGTCCTTGGCGTCCTCCCGCTCCAGCTGCTCGACGGTCTCGGCGAGACCGTGCGTGTGCTGGACCTTGCGGCCCTTGAGGTAACGGCCGAGCTTGTTCTCGTGGTTGCCCGGGACGCACAGGGCGTTGCCGGCCGCCACCATGGACATGACGCGGCGGAGCACACCGGGGCTGTCGGGTCCGCGGTCGACGAGGTCGCCGACGAAGACGGCGGTGCGCCCCTCGGGGTGGACGCCGTCGGAGTAGCCCAGCTTCCCCAGCAGCGACTCCAGTTCGGAACTGCAGCCGTGGATGTCGCCGATGATGTCGAAGGGGCCTGTGAGATGGCGGAGGTCGTTGTAGCGGCGCTCCAGGACGATCTCGGCGGAGGCGGCCTCCTCCTCGGTGTGCAGGATGTGCACCTTGCGGAAGCCCTCGCGCTCCAGGCCGCGGAGCGATCGCTGCAGCTCGCGCCGGTGGCGCTGGACGACATGGCGGGGCATGCCGGCGCGGTCGGCACGGGTGCTGTTGCGCGCGCGGCAGACCTCCTCCGGCAGGTCCAGCACGATGGCGATGGGCAGCACGTCGTACTGCCTGGCCAGCTGCACGAGCTGCCTGCGGCTCTCGGACTGCACGTTGGTGGCGTCGACGACGGTGAGCCGTCCGGCGGCCAGGCGCTTGCCGGCGATGTAGTGCAGGACGTCGAAGGCGTCACGGCTGGCGCCCTGGTCGTTCTCGTCGTCCGCGACGAGGCCGCGGCAGAAGTCCGAGGAGACGATCTCCGTGGGCCTGAAATTCCTGCGCGCGAAGGTGGACTTGCCCGAGCCGCTGGCGCCGATGAGCACGACGAGGGACAGGTCGGTCACCGGCAGCGTGCGAGAGGTACCGGTCATGCGGCCTTCGCCTCCTTCTTCCTCGTCGTCGGCGCCGGTGCCGGTGCCGACGCCGGCGTGCTCATCGTGAACACGGCCATCTGTGTGGGCGGCCCCACCTCCGGGTCGTCCGGCCCCACGGGGAGGAACGTCACCGTGTAGCCGTGGCGTCCGGCCACCTGCTCCGCCCAGTCACGGAACTCCTGCCGGGTCCACTCGAAACGGTGGTCACCGTGGCGCACGTGTCCGGCCGGGAGCGTCTCCCAGCGGACGTTGTACTCGACGTTCGGGGTCGTCACGAGCACGGTCCGCGGTCGCGCCGACCCGAACACGGCGAACTCCAGCGCAGGCAGCCGTTCCAGGTCCAGGTGCTCGATCACCTCACTGAGCACGGCCGCGTCGTACCCCTTCAGTTGTTTGTCGGTGTAGGTCAGCGCACCCTGACGAAGGGCGACCCGGGCGGCCTGCCGCTCGCCCATCCGGTCCACCTTGAGTCGGCGCGAGGCGATGGCCAGCGCCCGCATCGACACGTCCACCCCCACGATCTCCGTGAAACGCACGTCCCTGAGCAGTGCCTGGACCAACTGGCCCTGCCCGCAGCCGAGGTCGAGCACACGGGCCGCCCCGGCGGCGCGGAGTGCCGTCAGGATCGCCTCGCGGCGCTGCTCGGCGAGCGGCACCGGCTTCTCCTCCGTGTCGGTGGTCTCGTCCACCGCGTTGTCGACGCTCTCCACCTCCAGGTCGTCCGACTCCGCCAGCCGCACCAGTTCGAGCCGCTCCGTCGCCTGCCGGGTCAGCCCCCAGCGGCGGGAGAGATAGCGGCTGGTGATGAGCTTCTGCTCCGGGTGGTCGACCAGCCAGCCGTCCCCGGCCCGGAGCAGCTTGTCCACCTCGTCGGGCGCGACCCAGTAGTGCTTGGCGTCGTCGAGGACCGGCAGCAGCACGTACAGCTGGCGCAGCGCGTCGGCCAGCCGCACCTCGCCCTCCAGCACCAGCCGTACGTAGCGCGAGTCACCCCACTGGGGAAACTGCTCGTCCAGGGGTACGGGCACGGCGTCGACCCGTGTCCAGCCCAGCGGCCCGAAAAGCTTGTGCACCAGCTCGGCACCACCTCGCGCCGGCAGCGCGGGCACCTCGACGCGCAGTGGCAAGGACTCCTCGGCCCTCTCGGGCATGGCCCGGCACACACCGTTGAGCGCGGACTTGAAGACCGCCGCCATCGCGACCGAGAGCAGCGAGGACGCCGCGTAGGGCCGGTCGTTGACGTATTGCGCGAGGGCCGCGTCGGGGGCGCCGCCCCTGCCCTTGCCCTTGCCGCGCCGCACCAGCGCCACCGGATCCACCTCCAACAGCAGCGCGGCCGTGCACCGCTCCGCTGACGCCTCGGGGTAGAAGACGTGCGCGGTGCCGTGCGAGGTGGAGAACGCCTGCGCCTTCCCGGGGTGCTTGTGCAGCAGGAATCCGAGATCGGTGGCGGGACGCTCAGGGTTGCCGGTCGTACCGATAGTCAAGAACACACGTCCGAGTATGGTCCCGTCTCCCCGCCCCCTACCAGGCAATTTTCACGGTCGCGCTCCTTTCAGCAGGGCGGCCAGCTCGGTGATCGCAGAGGGGCCGACCCGGCAGCAGCCCCCGACCAGCCGGGCTCCGGCCCGCTGCCACTCCCGCACCCGCTCAGGCCGGAAAGTGCTCCCGCCCGTCCACTCCCGGCGGGTGGCATCCCACGCCTCGCCGCTGTTCGGGTAGACGACGACGGGCTTGCCGGCCGCCGCGGCCGTCTCCACCGCACCGTCCGCGTCCGCGGGAACGCAGCAGTTGACTCCGACGGCCACCACCTGGTCGTTTCCCGCCACGAGTCCGAACGCCTCATCGAGCGGCTGCCCCGCCCGGGTCCGGTCCCCCGCGATGCTGTACGAGAGCCAGACGGGCACCGGAAGGTCCCGGACCGCCCTCAGCAGCGCCTCCGCCTCGTCCGTGTCCGGCACCGTCTCCAGGGCCAGCACATCAGCGCCCGACGCGGCCAGCGCCTCGGCCCTGGGGCGGTGGAAGCGTTCCAGCTCGCGGACGCTCAGCCCGTAGCGGCCCCGGTACTCGCTGCCGTCCGCGAGCATCGCCCCGTACGGGCCGACCGAAGCGGCCACCCAGACGTCCCGGCCGGTCAGGGCCCCCGCCCGGCGGGCCGATTCCACACTCCGGGCCAACAGCTCCACCACCCCGGCCCGCCCGACACCGCGCCGCCCGAAACCTTCGAACGTCGCCTGGTAGCTGGCGGTGACGAGCACCTGCGCACCCGCCCTCGCATAGGCCGCGTGGGCGGCCTCGATCTGCTCCGGCGCGTCGGCCAGCAGCCGGGCCGACCACAGCTCGCCGGACAGATCGCACCCCTGCGCCCGGAGTTGGTTGGAGAGACCGCCGTCCAGCAGAACGGTGCCCTCGGCGAGCGCGTCACCGAGCGTACGGGCGGGCCGGACCTGCGGGGTTCGGTCGGGCGGCACGGCTGCTCCCATGAATCGGCTGCTCCTCGAAATCAGCTGCTTCCGCCGGCTGCTCACTACCGGCAGGGAGCAGCCGGCTGACTGCGCACCGTCTCCCTGCCGGCTCCTGGGCGGCTACATCCTGTCTTCGGTCTCCCTTGCGCCCAGTTGCGACTGCACCTGCGAGGAGATCAGTTCCAGGTGCTCCAGGTCGTCCAGGTCCAGGACCTGGAGGTAGATCCGCGACGCGCCGATTGCCGCGTACCGGCCGATCTTGTCGACCACCTCGTCGGGTGAGCCGGCCAGACCGTTCGCCCTGAGGTCCTCGACCTCCCGCCCGATGGCGGCAGCACGCCGGGCGACCTCCGCGTCGTTCTTGCCGACACAGACTGCCAGGGCGTTGGAGTACACCAGGTCGTCCGGTGCGCGGCCCGCCGCGACGGCCGCGTCCCGGACCCGGCCGAACTGCTTCTCGCTGTCCTCGATCGACGCGAAGGGGATGTTGAACTCGTCCGCGTACTGCGCGGCCAGACGCGGGGTACGGACCGCGCCGTGCCCGCCGATCAGGATCGGCACCTTGGCCTGCGCGGGCTTCGGCAGCGCCGGCGAGTCGGTGAGCTGGTAATACGTGCCGTCGTAGTTGAACGTGTCGCCGACTTCCGTCTCCCACAAGCCGGTGACGATCGCCAACTGCTCCTCCAGCCGGCCGAACTTCTCCTTCGGGAACGGGATGCCGTAAGCCTTGTGCTCCTCCTCGAACCAGCCCGCGCCCAGGCCCAGCTCGACGCGGCCGCCGGACATCTGGTCGACCTGGGCCACCTGGATGGCCAGCACACCCGGCAGGCGGAAGGTGCCCGCCGTCATCAGCGTGCCCAGCCGGATCCGCTTGGTCTCGCGGGCCAGCCCCGCCAGCGTGATCCACGCGTCGGTCGGTCCGGGCAGCCCGTCTCCGGAGCCCATGCGGACGTAGTGGTCCGACCGGTAGAAGGCGTCGAAGCCCAGGTCCTCGGTGGCCTTGGCGACGGTGAGCAGCGTGTCGTAGCTCGCCCCTTGCTGGGGCTCGGTGAAGATTCGAAGATCCATGCCTCCATCCTGCACCTTTCATGCCGCCCGGCCCCGTCTCCCCCTCGCCCCGGTCGTGGACGGACGGCCCGGCGGCCCGCGCCCCGCGCCGCTCATGGCCGGCCGGTCACGGAGCCCGCCGGTCCCCGGATCACGCCGTACGGGCCGTCACGCTCCTGGTCCGTCTCACGCTCGCGTTCCCGCTCCTGCTCCGCGAGCCGTCTCAGCATGCCGTGCACCCGGTCCACCGACTCGTCGACGGCGTCTATGGCTTCGATGCACTGCCAGTAGAGCCCCTCCTCCTCCGTGCCGCAGGCGACGCCGACGAGAGCCATCCCGACCTCTCCGAGAAGCAGGACGAGTGCGCCCAACGTGCGGCTGGTGTCGCTCACTTCGGAGAGATGGGCCGCCCGCACACCACTCGCCGGGACCATCGGGTGGTCGAGCACGGGCGGGCCCGCTGCGCCGATCTCACTGAGGCCGCGCGCGTCCGTCCGTAACTCCGCCGGTCCGAACCGGACCAACTGCCCGCCCACCGCCCGGGCGAGAGCCTGGGCCTGCCATGCCTCCGCCATCACGGCCGGCGCTCCCCTGCTCTCCGCCAGAGACCGCCGGCCCGCCTCGATGAGTCGCTCCGCTTCCATGCCGTCCCCCGTCCGTACGAAAACCCGCTCACCTCTTTCATTACCCACAGTGAGGGGTGTGGCACCGTAAAGCCAGAGGAAATCGGAAATCTGTGGACAGGAGAGCGATTGTGGATAAGTTGATCACTCCGAAGAGTGACCATCCTGTGCTGCGGGGCGGCCCGGGACCGGGAAACGGGTCTCGTTCCGCTCGATCTTGGCCGCCAGCGCCGCCAGGACGTCGACGCCCAGCACCCCGCAGAACTGCAGCAGGTACGCCAGGACGTCCGCGACCTCGTCCTCGACGCGGTGCGCCGTTTCCGGGTCCTCCATGACCCGCGCCGCCTCCTCGGGCGTCAGCCACTGGAAGATCTCCAGGAGTTCGGACGCCTCGACACTCAGAGCCGCGGCGAGGTTCTTGGGCGTGTGGTACGGCCCCCAGGCCCGGGCAGCGGCGAAGTCGGCCAGCCTCCGCTGCAGTTGCGCCACGTCGAGTTCGGTCACCGGGCCAGGTCTACCACTGTCACGCCGGCCGTCGCACGTGCCACCGCCGCGGTCGTCTCCGTGACCGTTCCGAGAAGCCGCATGTGTCCGCCCGCGCAGGTCGACGCGGCCAGCCCCAGTAGTTCCGTCGCCTGCCGTACGTCCATGCTCCGGTCGAACCCGTCGGCCAGAACCGTGAGCGCCTGCATCGCCGAGGGCACCTCCGCGGCCGGGTCCACCACAAGGACGTGGGGCCCGGTCAGGAGCACCAGCGCGAGGGCCAGGTACCGGAGCTCCCCGTCTCCTAGGTGGCCGAGGGGAATGCTGCGCCCCGCTCCCCGCTCCGTGCGGGCACGCACCGTCCCGTCCGCCAGCCGCTCGACGCCCAGTCCCGTCACCCGTCCCGCGCATCCCGTGTCCGCGCCGGCCACCAGCCGGGCGTGCCGCTGCGGGCACTGGCTGTGGGTGCGGTACAGCACCTCCGCCAGGTTGTCGCAGCAGGAGGTCAGCCGCCCTTCCCCGACCGGGACCGCCGCACGCATCCGGCCGGGCTGCGGATCACAGACGAACGCCGACCGCAGCGCCACCACCACCTGCTCCGCGGCGGCCAGCACCCGCAGCTGTCCGTCCGTCGTGCCCGCGACCCGCAACGGCAGCAACGCGGTGCCGAGCCGGTCGTCGGGGAAGGGCGCGCGCGTCACCGGGACCACCCCCGCGGTGTGCCAGGCCGCCTGGACGGTGGGGCGCCGGGGGTCCCGCAGCGCCGTGGTCAGCAACGTCTCGCCGTTGTCCGTCAGCCGCTCGCCGACGATGCGCAGGGTGGGCTCGGCCTGGACGGCCAGGTCCAGCCTCACCGGCCCGGCCGGGCCCTCCACCGTGCAGCCGATCCGAAAGCCCCGGCGCCCCTGCGCGTCGGCCCCGGCCTGCGCGGGCACCCAGGCCGCCGGGTCGGGGAAGACCTCTTCCAGCGGGTCACCGGCGGCGAGCCTCGCCAGCGCCTCGTACGCGCGCAGGGCGGTCGACTTCCCACTGCCGCTGCCCCCGGCGAGCAGGGTGAGCGGTCCGAGCGGGATCACGGTGCGGCGGTGCGAGGCGAAGGCGTCGAGCCGTAGCTCGCCGACGTACGGACGGGGCGTGCGGGCGGCGCGGCCGGGCGCCGGTGCCCGGCCCGCCACGGTGGGGATCACAGTCATGAGCGGACCGTACGCACGCCCGGGACCGGCGAACCGTTCCGCCCGCACGACCTTCCTACGATTGAGGTACGCCCGCCGCGGTGACCCCCTCGACCTCCATACCGACCGGCGCGAGCAGGAACACGTTGCGATCGACACGGTGCATCCCGCTGCCGAGTCCGAAGACCACGCCGCTGCTGAAGTCCAGGATCCGCTTGGCCACATCGCTCTCGGCCCCGGTCAGGTCCAGCAGGACCGGAATCTGCGCCACCAGGTATTCGGCCACCTCGCGCGCGTCCGCGAAGACCTGTACCCGCAGGACGACCAGGCGCCGCTGCTCGGCGGCCTCCTGCTGGTCCGGGACCATACGGTGGTCGACCCGGGAGGGCCACTCGTTGCGCCCCCTCAGGGGTACGACCTGCGCGAGCCCTTCCCACTGTTCGTCGGTGGCGTCGTACCTGTCGTACCTGTCGTACCTGCTCACAGAACCACCCCGTCCGTATGCCGGTTGGCTGTGCGCCGGCTGCGCTCGCTGTTCATCGGGCAATTCTCGCCCCCCTCACCCGTTCGGCGTACCACCGACACGGGCCGGACCGTGATCGACACTCCGGGACGCGGCGGGGACGTCCGTCCCGGGAAGCGTGTCGAGCGGTGTGAAGCGGACCGGGAGGTGAGCGGGCGCACGGTGGAAGGGGCCGGGGCGCCACAGGATCTCGCTGGGGTCGACGGCGAGTTCGAGGTCGCAGAGCTGGCTGGTGAGCTGCTCGATCGCGGTCATCGCCATGAGCAGGGCGGGCTGTTTCGCCGGGCACCGGTGCGGCCCCGTCGACCAGGCCAGGTGAGCGCTGTCGCCGGAGCGCACCGCAAGGCCCGAAGCGGCGGGCGGGGATTGCGTGTTGGCGGCGGCGAAGGAGACCAGGACCAGCTGTCCTGCCCGCAGCGCGACACCGTGGAACTCGGTGTCGCGCCGGGGGTAGTGCGCCCCCATGTTGGCCAGCGGAGGATCCCGCCAGAGCACGTCGTTGATCGCCTCCTGCGCTGTCATGGCGCCGCCGTGCAGAAACCCTCCGTACCGGGTGTCGCTGAGCATGCGCAGCAGCGCGTTGCCGATCAGGTTCGTCGTCGGGTCGTGGCCCGCGCTCATGATGAGTGTGATCTGACGCACGGCCTCGTCGTCGTCGAGGCCGGCCGGGTGGGCGAGGAGGTACGTGGTGAGGTCGCGCCCCGGCCGGGCCCGGCGGTCGGCGACGAGGTCGGTGACGACGCCGACGAGGTCGGCGTACGCGGCTGCGGCGCCCTCGGCGGGGTCCATCATTCCCGAGACGCCGCGGACGATCCGCTCGCCGTCCCGCGGTGCGACACCGAAGGACTCGGTGAAGACGTGCAGCGGGAGCCGGCGCGCGTACTGGGCGATCAGGTCACCGGTGCCCGTCGCGGAGAAGTCCGCGATGAGCTGCCGGGCGATCCTGGCCACCTCGGCGCGCAGCAGGTGCGGCTCGATGAGGGCGAGGGTGTCGTTGACGGCCTCGCGGTAGCGGGCGTGGACGGCGCCGTCGCTGAAGAGCGCCGTGGGCCGGTAGCCGAGGACCGGCAGGACCGGCGAATCGGCCGGCACGCCCTCCTGCCAGGCGCGCGGATCCTTGGTGAAGGTCTCGGTGTCCCTCAGCAGGTCGACGGCGGCCTGGTAGTCCGTGACCAGCATCGCGTCGATGCCCGGGGCGATGCCGACCCGGGCCAGCGGGCCCTGGGCGCGCAGCCGGCGGTAGTGGCTGTGCGGATCGGAGGCGAAGCCGGGGCCGTAGAGCGGGAGCCGCTCGTGGGGCGGGGTGGCGGCATCGGGTGCGGCAACGGCGGCGGCGCCGGGCGCCGTACCGGCTTCGGGCAGGTTCATGACGGGTCCTGGGACGGGGGCAGGCACGTCAGTGCGTGCTCGGCGAGGGCGATCAGGGCATCGATGCTGCCGCGGCGTTCGCGGGCGTCGCACTGCACCAGCGGGGTCCGTGGAGCGAGGTCGAGGTGCTTGCGCAGGACCTCGTCCGTGTGCGCGGGGGCGTCGGGGAAGCGGTTCACGGCGACGGCGTAGGGCAGACCCTGTTCCTCCACCATGTCCATGACGGCGAAGGAGTCCTCCAGGCGGCGGGTGTCGACCATGACGAGGGCCCCCAGGGCACCGCGGGCGATGTCCTCCCACAGGGGCAGGAACCGCTCCTGACCGGGGGTACCGAACATGTAGAGCACCAGGTCGTCCTGGACCGTCAGCCGGCCGAAGTCGATGGCGACCGTGGTCGTGGTCTTCTCCGGAAGGCCGGCGGTGTCGTCGAGTCCGGTACTCGACTGCGTCATCGCCTCTTCCGTGTGCAGGGTCGGGATCTCCGACAGGGTACGGATCAGGGTCGTCTTGCCCACGCCGAAGGGACCCGTGACGACGAGCTTCATCAGGGTCTCGGCAGCACTCGGCAGATAGCCGACGCCGCCCCGGTCAGTGGAGGGAACGGAGTCCAACGAGCAGCCTCTCGACGAGCGACCGGTCGATCTCACCGGCACGGGGGATCGGTGGCCGGGCGTGCAGGTGTCCCGCGGCCACGAGGTCCGTGGCCAGGAACACCGTGGCGCTGACCGGCAGTTCCAGGTGGGCGGCGCACTCGACGACGGTGAGGGCTCCCGGCTCCAGGAGTTCACACAGTCTGCGCTGCTCCGAACCGGCGTCCGGCGGCAGGGCATTGTCCGTGCGGACGAGTACGGCGAGCCGGTCGAGCGCGGGACCGGTGGGCGCCGAGCGGCCACCGGTGACCAGATAGGCGGGAATCAGGCGGCGCCCTGGACCGGGGGTCATGGCCGGGTGGCGGCGTCCGGTTGGCGGGTGGGGGCGTGCATGGCCCGGGTCAGCGCGGTGACCTGCACCTGCATCTGGTAGGCGATGTTCCCCAGGTGCGCGTCGGGTGCCGCGAAGAGGGCCAGCGTGGTGTTCCGGCCCGCGGGTACGACGACGGCGAAACCCAGGTCGGACTCCACGACCGTCTGGGCCAGGCGCGGCGACTCCGCGTCGGTGAAGGCGGTGGTGAAGGCACGGGCCGCCGCGTGCAGGGTGGCGGTCATCGCGGCGACCCGCTCGGCGGACGCGCGCTCCAGGCCGGGTGACGCCCCTTCGACGAGGCCGTCGCCGGTGGCCACGACGGCGTGCTGCACGCCGGGGAGTTCGAGCAGCGGGGTCAGCACCCAGGCAAGATCACCGGTGGTGGGGGTGGCGCTCACGTCTCGTCGTCTCCTTGGTCGTCCGATGAGGATGCTGTGGGTGCGGGCGCGTTCCTGCCGCCGAGGGTGCCCTCCTGGAGGGCGGCCCAGGAGGCCCCGGCCCGCTCAGGCGTCCGGAGCGCGGGTTCTTCCCGCTCCTCGGGCTGGTCCGCCCCGGCGCCCGGGGACACCGTCCGGCGGGTCTTCCGCCGCCGGCTGGGCAGTCCGGTCGCGGGTGCCCCCTCCTCGGCGGGCGCGGCAGCCGTGTCCGGCTCGGGGCCGGCTGCGGGGGTGGCGGCCTCGCCGGTGGGTGCGGCGGTACCGGCTCCGGCCCCTGCCCCCGCACCCGCGCCCCGGGCGTCGACCGCCTTCGGCGCGAGGACGGACAGGGTCCGGTCGTCGTCGATCACCGTCAGCAGGTGCGCGGGGATGCGCAGCATCGTGCGCATGCCGCCGTACGGGGACGACTCGATGTGACAGCTGAAGCCGTAGCGCGCCACGAGACGTCCCACCACGGCGAAGCCGGTCTGCGGCGGATCCCCGAGCTCGGTCAGCAGCACCTCGGAGGGCCCCGCCAGAAGCGCCCGGGCCCGCTTCAGCGCGTCGTCGTCCATACCGATCCCGGCGTCGTCGACCAGGACCAGAGCGCCTCGACCCGCCGTCTGCTGGACGGTCACCGGCACTTCGGTGTCGGGGTGCGAGTACGCGGTGGCGTTGGCCAGCAGTTCGGCGAGCGCGATCGCGACGGGCTCGGCCGCCCGGGCGACCAGTGCGAGCCGTTCCAGACGCAGATGGTTGGCGACCTTGACGCGTTCGTACCCGGCGACCCGCGACTGGGCGCCGAGCACGACTTCGACGAGCGAGGAGTTCTGCCGGGCGAGTCCCGGCCAGGCGTCGCACAGCACGGCGGTGGCCTGGGTGCGGCGCAGGGCGAGTTCGTTGCGGAAGTCGAGCTGCAGGATCCGCGGGTCGTCGTATTCGTGCTGGAGCTCCTGCAGCAGGTGCTGCGACTGGTTGAGCAGCGACTGGATCTTGGCGGAGCTGCCGCGCATGGCCGACCTGGCGGCCGCGTCGACCCGGCCGCGCTCCTCGAGGATCGCGGTGCGCGCCGCCTCCACCGCGTCGGACAGCAGACGTGCGGCGTCACCCTCGATGCCGGCTGCCTCCCGCAGTCCCGGGACCGGCGCGGCGCGGTGGGAGAGCGCGGTGGCGGCGGCCGGGATCCGCTTCTCGGCCAGCTGGCGTATCTCCTCGCCGAGGGCGAGGGTGCGGGCCTCTGCCGCCTTGGCCTGGCGCTCGGTCAGTTCCGCGCGGGCAGCCGCACCGTAGGCGTCACGCCGGGCCTGGTGTGTCCGGGCGGACGCCCATATCGCCACGACCACGGCGATCAGGGCCACGATCCATGCCACCACGGCGTCACCGCTTCTCTGTTGTCGGGCACCCGGCGCACGCCGCGTGACGGCAGGGCGTACGGCTGTCGATCCGCTCGGCCGTCACTCCGGCCCGCCGCCCGTGGCGGCCGGGCCGGTCTCGTGCGCGACGGCGGCCACCTCGGCCATCACCTCCAGGACGCCCGGCAGTGCGGAGCCGTCCAGGTGCCGGTACTCACTGCCGATGGTGACCACGAGCCGCTCGGGCAGTCCGAGGTCCGGGTACCGGCCCTCGCCGATCACCCGGCGGGCGGCCTCGGTCGCGGGCACCCCGGAGGCGTGGAGGGCGTGCGCGCGGTCGCGTACGTAGGAGAGGTAGCCGATGTGCTCCCGTACTCCGGCGGGATCGAGCACCGGTCCGTGGCCGGGCACGATGACCTCGGCTCCGGTGGCGAGGACCCGCTCGCAGGCGGCGATCACGTTCTCCAGCGGGCCGGCCCAGTGGACCGGGTGGTCCCCGGGCTGCCGCGGGGTGGAGGAGAAGATCACGTCGCCGCTGAAGACCGCGCGCTGGGCCGGCAGGTGCACCATCAGGTCGCCCGTGGTGTGTGCGGGCGGCAGGGACGACACCTGGACCGTGTAGTCGCCCAGCGTCAGTTCGAGCTCTCCCGTGAAGTACGTCGTCGGCTGTACCGGCGTGGTGGCCGACCAGTCGAAGCCGCCGAAGTGACGGCCGAGGTACGCGCCGAGCGGGGTGCCCGGATCACTACCGGCCACCAGGGCGTGCTGTTGCTGCGGGGTGGGGTCGTAATGGATGTGTTCCCTGGCCTCGCGGGTCGCGATGATCTCCGCGTCCGGCAGCACACCGGCGCCCCAGAAGTGGTCCCCGTTGGCATGGGTCACGATCACGCGGTCGATGCCCACCCCCTCGGGCAGCCGCTTCCGGCTCTCCACGAGGAACTGGCCGGCCAGCAGGGGGTCGTACGGGGTGTCGATCCACAGCGCGCCGCGCGACGACACGAGGAGGCCGCAGTTGGCCAGCCCCCAGCCGCGCTTCGGCGGCAGCCAGGCGTACAGACCCGTGCCGAGGTCAACGACGTCCCCACCCGTGATCGACATGGGGCGATTATGCCGACCGCGGTGCGCTCGCGCGTTCGATCTCGGCCGAACCGTCGATCGGGTGACGCGAAATCGCCCCTCCCGTCGGCCTTCCGGCGTACGGCCGTGACCGTACGGGGTTGTGTGCCGCCCGCACCGTGCAGGATCTATCACCCGATACCGCCCGTACCGGTCCCTGAGATCACGCCGCGCCGTTGCTACCCACTCGGGACCGACGGAACCGGATTGAGCCGACTACCCACCGAGCATGGCCGAAAACTGCCATACCCCTCACTCTCGGCCCACATGCCCTCTGCTTGTTTTTGCTCATTTGACCCCAGTAGCATGCAGAATTGAGCACGCGGACGACTACTTCACCCAGGCCGGTCACCGGCCGGGCCGACACGGTCCCCGGCACGGCACGGCCCTGGGCACGGCACACCTCAGGCACAGCACACCCAGGCCCAGCACCTCCCCGGTGCGAGCAGCAGTGGAAGCGGAGCACGGACATGTCCCATGTCGAAACCGAGACAGCCGATCAGCCGGAGTGCTGGCGTCGCGCGGCGCAGGTCGCGGTCGACCGCGCGGCGGTCCTGCCCGCCACGGGTGAGCGCATCGCCGTGGTCGGCTGCGGCACGTCGTACTACATGGCCCAGGCGTACGCCTCGCTCCGCGAGGACTCCGGGCAGGGCGAGTCCGACGCCTTCGCCGCTTCCGAGTTCCCCCTCGGCCGCCGGTACGACCGGGTCGTCGCCCTGACACGCTCGGGGACGACGACCGAGGTACTCGACCTGCTGATCCGGCTGAGCGGAACCACGGCCACCCTCGCGGTGACGGCCGACCCGGACACGCCGGTGATGTCGGCCGCGGACGAGGTGGTCGTGCTCGACTTCGCCGACGAACGGTCGGTCGTGCAGACCCGCTTCGCCACGACCGCGCTCACCCTGTTCCGGGCCCACCTGGGGCTGCACAGCGACGAGGTCGTCCGGGACGCGGAGAGGGCACTGGCCGAGCCGCTGCCCGCAGGGCTGCCGGACTGCACGCAGTTCAGCTTCCTGGGCCGCGGCTGGACGGTCGGACTCGCCAACGAGGCTGCGCTCAAGATGAAGGAGGCGTCACTGTCCTGGACCGAGTCGTATCCGGCGATGGAGTACCGCCACGGCCCCATCAGCATCGCCACTGCCGGGACGGCCACCTGGATGTTCGGTTCCGCCCCACAGGGCCTGGCGGAGCAGGTGCTGGCGACCGGTGCCCGCTGGGTGGAGAGCGGCCTGGACCCGCTGGCGGATCTGGTCAGGGTGCAGCGGCTCGCGATCGCCCGGGCGGTGGCCCGCGGCCTCGATCCCGACCTGCCCCGCCACCTGACCCGGTCGGTGGTCCTCGACGAAGCGGCCGAAGCCTGATCCGGCGCACGGCGAAGGTGCGCCGGGCGGTCCGTCCGCCCGGCGCCGCGTTGCGGAGACCAGGTGTCAGGCCTCCTCGAAGTAGGCGTCCAGCGCCGCGTCGAGGTCCGCCGTCCACTTCTTGAGGCTGCTCCGGGCCGCCGCCTCGACCTCGGCGTTGAACCACCGGCGGCTGGACAGATGGACCGTGACGGTGAACCGGCGTCCGAAGCGGGCGGTCTTGACTTCGACCGCGCCGATCTCCGACCAGTCGAACTCCGCCTCCTGGTCGTCCAGCCGGAACCGGACACCCTCGCGGTCGACCCGGATGGATCCGCGCCGGTCGCTGACCTCGAAGACGGGCCCGTCCCCCTTCCCGGCGTCCCCCTTCCCGGCGTCCCTCTTCCCGGCACCCGCGTCCCCAGGCACCGCCGCGTCGTCCGCGTCGTCCGCGTCGGCCGCGTCGGCCGCGTCGGCCGCGTCGGCCGCGTCGGCCGAAGCCGCGTCAGCCGCGCCGTTCGGCACCCGCGCCTTGTCCGCGACAGCCACCCGGTCGCTCCGGCTTCCCGCCTCGACGTGCGTGCCGGCGTCACCGGCAGTCTCGGCCTTCTCCTCCGTTTCCCCCTCCGTCCGTGCGGGGGCAGGGGCCGTCAGGCCGGGGATGTACGCCGGGTCCGTACCCGCGGCGAACTCTGGCTTGGTGTTCGAATTCATGCGCTGCTCCACGGCGGGCAGTATGGACGACGAACCTGTACGTGACCAGTCACCCGGGGCCGGCGGGACCGCGGCCCGTCCACCTTCCCCGGCGTGCGGGCCCTGCGGCGAACGGCTGACGCGCGTGCCGGCGTACACACGCGAAGACGGGTGGTGCCGGTTCGTCAGAACCCGCACCACCCGTCGGACGTCGTCCGCTGTCACACGGTCATGTCTCAGTAGGCGCTGAACACGTTGTCGATCGAGCCGTACCGGTCGGCGGCGTAGTTGCACGCGGCCGTGATGTTGGCGACCGGGTCGTAGCTGTCCATCGACGTACCGGGCACGTGGTAGGCCTGGAAGGTCGGGTCGATGACCTGCAGAAGACCCTTGGACGGGACACCGTTGATCGCGTTGATGTCCCAGTTGTTGATGGCCAGGGGGTTACCGGAGGACTCGCGCATGATGTTGCGGTGGATGCCCTCGTAGCTGCCGGGGATGCCGTGCTCGGCCATGACGGCGAGCGACTCCTTGATCCAGCCGTCGAGGTCGTCGGTGTACGCCACCGGCTCGGCGGCGACGGCCTCGGTGGCGGCGGGCGCACCCTGGGCGGCGAGCTCCGTGGTCCGCTCGGAGCGGTCGGCACGGTCGGCGCTCTGCTCGGCGCGGTCCGAGGAAGCGGAGGTCTCGGAATCGGCCGCAGCGGCGCTTCCGGCCTTCTTCTCGGCCTTGCCGGCGGAGGCCGCCGCATTGTTGTCGGCCTTGGCCCCGATGGTCAGCTTCAGGCCGGGGTGAATCAGGTCCGGGTTACCGCCGACAGCCTTTCGGTTGCCGTTGTAGAGCTCCTGCCAGCCACCGCTGACGGAATGATCGCGTGCGATCTTGGCAAGGGAATCACCCAAGATCACGGAATAGGTGACGGGCGCGGACTTCTGCGCGGCAATTTCCTTGCCGGACACGGCAGTCGACGTGGTCGCCTTTTCGACCGCCACCGGATGTGCCGGTGCGGCGAACGCTCCGGTCGCGCCGATCACGGGGAGGGCGAGGGCGGCTCCGCCCGTGCTCACGGCGATGATGCCGCGGGTGAGCGAACTGGTCCTGGAACGACGGTGCTTGGCCTGTGCGGGCATGCTGAATTCCTCTCCGTCGCCTGCGAAGTGAGCTGTCGGGTTCGGGCTGGAGATGCCCGGTCGCATGCGAATGCGACTTCACCCCGAGCCGTTCCGGATAGCCGGATCGGCGCTTACCTGGGTCCCCCGCTCCTGCCGTACGAGATGTGGTCGGGTTCCCGGACGGCGGCAGGATTCGGCGTTCCATCCGGAGTGAGGGTGACCGTAGGCGAGAAATGCCGAAAGGAACAAGCCCTGAATTCGTGATCACAATTCATCGGCAAGATCAATTCATTGAAATTCGTGTAACCGGCCCCACACGCCCGTCTCAACTTTCCCGGCGCGCAAGGGAACCGGAAGGTGCGGCGCAGCGTCCCGGGCAAGCAAGGTGACCCTGGTCACGGCGTCCGATAAGGGCGATTTGCACTGCACGGGAGGGCGGTGGTCGCCCGGGAGGCTTTAGCGGATATTAAGGTATTAATTCCAGAAAAAAGCTCAAAACGGGCATACGACTCACCCATGACGCTCTCGGGCATATCAGGGGCCACGGTGTGGGATCCGTCCACTCATGACCGAAAGCGTGAACCCTGACCTCTCGCAGCCGCGGATCACCGTCCTGCCCGTGCAGCCGGGACGTCCGCCCTTCCGCATCGTGGAGATCGACGGAGAAGTGGTCGGCGGGGCGACCTCGATGACGGATGTGCTGCTCGCCGCTGCCGCAGCCGGCATCACGGTCCATGACCTCGACGACCCGGCCGTCGTGCGGTGGGTGGGGGGTGGCAAGCTCACCTGGAGGCGTCACTGAGCCCGGGGGTCCAGCCCTGCGGGCCACCGGTCCGCCCCCGCCGGCCTGCGGCGCGCCCCGTCACAGGAGTCTCAGGGCCTTCCCCGGCGCAGGGGTCTCAGAGCCCCGGCCCGCCCCTCACCGGGCCACCGGCTCGCCGGTCCAGGGGTCGAGGCCCGCTCGGCGGCGGGCCCGTTGCACGGCCCGGCTGACGAATGCGTGGGGGCGCGGCCACGGCACGCCGTCCACGGTGACAGGCGGCATGTCGAACCCGCCGGTCAGCAGCCTGCGCAGGAACTCGGCCATCCCGAACCGGTACAGCGCGAACGTGGGCACGGTGTGACGTCCGCAGACCACCACGGGCCAGCGGTCGGGGTCCTCGTCCATCGTCAGCCAGCACAGGATCGCGGCCTCGGCGGTCGCCCCCCAGGCGAGCAGGGCACCGGGATCGAGCACCAGGTCGGGGCCGGCGGGATCGGCCCACACCTCGTCGGCCTCCGCCTTCCAGACCTCCCGTACGGTGCCGGTTCCCTCGGCCATGGCGTCGGGCGTCCGTTCACCCTCCGGGGCGTCCATGGGCAACGGCCGGTGGACGACGATCGCACCGTCCACGGAGCCCTCCCCGTAGGCGCGCATGAAGGCTTTGTAGTCCGCCGGGAAGCGGGCACCCCAGCGGGCTTCGGCGACCGCCCAGTCGACTTGTTCGTCGATTCCGTACGTCGTCGGCAGCAGGGGCTCCAGCGCCTCGATGGGCGCGGGTAAGGCCGGCCGCCTCCGCTCCCCGCCGTGCCGTCCCCGCCGGACCGCCGGAGTCCAACCGCTCACGCCCCGTCCCAGCACCTCGCGACTCCTGCCTGTTCTGTGGGAGGACCCGCTCCTCCCACAGAACCCAGCGCCGCGCGGGGCCCATGCATCACACCGTCGGGATCCGGTGACGGGAGCGGGTGCGCCGCCCCCGCGGCTCCCCGGCGCTCCGCCCCGGCCCGTGGGATGCGGGCAGCGGGCAGCGGGGCGTACGGCTCCGGTGGGCGGCCGGACGCGGCAAGAGCCCGCCGGACAGGGCCGTCGGGACCACCGACGCGGTCTTCGGGGCCGTGCGCCCGCCGCGCGTCCCCCGGCGGGCGTCCCCCGTAGCCCGCGCCGTCAGTCCATGAGCCCGGCGGCGACCGTCGCCCCCAGCTCCCAGCAGGCCTCGATGTCGGCCTTGCCCGGCTCGCCGGTCACGGTCACGGCGTCGGCCGTGCGGCGCCATCCCAGGCCCGTAGTGATCGACTCGACGCCCCGTACGGCTCCGGTGACGTCGTTGCCCCCGTGCACGTAGTAGCCGAAGGGGCGGCCGCGCGTCGTGTCCAGGCACGGGTAGTAGACCTGGTCGAAGAAGTGCTTGAGAGCACCGGACATGTAGCCGAGGTTCGCCGGGGTGCCGAGCACGAGACCGTCGGCGTCGAGCACGTCGGACGCCGTCGCGGAGAGCGCGGCACGACGTACGACGCGCACGCCTTCGATCCCGTCCGCCGTCGCGCCCGCGACCACGGCCTCGAAGAGTGCCTGGCAGTTCGGCGAGGGCGTGTGATGCACGATCAGCAAGGTGGCCACATCACCGAACCCTGCCGTCCCGGCCCCACGACCGCAAGCGAGCACGTCCACCCGTCACGAAGAAGGGGGACGTGCTCGTGCCCCTCGTGGCGCCGTGGTTCAGGAGAGGGACTTCTCCGAAGGGACGACGACCCCGTAGAGGTCGGCGACCGTCGCCAGGGCGCTGTGGTGGATCTGGCCGGCCGGCAGGTCGCCACCCACCGAAGGCAGCGGCCGCGTCGCGCAGGCGTCGGCGACCACCGTGGGCCGGTTGCCGCGCAGGAAGGCGCCCTCGGCGGTGAACATGACGCACATGTGTGTCATGAATCCCGCCAGGATGACGTCCTTGTGACCCGCCGCATCGACGTGCTCGCCCAGGTCGGTGTCGACGAAGGCGTTCGGGGCCTTCTTGACGACGACGGGCTCTCCTTGGACCGGCGCGACACTCGGGTGGATCCGGCCGATGTCCGCACGGATGTCGTACGGGGTCCCCTCCCCACCGTCGTTGACGACGTGGACAACCGTCGCGCCTGCCTCACGAGCCCTTTGCAGCAGCGCGGAAGCGGCGTCGAGTGCGGCTTGCCAGCCTTCCAGTTCCATGACGCCACCGACATAGGTGTTCTGGTAGTCGATGAGGACGAGGGTCGCGTCGGCCAGCGAGGCGGGTGTCTCGTCCAAGCCGTTGAGCTCGCGCAGAGTTGTCGTAACCATTGCAGTACCACCTCAGGTTCGGTGCCGGTGCTTGTGCCGGTTCTCGGGCCGGTGCTGTGCCGGTTCACGCAGGCCCGGTTGCCCGCGCCGTTGCCGGGTTCTGTGCCGGATCTCGTACCGGGCTCGTGCGGCTCACCCACTCGGTGAGCCGCCTCCGCGACGCTACGGCCCGCCCCGGCATGTCTGCAATGTCATCTAGCATGCAGATCCAGACATGGGCATCAGTGTTGCCGACCGGGCGGAGGCCCCCGTGAGCGCTGTCGAACGACTCGTCGTGATCGTCCTCTTCGACGGTGTCGACCTGCTTGACGTCACCGGGCCACCGGAAGTGTTCTCCCTCGCCCGGCGCGAGACGGAGGCCGCGGCGGGCTACCAGGTCGTCCTCGCCGCCGGGACCCTGGACGCCGTCACCACCTCCGCCGGGGTGCGCGTCCTCCCCGACATCACCTTCCACGAGGCGTCCGCACGGAGGATCGACACCCTTCTGGTGCCCGGCTCGGTCGAAGTCGACGGCCGGCGCCGCGTGCACGCCCTCACGGACCCGGCGGTCGTCGGCTGGGTGAGGACCCTCGCCGGCAGGGCACGCAGGGTCGCGTCCGTCTGCGTCGGAGCGCATCTCCTCGCGGCGGCCGGTCTGCTCGACGGCAGACGCGCCACCACCCACTGGTCGACCGCAGATCAACTGGCGGCCGAACACCCGCTGGTGGAGGTCGACGCCGACCCGATCTTCATCCGGGACGGCGACGTGTGGACCGGTGCGGGCATCAGCGCCTGCCTCGACCTGTCGCTCGCCCTCGTCGCCGACGACCTGGGCGAGCCCGTCGCGCTGCGCGTGGCCCGGCAGCTGGTGATGTACCTCAAACGGCCCAGTGGGCAGAGCCAGTTCAGCGTGCCCCTCGAACCCGTCTCCACGACGCGGCGCGTCGAGGACCTGCGCCACCACATCATGCGCAACATCGGCGGCCGGCTCACCGTGGCCGACCTCGCCGCGTACGCCCATGTCAGCGAACGTCAGGTCACCCGGATCTTCAAGGCCGAACTCGGCACGACTCCGAGTGCGTACGTCGAAGCCGCCCGTGTCGAAGTGGCGCGCAACCAGCTCGAGTCCACCGACGCCACACTCGAACGCATCGTCTCGGACTGCGGTTTCGGCACGACGGACACCCTCGTACGGGCGTTTCGCCGACGGCTCGGCACGACACCGACGGACTACCGGCGGCGCTTCCGGGCCACCGCCGGCCGAGGAACCTGACCCCGCCCCCGGGCCCGGGGCGCGGGGCGCGGCCCGTGGGCGAGGCCGTTCGCCGCCGACCGGGGTGCGAGACTGTTCGGCCGTGGACGGCGACACAGGGGGCGGACGACATCGTGCGAGTGCGACGGGGATCCATACGGCTGGCGGCATGGGTCATGGCGGCGACGGTGCCGCTGACGGCCTGCTCCCACCTCCTCCGGGACCTCGGCCCGCTTCCGGCCCGTTCCTCCGCCCCACCGGCCCCCGCGGACACGGTGGTGGCGGAACTGACCTCGGCCATGGCGGCGGAGGGCGTCCAACTCCGGCGGACTCCGCCGGAGTTGCTCCCCCTCGAGTGCCAGGAGAGCCTCGCCGGTGAGTACCCGTCACCGGCCACGGTCGACGCGGCCCTGAAGTCCGGTTTCGCACGCGCCCGCTCGGAGCACGGCTGGGATTCCGGCCCGGACCTCGGCAGCGGATGGCTCAGCCTGCGCAAGGCCGACTGGATCGCGGCGGCCACCCTCCCCGGCGCCGGGGCGGCGGGCACGCCGACGGCGCCGGTCGTGATCACCCTGCAGTGCGACTCCGCCCGAGTGAAGCCCGCACAGCCCGCGGCTTCCCCCGTGCCCACTCCCTCCACGCCCTGAGCTCGTCCGCCGCACTCCGGTGGCGGGCCGGGCCGAGGCCCTTGACCGCTGACGGTGCGGCCGTGGCACGTCCTGGCGTGTGTGCGCCCGGAAGAGTCCTGGCCATGGCCGCCCTTGCGCACGTCCCGTCGGAGAGCCGGCGCGCCGCAGCGCGCGGGCTTTTCCGTGCTGCGGGTGCGTGGACGGCGCAACAGCTCCCGTCAGCGCCGGTGTTCACGTAGAGGCACCGAGCCGCCGAAGTGACGGGCGGTGGGTTGCTCGCTGCGCGGGCACGCACGCGAGGTCGCGAGGGGCCGCGCCTCCTGATCGCCCCCTGTGGACGCATTGACATGTTCACCACCAATCGCAATGCTGTGGAGAACACTCTTTCTATCGATGTACAAGCCTCCGCGGCAGCCGGTGCGGAAGCATGTGCAGCAGCCGATGCCGAGGTGGACGATGAAGCTCTCCCGATGCCTGACCGGCGCCGCCGCGGCCGCGCTCGCAGGCGTCCTGGCCGCCGTGCTGTCACTCTCCTCCCCCGGAACGGCCCACGCCGAGCAGACCGGCCTCCGGGCCGCCGACCCGAGTGTGCTCCGGGTCGGCGCCACGTACGTCTCGGTGCAGTCGGCCGGTGGCGGGATCGCCGTGCGGCAGGCCTCGTCGACGGCGGCCCTCGCCTCGGCGCCCGCCCGTCAGGTGTGGTCGGACACCCGCAACCTCGGTGAGGTCTGGGCCCCCGAGATCGTGCGGGACGGTGGCCGCTACCACATCTACTTCTCGGCCGGCCGGGGCTCCGCCCACCGGATGTACGTCATCAGCTCGGCCGCCCCGGACAGCGGATACACCGCGGAGTCGAGGCTGGCCCTGCCCGACGACAAGTGGGCCATCGACGGCACGATGTTCACCTTCGAAGGGCAGCGATGGTTCGTCTGGTCCGGCTGGGCGGGCGACACGAACGTCGAGCAGAACCTCTACATCGCCCGGATGAGCAGCCCCACCACCACGACCGGTGCGCGGTACGTCATCTCGCAGCCGCGGGAGAGCTGGGAGCGGGTGGTCGGGAACCCGTTCATCAACGAGGGCCCCGAGGCGATCAAGGACCCGAACGGGCAGTTGCACATCACGTACTCGGCCAACGGGAGCTGGAGCGACCGGTACTGCGTGGCGGATCTGCGGCTGCGGGCCGGCGGCGACCCGGCCTACGTGTGGGACTGGTACAAGTCGAACGGCTGCCTGTTCGGCTCCGACCGCGCGACGATGATGCCCGGCTGGGATCCCACCCTGTACGTCAACGGCCCAGGCCATCACAGCTTCGTCCTGCTCGACGGCGACATCGGCACCAGCCCGCCCGCCGGCCCCCGCTTCCCCCTGATGTTCCACGCCGTGCCCAAGGGCACGCCCTACTCGTGGGAGAACCGGTACTGGTACACCGGTACGTTCGCCTGGTGGGGCAACACCACGTACAGCCGCGCCGACGTCCCCGGTCCCACCACCGACACGGGCTGGAGCCTGAAGTTCTTCGAGTGACCCGGGGTACCGCACGGCAGCCGCCCGCACCACCGCGGACGGCCCGGAGGGCGGGCCGGTGGGCACACACCGGCACAGCACTCCGGGCCGTCGTCAGCTCCCCGTCCGAAGGGGGAAGGACCTGGCGGACGTCGCGACCGCCCCGCTACTTGGCGTACGTCTCGAACTCGGCGACCTTCGGCGTGCCGGTCGAGCCCGTGATCTCGAAGGTGATCTTGCGGAGGGAGGTCGTGGCGAACTGGATGACGCCCGCCCCGCTGCCCGAGGTCAGGACGGCACCGGTGTCTCCGTTGACGACCCTCCAGGAACCGATACTGCCCGCGGACCCCGAGGCCTCCCGGATGCTGGCCTTGGAGACGGCGGTGGCGGAACCCCACTTGATCGATACGGCACCGGTCGAACCGGCGGGCGACCAGTAGGTGCTCAGGTCACCGTCCCGCACGTTGCCGTAGCTCGTTCCGCCGGCCTTGCTGGTGCCGTCGGCACCGGCGCCGATGCTCAGGTTGGTACCGCTGGGCTGGGTGGGGTCGGGCGTCGGGTCGGTCGGGTCCGGCGTCGGGTCGGTCGGGTCGGGGGTGGGAGTGGTCGGGTCCGGCGTCTGCGGCGAGCACGTGCCGTCCGACACCTGCAGCCCCTTGTTGGCGCCTGCCGTCCGGGTCACGACGTCCGGAACGCAGCTCGCGGCGTCGAGGCTGTAGGAGTAGGGGATGCTGACCGTCGTGTTGGACTTCGGATCCGGTCCGGCGGGGTTGTTCTCGCTGCCGGGGCTGGACCAGGTCACGTTGTCGAAGGTGTTGCCGCTGACCTGCCAGTATCCGGCCGCGTCGGTGTAGAAGGTGCCCAGGACGTCTTTGGAGTCCTTGAAGTAGTTGTTGTCCACCTTGGCGCGCGCACCGGCCCGGGAGTTGATGCCGGACTCGTTGAGCTTGACGTAGTAGTTGTTGTAGATGTGGGCGATGCCGCCACGCAGCAAGGGCGCACGGGAGTCGATGTTCTCGTACAGGTTGTGGTGGTACGTGATGAAGCCGTTGGAGAGCTCCGTCTCACTCGACCCGACGAGGCCACCCCGGCCGGAGTTGCGCAGGGTGCTGTAGGAGAGCGTGACGTACTGGGTGTTGTCCTTCATGTCGAAGAGGCCGTCGAAACCCTCCGACTCCCCGCCCGACGCCTCGAGAGTGGTGTGGTCGACCCATACGTTGCGGACGTCGCTCTCCATGCCGATGGCGTCACCGCCGTTGGAGGTGGGTGAGCCGGACTTCTTGACGTTCCGGACGGTCACGTTCTGGATGATGATGTTGCTCGACTGGCGTATGTGGATGCCCAGTTGGTCGAAGACTGCTCCGCTGCCCACGCCCACGATCGTGACGTTGCTGATCTGCTTGAGCTCGATCACACCGGCGGCGGTGTTGCAGCTGTCACCCGACACCTTGGCGGTGTTGCCGTGGTTGATGGTCCCCTCCACCTGGATGGTGATCGGGGTGCTGCTGCTGGCCCGGCCACAGAGGGCCGCGTGGATCGCGGTCCCCGTGGTGGCCCGTACCGTCTGCCCGCCCGCCCCGCCGGTGGTCCCGCCGTTCTGGGTTGCGTAGCCGGTGGCACCTCCCGTCGCGGCCGACGCCTGAGGCATCGTCAGAACCGCTCCGGTTGCGGCGGCCAAGACCATCGTGGCCAGTCCCGCATAGAGTCGCCGAGCGACTGGTCGTCCCATGTCTGTCTCCCTACTCGTCTTCGGATGCCGGGAATCACCCCTGCATGGCATGTGCATGACAGATCGACGACAGGTCGCCGAAACCGCCCTTTGTTCGCCGGGGCAGGTCCCGGTCGGCCCAGTTGATGCTGCTCCGTGCCGCGTTCGGATCGGCCGTCCCACTGCGGCCCGGCCTGCGCGTCATGGGCGCCGACCGCGGGGTCACCGTGGTCGCGCTCCCACCGCTCCGGCCGTGCCGCCGGCGCGGCGCCCGCCGCGGCGGGTGACTTCGAGCAGCCACCCGCCACGACAGTCGTCGACGCTGAACAACCTGGTGAAGCCCCGTGCCGAATCGGTGGCGGCTCATGCTTCAAGTCGCGGGAACGTTCCGCGACTTCACTTCGCCGGTGCGGGACTCCCTCAGAGGGAAAGCGCTTTCTTGAGGTGAGAATAGGGCCGCTCCCGCCGGGCTGGCAAGGTTCTGGACACGCACGGAATACACCGGGGTCACACCCTCTTCACCATGCCGTCATGACCGGACCCCCCGGAGCGCGGGGTGGCGGCATGACGGAACGGCAGGACACAGGGGCTGCCGGCTCTCACGCGCGTACGCGAGTGCCACGTGTACGGAGGCCCCCCGCCTGCCCGGATAGGTCGGAGCTGTCCGGCCGCTTCGCGTGGGTCCCCGTTCAGGGTTCGGTCCGTGGACCACGCGCCGCCACCGCAGGCCGGGCTCCACGGGCAGGCCGGGCTCGACGGGCAGACCGGACCTCACGGGCAGGCCTGCGTGGACCCCGACCCCGCGATACGGATCGACGTGGGCGGCCGGTTCAGCCCAGCACGGAGCGGACGATGTTGCCGAACACGGGCGTGCGGTCGAGTTCGGTCCGGATCTCCGCGAGGCTCTGACCCGCCAGCGCCTCGCGCCAGGCCCGGTCGGCGCGGGCCATGGCCGCCTTGACCGCACACGCACCCGTAGGGGCCGGAGCGAGCTCACCGATCTTGCCCTGGCAACGGATCTCGGCGCACGGGAAGAGCTGGGTGTCCCCCTCGATGGCCTGCACGACGTCGAGGAGTGTGATCTCCTCCAGCGGGCGCGTGAGCCCGAACCCTCCCCGTGGGCCCGGGGTGGAAGCCAGCAGGCCCGCCTTCACCAGCTGCTGCAGCTGCTTGTTGAGGTAGGCGGCCGGAAGCCCGTGAGCATCGGCGAGCCGGACGCTGCCCACCGGGCCGCCCCCGACCACCGCCAGGTTCAGCAGCGTGTGGATGGCCCATTCGACGCCCTTACCCATTCGCATGATGCGGACATTGTATGTCCTGGAAGAGTTCCGCGAGCTGTCGGCGCCGACTGCCCACCGGGTGCGGAGCACCGTCCCACCAGGCGTGAGCTGAGGTCGAGTCGTACCTTCCGCCGACGCTGCACCTTCGTCACAAGGAACGCCTCATGAACCACATCGACGACGACCTGGCCGATCGGGCCAGGCCGGTTCACCGCCGGGCCCCACGTCTCGTGGTGCCGGCGGCGGCACTGGCCCTGGCCTGCGCGGTTGCCGCGGGCATCACCCTGAGCGGTCACGAGCAGGAGACCGTCTCCGGACGGCGGGACACGGTGACGGGCATGCAGCCGCTGCGGCGCTGCTGAACCGGATCTCCGTCGCAGCCGGAAAGCGCGCCGGACCCGTCGTGGACGACGACCAGTTCGTGTACACCAGGCATAAGGTGCGTGGAGCCGACCTGACCAGTGGCAAGGCGGTCGTCGGCCCGATGGAGGACTACGAGAAGTGGCTCGCGCAGGAACCCGGCCCCCTCCGCACACTCGGCCTCATCCGCTCGGGCGGGGAAACGCTGCCACTCAACGCGGAACTCGGCGACACCGGCGGAACCCCCGCGGGTATGAGCCGGCCCACCTATCGCTGGCTCAGCACCCTGCCCACCGACCCGGACGAGCTGCTCGCCTACTTCTACGCCAGGACCCCCTCGGTCGAAGGCCGGGAGCGGGACCAGGCGGTGTTCGAGAAGATCGGCTCGCTGCTCGGAGGGGTCATGCCGCCCGACACGGCCGCCGCCCTCTACCGGGCTTCCGCGAAGATACCCGGCGTGACGGACACCCCGCGGGCCCGGGACGCGATCGGCCACGCCGGCATCGGCATCGTCCGCGAGGACACTCGGTACGGCATACGTACCGAGTGGGTCTTCGACCAGGAGGACTTCACGTTCCTCGGTTCCACCAGCACTCCGGGCAGGCGGACCTCGTACGGCAAGGCCGGAACCCTGCTGTCGGGCGCGGCCGAGATCGGGCACGGTGTGGTCGACGAGGCGGGGCACCGGCCGGCCGAGACGAACACACCGGAGTCCGGCGTCGGGAGCTGACGGCAGCTGCGGACACCCGGCGCCCGGAGCGTCACTCGTCCTCACCGTACCGCGGTCACCTCCGCACCTCGGGCGGAGGACAGCGAACGACCACTCCGCGCCACCCGGTCCCGGGCACCGGCCCTCGGGCAGCCCGAGGGCCGGTGAATATAATTCGTCTCATGTCGAAGCCTGACGAGCTACTCGTTGCCATCGCCGCCCTGGTGGAGTCCGGGCAGAGCAACCAGATGTCCCTGACCGTGGTCGCCGGCGGCGCCGTCATCACCGGTCGACTGGCTCCCGAAGCCGTGTGGAGCCAGCGCGTGTCGGAGGTCCTGACGGATTCCGCCCACCTGGGCGAGTTCTCCGCCGTCTTCGATTACTCCGCGAAGAAGGACGCACCGCCCACGCATCTGCACTTCCACGTCGCCCGGATCCTGCAGGGCACGGTGGGAATCCCGGAGACGGGTGGGATGTACCGCGTCGCGATCGAGGACGTCAGCGCCTGGACCATCGGCGACTTCAGCTATTCCGACCACTGAGCAACGGCTGCGACGGGGACCCGTCGACAGCGGTGTGGGCCCGACCGCCGGTCGGGCCCACACCGCTGTTCAGGACTTCCTGTGCGTCCGTACCCTCGGTCAGGCGGCCACAGGGGAGCCGAGCATCGCGGAGGCCTGCTGAAGCGGGCTGAGGGCGTGTACGGGTGCGGTGCTCGGCGCGGTGCGACAGGTGAAGCCGAGGTGGGCCATGGCCCGCAGGACCTCGCCCGCACTGAAGTCACGGCGGTCCTGGCGGGTGACGACCTGGCCGACCTGCTTCACGGGGTAATGGCGGCGGCCGATGGTCACGGATGCGCCGGTGCCCGGTTCGGGCTTGACGCCCTTCATCGATTCCAGCACGCCGCTCCTGGTGAGCTCGAAGGGGAAGCGGGCGATGACGCAGCGCATGGGGCCTCACAGGGGAGAAGGGAAGGACGGCCGTTCAGGGGAGCCGGCTCAGCGGGAAAGGGCGGGGATGCCCGGGGCGATGCCCTGCTCGTCGACCGGCGGCAGGGCGCCCGGCCGAAGGGTCCGCACCGCGTACCGGCTTCCGGCCGCGTGGGCCGCAGGTGAGGTGATCGCCCCGCGGTCGCCGAGGATGTCGCGCAGCCGGACACGATCCGTGTACGCGGAACTGTCCCGGACGGCGTCGAGTTCGGTCAGGGTGACCAGGCCGGTACGCCGGCCGTCCTGGTCGCAGACGGCCAGTCGACCCGTGCGTGCGGCTGCCATGACGGCCAGCGCCACCTCGACGCTCATGTCGTCACAGACCTGCGGCCCGGCCGCGTCCGCGGCCTCCACCACTGTCCGCTGCTCCCGATGTGCGCTCGCCGGGCGGTACTGCGTCTGAACAGCCGTCAAAGGGGCCTCCTGCTCGATGGGACAGCTTCCTGATCACGAAGTTCTACGCAGCCGCGCCGAAGTCGGGCCGGCCCACGGGTGCGCGCCGGGGCGCGGACGAGGGGCGGCGCCGGCCTCGCGAGGAGGCACCGCTGCGCTTGGGGCGCTCGACCACCGGTGCGGTGATGACGACCGGGATTCCGGACGGTGCCTGGGCGCCGGTGATCCGGTTCAGGGCCTCGTCGCCCGAGTGGACCTGCGTCGTCCGCGGCCGGATCCCGGCGTCCGACATCAGGCGGACCATGTCTCGGCGCTGGTTCGGGGTGACGAGGGTGACGACGCTCCCGGACTCGCCGGCGCGGGCCGTTCGGCCACCGCGGTGGAGGTAGTCCTTGTGGTCGGTCGGCGGGTCGACGTTGACGACGAGGTCGAGGTTGTCGACGTGGATGCCCCGCGCCGCCACGTTGGTCGCCACCAGCACGCTGACGTGCCCCGTCTTGAACTGCGCCAGTGTGCGGGTGCGCTGGGGCTGCGACTTGCCCCCGTGCAGCGCTGCGGCCCGGACACCGCTGTCGAGGAGGTCCTTGGTCAGCCGGTCGACGGCGTGCTTGGTGTCCAGGAACATGATGACGCGCCCGTCGCGGGCGGCGATCTCGGTCGTGGCGGCGTGCTTGTCGGCGCCGTGGACGTACAGGACGTGGTGCTCCATCGTGGTCACAGCACCGGCCGACGGGTCGACCGAATGCACGACGGGGTCCGTCAGATAGCGGCGCACCAGCAGGTCGACGTTACGGTCCAGGGTGGCGGAGAACAGCATCCTCTGCCCCTCCGGAAGGACCTGGTCGAGCAGCGCGGTGACCTGCGGCATGAAACCCATGTCGGCCATCTGGTCGGCCTCGTCCAGTACCGAGATGCTGACCTGGTTCAGCCGGCAGTCGCCACGGTCGATGAGGTCCTTGAGCCGGCCCGGGGTCGCGACCACGACCTCGACCCCGCCGCGCAGCGCTCCGGCCTGCTTGCCGATCGACATCCCGCCGACCACCGTGGTCATCCGCAGTTGGACGGAGCGGGCGTACGGAGTGAGGGCATCGGTCACCTGCTGCGCCAGCTCACGCGTCGGTACGAGAATCAGCCCCAGCGGCTGGCGGGGCTCGGCGCGCCGGCCGGCCGTGCGGGCGAGCAGGGCGAGGCCGAAGGCGAGGGTCTTGCCGGAACCGGTACGCCCGCGTCCCAGGACGTCGCGGCCCGCCAGGGAGTTCGGCAGCGTCGCTCCCTGGATCGGGAACGGCACCGTCACGCCCTGCCTGCCGAGCTCGGCCAGCAGCTGCTCGGGCATGCCGAGATCGGCGAAGCCTTCGACGGCGGGCAGTGCCGGAGTGATCGTCCTGGGGAGCGCGAACTCCCCCTGCACGGCGGCGGGCCGGCGACCGTGACCGCCGGTACGGGCCGGCGCGCCGGAACGTCGCGGTGCCTGCGAGCCGTAGCGGCTGCCGCCCTTTCCGGCGTCGGCACTGCCACTACGGGTGCGGGCGGAGCGATCGTTCGTACGTGTGCGGTTCATGCGGAACCTTCCTCGATGTGGCGCATGTGGCGCATATCAAGGAATTCCCGCAGCGATGAGCGGCACGGCAAATCACAGGTATGGGCCGATGATGTGGCAAAAGAATGCAGCCGGCGGAAATTGCCGCGGGCGCATGCGCCGAAATGGGCGACGTGATGGGGCGCACGATGTGGGCGCCGGCCGCGACGCGGCTCGACAGGGATGCACCTGCATCCACCGAACGAGGAGCGCGGGCGCGTGGGGTGGGGTGGGGACGCGGAATTTTTCCGGACCGTCCGCGGTGGAATCACCCCGGGAAATGCCTGTAGCTGGGGCCCGCACCCCGAAGGATGCGGGCCCCAGCTACAGGTGCGCGTCAGCGTCAGGCCGGAACGATGTTCTCGGCCGTCGGGCCCTTCTGACCCTGCGCGATGTCGAAGGTGACCTTCTGGCCTTCGAGCAGCTCACGGAAGCCCTGGGCGGCGATGTTCGAGTAGTGGGCGAAGACGTCGGGGCCGCCGCCGTCCTGCTCGATGAAGCCGAAGCCCTTTTCCGCGTTGAACCACTTCACGGTACCAGCAGCCATGTCATATCTCCTTTGGGGCAGTACATCGGAGCCCGCACTGTGCGGACTCCGTGTCGCCGCGATGATTACCCCGCCCGGAAAATGACCGGAAATACAAAAGCGCTCCCGCCGGCAGAGCCGAGTGGGGGCACTTGAAGTTTTGGGAACCACAACTGCAACTGAGATCGACAGTAGCACGCCGGCGCGGCCCCCCTGCGCCGGATAATCACACCGCGCCCATTGCGGCGAAAACCCTCATCGCCTGGGCCGTCAAACTCTCAGCCGGCGGGCACAGATATTGCCGCACTCAGGAGTACAGCCTTTCGGGAAAAGCGGTGTCGCAGGCCGCTCCCGGGCCGCCAGGGCGCGAAAACGCGCAGAGCCAGGGCTGTCCGCAGGATCGACTGCATTTCAGTGTGCGTCGTGGTGTGCCTCGCGGGTGGAAGTTCGGCGTACAGCAGTCGGGACCACCTCCTCGCCGAGTACGACGACGCTCACACCGACCAGCCGAGGTCGACGACGGCTCGTGACGCCCGGCCGTCACCACGCCCGGCCGGCGAACGGCTGAACGGGCGGCGCAGCCGTCCGCATGAGGCCGGAGGTCCCACGGCGCCAGGATGCGCGTCGGCGGCTGTGGGATCACCTCGCCCTGAAAGCGCAGGTGGACGGTTCCGGCGGGGACGAGCGACCCACCCGTGTCGCGAGCGGCCGGTCTCCCGCACGGTGCAGGTCAGGGTGCGGGTCCCGGGACCGCCGCTCCGCTCGGGCCGGCCCGCAGGGCAAGCGCGGCTCAGGATTCCGAAGCGGTTAGGGTCTGCTTCCGGCCGCAGGCGCGCGGGGCCAGGGTGAACACGGACTCGGTCAAGGGGGACGCTCGGTGAACGTCGGTGTGCAACGCGGTGCGATCGCCGCCGTGCAGGTGCTCGGCCTCGCCGTGTGGTTCTCCATGTCGGCGGTGGTGCCGAACCTGCGGAGCGACTGGGGGCTCACGGCCGGTGGCGCCGTATGGCTGACGGCCTCCGTGCAGGTCGGCTTCGTCGCCGGAGCCGTGACGTCGACCGCCCTGAACCTGGCGGACCGCGTGCCTCCCCAGCGCCTCCTCGCCGCCAGTGCCGCGGCCGCAGCCGCCTGCACCCTGGTGCTGGCCCTGTTCGCCGGCCGGCTGGCCGTCGCCGTTCCGCTGCGCTTGCTGACCGGGGTGTTCCTGGCCGGGGTCTACCCCACCGGCATGAAACTCATGGCCTCCTGGGCCGGCAGCGCCGGGCGGGGCAGGACCATGGGCGTCCTCATCGCCGCCCTGACCCTCGGCTCCTCGCTCCCCCATCTCATCGCGGGGCTGGGGTCCCTGCCCTGGCGCGGTGTCCTGCTCGCCGCAGCAGCAGCCGGACTCGCGGGCTCCGTCATCGCACTGCTCCTCCTGCGGCCCGGCCCCTACGCAGCACCGGCCGCCCCCGTCCGCAACCCCCGGTACGCGCTGGCCATGTTCACCGAACGCGGTCCACGCCTGGCCAACCTCGGCTACTTCGGGCACATGTGGGAGCTCTACGCCCTGTGGACCTGGATCCCGTCGTTCCTCCTGGCAACCGGCACCTCGAGAGACCTCCCGGTCTCCGTGGAGATCACCGTGTTCCTCACCATGGGGATCGGCGGAGTGGTCGGCTGCCTACTCGGCGGCTGGGGTGCCGACCGTTTCGGCCGTCCTCCCGCCGCCCTGACGGCGCTCCTCGTCAGCGGCCTGTGCTGCCTCGTCTCACCGCTCTTCTTCCACGCTCCGCCGCTGCTCCTGTTCGCCTTCTGCACCCTGTGGGGCGCTGCCGTGATCGCCGACTCAGGGGTGTTCTCGACAGCGCTGAGCGAGGTCGCCGACCACCGTTACATCGGGACGGCCCTCACCGGCCAGACCGCGATCGGGTTCGCCCTCACCGTCATCAGCATTCAGCTCACCCCCCTCCTGGCCGAGGCCGTCGGCTGGCACTACGCCTTCCTCCTCCTGGCTCCCGGCCCCCTCGCCGGCGCTCTGGCCATGCGCGCCTTCGGTAACAGCACCACCCCCTCCCCCAAGGGCACCTCCTGACGGCCGAAGCCGTGCGGCCCCGGCGGTCGACCGGCCCCGCCGGCACGGCCCGAGATCAATTCCGGCCCGTGAGCGCGCTTCAGAGGGCCTCCGGCCCCCGCTCGCCCGTGCGGACCCGTACGGCCGTCTCGACCTGCAGCGCCCACACCTTGCCGTCGCCGATCTTGCCGGTGCGGGCGGCGCGGACCACCGCGTCGAGGACCGGCTCCGCGTCCGCGTCCTCGACGAGGACCTCTATACGGACCTTCGGCACCAGGTCCACCCGGTACTCGGCGCCCCGGTAGACCTCGGTGTGCCCGTGCTGGCGTCCGTACCCGCTGGCCTCCGTGACCGTCATCCCCTTCACCCCGAGGTCCTGCAGCGCGGTCTTCACCTCGTCGAGGCGGTGCGGCTTCACGACGGCGGTGATGAGCTTCATGGGGCGGTGCTCCTGTCCTTGAAATGAAGTGCGGAACGACCCGGGGGCTGCGTGGCCGCATGACCCAGACCGGCGTGATCGTAGGCGCTCTCCGCGTGCACCGTCTGGTCCAGGCCCGTGAGTTCCTCGTCCTCGGACGCCCGCACACCCATGAGCCGGTCGATCGCCTTGCCGATCCCGTAGGTCACCAGGAAGGTGTACGCGGCCACGGCGAGCACGGCGACGCCCTGCCGGGCGAGCTGGCCCGCCCCGCCGCCGTAGAGGAGACCCTCCGTACCACCCGTCATCGTCGCCGTCGCGAACAGCCCGACGAGCAGTGTGCCGACCACGCCTCCCACGAAGTGCACGCCCACCACGTCCAGGGAGTCGTCGTAGTCGAACCGGAACTTCCACGCGACCGCGTACGAGCAGACGACGCCGGCCACGAGTCCGACGACGGCGCCGCCGAGGACGCCGACCGTTCCGCACGCCGGGGTGATCGCCACCAGGCCCGCGACCGCACCGGACGCCGCACCGAAGGTGGTCGGGTGGCCGTCCCGCCTCTGCTCGACGAAGAGCCAGCCGAGCAGGCCGGTGCACCCGGCGACCAGGGTGTTGAGGACCGAGGCGGCGGCCAGGCCGTTGGCACCGAGAGCCGATCCGCCGTTGAAGCCGAGCCAGCCGAACCAGAGCAGGCCGGCACCGAGCATCACCATCGGCAGGTTGTGCGGCCGCATGGCGTCCTTCTTGAAGCCGATGCGCGGGCCGATCACCAGGGCGAGGGCGAGGCCCGACGCCCCGCACGTGATCTCCACGACGAGGCCCCCGGCGAAGTCCAGGGCGCCGAGCGAGTCCGCGATCCACCCACCGGGCCCCCATACCCAGTGGGCGACGGGAACGTATACGAGCAGGGTCCACACCGGCACGAAGACCAGCCACGCCGCGAATTTCATACGGTCCGCGATCGCTCCGCTGACCAGCGCGGCGGTGAGGATCGCGAAGGTGAGCTGGAAGGTGGTGAACAGCAGGGTGGGGACGCTGCCGGTGAGGTCGTCGGGTCCGATGCCGACCATACCCACGTGGCCGAGCCCGCCGATGAGTCCGGCGAAGGTGTCGTCGCCGAAGGCCAGCGAATAACCGGCGACCAGCCAGACGACGGTGACCAGGGCGATCGAGACGAAGCTCATCATCAGCATGTTGAGGACGCTCTTCGTACGGACCATGCCGCCGTAGAACAGGGCCAGGCCCGGCGTCATCAGCAGGACGAGGGCGGTGGCGGCGAGGAGCCAGGCTGTGTCGCCTGTGTCGAGGCCTGCCGAGGCCAGAGTCACGGGGGTCAAGAGAGAGGTCCCTCCTCGGAGCGGCGTGGGATCCGGCCCGAAGAGGGTTGCGGGCGCGCGTTTCACGGAGGGCGCCGTCGCGTTTCCGGCATGTTTCATTGCGGGAAGGTGACCGAAACCTCACCGGAAGCGGACCCACGGCCTCCACCGGCCCGTCCGGATCAGGCGGACGGAGCGGCGGAGGCGTCGGGGGGTGCGCCGACGGACTACGGCGTCACCTTGTTGCCACCGAAGGTCACGACGAGGGAGCCGTCCTCCGCGAAGGACCAGTCCATCGCGCCCGGGTACGCGGAACAGGCCGAACCGTTCGAGCCGGTCCAGAACTGGTTGGAGCCGTCGGCGTCACCCACGGTCTTGTCGTTGGACCCGTCGCCGCTGCGGCACGAGACGTTGTCGCGGAACACGGAAGTGCCCTTGTCGAAGGAGAAGTTGCGCTCGGCGTTGTCGATGCTGACGTTGTCCGACACCGTCATCGAGCCAGGGTTGCTGTTGTAGGTGAATCCGTGGTGGCCGTTGTCGTAGGCGATGTTGCGCCGGACGATGTGGTCGACCTCGATGCCGTCGCCGCCGAGCTTGTAGCCGTTGCGGTCGCCGTCCTCGTTCACGGTCCCGTCGGAGAGGGTGCCGTTGCCGTAGGAGAGTGAGTCCTCGATGGTCACCGGGCCGATGGGGCCGGTCTCCGACTTGGTGTAGAGGTCCCAGCCGTCGTCGATGTTGTTGTGGGACACGGTGTAGCGGAAGACGTTCCCGGGGCCCGAGGTGAGTTTCGAGGCGAAGCCGTCGGCGTCCTCCCCGTCGGAGTCGGCGTTGTCGTGCGACTCCGAGCTCAGGATGAGGTTGTCGGCCGGCCACTCGTCGTCGGGGGTGTCGGAGGCGATCCGCGAGATCTGCAGGCCCGAGTCGTGGTTGAAGCGCGTCACGACCCGTTCGATGACGTTGTGGCTGCCGCCGACGAAGATCCCGTTGTCACCGGCGTGCTCGACGACGATGCCGTTGACGTGCCAGTACGACCCGTTCACGGCCAGGCCGCGGTTGGCCGGGTCCTCCGCCATGTCCGAGAAGTCGAGGACCGGGGTCTCGTCCGGATAGGCGGACAGCGTCGTGCGGGCGCTCGATGTCCCGTCGTTGCCCGGTGGGATGACGACCGTCTCGGAGTAGGAGTACGTCCCACCCCGGAGATAGATCGTCCCGCCGGACGCGACACGGCTGATGGCCGAGGACAGCGTCGTCGGGTCGGACTCCGTACCCGCCGCGTCGTCACCGCCGTCCGGTGCCACGTACAAGGCACCCGCGGCCGGCCGCACCAAGTCGACCGCTGTGCGCGTCTCGGCTCCGCGGGGGCCGGGCGCGGCCTGAGCCATGGGGCCGGACAGTGTGATGAGCGAGCCGGCCAGCAGGCCGGCGCAGGCGATGACGGGCTTTGTCTTCTGCATCGTTCGTCTCCAGGTCGGGTGATCCGTCTGACCAGTGGGGTGGAGGGGCGAATCCAGGAACTGACGGGTGCGCCGGCTCAGCTCGGTCCGGGGGCGACCCGGGCGATGTGTTCAGGTCGGCGCAGGGGGTCCGGTCCTTCCTGTTGCGGCTCCGGCTGCGATCGCCCGACTGATCAGGATCCTGAACAGACGGTGCGACCGCTTACCTCACCGAATGCGGGGCAAGCGCTTTCTAAGGGCTGTCCAGGACGGTAGACCCATGACGTGTACACGTCAATATACTTGTACGTGATTACTGTTCAGCAGCATGAACACATGGGACCGCGACCGGTGGCGAGCGGTATACCGCCTCGTAGGCCGCGACACCGATGACGGGGCGCCGTCGGTGTCCCCCGCCCCGTCCCTCTCGTCCGTAGGCAAGCCCGCCTCTTCGATCTGCGCGAGCAGCCCTGCCGGCTTCTGCATGGCGCCGGGACCGACGTGGACGAGGCACCCGACGGGCCCGGCGACGACGGTGAGCCGGGCGGGGGCGGCGACGCGGCCGGCGGTGATGTCGCTCATGCGGGCGCGTACGCGTTCGGCGACGGTGTCACCGTCGGCCTTGCCATCGCCCGCGAATGGCTCGGAGAACAGCAGGGCATTTCACCGGCTGAGCACGGCGCAGGTGCGCTCGGCACTCTGCGGGTGCTGTCAGGAGCTGCGCACTCCAGCGTGCCCAAGGGGTTGTCGATGCTCGGCCTGGGACGCCAGGCCCTGGTACGGGTGCCGACCCGCCCCGGGCGGGAAGCGGTCGACCTGGCGGCCCTGGAACACGCGCTCGCCGAAGGTGAGGGCGACGGCCCTGTCATCGTCGTCGCCAACGCAGGTACGGTCAACACCGTCGACTTCGACGACTTGCGCGCCATCGCCGTACTGCGCGAGCGCTACTCGTTCTGGCTGCACGTGGACGCAGCCTTCGGCGCCTTTGCAGCCCTGTCGCCCGAACACGCCCACCTGGTCGACGGCCTCGACCTGGCCGACTCGATCTGCATCGACCTGCACAAGTGGCTGAACGTTCCCTATGACAGCGCCGTACAGTTCACCCGCCGCCCCGACCTGCAGACGAGCGTCTTCCAGAACGCGGCGGCCTACCTCGGCCCGCTCGGGGACACCCCGGACATGGCTCACCTCACCCCGGAGAACTCCCGTCGCCTGCGCGCTCTCGCTGCGTGGTTCACTCTGCGGGCCTACGGCCGGGACGGTCACCGCGAAATCACCGAAAGGTGCATCGACTGCGCCCGTGCGCTGGGCGACGCCGTCGAGAACGCCCCCGGACTGCGGCGCTGGGCAGACATCGCAGCGGCGCAGAGCTTCACGTCATGTCCGATGCAGCACGCGCTCATAGGCCACCGGCAACGCGCAGGACCGCGCGGTTGTGTAGGCGACATCGGACGACAGGAGCCAGGAAACGGCGCCGGCGATCTCCGCGGGCTGCCCGGCCCTGCCCATGGGGATATGGGTCGGCAACCTTGGCGGGGCGCTCGGGGTCGGCGTGGAAGTCCGTCCAGATAGTGCCGGGAGCGACGCAGTTGACGCGTATGCCGTCCGGGGCGACTTCCTTGGACAGCCCTACGGTCATCGCGTCCACTGCGGCTTTCGCTGCGGCGTAATGCACGTACTGGCCGGGGCTGCCTATGGTCGCTGCGGCCGAGGAGATGTTGACGATCGCGCACAGGTGGGCTATCGCCGGCAGGTCGGCCGCGGTGGCCGGACGGATGACACCGTCCGGCCATGCGGCTTCCTTCAGCATGCGCAGGAGATGCCCGAGCGCGGGGCGGTCAGATCGTCGACAGGACGCTGCTCGGAGCCGGCGGCGGAGTCGTAGGCGAAGCCCTCACGTGCCCAGTACTCGAAGCCGCCGAGCATTTCCTTGACCGGGTGGCCGAGGAGGGCGAAGGCCAACGCCGCGCGGGTCGCGCCGTTGCAGCCGGGGCCCCAGCAGTAGGTGACCACGGTCTGGGCCGGGTCGATCAGCCGCGGTGCCAGGTCGGCGATCTGTGCGGTGGGAATGTGGAGGGCGCCGGGGATGTGGCCCTGGTCCCAGGCGGCCTCGCTGCGGGTGTCGACCACCACGATCCCGGGTGCGCCGGATGCCAGATCGGTGTGGACGTCGGAGACATCCGCCTCGAAGGCGAGTCGGGCGGCGTAGTGGGCGGCGCCCTCGGCCGGGGCGGCGGCGGGCACGCTCAGGACGGCGCTGGTGATCTCGGCGGAAGCGGTGGCAGACATGGGGTGCCTCTTGTTCTTGCTGGTCGGGACGAGGGCCGGTGGGCCGCGCCGGGTTTCCCCGGCCGACGATGGCTCCATCCTCTGATTCCTGGGCCCGCCCTACGAGTGGCGTGGACGCCACTGGTCATCAAGATTCCGCCAGCCGTGCCGGTCGTACGGGCCGACCGTCACGCGCGCTCGGGACGCGGGTGAACGTCTTGCGGTAGGCCGTCGGCGTCGTACGCATCTGACGGGTGAAGTGGTACCGGTACGTCCCGGTGCTGTCGAAGCCGACCGCGGCGGCGACCTCGTCCACGGTGCCCTCACCGGACTCGAGCAGCGGCAGGCTGGCGGCTACCCGCTGGGCGATGACCCAGCGCATCGGGCTCACGCCGTTGCGGCGGGCGAAGTGCCTCGAGTACGAGCGTTCCGACATGCACGCTGCCCGGGCCAGGGCGGGCACGGACAGCGGTGTGTGTAGATGGCGCAACGCCCAGTCCATGCTCTGCGTGACGCCGTCGTCCTCGGGGCCGATCTCTCCCACCGCCGCCTCGATGAACTGGGCCTGCCCGCCCTCGCGGTGCGGCGGAACGACGAAACGGCGCGCCACCGTGTTGGCCACGGCCGCACCGTGATCCGCCCGGACCAGGTAGAGGCACAGGTCGATACCGGCGGCACTCCCCGCGCTGGTGAGGACATCGCCGTTGTCGACGTACAGAACGCCGGGGTCGACCTCGATCCCGGGATGCCGTTCGGCAAGCGCGCGGGCGTAGCGCCAGTGGGTGGCGGCGCGCCGGCCCTCCAGCAGGCCGGACGCGGCCAGTGCAAACGCCCCCGAGCAGATCGATACCAGGCGCGCCCCCCTGGCATGGGCCCGCAGCAGCGCTTCCACCAGGGCGGGTGAGACCTCCGCCCCGGCCTTGGCCACTCCCGGCACGATCACCGTGTCCGCCGCGGTGAGCGCATCGAGCCCGTGCTCGGCGCGCAGCGTGAATCCGCCGACCGCCCGCAGATCCCGGCCGGGTTCCTCGGCGCACACCCGCAGCTCGTACCAGGGCAGGTCTCCCAGCTCGGGCCGGGACAGGCCGAAGACCTCCACCACCACGCCCAGCTCGAAGGGCGCCATTCCATCGAAGGCCAGTACAGCCACCACGTGCGCTCTCGCCATGGCTGGATCTTAACAATCGGCAAGATCCAGCCATGGTGGGGCGGGCGGCGAGGTGGGGCGACCGGGTGCGGAGGCGGGGCCAGGGCCCCGCCGGGGCCGTCACGGGGCGAGGACCTGCATGGGTGTGGAACAGCCGAAAGGCCACCCGCGCAGGTCAGCGCACCGCATCCGCCCATCGAGGTCACAGGGCCGCCTGGTCTTGGGGACACCTGACCAACCGGAACCCGGCAACTCTGTGCTCCAGCGTCAATTACCTCGCGCCCCGTCGGCAAGTGCCGCCTCGACAGGGCGACACGGCGCAGGCCATGGTCGCCTGCGGGGTGCGTGCCAGGCAGATGAGTGCGATGCCGTCGATCAGCGCGGCCGGGACCATTCCGGCATGGAGCCAGCCCCGCAACCTCGGCTCGAACGGTTCCACCAAGTCGGCCGCATGCTCCACCAGAGCGGCAACAGGCTAACTGTTTTCTGCCACGCCGTTATCCGGTGGTTCGCGGAGCAGCCCGGCTCCGCGGTGTTCTCCACGCTCCGAGACGACGTGGACACATTCGACCTCAGCGGCGTCACGGGGCACGGATTCCCGTCCTCCCCCGGACTCCTGGGCGTCACTGGCAATCATGCGTTCATGCCAGGAGAGCTCGCAGGAAAGCCTGTCGAGAGGGCGGCCGGAAAGCCTGCCGCACGTCACCGGATGTGGGCTCTCACCGCTGTGTGGTCCCTTGGTTTGCCACCGCTTGAACACTCAAAGCCGAGTAGACCGGCTCCTCGTGGGGAACGATCAGGGCTTCCGAACGGGCACCACCGCTCGCCTACCCGCAAGGACCACCGATGCTTCCTGAGGTCCTCCCTCACGTATCCGCCACCCTCACGGGCCAGTTGGAACACCAATTGGGCCTGGCTCCGAACCGCGGAGCCGGCCATCTCGATGTGGAGCGTGTCGCCGGCATCGCAGTCGTCGCGGCTGCCCACTCAGGTGGCTACGCGGCCATCGGCCATCTCCTCGGACTGCTGGCCGCGCTCCCTGCCCCCACCGAGGCAGGGGAACGTTTCTGGTCGGACCTGTGGAGGTCCTCCGGCACCGCCTACCTGCTACCCGCCACCATCAAGGCCGAGGTGCTGCGAGCCCTGGCAGGCGAGGGGACCGCCCTGGCCCGGCAGATCCTTTCGGCAGTCGACGAGATGACCCCACCGCAACGCGTCGCAGCCGGAGAGGTGATCGGCCAAGCCCTCGCCGAATCCGACCATCTCCCCGACCTCAAGACACAGGTCATCGGAGAACTCTGGCTCCGCGATCTCGAACTCACCGCCTGGCACGTCCTGCACGCCGACCGCAGGGCGGACGATCCCACAGGACGGAAAGCCTTCCTCGAAGCCTGGACGAACGCATGAGGGCCCGCTGAGCCTCCGCCAACCGGAATCCGCCGGTCGAACGGCTGGCGTGACGGTCCTCCGGCCTCGCGCACGACACGGTCGGGCGCCTGGGCGAACGCGGCGGCGGCGTCACGCCAGCGCTGGGCGTCCTCGGGAGACGCGTCGAATGGACGCCTGGACGATGGGCGACTTCGGCTACTCCGGCCACCGACCCGCTTGCCGCACCGGAAAACCCCGGTACACGGTGAGGGTCCTGCCGGCGCACCCCGGTAGGACCCTCATCGCCGCTCTGCCGGCGGCTCGCGCCTGCCCGCCGGTCAGGCGGCCACAGGGGCACCGAGCATCGCGGACGCGCGTTGCAGCGGGTTGAGAACGCGGGTCGGTGCGGGGTCCTGGGGGAGGCTGCGGCAGGTGAAGCCGAGCTGGGTCATGGCTCGGAGGACTTCGCCGGCGCTGAAGTCCCGGCGGTCCTGACGTGTGACGACCTGGCCGACCTGTTTGACGGGGTAGGTGCGTCGGCCGATGATCACGGACTCGCCGGAGGCCTGCTCGGGCTTGATGCCCTTCATCGATTCCAGGACGCCGCTCCTGGTCAGGTCGAACGGGAAGCGGGCGATGACACAGCGCATGATGCCTCACAGAGAAGAGGAACGAAGAGGGAGTGGTTCTGCCGCGGTTGAGGCGGTTCAGCGGGCATGGACGAGGAGGCCCAAGGCGCTGCCGTGCTCGTCGACCACTGGCAGGGCTTCGACGTGGCTGTAGCGCATCATGTGCCTGGCTTCGGCCATGGTGGTCACGGGCGAGGTGAACGGCCCGCGATCGCCGAGGATGTCGCGCAGCTGGGCCCTGTCCGAGTACGCGGAGCCGTCACGGGCTGCTGTGAGTTGAGCCCGGGTGACCAGTCCGGTACACAGGCCGCTGTCGTCACAGACAAGCAGATGCCCGGTTCGGGCACTGGCCATGACGGACAGGGCCACCTCGACGGTCATGTCGTCACAGACCTGCGGTCCGGCGTTGTCCATGGCGTCGGCCACCGTCATGGGTACGGCAGTGGCACTCGTCGAGCGGGGCTGCGTCTGGGCCGGCGTCAAAAGGTGCCTCCTGCATGAGTGGGTAAGCTTCCGTCCGCGAATTGCGCACGCCACCGCGAGTTCTCACGCCGCCGCGTCGAAGGAGGACTGATGCGCGGTCACGCGACGGGCGGCCGAAGCGGGGCTGCGCCGGCCGCGTGAGGACGTGCTGCGCTGACGCCGCTCGACGACCGGAGCGGTGATCGTCACCGGGATGCCCGAGGGGGTCTGGGCGCCGGTGATCCGGCTGAGGGCCTCTTCGCCGGACCGGACCTGGGTGGTCTGGGGCACGATGCCGGCGGCGGTCATGAGGCGGGTCATATCGCGGCGCTGGTCAGGGGTGACCAGGGTGACGACGCTGCCGGACTCCCCTGCCCTCGCGGTACGCCCGCCGCGGTGCAGGTAGTCCTTGTGGTCGGTCGGCGGGTCGACGTTGACGACGAGTTCCAGGTTGTCGACATGGATACCCCGCGCCGCGACATTCGTCGCGACGAGCACCGTGACGTGTCCGGTCTTGAACTGGGCCAGCGTCCGGGTGCGTTGCGGCTGCGACTTCCCGCCGTGCAGGCCGGCGGCCCGTACACCGCTGGCCAGCAGGTGGTCGGTGAGCTTGTCCACGGCCCGCTTGGTGTCCAGAAACATGATCACCCGGCCCTCGCGTGCGGCGATCTGTGTCGTCGTCCGGCTCTTGTCGGCGCCGTGGACGTGCAGCACGTGATGTTCCATCGTCGTGACCGCGCCTGCGGACGGGTCGACGGAGTGGACGACCGGGTCGGTCAAGTAGCGGCGGACCAGACGGTCGACGTTGCGGTCGAGGGTCGCGGAGAACAACATCCGCTGGCCCTCGGGGCGGACCTGGTCCAAAAGCGCTGTGACCTGAGGCATGAAGCCCATGTCGGCCATCTGATCAGCCTCGTCCAGGACAGTGATCGCGACGTGGTCCAAGCGGCAGTCACCGCGGTCGATGAGGTCCTTGAGCCGACCCGGCGTCGCGACGACGACCTCGGCACCACCACGCAGCGCGTTGGCCTGCCTCCCGATCGACATTCCGCCGACAACGGTGGCCAGGCGCAGCCTCACCGAGCGGGCATAGGGGGTGAGCGCGTCGGTCACCTGCTGGGCCAGCTCACGCGTCGGCACGAGGACCAGGGCCAGCGGCTGGCGGGGCTCGGCACGCTGACCGGCGGTGCGTGCCAGCAGCGCCAGGCCGAAGGCGAGGGTCTTGCCGGAGCCGGTGCGCCCGCGCCCCAAGGCGTCACGGCCCGCGAGGGTGTTGGGCAGGGTCGCACCCTGGATCGGGAACGGGACGCTCACGCCCTGTGCGGTCAGCGCCGCCAGCAGCTGCTTGGGCATGTCGAGATCGGCGAACGCCTCGACCGCCGGCAGCGCAGGAGTCACCGTCTTCGGCAGGGCGAACTCACCCTGCACCGCCGCGGGCCGCCGGCCATGTCCGCTTGACCGGCTCGGACCCGCTGAACGGCTCGGGGCGGACGAGCCGATCCGTCCGCCCCGCCGCGAACCGGCGTCGGAGCCGAAAGCCGGACCGTCGGTCCGGTTGCGGCTGGAGGAACGGCTGTTCGTACGTGTGGGGTTCATGGAGAACCTTCCTTGATACACGGCACGTACCAAGGAATTCCCGCGGCGGAAAAGCAGTGCAGGGAATCACAAGAAACGGCCCGAATGGAATGCGAAAGAGAATCTGGTGTGCAGTGGATCTGGTGCAGTGCACCTGGCGCAATGACGCAGGAGGAGGGCCATGAAGCGCATGACGCCGCGTGGGGCGTGCAATCCCGGACTTCGACCGATTGCAGCTCCGAAGAGGCACGGATCCCTGAAGAAGGGATACAGGCGGCACTCAGGGGACACCACTGCGGAACATGTCCGTAGCTGGGGCCCGCACCCCGAGGGATGCGGGCCCCAGCTACGAAGTGCGTGAAAGCCTCAGGCGGGAACGATGTTCTCGGCCATCGGGCCTTTCTGGCCCGGCGCGATGTCGAAGATGACCTTCTCGCCTTCGAGCAGCTCGCGGAAGCCCTGGGCGGCAATGTTCGAGAAGTGGGCGAACACGTCGGCGCCGCCACCATCCTGCTCGATGAAGCCGAAACCCTTGGCCGCGTTGAACCACTTCACGGTGCCTGATGCCACGTCATGTCTCCTTTGGGGCAGTACGCCGGGATCCGCGATGCCAGGAACCCGGGTCGCCGCAATGATGCCCCGACCGGAAGGTGACCCGGCGATACAAAGCGCTTCCGGTCGCCGATAATTCCGGCGAGGGCGCTTGGAGTTTTGGGAACCACGACTGCAACTGAGATCGACAGTAGCATGAAGTAACGGCCCTGGCACGATAAACAATTGCACTCTGTCAGTTAGGGTACAAACATTCCCCGCACAGCACGTTAAACCCTGACCTCGCGGCCATAGATATTGCCCCATCCGGAACGCACGGTTTCATGAAGAGCGGTCGCTGTCCGAGACCGAAGATCATTCGCAGACCTGAGCACCGTCATCCACAGGACCGGCGCAGACGTGCGCGTAAGCCGTGATCGAACCTGACGGCTCTCCCTCGCCCGGGTCCCCGCCCTGCACGGGAGCCGCTCATCGCGAGCCGCCCTCCAGCACCGCCCGGCCGAGCCGGGTGCGGTGGTGGAGCACTCGCACGCCCTGGCGCTCGGAGAGCAGCAGGCCCGCCTCGCGGAGCACGGTGGCGTGCCGACTGGCCGTCGACGGGGCGAGCCGCAGCGCCGCGGCGATGTCCATGGTCGTCATGGGGCGGTCCAGCATCCGCAGCAGTTCGGCTCGCGAGGCTCCGATGAGCTGCGCCACCGGGACCTCCCCGCCGTGGTGCCGGCGTTCGATCCAGCCAGGCGCGGGCGAGAGCGGGTGGACGAGGACCGGAGGCAGTCCCTCATCGACGAGGGCGAGCGGGGCGCGGACACAGAAGAAGGCCGGAATGAGTGTCAACGCCCTTCCACGCAAGGCAAGTTCCCGATCCACCGGGTACGGGGCCCGGAGCCTGCCGTCCCGGTAGCGCCACCCGGGCAGTTTGTCGTAACCGGTGAGCAGGCCCTCCGCTCCGTGGGTGAGGACGGCTTCGGCCCGTACGGTCCGGTCGGTCGCCGCCTGCGCGCGTATGGCGAACAGGTAGGGCTCGACGGCCACCCGGTGATAGGCGCGCAAAGCCGAGCCGAGGCGGCGCAGCGCCTCGGGGGAGCCGTCGGCGAGCCGGCGCACGCCGGCCGGGACGGGATGGCCGGTGTGCGCGTGCAGCCGGGCGATGTCGGCGCGCAGACGGTGCCGGGGAGTGGAGAGCAGCCGATCGAGTCCGGTGTCGAGGTCGGCGTCACCTCGGCCGGGCGTCAGGAAGTCGGGGAAGTACGACTCGTCCGGGCACAGCCGGGTCAGGGAACGGGTCACGGCGACGAGGCCGGATCGCCGCAGGGCCGCGCCCACCTCGCGGCGCCAGGCGGTGAACGCGAGGGGCACCTCGCGGTTCTGGAGCAGGTGCAGGCTGAGCGCGGTCTCCCAGAGCGGGTCCACGCCGGCCGCGACGCGCAGGCGGGCCAGCTCCTGGCTCGCGAATTCCACCCGTAGCACGGCGCACCCCCGGTGGTCACGGGTGCTCGTCGGCGCCCGCCCGTCGGGACTCTACGCGCATCACGGAAATGACGCATGCATGTCAGGTTAGTCGGGCTGCTGATGCTCACACTCGCGGCAACCTCGGCTCGAACTCGCCGCGGCCCGGCCGGAATACGCCCGCCGGCCCGGGCCGAGCCGTGGTCACGGCTCGGCCTGGGCCTCCATGAGCCGTCGAGACGGCTCAGCAGAGCGGAACGCCCGGAAGTTTCGCGTCCGGGTGGTCGATGTAGATGTTGCTGATGAAGCCGTTCTGGTCACGCAGCTTGCTCCACCAGTTGTTGCTGTATCCCTCGGCGTTGACGGTGTCACCCTGCTTCTGGCACAGCACCCGTACGGCCGTCGGACCGGTGAGGGTGGTGACGACGGCGGCGGTGACACGGGCGTCGGCGCGGACGTTCACCCCGCTGCCCCAGGTGCTGAACGGGTAGCCGCTGCCACCGCAGCCGTTGTCGCTGGTCAGGTACGCCTGGTAGTAACTGCCCGGGTAGGCCAGGCCGACGCCGTTGATGACGATGTTCTGGCCCGCGCCGTTGTACAGCTGCTCGTAGTGGATGTGCGCCCCGGAGGAGTTGCCCGTACTGCCGGTGACGCCGATCTGCTGTCCCTGGGCGACCCACGCGCCGCTCGCCACCGAGTACGCGGAAAGGTGGAAGTAGTACGTGGTCCAGCCGCCGCCGTGGTCGATCGCTATGTAATTGCCCGCACCGCTCGGCTGCGAGTAGCGGGTGGCCGTGCCGGCGGCGGAGGCGAGCACCGGGGTGCCGGCCGTCGCGCCGCCGTCGGAACGTACGAAGTCCAGCGCCCGGCGCACCTCGGCCGAGTGGTGGCTGTACGTCCACTGCTGGCCGCAGGGGTAGGGCGCCTTGAAGACGGGCGCGGCCGACGCACCGGCTTCGCCGGCCTGTGCCGGGGCGGCCGACAGTGCGGTGAGCGCCAGTAGGGCTCCGGCGACCAGGGCCGGAAGACGTCCGAGAAACCTCACGATTGCTCCTAGGGGGGAGGCGGCCCGGTCGGAACGGCCGGGCCGAGCGGCGGTGAGACGTCGGGAACGTAGCGGTGGTCCGGGCAGCCGACAAGCGTGCGACGGGCTTCTTCGACCAGGAACGAATGTGTTGCGCGACGGCCCGGCCCCCAGCACTCTGACGCCACGTGCCACAGCGTCACCGGGCCGCCGGCCGGGTGCGCCCGCGCCTCGAAGGAGCCCCCACTCCCATGCCCCCGGTCCGCCCCGCCCGCCGTCCGCCGCTTCCCGTCACCGCCCTCGCGGCGGTCGGGCTGCTGATCGCCGCGTTCACCGGACCGGCGGTGGCCGCACCCGCCACGGCCCCGCCCTTTCCGACCGCCGCCGCCGCCGGCAACGCACCGTCACCCGTCGGGCCCACGGTGGCGGACGCCGGTGCCGGGCAGGTGACGGACAGAACGAGGACCAGCACCGTCGTGGACATCCCGGCAGGCGTCACGGCGGGAGTCGCCGTGTACGACAGGCTCACCGGCCGCTTCACCGAGCAGTACCAGGCGGACCGCGCCTTCCGTTCCGCCTCGGTGGTCAAGCTGTTGCTGGCACTGGACTTCTTATGGAACCGGGGCCCGGCCTACGACCTGCCCCAGGCCGACCGGGACCGCCTCGACGCCATGTTGCGCAGCAGCGACGACGACGCCGCGAACCACTACTGGTCCACGGGCGGCGGCAGTGCCGTGATCACCCGTATGGCGCTCCGCCTGGCACTCACCGGCACCACGCCACCACCGGCCGCGTACCCCGGCTACTGGGGCTACACGGCGACCACCGCCGCAGACACCGTCCGGGTCTACCGCTACCTCCTCGACGAGGCGCCGGCACCGGTACGGGGTCTCGTCCTGGAGTCCCTGCACCGGTCCACCCGCTGCGCCACCGACGGCTTCGACCAGCACTTCGGGCTGCCTTCCGCGTTCGACGCGCCGGGGGCGGTCAAGCAGGGCTGGTCCGGCTTCGCTTCCGGGGGCTGCACCGCCGCCGGGACCCGGACGGCCGCACCCGGCACGTCCGTCTCCGCCGCACCCGGCACGTCCGTCTCCGCCGCGAGCGGCACCGGCGGGAACAGGCCTCGGGGGACATCCACCGACAGCCTGGCGCCCGTGCTGGATCTGACGTCCGACGCACTGCACACCACCGGCACCGTCGGCTCCGACGACCGGACGGTGGTCGCCGTCCTCACCCTGCACCCCGACGGCACTCCATACGGGTCCGCCTACAGCAAGGTCACCGCGCTCACCGATTCCCTGGACGTTCCCGGAGCCGTCCGCCCGTCCGGCACCCGGTTCACCACCTGGGGCAGTGGCGTCCGGGTCCGCAGCGGCGCCACCACGTCATCCACCGCCCTCACCACCCTGCCCGCCGGGGTGGACGTCCTCGTCGGATGCCAGCGGCAGGGCGAACGGGTGTCGGTCCCTCCCTACGTCAACGACTGGTGGGCCTACCTGCCCCAGTACGGCGGCTGGATCACCAACATCTACGTCGAATCCCCCGACAACACCCTCCCGGGCGTACCCCACTGCTCATGACGCCCCACACGCCCCCACCGAGAAGGAGGCGCACCGTGCGCCGCAACCACAGATCCCGTTCCGCCGCCGTCCACGTCCGCCGCGGCCCGGCCGTCGCCGTGTCCCTGCTGGCCCTCGCCGCTCTGACCCTCGCCTCGGGACCCGCCGCCGCCCGCGACGCCGCGCCCGACGGCGACGCCCCGCTCGGCAGCGTCGGCTGGCGGGTGGACCTGTCCGCGCCGACCGCCGACGAGACCAACGTGAGCCACGCCGACGGCACGCTGCGCCTCCGCGACCGCACACTGCGGCCCGCGTCCGCCCGCACCACCCGGGGGCAGGGCACGGTCCTGGTGCCCGAGCGCGTACTCGACCGCGCGGTGGACCGGATCACCCCCGAACTCGACGCCACCCTTCCGGCCGGATCCGAGGTCGCCGTCGACGTACGCGGACGGGACGGGCTGGGCGCCTGGACCGAATGGCGTGAAGCGAGCACCGACACACCGGCTCTGCTCCCCCGGGCCGTCACCCGGGTGCAGACCCGGGTCACCCTGATATCCGCCCCGGACGGCGCCGCACCGGTCGTGCGCGACCTGCATCTGAGTGCCGAACTCGACGACGGGGCACCGCGGGCCGTCGCGGCCGCCGCCTACACGGCCACCGTCTACGCCACCCGCGAGGGCCTGGTCGGCGGAACCACCGCGAACGGGCACGTGATCGTGACCAATGATCACTTCGTGGCGCTCCCGTCCCGTCGCGGCCTCTCCCCGAAGGGCAGCGCCCAGTACTCGGTCCGCGTGTGCGGTCCGGTGCGCTGCGAGACCGCCCCGGTGTGGGACGTCGGCCCGTGGAACACCCACGACGACCACTGGAATCCGTCCTCCGTCCGCGAGACCTTCAAGGACCTGCCGCAGGGCAAGCCGGAATCGCAGGCCGCCTATCAGGACGGTTACAACGGCGGGCTGGACGAATTCGGTCGCCGGGTGCTCAACCCGGCCGGCATAGACCTCGCCGACGGCACCTTCTACAACGTCGGCCTGAACAACAACGGGTACGTCACCGTCACTTACCTGTGGACCGGCGCGGGCGCGGCGACCACGTCCTTCCCGACCTGGGGCACCGACGTCAACGTCCGCCAGCAGCCGACCAGCACGTCCACCCGGGTCGCACAGCTCCCGGATCCCACGACGGTGCGCGTGCAGTGCCAGGTGCACGGCCAGCTCGTCCAGGCCGACGGCCACAGCAACGACGCCTGGTCCTACCTGCCGGACTACGGCGGCTACGTCTCCAACATCTTCATCGACGTCGCCGACAGCTGGCTTCCGGGCGTCCCGACCTGCTGATGCCGGACGGACGGACGGCGAGCACGTCGCCCGCCGTCCGTCGCCGTCACCGACTCCCGTAGTCCTCGACCAGTTCGCCGATCAAGGCGAGGAGCGCGTCCGCCCGGTGCCGGTCCTCACGCTGGTCGCGCAGCCTGCGGTCAAGCTGCCGCAGACCGGACACGGCGGCCGGATCACGGCGCCGCACCGCTTCCAGCCGCGGCGTGGTGACGAGGTCCATGCACGCGGTGAACAGGACCCGGGTCGACAGGGCGGGAGGAGCCGGGTCGGGGGCGGCGAACCCGGTGGTCAGGTACCGGACCGGGTCGGTCAGGCTCCACCCGACGACGGCACCGTCCTGAACGAGCAGTGCCACGTCCGGGGCGATACCGACGCGAGCCTCCAGCGGCTCGTCCAAGACATCGAGGTCACGAAGACAGGTCAATACGGCATCCTCCGGGGCACGGCAGAGCTCGGTGGTCACCTCCAAGCGGAAGTCGCGGACCTCTGCGGCGCGAAGACCTCCCGGGTGGACGGCGGGGGCCGCGGACAGGTGGGCGCAGTCCTCGGGGTCGGCGGCCTCACCGGCGACCTGGAACTCGGCGCCGACCAACTCCCGGTCTTCTCGATCGAACCGGAGTTCGTCAGGTGTGTCCCACAGCCACGGCCCACTGCCGAAGGTGTCCAGAAGGAACGCGCCGCGTTCCTCCACGTTCGAATACTCCGCCACGCGTACGAGGAAGTCCCGGAAGTCGAAACGCGGGGTGAGGCGCAGCGGCTCACCCGTCATCAACACGGTCCAGTCGCCAACGGTGATTCTCATGGGGGAGGCCTCCTCATCCGACCTGCTCCGCGGGGGCCATGTAGCCGTTCTCGGCTGGAACCCTGCCCTCCACCACGTCGATGTGCGTAATCGGCGCACCCGGGTCGGTGGGCAATCCGCCTGGAACGGCTGTGCAACTGTGCGCCGCTGGCCAGGCGCGCCACGACGCCGAACTATTCTGGGCGCGTCGGACCGCGGCCTGTGCGGGATGTACCCGTAGGCGATGTAACGGGTGAGGTGGTTGCCCTGCCTGCCACTGCCTTCCGGGGTCAGTCGGCCGACGACACCCCGGAGCGGCGCAGTCGCGCCCTGGACGCGTATCTCCGTCACACCTGGCATACCCGCCCCTCGGCCGTCGCGGAGGCGGAGCGCTGCACGGTGAAGTCCATTGCGGAACTGCCCTGCAGCCGTGCTGAGTTCCACTTCTCTCTGACCAGGGCGTGCGGACGCGAGGTCAAGCTCGCGGACGTGGCGTTGTGCGCGGATGGTCCGGTCCGGTCGCTGGAGGAGCTGCCGCCGGTGCACGAACACCATCACCGGCACGGCGGGCTCTACGCCGCCCTGGCCGCGGCGCCGCGGGTAGCGGACGGCTTGCGTCCGCTCATACCGTCGGCCCCGGTTCGGCGGGGGCACGACCGGACGCTGCGGGTTCGGGTTCAAAGCGGCGTGAGGCTCGGACTCCGAAGCGTCTCAGCCGCTGGCGGGGCCGGTCCAGTCCGTGGGGACGTGGCCGAGGCGGACCCGCTGCGGGTGGTCCCCGACAGGGATCGAGACGACCTTCCTGCCGGTGGCGAAGTCGATCGCCGTCACCTGGTCGGCGCCGCTCTCGGACACCACGCAGTGCTTGCCGTCTCCGCTGACTGTGGCCCAGTAGGGCTTGGAGGCGGCGACGAGTGGGCCCTCCTGCAGCGTCTCGCGGTTCACGACGGTGACATAGTCGTCCATGGTCCCGGCGATGCAGAGCTTGTCCCCCCGAGGGCTCATGGACATGCCGTGATGACGGGAGTCGTTGACGTAGGTGGTGCGTTCGTCGCTGGTGTCCGGGTTCTTCGGCAGCGTCTTCACCCGGGTGATCCTGTCGTTGTGCACGTCGTACTCGACGAAACCGTTGAAGAAGGAGACCTGGAAGTACATCTTCGACTCGTCGGGCGTGAAGGCGACGGGCCGCAGCGCGTCGGACAGGTCCTTGCGGCCGAAGGCGTCGAGCCGCTCGCGCATGTCGATGATTTTCTTGACCTCGAAGGTCTTCGCGTCGGCGACGGTGATGCGGCGGTCTCCCTTGGTGAAGTCCTGCCAGGGCGCGTCCATGTCGGTGTTGACCTCGCCGATGGCCATGTTCCAGAGGTACTTGCCGCCGTCGGTGTACACGTTCTCGTGCGGTTTGTCGCCCGTCTTGAACGTGCCCGCCTCCTTGCCCGTCACCATGTCGAGTACGTGCACGGTGTTGGAGGTGGACGAGGAGACGGCGACCTGGGTGCCATCGGGTGAGACCGCCATATGGTCGGAGCGGAAGCCGGACACCGGGAAGCGCCAGTTGATCTTCCCGCTCTCCACATCGATGGAGACCACGTCGGCGAAGCTCGGCCGGGAGGCGACGACGGACTTGCCGTCCTTCGTGGTGTACATGTCGTCGACGTACTGGTCGTGGCCCTCGCCCGGGCCCGTCCGGATACCGAGGAAGAAGGCGAGCCTGACGGGGTTGAGGTAGATCTCCCACAGGCGCTCCTTCTTGTCGGGGATCATGTCGATGCGGCCGATCCTGGCGTAGTCGCCACGGGAGTTGATGACGTCGGCGGTGCCCTCCCAGTTGTTGCCCACGAAGAACACCTCCTTGAGCTCCTCCGAGCCGGTTTCCCGTTCCTGTTGCGGGATCTCGCTCGCGCCGGCCGAGCCAGGGCTGGCGGGCAGCACGCCCACGGCCAGCCCCACGGCGACAAGGACGGCCACGCCGAAGGGGCGTCGACGGCGAGGACAACGGACAGCGGAACGCGTCATGATGAACTCCAGAGGCAGGGGTGGGCGGCGCGGCCGTCAGACAGGCCCGCATCTGTTACTGGAGGTAACGTAGCCAGAAGAGGAAAACTTGAACAGAGTCCCATCGAGATTCCTCGCCGGGTGCGGTCGGGCCTTCCAGACGGGGCACCACCAAGGGTGCACCTGAGCCCACTTGCGCGCGACAGACGGCGTCGGTGACATTGCGGGCCGTCGTCTCGTCCACCTGCGCCGCAGCCGGCCCGGCCGGCACCACCCCGTGCTCGCATCAGCCGAAGCCCCGCGCCCGCGCTTGGCCCCACTCGGATCGCCAGGGCTGGTCGGGTGCCTCTCCGGCAACGCCCCGCTCCACGGAGCGGCATCGACGTCGGAGTGGTTCTGCGGGTGTGCAGGCCACGGTGATGCGCCGATGTCCGGCCGTGCCCTGAGCATGCATCGGCGGCCCGTTCGGACAGCTGAGCACCGCGGGGCAGGCCGGGGCGGTGAGGGTCGTGGTCATCGCCAGGCGCGGGGGTTCGGCCGGGCCTTCCTCTGCCGTCGTCGCGACCTTTTCGGCCAGGTCCACGCCGGGGCCGCCATACCGCCTGAGGCCTGGGCGGCTGACAGGTGAGTCATCGTTGTCAGGAGACGGGGAACCATGCCGACAGGCGCTTGGCGATGACCGGTACATCCATGTTGTCCTGCGCGACTTCCTCGACGAACGGGCCGGCAGTGGAGGCAGGTGGCGGGACGGTACTGGCGCTGACACCGTTGAGCCGCAGGAAGACGCGCATGGCGAGCCAGGCGGTGCGCTTGTTGCCGTCGATCAGGGCGTGATTTCGGGCAACGGAGTGCAGCAGTGCCGCCGCCTTCTCGTGCAGCGTGGGATACAGCTCGGCTCCGAACACGTTGGTCCGGGGCCGTTCGATCGCTGACACCAAAAGTCCCATGTCACGCACGCTGTGGTCGGTACCGTTGACCGTGCGAGCGATGGCAAGGATCTCGTCGATCTGGATGTAGCGCACTTCGGTCACTTCAGGTAGTCCAGGATCTCCGCATCGCTGTCCATGAGCTCGGCCAGGACATCGTCGACCTTCAGCTCGGCCCGGTCCTGGGCGTCTCGGATGGCCTCGACAGCGAGTTCCTGCTTGCTTCGGCCCTCTCGACGAGCACGCTCAGTGAGCTTCGCATCAAGATCGTCGGGGAGTCGGAGTGTCATCGCCATACAGCGATGATACCTGACTGGTATCTGGGTGGCGAGGTGGTACCAGCCACTCAAGACCTCGGATCGCGGCGCCACGTTCTGCCGCTTGGACTGGCGCACGCTGGGCTCAAGAGAGCCGGGGACCGGGATGGCGGCTCGCGCCGCCTCCAGGAGAAGTTCCTCGCCCTCCATGCCGATAGTCCGGTCCGCACGGCCCCAGCCGGGGAGGTCCGGGAGGTTGGGACTCTCGCTTCGAGCGTCATCCGAGCGTCAAGAATTTCCGAACGAGGCCCTGAAGGCGTCGCCGATACGAGCGCCTCCCCATACATTCGCAGGTCAGGCCCGCCTTCAAGGGGCGATCTGTCCGCTCGACCCGCTGCACGGAGGAAAACAGGTCGAGCGACCCACCCGGACCGTTCAACCCGCAGGTCAGGCGCCCTTGTCAGCAGGCTCCAGAATCGCTACGCACTCAACATGCGACGTCATCGGGAACAGGTCGAACGCCCGCAGCGTCCGCACCTTGTATCCCCCGTCCCGGAAGTACGCCAGGTCCCGCGCCAGCGCCGCCGGGTCACACGCGACGTACGCGATGCGGCGGGCGCCCAGCGAGGCCAGGTGCTTGACCGTTGCCTTGCCCGCGCCCGCGCGAGGCGGGTCGAGGACGATCAGGTCACACTCGGTGATGCCGGTGCGCGGCAGGACCTGGTCGACCTTGCCGTGTTCGATGCGGACCCGCTCCAGGTCCTTCAGGTTGTGACGGGCGTCCTCGACCGCGCGCTTGCCGGACTCGATGCCCAGCACCGCGCCCTTCTCCCCGATGCGCTGGCCGATGGCGCCGGCGAACAGGCCCACGCCGCAGTAGAGGTCGAGCGCCATGTCGTTCTTGCGGGGCAGCAGACCCTGCATGACCGCACGGACCAGGGTGTCGGCCGCCTGCGGGTGGATCTGCCAGAAGCCGCCGGAGCCGACGCGGTACGTCCGGTCGTCGGCCCGCTCGCGGACGAAGGCGCGGCCGTGGACGCGGTGGACGCCGCCGTCCTTCTCCTCGACGCGGAGCACGGAGACCGGCTTGTCCAGCTCGACGAGCGGGAGCCGGCCGCCCTCGCGCGGGGTCAGGATGACCTGGCGGTCGTTGGAGCCGGTGGCGGAGATGGCCTCGACCGTGGCCATCTGCGGCCAGTCCTGCTTCTCGATGCCGAGCTCGGACACGCCGGGGGCGGCGATCATGCAGTGGTCGATCGGCTGGACCTCGTGCGAGCGGTGCTTGCGCAGTCCGGCCAGGCCGTTCTCGTCGATCGCGTACTGGACGCGCGTGCGCCAGGCGGGGACCTGCCCCGGCGGGAGCTTGTCGCCCTCGGCCGGCATGACCGTGCCGTCCCAGCCGGCCTCCTCGGGCGTCAGGCCCGCGAGGCGCTGGAGCTGTTCGGCGATCACTTCGCCCTTGAGGCGGCGCTGGGCTCCGGGCTTGGCGTGCTGCCAGTCGCAGCCACCGCACTTGCCGGGGCCCGCGTACGGACAAGGGGCCTCGACGCGGTCCTTGGACGCCTCGATGACCGTGACCGCGTCGGCGCGCAGGAAACGTGAGTCGCTCGCGCCCTCCGTGACCCGGGCGACGATCTTCTCGCCGGGCAGGGTGTGCCGGACGAAGAGCACCTGACCCTCGTCGGTGCGGGCGATGCAGTGGCCGCCGTGCGCGACGGGGCCGACCTCGACCTCGTACTCCCGTCCGACGAGCGACTCCCCGCTCTGCTGCTCCCCGGTCTGCGACGAGGTGGATTCGTTCTGCATGAGGGGGTGGCTCCAGAGATCAAGGGGAACGGCGAACGGAAAAGCGGCCGGACAACAACCTACGAGTCTACGTGGGTGCCGGCCGACCGCTTACCACGAGCGGAGGCGCCGCGTCAGCTCTTGGTGCCCGTTTCCTTGTGGTGCCGCCGTTCGACGGGCCCGCGGCGGACCGATCCGGGTGCGATCCAGTCCGCACGCCTGCGCGCCCGCTGCTTCGCGACCTCGGAGGACTCCAGCTGGTACGGCACCGAGGTCACCATCACACCCGGCGTGAACAGCAGCCGTCCCTTGAGCCGCAGGGCGCTCTGGTTGTGCAGCAGGTGCTCGTACCAGTGGCCGACCACGTACTCGGGGATGTAGACGCTGATCACATCGCGCGGGCGGTCCTTGCGCAAACTCTTGACGTACTCGATGACGGGCCGGGTCACCTCGCGGTAGGGCGAGTCGAGGATCTTCAGCGGGATGTCGATGCCGCGCCGCTCCCAGTCGTCCCTGAGCGCCTTGGTCTCGGCCGGGTCGACGCTGATGGACAGCGCCTCCAGGTGGTCCGAGCGCACCAGCTTGGCGTACGCGAGGGCGCGCAGGGTGGGCCGGTGGAGCTTGGAGACCAGGACGATCGAGTGGACGCGCGAGGGCCTGATGGTGTCGTCCGACGGGATGTCGGACGCCGCGATCTCCTCGGCGACCCGGTCGTAGTGCTTGCGGATCGCGGTCATCGTGCCGAAGAAGATCACCATGCCGAGCAGAGCGACCCAGGCGCCGTGGGTGAACTTGGTCGCCAGCACGACGACCAGGACCAGGCCGGTGAAGAACGCGCCGAAGGTGTTGATCGCACGGGAGCGCATCATGTGCCGCCGCTGCGCCGGGTCACTCTCGGTGCTCAGGTGCCGGTTCCAGTGACGCACCATGCCGGTCTGGCTGAGCGTGAAGGAGACGAAGACGCCGACGATGTAGAGCTGGATGAGCCGCGTCGAGTCCGCCCCGTAGATCCAGACGAGGAGCATCGCGGCACCGGCGAGCAGCACGATGCCGTTGGAGAACGCCAGCCGGTCGCCGCGCGTGTGCAGCTGGCGCGGCAGGTAGCGGTCCTGGGCGAGGATCGAGCCGAGCAGCGGGAAGCCGTTGTACGCGGTGTTGGCTGCGAGGAAGAGCACGAGAGCGGTGGCCGCGGCCAGGAAGACGAAGAAGAACGTCCCGTCGCCGAAGACCGCCGCGGCGACCTGGGAGATGACCGGGTCCTGGGTGAAGCCCGCACCGACGGCGGCGCCGTTGTGGATGAGGTCCTTCGCCGGGTTCTCGGCCATCTTGACGTCGGTGGCCATGGCGAGGCCGATGATGCCGCAGAACATCGTGACGGCCAGCAGGCCCATCGCCGCGAGGGTCGTCGCGGCGTTCTTGCTCTTCGGCTTGCGGAAGGCGGGCACACCGTTGCTGATCGCCTCGACGCCGGTCAGCGCCGCACAGCCCGAGGAGAAGGCGCGCAGCAGCAGGAAGACGAGGGCGAAGCCGGCGATTCCCTGGTGCTCGGGCTTGATCTCGTAGTCCGACGTCGGCGCGTGCATGGTGTCGCCGAGGACGATGCCCCGGAACGCACCCCAGAGGATCATGACGAAGACCCCGGCCACGAAGAGGTACGTCGGGATGGCGAAGAGCTTCCCGGACTCCTTGACACCGCGCAGGTTCATCAGCGTCAGCAGGACGATCGCCCCGATGGCGCAGAACGTCTTGTGCTCGATGACGAAGGGGATCGCGGAGCCGAGGTTCTCGACGCCCGAGGAGATCGACACGGCGACGGTGAGGACGTAGTCGACCAGCAGGGCGCTCGCGACGGTCAGTCCCGCCTTGGGGCCGAGGTTGGTGTTGGCGACCTCGTAGTCGCCGCCACCACTGGGGTAGGCGCGCACGTTCTGCCGGTAGGAGGCGACGACCGTGAACATGAGGACCACGACGGCGACCGCGATCCACGGGCTGAAGTGGTAGGCCGACACGCCCGCGATGGAGAGCACGAGGAGGACTTCTCCCGGTGCGTACGCCACGGAGGACAGCGGGTCGGATGCGAAGACGGGGAGCGCGATGCGCTTCGGGAGAAGTGTTTCCCCCAGCTTGTCGCTGCGCAGCGCCCGGCCGATCAGGATCCGTTTGGGCACGTCGGTCAGTTTGGACACGGTGAGGATCGTAAACGCTGTCGAGACACGCCGCCGAGGCACCACCCCCTCGGCCCCCGGAAAACCTTCATAGTTACCGCCCTCACCGGGAAAGTCCATGGAATCCTTAACGCAATCCTTGCGCGCGGGCAGGTGGGATCAGAGCGGTCCGGGCCGGACGGCCGGCACGTGCCGGCCATGGGGGACGCGGTCGCTCCTGGGCCCTGGCCGGCAGGCGGCTCCCCCCGTCGGATCCGCCCCGTCGCCTCGGCGGGGCCGCGCCACGGCCCCCGCGCGGGCCGGGCGCCGGCGCGTCCCGGGGCCCGCTTTGCCCATCGGCCCCGGGGATACGCACACTCGGATGAGGCGGCGGATGCGGGGCCGCATAAGCTCGACCCCGGGCAACGCCGAAGGTCGTTGCCCCATTGTTTGCCCCGCAAGCGGAGAGAGAGATGTGAGCAGGGTGTTTTCGCAGGTCATCCGGACGACCAGGACGGCGAGGTAGGCGCGAGGTGCACATCGTCATCATGGGCTGCGGGCGTGTCGGAGCCGCTCTCGCGCAGACCCTGGAGCAGCAGGGGCACACGGTCGCCGTGATCGACCAGGACCCCACGGCGTTCCGCCGCCTCGGTTCCGGGTTCGGCGGCCGGCGGGTCAGCGGGGTCGGTTTCGACCAGGACACCCTGCGCGAGGCGGGGATCGAGGAGGCCGGGGCCTTCGCCGCGGTCAGCAGCGGCGACAACTCCAACATCATCGCGGCCCGCGTGGCCCGCGAGATGTTCGGCATCGAGAACGTCGCGGCCCGCATCTACGACCCCCGGCGCGCCGAGGTCTACCAGCGTCTCGGCATTCCCACCGTCGCCACGGTCCGCTGGACGGCGGACCAGATGCTGCGGCGGCTGCTGCCTTCGGGCGCCGAGCCGCTGTGGCGGGACCCCAGCGGCGGTGTGCAGCTCGCGGAGGTGCACACCACGTCGGCCTGGATCGGCCACAAGATCAGCACACTGCAGGAGGAGACGGGCGTCCGCGTCGCCTTCCTCACCCGGTTGGGTGAGGCCATACTGCCGACGTCGCAGACGGTTCTGCAGGAGGGCGACCTCGTCCACGTGATGATGCGTACGGACGAGATCGCGAAGGTCGAGGAGGCCTTTGCCGAAGGTCCCGAGGAGGGCGGTCACTGATGCGCGTGTCGATTGCCGGGGCGGGTGCGGTGGGTCGTTCCATCGCGGCCGAGCTCCTGGAGAACGGGCACGAGGTGCTGCTGATCGACAAGGCGCCCACCGCGATCTCGGTGGAGCGGGTGCCCATGGCCGAGTGGCTCCTCGCGGACGCTTGCGAGATCACCTCGCTCGACGAGGCGGCGCTCCAGCGGTGCAACGTGGTGATCGCCGCGACCGGTGACGACAAGGTCAACCTGGTCGTCTCCCTGCTCGCCAAGACCGAGTACGGCGTCCCCCGGGTCGTCGCCCGGGTGAACAACCCGAAGAACGAGTGGCTGTTCAACGAGTCCTGGGGCGTCGATGTGGCGGTCTCCACGCCGCGCCTGATGTCCGCCCTGGTCGAGGAGGCGGTGAGCGTCGGCGATCTGGTCCGCCTGCTGCGGTTCAGCCACGGTGACGCCAACCTCGTCGAGCTGACGCTGCCCCCGGAGTCGGCACTGGCCGGCACCCGGGTCAGCGATGTGGCCTGGCCGCAGGACACGTCGCTGGTCACCATCATCCGCGGTACGCGCGTCCTGACGCCGAACGCCGAGGAGAGCCTGGAGGCCGGTGACGAGCTGCTGTTCGTGGCGGCGCAGGCGCGCGAGGAGCAGTTGGAGGACCTGCTGTCGGTCCGCCGCGAGCCCTCCGACGACTGAGCGGCGCGCACGGACTGAGCGTCACGCACGGACTGAGCGTCACGCACGGAAGGACGCGGGCGCGCCGGAGCGGGATACGAGCGGGCCGTATGCACGAGAGGGGCCCGGACCGTGGCAACGGTCCGGGCCCCTCTCGTATGCCGTGTGCGGGCCGGTCAGGCCTCGTAGCCGCGGGCCTCGGCGGCCTGGGCGGTCTGCGCCGCCTGTGCGTCGCGCGCGGCCTTGCGGGCCTTCTCGGCCTCCTCCTCCGCCTCCATCTCGGCGAAGACGTCGATGGGCGGCGGCGCCTTGGCGAGGAAGACCCACGTGAGGTACACCGCGAGGAGGAACGGCGGGATCTTGAGCGCGACCAGCACCCAGCCGAGCTGCGTCGTGTCGGCCCACCAGTACAGCGGGAAGAGGATCGCGCACTTGGCGAGGAGGATCAGCCCCCAGGCGTAGCTCGCCTTGGCGTAGGCCTTCTTGCGGCCGGGGTTCCTCGTGCGCCAGGAGAGGTTCTCCTTGAAGACCGGGCCGAGGATCAGGCCGATGAGCGGCACCCCGGCGACGCTGGTGACGAGGTAGGCGAGTGCCAGGCCGAGCGTGTACAGCATGCCCGGCAGGTAGAAGTCCTTGGCGTTGCCCGTCATCATCGCGAAGACCACACCGAAGGCCACGCCGAAGACGCCGCTGAAGGCGTGCTTGACGGTGTCCCTGCGGATCAGCCGTACGGCGACGAGGATCACGGACACGGCCAGGGCCGCGATGGCCGAGACGTGCAGGTTCTTGTCGAGGGTGAAGATCGTGACGAAGAGCAGCCCGGGCAGGACCGTCTCCACCATGCCGCGCACACCGCCGAAGGCCTCGAAGAGAGCGGCCTCGGTGACGGCCCTCGCCTCGGCGTCCTGCTGGTCGGTGCGGTGGGGCTGGTCCGTGTCGGACGTCGGCTTGTCGTGAGACGTCACCGGCTACTCCTTGCCGAGCGGTCGGAGTTCGTATTTGGGATTGAACAGCACCCGGCGCCCGTGGCTGATGGCGATACGGCCCGAGGCGATGAGCTTGCGGCCCGGCTCGATGCCGACGATGGAGCGCCGGCCCAGCCAGACCACGTCGAGCGGTGCCGTGCCGTCGAAGAGCTCCGCCTCCAGCGCGGGCACTCCGGCCCGCGGGCGCAGGGTGACGGTCCGCAAGGTACCAGTCACCTTGACGATCTGCCGGTCCGTGCACTCCGAGATGCGCGTGCAGCCCGAGGCGTGCGAGTCCTCCCGCAGTTCCTCTGACTCCAGGTCCTCCTGGGAGCTGGACAGCCGGTCGAGCATGCGGCGGAAGCGGCCCGACGGCCTCTCCGCCCTGCCTGGCTTCTCGATTCGGTGAACAGCGCTCATACCGGAAGGGTACCGGTCCCCTGTGGTAAGGGCGGGCCGGCAGGGCTGCCACCCGAAAGGGTGACACGGCTCGCGGCATGAGCGGTCAGCCGCGCTCGAAGCGGTAGCCCATCCCCGGCTCGGTCACGAAGTGCCTGGGATGCGCGGGGTCGGCCTCCAGCTTGCGGCGCAGCTGGGCCATGTAGACCCGCAGGTAGTTGGTTTCCGTGCCGTACGAGGGTCCCCAGACCTCCTGCAGGAGCTGCTTCTGGCCGACGAGCCGGCCCGCGTTGCGGACGAGGACCTCCAGCAGGTGCCACTCCGTGGGGGTGAGCCGCACGTCACGGCCCTCCCTGTGGACCTTCTTCGCCGCCAGGTCCACGGTGAACCCCTGGGTCTCGACGACCCCCAGGGTGTCGGCGCCGTCGGGGCCGACCGGTTCGGCGCGGCGTACGGCGGCGCGCAGGCGGGCCAGCAGTTCGTCCATGCCGAAGGGCTTGGTGACGTAGTCGTCCGCCCCGGCGTCCAGGGCCTCGACCTTCTCGTCGGAGGTGTGACGGGCGGAGAGCACGAGGATCGGCACGCGGGTCCAGCCGCGCAGGCCTTTGATCACCTCGACGCCGTCCATGTCCGGCAGTCCGAGGTCCAGGACGACGACGTCGGGGTGGCGGGCGGCGGCGAGCTGCAGGGCGGTCGCCCCGTCCGGCGCCGCGTCCACCTCGTACCTGCGCGCCTTCAGATTGATCACGAGGGCGCGCACTATCTGCGGTTCGTCGTCGACCACCAGCACCCGGGTCATCGGGTCCCTGCCTTTCCATGATCTGTGTTGGGGGCAGCCGTGCGCTCCCGGTGCCTCATGAGGTGACCTGCAGCGGCAGCCGGGGGCCGTCCCGTACCCGACCCCGTGCGGCCTTGAGCGTGAGGACCATGGTGAGGCCGCCGCCGGGGGTGTCCTCGGCGTCCAGCGTGCCGCCCATGGACTCCACGAAGCCGCGGGCGACGGCGAGTCCCAGGCCGACCCCCGCGCCGCGCGGGGCGTCGCCGTACCGCTGGAAGGGCTCGAAGATGCGCCCCTTGCCCTCGTCGGGCACGCCGCGGCCCCGGTCGGCCACCCGGAGCTCGACGCGTTCGCCCAGGGCGCTGGCGGCGACGGTGACGCGCTCCCGGTCCGGGCTGTACTTGACCGCGTTCTCCACGATGTTGGCGACGGCCCGCTCGAGGAGCCCCGGGTCGACGGCGACCATCGGCAGCGTCTCGGGGATGTCGAGGTCGACGCTGCCCTCCGGCACGCCGCCGAGCGCCATGGGGACGACCTCGTCGAGATCGATCTCGCGGATCAGGGGCGTGACGGTGCCGGTCTGCAGGCGCGACATGTCGAGCAGGTTGCCGACCAGGTGGTCGAGGCGGTCCGCACCGTCCTCGATGGCCGCGAGGAGCTCGGCCTCGTCCTCGTCGGACCAGGACACGTCGTCGGAGCGCAGGGAGCTGACGGCGGCCTTGATGGCGGCCAGCGGCGTGCGCAGGTCGTGGCTGACAGCTGCGAGCAGGGCGGTCCTGATCCGGTTGCCCTCGGCGAGACGCCGGGCCGCCTCGGCCTCGTCCACCAGCCGCTGACGGTCGAGTACGACGGCGGCCTGCGCGGCGAACGCCCCGAGCACCCGGCGGTCCTCGGCGGGCAGCACGCGGCCGGACAGGGCCAGGGCCATGTGGTCGCCGACGGGCATGTCCACGTCCGCGTCGTCCGGCCTGGCCACCGGAGCGGGTCCGACGGACCCGGCGCAGGTCCACGGCTCGACGTCGCTCTGCCGCTCCAGCAGCGCGACGGACTCCATGGCGAAGGTCTCCCGGACGCGGTCCAGAAGGGCGTCCAGGGCCGTTTCGCCGCGCAGGACGCTCCCGGCCAGGGCCGAGAGGATCTCCGACTCGGCGCGCAGCCGCGCGGCCTGATGGGTCCGGCGGGCCGCCAGGTCCACGACGGAGGCGACCGCGACGGCCACCGCGAAGAAGATCACGATGGCGACGAAGTTCTCCGGGTCCTGCACGGTCAGGGTGTGGGTGGGAGGTGTGAACCAGTAGTTGAGCAGGACCGAGCCGGCCGCGGCGGAGGCGAGGGCTGGTGCCAGCCCGCCGAGCAGGGCCGCCCCTACGGTCATGAAGAGGAAGAGCAGGACGTCGTTGGCGAGTCCCGGCCCGTTCTCCAGGCTCCGCAGGAGAAGCGTCAGGAACGCGGGTCCGCCCACGCCCACCGCCCACCCCCAGAGGATCCGGGTGCGGCTGAGCCGGGCGCCGCGGGCGATGGGCAGTCCGCGTCCCTTGGCCACCTCTTCGTGCGTGACGATGTGGACGTCCAGGTCGGGGCCGGACTCCCGGGCGACGGTGGCGCCGACACCGGGCCCGTAGACGTACTGCCAGGTCTTGCGGCGGCTGGAGCCGAGAACGATCTGGGTGGCGTTGACGCCCCGGGCGAAGGCCAGGAGCGCCGAGGGGATGTCGTCGCCGATGACGTGGTGGAAGGTGCCCCCGAGGTCCTCGACGAGCGTGCGCTGGACGGCGAGCTCCTTGGGCGAGGCGGAGGTCAGTCCGTCGCTGCGGGCGATGTACACCGCGAGGATCTCGCTGCCGGAGCCCTTGGCCGCCATCCGGGACGCGCGGCGGATGAGCGTACGGCCCTCGGGTCCGCCGGTCAGTCCGACGACGATGCGCTCGCGGGCCTGCCAGGGGGTGCTGATGTCGTGCTCGCCGCGGTACTGCTGGAGGTATTCGTCGACCCGGTCCGCGACCCAGAGGAGCGCCAGTTCGCGCAGGGCGGTGAGGTTGCCGGGGCGGAAGTAGTTGGAGAGGGCCGCGTCGACCTTGTCGGACTGGTAGACGTTGCCGTGGGCCATGCGCCGGCGCAGTGCCTGGGGGGACATGTCGACGAGCTCGACCTGGTCGGCCCTGCGGGCCACCTCGTCGGGGATCGTCTCCTGCTGGCGCACGCCCGTTATCGCCTCGACGACGTCGCCGAGGGATTCCAGGTGCTGGATGTTGACGGTGGAGATCACGTCGATGCCGGCCTGCAGGAGCTCCTCGACGTCCTGCCAGCGCTTGGCGTTGCGGGATCCCGGCACATTGGTGTGTGCGAGCTCGTCCACCAGCACGACAGCCGGTGCCCGCTCCAGGACGGCGTCGACGTCCATCTCGGAGAACACGGCCGCGCGGTACTCGATGTCACGGCGGCGGATCTGCTCCAGGCCGTGCAGCAGCACCTCGGTGCGGGGCCGCCCGTGGTGTTCCACGAACCCGACGACGCAGTCCGTACCCCGCTCCACCCGGCGGTGGGCCTCGGAAAGCATCGCGTACGTCTTGCCGACGCCGGGTGCCGAGCCGAGGTAGATCCGTAGCGTGCCGCGTGCCATGGCCCCATCGTCTTCTGTGAACCGGCTGCCGCCGGTGCGGGAGCCACTCCCGAAGCTACCCCGAGCATTCCCGGCAAATAGGGCCGGGGGTGGATGCCGGGTCCTCATCGACGGGAATCCGGCGCCTTCCTGGACCCGGCGCGTCCGGTGCTCCTGCCCGACGCGCTCACGCCTCCTCGACGATGTGCCCGTCGCCGAGTTCCAGGACCCGGTCCGCGAAGCCCAGCAGCTGGGGGTCGTGGGTGGCCACGAGAGCGGTGACGCCCTCGCTGCGCACGACGGCCCGCAGCAGTTCCATGACCGCGAGACCGGTCTCCGCGTCGAGTTGCCCGGTGGGTTCGTCGGCGATCAGGAGCGCCGGCCTGTTGGCGAGCGCGCGGGCGATGGCGACGCGCTGCTGCTGGCCGCCGGAGAGCTCAGCCGGGCGCTGCTGCGCGTGGTCCCCGAGGCCCACGAGGGAGAGCAGCAGGGCCACCCGGTCCTCGCGCTCGCGCGGGTCGGCCTTGCGCAGCCGCATGGGTACGCCGACGTTCTCCGCCGCGGTGAGGATCGGGATGAGTCCGAACGACTGGAAGATGAAGCCGATCCGCTCCCGGCGCAGCTCCAGCAGCCCGTCCTCGCCCAGCTCGGACAGGACGCTTCCACCGACCGTGATCCGGCCCGCGTCGGGGGTGTCCAGGCCGCCGACCAGGTTGAGCAGCGTCGTCTTCCCGGATCCCGAGCGGCCCTTGAGCGCGACGAGCTCCCCGCGCGGTATCTCGAAGGAGACCCCGCGCAGGGCGTGCACGGCGGTGGCGCCGGTCCCGAACGAGCGGTGCAGGTCCTCGACCCGCACCATGGGTCCGCCGGCCGGGCTGTCGGCCGTCGCCGTGCCGCCCCGCCTGCCGGTGCTCCGTGTCATCGCTCTCCCCCGTGCGTACGCTGCCGTGCGTCCTGCTCCCTGGCCGCCGCCAGTATGTGCGTGAGGCAGTCGGCCGGGCAATGCTTCCGGGGCCGGCGTGGGGACGGGTTCCCGGACCTTCCGGGTGATCGCCCACACGCGGCCCCGGCAGCGCGAAGGCCGGTGGGCCGCCCGCAGGGAAGGGGGCGGCCCACCGGCCTCGACATGCTGACGGGAGCGGGTCAGCGCACCTCGGTGATCTCGGGGCCGCGCTGGAGCTGGCCCATGCCCCCGGAGAACTTGGAGCCCTCCTGGTCCTCCTGCTGCACACCCTCCGGCACCATCTGGGCGTCGTCGGGGAGCTTGAGGACGATCGGGTCGCGCGGGGCCATCGGGCCCTCGCCACGGACGACCACGGTGTCCCGGAAGATGGTCTCCAGCAGACCTGCGGCCTCCGGCTGCACGGCGCCCTGACCGGAGATCACGCCGCGCAGGAACCATCGCGGCCCGTCGACGCCGATGAAGCGCACGAGCTGCACGCCGTTCGTCCCGTCCGGAAGCTGTACGGGGACCTGGGCACGCAGCTCCCAGCCCAGCGGGCCCTCGACCTCGTCGATGATCCCGCCCTGCTGGGTGATGCCCGAGGCGATCTCCTCGCGGACCTCTCCCCAGATGCCTTCCTTCTTGGGCGCCGCGAAGGCCTGCAGCTGCACCGCGCTGTCGCGCAGCACGACGGTGGCCGCGACGATGGCGTCACCGGCGACCTCCACCCGCAGCTCCATGCCCTCGACGCCGGGCACGAAGATGCCGCCGAGGTCGACCCGGCCTTCGCCGGGCTGGGACACCTCGGAGACGTCCCACGGCCCGTCCGGCCGGGGGGCCGGCGGGAGGTTGGTGCGGCGTGAGCTGCCCGAGGCACCGTCCGCGCCGTTCAGCTCGTCGGCGACCTGCTCGGCCTCGCGCGCCTCGTCCGCCGCGTCCTCGGCGGACCCACTGTTCTTGCGACGTCCGAACACGTCACTGTCCTTCCCGGTCGGATACGACCGAAGCGTAGCTGTTCCCACCCTGGGTGTTACCGCCCCTGACGCCGTCCACGGCGGCATGACCGCCGGTGGACCCGAAGCCCCCCTCGGCCCGCGCCGAGCCGGGGAGTTCCGCCACCTCGTGGAAGCGCACCTTCTCGACCTGCTGGACGACCAGTTGGGCAATCCGGTCGAACCGCTCGAACCGCACGGTCTCGCGTGGGTCGAGATTGACCACGATTACCTTGATCTCCCCACGGTACCCGGCATCAACCGTCCCCGGGGCATTCACCAGGGCCACTCCGCAGCGGGCCGCGAGGCCGGAGCGGGGGTGCACGAAGGCCGCGTACCCGTCCGGCAGCGCGATCGACACACCGGTGGGCAGCACCGCGCGTTCACCCGGGGCGAGCTCGGCGCCCTCGGTGGTGACCAGGTCGGCACCGGCGTCGCCCGGGTGCCCGTAGGCGGGAATCGGCACGTCCGGGTCGATCCGGCGGATCAGCACGTCGACGGAGTGGCGCGTCACGGGTTCACCTCGAAGGCGCGGGCTCGCCGGACCTGGTCCGGGTCGGACATGGCCGCCTGGATCTCCTCGGGCCGGCCGTTGTCGATGAAGTGGTCCACCTTGACCTCGATGAAGAGAGCCTCGGCGCGGACCGCGACAGGCCCCTCGGGGCCTCCGATCCGGCCCGTGGCACGGCAGTAGATCTTCCGGTTGTGCACGGCGGTCACCTCGGCGTCCAGGAAGAGCACCGTGCCGACCGGCACCGGCAGGACGTAGTCGGTCTCGAGACGTCCGGTCACCGCGATGAGCCGCAGCAGCCAGCTGAGCGCACCGAGCGTCTCGTCCATCGCCGTCGCCAGGACGCCACCGTGGGCGAGCCCGGGAGCACCCTGGTGCGCGGGCTTCACGGTGAACTCGGCGGTGACGGTCACTCCCTCGCCGGCCCGGGCCTGGAGGTGCAGTCCGTGCGGCTGCTCACTTCCGCACCCGAAACACTGTTCGTAGTGCGATCCGAGCAGCTCTCCGGGGGCCGGGGCGTCGGCATGCCGCACCGGCCGCACGGCGCCGGCCGGGGGTGTCAGGCGTGTAGATGTTCCACTCACAGGCGCAGACCTTACCCGCGCGGCCGACCGACGGTCTCGCCGTGCCAAGCTTGGCTTCATGCAGCCTTCCGCACCGCCCTTCGACGAACGTCTCACCGCGCCCCGGTCGTGGTGGCTCATCGCCTTCGGGATCGGCATCGCCTGTGCCCTGATGTTCCTCCCGCTCGGCACCCTGCCCATGCTCGGCGGCCTGGTGGCCGGGACGGCCGTGGCGGCCGCGGTCGTGAGCTCGTACGGCTCCGCCCGGATCCGGGTCGTCTCGGGCGCCCTCGTCGCCGGGGACGCGCGGATCCCGCTGGAGGCACTCGGTGACGCCGAGGTACTCGACCGGGACGAGGCGCGTGCCTGGCGCTCGTACAAGGCGGATCCCCGGGCGTTCATGGTGCTGCGCAGCTACGTGCCCACAGCGGTGCGGGTGCGGATCACGGACCCGGCCGACCCGACGCCGTACGTCTACCTGTCGACGAGGGAGCCGCAGGCCCTCGTCGCGGCCCTGGCCGGCGTGCCCGCCTGAGAGCGGTCAGGCGCCGGGGCCGTCGAGGCCCTCGGGCAGTTCCTCCACGGGCTCCTCGGGCTGTTCCAGCGGCGGGAGGCCGGGCAGCCGGTCCCAGGGGACCTGCTGGCGCCGCAGGTCGTTCCTGACGCGCTCGGCAAGCCTTCTGGTGTCCCGGCGGTTCATCACCGCGCCGACGGCGGCGCCGACCATGAACGGGATGAGATTGGGCAGGTCGCGCACCATGCGCTTCATGATCTGCTGGCGCAGTTCGCGCTTCATCTGACCGCCCAGCGCCGCGTTCAGCGTGGTGGGGCGTGACACGTCGATTCCGCGCTCCTCCGTCCAAGACGTGAGGTAGGCGGTGCTGCGCTGTCCGAGGTTGCCCGGCGGGCGCAGGCCGTAGACCTCGTGGAGCTCGGCGACGAGCTTCATCTCGATGGCGGCCACGCCGGTGATCTCCGCCGCCAGCTCGGCCATCATGGCGGGCGGCACGGGCATCATGGCCGCCGCCCCGATGCCGGCTCCGACGGTCGCCGTGGCGTTGCAGGCGCCGGCGACGAGCTTGTCGGCGAGCTCTTCGGGGCCGAGCCCCGGGAAGTGCCTGCGCAGGGTGTGGAGGTCGCGCACGGGGACGCGCGGAGCCGTGTCGATGATCCGGTCGGCCAGCTGGGCGACCGCGGCTCTGGCGCTCTCCCCGCCCTTGCGTACGCCTCGTTTCAGGGTGTTCAGACGGCCGGACCCCGTGGGCTCCTCGCGGCCGTCCTGTCCGGATCGCCGCGGTGAGCCCGCCGCCCGGACTGCTTCGAGCGAGGCCGGCCGGCCCCGCTCGTCGTCAGATGTGCCGGGAGAGGCCTGCAGGGCGGCCTGCTGCTCGGCAGTGGGGCTTGCGCCCTCTGCCGGGCCGGTGCCGCCCTGATCCGCCTCCGACGACTTCGTGCGCCGCAAGCGCCGCTTCCGGAACGGTGTGTCGCCTGCCACGGCCGACGGCCTCAGTCGCAGTCGCGGCAGATCGGCTGGCCGTTCTTCTCCCGTGCCAGCTGGCTGCGGTGGTGCACGAGGAAGCAGCTCATGCAGGTGAACTCATCGGCCTGCTTGGGCAGAACCCGCACTGCGAGCTCTTCGTTGGACAGGTCTGCTCCGGGCAGCTCCAGTCCTTCTGCCGCGTCGAACTCGTCCACGTCGACGGCCGATGCCGTCTTGTCGCTCCGACGAGCCTTGAGCTCCTCGAGGCTGTCCTGATCGACGTCGTCGTCGGTCTTCCGTGGGGTGTCGTAATCCGTTGCCATGTCGCTCTCCCCCTCATGGGTGTCTGCGGTGTCTCAGCGCACGTAACGCGTGAGAGGCCGGACTTGTGCCCGACCTGAGGCGGAGATTTTGCCTCACATCAAGGTCTGTTACTCAATCGACACCCAACCCGACCTCTCGGGAGCGATCAGCTTGGGTGGCGAAGGGGACCGTACACGGTCCGATTGCTGCACTACACGGGCGCCACCCCGTGTACTTCCCGTGATATCGCCCCCTGGAAACCCGGACGTTTCCAGGCTTTCAGGGAGAGATGTGATCACGGAGAGTGGAGGGACCGAAAATCGCTCCTGTGATCGATCACACAGGGGCGGGGTGGAGATGAGCCTCTAAAATTCCGCCCAAAGCGAACAGAGCGATCCATTGCGGCTTCACACCGCGAAGCCTCTCAGACCGGAAGGGTGACGCGCATCACGAGACCACCGCCCTCACGAGGCTCCGCGATGATACGGCCACCATGGGCCCGCGCGACGGATCGCGCGATCGACAGGCCGAGCCCCACACCCTTGTCGCTGCCTGTACGTTCCGTACGCAGCCGCCTGAAGGGCTCGAAGAGGTTGTCGATCTCGTACGCCGGCACCACAGGACCTGTGTTCGAGACCATGAGGAGCGCCTGTCCGTGCTGGAGCTCGGTGGTGACCTCGACCCAGCCTCCCTCCGCCACGTTGTAGCGGACCGCGTTCTGGACGAGGTTGAGCGCGATGCGCTCCAGGAGGACGCCGTTGCCCTGGACGACGGCCGGAGCCCGCTCACCGCGGATCTCCACGTCCTTCGCGGCAGCCTCCGCCCGCGCCTGGTCGATGGCCTGGTCGGCGACCTCGGCCAGGTCGACCGGTTTGCGTTCGACGATCTGGTTGTCGCTCCGGGCGAGCAGGAGCAGGCCCTCGACGAGCTGCTCGCTGCGCTCGTTGGTGGCCAGGAGCGTCTTGCCGAGCTGCTGCAGCTCCGTGGGAGCCTCCGGGTCGGAGAGATGCACCTCGAGCAGCGTGCGGTTGATGGCGAGCGGTGTGCGCAGTTCGTGCGAGGCGTTCCCCACGAACCGCTGCTGCGCCGTGAAAGCGCGCTCCAGACGGTCGAGCATCTCGTCGAACGTGTCGGCGAGCTCCTTCAGCTCGTCGTCCGGGCCGTCCAGCTCGATCCGGCGCGAGAGGTCCGTACCGGCCACGCGGCGGGCGGTGCGGGTGATCCGGCCGAGCGGGGACAGGACACGGCCCGCCATGGCGTAGCCGAAGGCGAACGCGATGATGCTGAGGCCCACGAGGGCGAGCAGCGAGCGGTTCAGCAAGGAGTCCAGCGCCTGCTGACGCTGATGGTTGACGCACCGGTTCATCGCCGCGTTGAACGCCTCGGGGGTCGCGTTCTTCGGCAGGTCGCACACCTCGCTGGTGACCTGGCCGTTCACGATCTGGAACGGCAGGTCGCTCCCCACGTTCAGGGCCTGCGCGGCCAGCATGTAGATGATCGAGAGCAACAGGATGCCGGCGATCAGGAACATGCCGCCGTACAGCAGCGTCAGCCGTATCCGGATCGTCGGACGCAGCCAGGGGTAGGGGGCCTCCTGCTGTTTGGGCTCCCACGTCGGTTTGGGAGGCGCTGCGACCGGCCGGGGAGAAGCTGCCATCACGCCCTCAGATCCGGTATCCGGAACCGGGGACGGTGACGATGACGGGCGGCTCCCCGAGCTTGCGGCGCAGGGTCATGACCGTGACCCGCACCACGTTGGTGAAGGGGTCGGTGTTCTCGTCCCAGGCCTTCTCCAGCAGCTGCTCGGCGGAGACGACCGCGCCCTCGCTGCGCATCAGGACCTCGAGGACCGCGAACTCCTTGGGGGCGAGCTGGATCTCCTGCTCGTCCCGGAAGACCTCGCGGCGGTTGGGGTCCAGCTTGATGCCGGCGCGCTCCAGCACGGGCGGCAGCGCGACCGTCGTACGCCGGCCCAGGGCCCGCACCCGCGCGGTCAGCTCACTGAAGGCGAAGGGCTTGGGCAGGTAGTCGTCCGCGCCGAGTTCCAGGCCCTCCACCCGGTCGCTGACGTCACCGGAGGCCGTGAGCATGAGCACCCGGGTGGGCATGCCGAGCTCGACGATCCTGCGGCAGACGTCGTCGCCGTGCACCAGTGGAAGGTCCCGGTCCAGCACGACGACGTCGTAGTCGTTGACCCCGACGCGCTCCAGAGCCGCGGCTCCGTCGTAGACGACGTCGACGGCCATGGCCTCCCGGCGCAGTCCGGTGGCCACCGCATCGGCGAGCAGCTGCTCGTCCTCGACGACGAGTACGCGCACGGCGCAGTCCTTCCCTAGTTCTCCGGAAAATACGGGGAGCGGCCATCTTTCCCGGCCGCTCGCTGCACGTCAGCGGCACCGACTGTGCGCGTCCATCCTGCCTGTAACGCGCATAAACCGGCGGTAAGACGACGCGGGCAGGCCCGCGGCCGCGGGGAATCCATCGGAATAGCGGGCCAGTTGAGGTTTCTCCGGGAGCCGGCCCGGGGAGTACGCATTCACACCCCGCGATCACGCCATGCATGTGGCGTACCACAGCCCGCTCTGTTTCCAGAGGGACTGCGTGATCACCCGCCTCCGGCCCCGGCCGGGGAATCCGGGCACACCCCCGTGCCACCGACCCACGATGAGGGGGCGCTTCATGGACGCTTTCACCGCAGGTCTGCTGCAACGAATCAAGACCACCGAGTCCGACCTCACGAGGGCTCGCGAGACGGGCGACGACTTCCTCGCGGACGTCGAGCAGGGAGAGCTGGACGACCTGCACCGCCTCGCCGCCGAGCACGGCGTCGAAATCGGCGCCTCAAGCGTCTGAGCCGCCATGAGAGGGCCCCGGGAGCCGAAGCAGGCTCCCGGGGCCCTCTCTGTGCCCGGCCGGCGCAGGTGCCCCCTCCAGGGGCCGGGCCGGGTCAGTCGTGCCAGGCGCCCAGGTCGTCCAGGATCGCCTGGAGGGGCTCGAAGACGCCCGGGGTCGCTGCGACCGTGAGGTCCCCGTCCGCGGGCAGCCCGGGGCGTCCGCCGGTGAGGGCCCCCGCCTCCCGGGCGATGAGGTCACCGGCGGCCAGGTCCCACGGGTGGAGCCCTCGCTCGTAGTAGCCGTCGAGCCGGCCCGCCGCGACGTCGCAGAGGTCGATGGCGGCGGACCCGCCGCGCCGGATGTCGCGCAGTTGCGGGATCAGCCGCTGGGCGACGGCCGCCTGGTGGGTACGCACGTCGGTGACGTAGTTGAAGCCGGTCGACACGAGGGCCTGGTCGAGCGGAGGCGCGGGACGGCAGCGCAGCGTCTCGCCGTTCCCGTACGCGCCGCCGCCGAGCACCGCGTGGAACGTCTCGCGGCGCATCGGGGCCTCGACCACGCCCACCACCCGCTCGCCGTCGCGCTCGGCGGCGATGGAGACGGCCCAGGTGGGGAGCCCGTAGAGGTAGTTCACCGTGCCGTCGAGCGGATCGATGACCCATCGGATTCCGCTGCTGCCCTCCGCACCCGCCCCCTCCTCCCCGAGGAAGCCGTCGGTGGGACGGCTCTCGGCGAGGAAGCCGGTGATCAGCTTCTCCGCCCGGATGTCCATCTCGGTGACGACGTCGATGGGGCTGGACTTCGTCGCCGCCACCTGCAGATCGGCGGGCCGGCCGTCGCGCAGCAGGGCGCCGGCGCGGCGGGCCGCTTCCAGGGCGAGTTCGAGCAGTTCGGGCAGGAGGGGGTCGGTCACGGCGCTCCAAGGTGGGTGACGGGGCAGCTACGGGCGGTGGGTGCCCGCGCGGCGAGGAAAGGGGCCTGCGTACGGATCGGACGGACGACGCGCCGGGCACGCGGGCCCGGCGTGATCCTCACGAGGGGTCTCAGGTCGTCCCAGGTCGTGTCCGCGCAGGCCCGGCACACGCCCGGAGGGCGTGGCCTGCGGCGTCCGTCGCCTGCGGCGAGCGCAGGGCGGAGGACCGTTCTCGTCCGGGGCGTACCCGGACGCCTCCGGCGACGCGGCGCGTGCGCGTGCCGGGCGTCGTGGGCCGGGCGGGATCCTGCGGACACGGCCGGCCTAGAACGGGCTGTCGGCGCCCGCGGCTGCCGGCTTCGGCGCCCTGGCCGGGCAGCAGCCGACCGGACAGAGGTCGTGCGAGGGGCCGAGCTCGCCCAGGGCGCACCTCTCGGCCGGGCGGCCCCGCTCGGCGGCGGCGCGTTCCACGACGAGCTCGCGCACGGCGGCGGCGAACCGGGGGTCCGCCCCGACCGTGGCGGACCGGCGGACCGGCAGCCCCAGCTCTGCGGCCTTCGCGGCGGCCTCCGTGTCGAGGTCGTACAGGACCTCCATGTGGTCCGAGACGAACCCGATGGGGGCCATGACGACCGCCGGGACGCCGTTGCCGTGCAGTGTCTCCAGGTGGTCGCAGATGTCCGGCTCGAGCCACGGGATGTGCGGGGCGCCGCTGCGCGACTGGTAGACGAGCTGCCAGGGGTGTTCGACGCCGGTCTCCTCGCGCACGGCCTCGACGATCGTCCGGGCGACGTCGAGGTGTTCGGCCACGTAGGAGCCGCCGTCGCCGTGCGTACCGGCCGGACCGGAGGTGTCTGCCGCCGCGGTGGGGATGGAGTGCGTGGTGAAGGCGAGGTGGGCACCCGCCCTGACGTCCTCGGGGAGGCCGGCCAGCGAGGCCAGCACGCCGTCCACCATGGGCCGGACGAAGCCGGGGTGGTTGAAGTAGTGCCGCAGCTTGTCCACCCGGGGTACCGGCAGTCCCTCCGCCTCCAGGACGGCCAGCGACTCGGCGAGGTTCTCGCGGTACTGACGGCAGCCGGAGTACGAGGCGTAGGCGCTGGTGGCGAGCACGGCGATCCGGCGGCGCCCGTCCGCGGCCATCTCGCGGAGTGTGTCGGTGAGGTACGGAGCCCAGTTGCGGTTGCCCCAGTACACCGGGAGATCCAGTCCGTGGGCCGCGAAATCCTTGCGCAGGGCGTCGAGCAGGGCCCTGTTCTGGGCGTTGATCGGGCTCACGCCGCCGAAGAGGAAGTAGTGCTTGCCCACCTCCTTGAGACGTTCCTCGGGGATGCCCCGGCCGCGCGTCACGTTCGCCAGGAACGGGACCACGTCGTCCGGGCCTTCGGGACCTCCGAAGGAGAGCAGCAGCAGGGCGTCGTAAGGAGCGGGGTCGCGCAGATCGGACATGGACCCGATCCTGCCACCCGTCACCGGCAGCGCCACAACCGACGCCCTCCCGGCCCCTCGCGCCCATGGCCGCCCGTAAGCTGTGCAGGCCATCCACACCCCTGACAGGCTTCCCCGGAGCTCCTCTTGCCCAGCCCCTACCGTGCCATCTTCGCCGTCCCGGGGACCCTGGGGTTCTCGGCCGCGGGACTCCTCGGCCGGATGCCGCTGTCGATGATGGGCATCGGCGTGGTGACGATGGTGTCCCAGATGACCGGCCGCTACGGGCTCGCAGGGGCGCTCTCCGCGACGCTCGCCATGGCGGCGGCCGTCATGGGGCCGCAGGTCTCCCGGCTGGTCGACCGGTACGGACAGCGCCGGGTGCTGCGCCCGGTCACCCTGTTCTCCGCCGCAGCGGTCGCCGGGCTCCTGGTCTGCGCCCAGCAGCGGCTGCCGGACTGGACCCTGTTCGTCTTCGCGGCCGGCGCGGGCTCCGTGCCCAGCATGGGTTCGATGGTGCGGGCCCGCTGGGCGGAGATCTACCGGGGCTCCGCCCGTCAGCTGCACACCGCGTACTCGTGGGAGTCGATCGTCGACGAGGTGTGCTTCATCTTCGGGCCGATCGTCTCCATCGGCCTGTCGACCGCCTGGTTCCCGGAGGCCGGGCCGCTGCTCGCCGCGGTCTTCCTGGTGACCGGCGTCCTCTGGCTGACGGCCCAGCGCGCCACCGAGCCGAGACCGCATCCCCAGGCGCACCACTCGGGCGGTTCGGCGCTGCGCTCGCCCGGCCTCCAGGTGCTCGTGATCACCTTCGTCGCGACCGGTGCGATCTTCGGTGCGGTCGACGTGGTGACGGTGGCATTCGCGGAGGAGCGCGGCCACAAGGCGGCGGCCAGTCTCGTCCTGGCGGTCTACGCTCTGGGGTCGTGTCTGGCCGGAGCGGTCTTCGGCCTGCTGCACCTGCGGGGGAAGCCGTCCACCCGGTGGCTGGTGGGCGTGTGCGCGATGGCCGTGAGTATGATCCCCCTCCAACTGGCCGGGAGCCTGCCGTTCCTGGCCGTGGCGCTCTTTGTCGCGGGCCTCGCCATCGCACCCACGATGGTCACCACCATGGCTCTCGTCGAACGGCACGTACCGCGCACCCGGCTGACCGAGGGCATGACCTGGACCGGTACCGGACTCGCGGTCGGAGTGGCGCTCGGCTCCTCCGCCGCGGGCTGGGTGGTCGACGCCGCCGGGGCAGGGGCGGGGTACGCGGTGCCCGTCGTGGCGGGGGCGCTCGCGGCCGCGGTGGCGCTCCTGGGGCATCGCCGGCTCGCCGAGCCGGTTCCTACGGGAGGGCGCGGGGAAGATGACCGACACCTACGCACGGACGACGACGAGCACGTGGCGTAACTGGGCGGGCAACGTCACCGCCCGGCCGGTGCGGGCCGTGGCGCCCGCCTCCGTCGACGAACTGGCCGAGGTGCTGCGCAGGGCGTCCGAGGACGGTCTGCGGGTCAAGCCCGTCGGCACCGGGCACTCGTTCACGGCGACGGCGGCCACCGACGGGGTCCTCGTACGCCCGGACCTGCTGGCCGGTGTCCGGAACATCGACCGGACGGCGATGACCGTGACGGTGGGGGCCGGCACCCCGCTGAAGCGGCTGAACACCGCCCTCGCCCGTGAGGGACTGTCGCTGACCAACATGGGCGACATCATGGAGCAGACGGTCGCCGGGGCCGTCTCCACCGGCACCCACGGCACCGGCCGCGAGTCGGCGTCGATATCCGCGCAGATACGGGCGCTGGAGATGGTCACCGCGGACGGCACGGTCCTGCGCTGTTCGCCGGCCGAGCACCCGGACGTCTTCGCGGCCGCCCGGACAGGGCTCGGAGCGCTCGGGGTGATCACCGCGGTCACGTTCGCGGTGGAACCGGTCTTCCTGCTGCGGGCGCGTGAGGAACCGATGACCTTCGACCGGGTCACGGCCGACTTCCAGCAGCTCGTCACCGAGAACGAGCACTTCGAGTTCTACTGGTTCCCTCACACCGGCAACTGCAACACCAAACGCAACAACCGCAGCGCGGGCCCCGCCGCTCCGCCCGGAAGGATCAGCGGCTGGATCGAGGACGAGCTCCTCTCCAACGGGATCTTCCAGGTCGCCTGTTCGGTCGGCCGTGCGATGCCGGGGACCATCCCCACCCTCGCGCGGATCTCCAGTCGCGCCCTGTCGGCCCGTACGTACACGGACCTCCCGTACAAGGTCTTCACCAGCCCCCGGCGGGTGCGCTTCGTCGAGATGGAGTACGCCCTCCCGCGCGAGGCCGCGGTCGAGGCCCTGCGCGAGGTAAGGGCCATGGTCGAGCGCTCACCCCTGCGCGTCGGCTTCCCGGTGGAGGTCCGCACGGCGCCCGCGGACGACATCACGCTCTCCACGGCCTCGGGCCGGGAAAGCGCGTACATCGCGGTGCACTTGTACAGGGGCACCCCGTACCAGGCGTACTTCACGGCCGTCGAGCGGATCATGACCGGCTACGCCGGACGCCCGCACTGGGGCAAGATCCACACCCGGGACGCCGGCTACCTGGCCGCGGCGTACCCGCGGTTCGGCGAGTTCACCACCCTGCGGGACCGGCTCGACCCCGGACGGCTGTTCGGCAACGACTATCTGCGCCGGGTACTCGGCGACTGACCCCGGCGGCGACCGCGGGTCACCGGCCGGTGGCCTGGCCGCCCTCCTGTCCTTCCCCGGTCCCGGCCTCGCCGGTCGGTGCGTCGCCGGACGCGGTCGGGTCCGGCGAGGCGGGGGCGCTGTCCTCGGGCGCCGCGGAGCCGGTGGGCTCGGGCGCCGTGCTCCCGCCGGTCGTGGAGGGCGCCGGGTCCGGCTCCGTCGTCGACGTGTCGCCGTCACCGCTGCCGGGCGCGGAGCTTTGGCCGTCACCGGGGTCCGTCGCCGGGGCGGACGAGCTGTCGGCGCCCGGCTCGCGGTCCTCCGGGCCGGCGCTGCGCTCCGGGTCCGTGCTGCTCGTGGGAGCCGGGTCGGTCGTCGTCGCGCCGTGGCCGCCGCGCACCACGGAACCGACGGTCGTGCCGCCGCCGCCGCTGAGGTCGTTGCCCGAGGCCAGTTCGTACACCGTGATACCGCCCATCGACACGGCGAAGACCGCGACGGCCGCGAGGGCCGGGCGCTTCCAGCCGCGGACGCGGGTGCCATGGGTGTGCGCTTCCGAGTACACGTCGGGCGGACCGGCGGCCTCCTGCCCGAACAGCTGCGTGCGCTCGGGGTCGTTCCTGATCAGCTGCGTGCGCTGCGGATCGACCCGCCCGAGCAGCTGGGTGCTCTCCGGATCGACCCGCCGGAGCAGCTGGGTGCTCTCCGGATCGACCCGCCGGAGCAGCCGCGTGCGCTCCGGGTCCGCGGCGCCGGGCAGGCAGGGGCCGACCGCTCCGAGCAACTGCGTGCGTTCCGGGTCGTTCGTGACCCCCTCCGTGGCGTCACGGTCCGGCCGCGCCGTACGCAGCACCGTCGTGGCGTCGTCCTGCGGCTTCGGGGCGGCCGGAACCGTGTCCCTCGTGCGGACGGTCACCTGGCGTCCCCCCGGATGCTTCACCTGGACCGTGACCTCGCGGATCTGCTCCCCCGTGCGACGGAAGAAGTGCTGGAAGACCGAGCCACCACAGGTCGCCACCACGCTCATCACGCCCGCGCCTGCGATCGTTCCGTACACGCCGAGCTGCGACGCCATCACCGCCGCCGCGACGGCCGCCACGGCACTGCCCGCGACCTGCGGCAGGCTCAGATCTATGCGCCTCTCCTCGGATCCCGCATCACCTTGCGGCTTCTGCACCATTACCAGCCCTTGCTCGACAACCACCCCACCTTGCACCAGGAAGGGACATATGAGCGAAGCGAATAGTTCCGGTTCTGGAGGTTCTGTGAAGCAGCACACGCTGGAGGGGGCAGCCAGGGCGACGAGGTGTCCCGGCCCCCGCACCCGGCGAGAACTCCGGCGGCGCGCCGGTCCACCCGCATGGCCCGAATGGAGTACTGTGGCGAGCCCTGGGGCCGGACTCCCGCATGGGTATCCGGGACTTACGGGAGAGAGCCTGAGACGGCACTCGAACCGGCGGCGCCGCGGCATCGCACGGGCGCCCGCGACACGGAGCGACCACCAGGTCGCTGCGCGTCACGAACAGGTAACCGTGCCACCGTGTCGATCCAGGGCCAAGGCCCGACACGCCGGGGAACTTGGCAAGGTTGTGGCAGGCTGAACCCGGGCAGGTCACACTCGACTAGCGGAAGCAGCGACGCACGTGACGTCGGCAGGCACCACCCGGGAGGTTCCCATGCCCGAACTGCGTGTCGTGGCCGTCTCGAACGACGGCACACGACTGGTGCTCAAAGCTGCGGACAGCACGGAGTACACGCTTCCGATCGATGAGCGGCTCCGTGCCGCCGTTCGCAATGACCGCGCCCGGCTCGGCCAGATCGAGATCGAGGTGGAGAGCCACCTCCGGCCCCGCGACATCCAGGCACGGATACGAGCCGGTGCCTCCGCCGAGGAGGTCGCCCAGTTCGCCGGGATCCCGGTGGACCGCGTGCGCCGCTTCGAGGGACCCGTGCTCGCCGAGCGCGCGTTCATGGCCGAGCGTGCCCGGAAGACTCCCGTGCGCCGTCCCGGCGAGAACGCCGGCCCCCAGCTCGGTGAGGCGGTGCAGGAGCGCCTCCTGCTGCGCGGCGCGGACAGGGAGACCGTCCAGTGGGATTCCTGGCGCCGGGACGACGGCACCTGGGAGGTCCTCCTGGTCTACCGCGTGGCGGGCGAACCCCACTCGGCGAGCTGGACCTACGACCCGCCGCGGCGGCTGGTCCAGGCCGTGGACGAAGAGGCGCGCTCGCTGATCGGCGAGACCGATGACGTGGCCGCCCCGGAGCCGAGCTTCCCGTTCGTGCCCCGGATCGCGCGGCTTCCGCGGGACCGGCCGCTGGACCGTGCACTCGACCGTCAGATCGAGCGGCCCGCCCCGCCCGCACCCGAGCCCGAGGAGCGGTTCGGCGGCGTGTCCGCAGTCGAGCGCGACTCGCTGACGAGCCTGCTGGAGGCCGTGCCGAGCTTCCGTGGCGACATGGTGGTGCCGGAGCGCCCCTCCCAGCCCGAGCCGCCGGCGATCGAACCCGCGTCCCAGGAGCCCGAGGCGGACGAGCCCCCGGCCGCGGTGGCGTCCGCGGGTGCCGGTTCGGCCTATGCCGATGTCCTGATGCCGCGTGCGGTGGCCGGCCATCGCGACCGGCTGACGGGGACGACCGACCGGCAGGCCGAGGCGGACGGAGTCCGTCCGGGCCGCAGGGCCGCCGTGCCCAGCTGGGACGAGATCGTCTTCGGCACCCGCAGGAAGAAGCAGGACTGAGGCCCGGTGCAGGGTTGACAGGCCGCGGCACCGCAGCGGCAGCAAGCACGACGGACGGCGCTCCTGCGCCGGAGCGCCCCTGAGCGCCGTGGCGCCCCTGCGCGCGACGAGGGCCCGCACGCCACCGCGTGCGGGCCCTCTGCCGTGCGGGCGCTCTGCCGTGAGGGCCCTGCGTTCCGTCAGCGGGGGTCCGGCCCGGTGGCGACGGGACGGGACTCGTCCGAGGACCACTCGGACCAGGAGCCCGCGTACAGAGCCGCCCGCTGTCCGGCGATCTCCAGCGCCAGCACCTCGTGCGCGCCCGAGACGCCCGATCCGCAGTAGACGCCCACCTCGGCCCCGCCGTCCACGCCCAGGGCGGCGAAGCGGGAGGCCAATGCCTCGGCGGGAAGGAAGCGCCCGTCCTCGGCCACGTTGCCGGTGGTCGGCGCGGAGACCGCTCCGGGGATGTGGCCGCCCACGCGGTCGATCGGTTCCACGTCCCCCCGGTAGCGCTCGGCGGCCCGCGCGTCGAGGAGCAGTCCGGAGTGGGCGAGTGCCGCGGCGCCGTCCGCGTCCAGCAGGGGCAGCGCGCCGGGCTCGGGCCGGAAGTCGCCGGGAGCTGGGTGCGGTGTCTCGTCGCTGAGTTCGCCGGTCCAGGCGGCGAGACCGCCGTCGAGCACCCGGACATCACGGTGCCCCGTCCAGCGGAGCAGCCACCAGGCGCGGGCCGCCGCCCAGCCCTGGCCTCCGTCGTAGACCACCACCGGCGTGTCCGGCGAGACTCCCGCACGCCGCATGACGGCCCCGAAGGCCTCCGGGTCCGGCAAGGGGTGCCGGCCGCCGCCGCCTGCCGGGCCGGCGAGCTCCGCGTCGAGATCGACGAACACCGCGCCGGGGATGTGCCCGGCCTCGTAGTCGGCGCGGCCGTGCGGGCCGCCGAGCTGCCAGCGGACGTCCAGGAGCACCGGCGGACGCGGTCCGGTCGATTCGCTCACGTATTCGGATGCGGTGATGATGGGCTTCATGGGTGCCATCTTCGCGCAGGGACTCCGGCCTCCGGCACGATGCCGGGCGCGACTGTGGCAGGGATGTACCGCACCAAAACGGCCTTCCTCGTGACCGTTACCCCGAAACGCGGCGCGGCCGGGGTGTCTGCGAAGCTCGGTGGTGCGAGCATCGACACGGAGCGTACGTGCCCGCATTCGTACCGCTGGAGGGCGTATCGGCTGGCGTGACCCGTACGGCCACCACGATGGTGCGAGGAGAGAGACGAAGATGACCGAGGCTGCCGCCCGGCGCGTGCCCGGAGCACCGTGCTGGGTGAGTCTGATCGTGCACGGCCTGGCAACGACCCAGGAGTTCTACGGCCGGTTGTTCGGCTGGGAGTTCAGTCCGGGGCCCGACGAACTGGGGCCCTACGTCCGCGCCTTGCTGCAGGGGAAGGAGGTCGCGGGTATCGGCCAGCTGCCTCCCGACCGGCATCTCCCGATCGCCTGGACGACCTACCTCGCCTCGGACGACGCCGACGCCACGGCCGAGGCCGTCCGCTCGTGCGGCGGGACGGTGGCGGTGGGACCGCTGGACGCCGGCCGCGCCGGCCGCCTCGCGATCGTCTCCGACCCGGGCGGGGCGGTGTTCGGCGTGTGGCAGGCCGCCGAACACCTCGGTACGGTCCTGAAGGGCGTGCCGGGCACCCCTGTGTGGAACGAACTGGTCACCCGGGAGACGGCCTCGGTCGCCAAGTTCTACCAGGTCGTGTTCGGTTTCGAGGCCGAGGCGGTCGTCTCGGCCGACTTCGACTATCAGACGCTGCACCTGGAAGGCCGGCCGGTGGCCGCCCTCCACGGGGTGGGGAACGCCCTGCAGCGCGATCGGGGACCGCACTGGATGACCTACTTCGAGGTGGCCGACACCGACGAGTCCGCGGCGCGCGTCGTGGAGCTCGGCGGACATGTCCTGCAGCCGCCGCGGGACACCCCGAGCGGGAGGCTGGCCACGGTCGCCGACCCGGAGGGCGCTGTGTTCACGATCCAGCGGTCGGTCGGGGGCTGAGCGCCGGGCCCACGCGCCCGCGCGGTCCGGCGGCGTCCGGCCCGCGGGACGGGGCAGGACGTCCGGCGGGAGAGCCGCCGCCCGGGGCGCGGAATCCGGCATGGATCGCCTCTTCCGTCTCGGAGGTGACACCCTGCGCAGCTCTTCTCCGCGCCAGCGCTACCGGCGTACTCGGCGTTCTTCTCGGTCCCCGGCACTCCCGGCGCCGAAGACGCCTCCCGAGGCGAGAACAAGCCAGTCACCATCGGTATGACATTAAGATTGACCGTTTAATTATCGTTGGTTCGAGCTGAGCGGCGTGGATGGGCGTGGATCATCCGGGAACGGCGGACCGGTTCGGTGTCCGACCGGGAGCCACCGCCGTTCGCGCGGCTCAGGAACGTGCCGCCCCGTACACACCGGCTTCCCTCTGCCTCTTGGGCGGGCGGACGTGCCGGGTGACGGGTCGTCGGAGAAACGGCTGCGGGACGGATACGGGGATCGCGGTCAGGCGTGGTTGACCGGGAGGACGTCCGGCGAGAGGGCGCCCGCGAGGGCTACGGCGCTCGTCATGCGGCGGCGGTGGTGGCGGCGGCAGAGAACCTCGTAGCCGGTCTCCCCCGCCGGGTGGTTCACGTCGCCGACGACCACCTGGGCGCCCTCGACCACCATCTCACCGCCTACGGTGCGGGCGTTGTGCGTCGCACGGGCCCCGCACCAGCACAGCGCCTCGACCTGGAGGGCCTCTATGCGGTCGGCCAGCTCGATCAGGCGCTGCGAGCCCGGGAAGAGCTTCGTGCGGAAGTCCGTCGTGATGCCGAAGGCGAACACGTCCATGTCGAGGTCGTCGACGATACGGGCCAGCTGGTCGATCTGCTCCGGGGCCAGGAACTGCGCCTCGTCCACGATCACGTAGTCGACCCGGCCGCCCTTGGACAGCTGGTCGACCAGGTAGGCGTACAGGTCCATGCCCTCGCCGGCCTCGACGGCATCCGTGACCAGGCCCAGGCGCGACGACAGCTTCCCCTCCCCCGCCCGGTCGTCACGGGTGAAGATCGTCCCCTGCAGGCCGCGGGCCGACCGGTTGTGGCCGATCTGGAGGGCCAGCGTGCTCTTTCCGCAGTCCATCGTTCCGGAGAAGAACACAAGCTCGGACATGAGAAGTCGGGCGCCTTTCAGGTGTGGTGCAAGAAGGAGGGTGCACAGGGTGCGGTACGAGGGCGGTCCGTAGGGGAGCGCGGCTGCGGGATCGTGGGTTACGAGCGTACTTCCAGAAGCGGAACCAGCTGCTCCACGGCTGTCAGCGAGCCGTGCATCCCTGCCATCGCCGACTCGTGGGGTTCGTTCACCGATGCGGTGATCGCCACGTCGTCGTGGGCGGCCGCCACCACGTCGCCGATCCTGCCGTACACCCGCTCGTCGATCCGCGGACCGAACCAGCCCGCCGCGACGGCCTCGTCCCGGCTCGCCACCCAGAACTGCTCACCCAGCACCTCGCGCCAGACGGTCAGCACGTCCGCCTCGGCCCCGGGGACCGCGTAGACATGACGGGCGCGGCCCTCGCCGCCGAGCAGGGCGACACCGGCGCGCAGCTCCCAGTCCTCGTCGAAGTCGATCCGGGACTGCTCGTCGAACGGGATGTCGATCATGCCGTGGTCCGCGGTGATGTACAGCGCGGAACGGGGTGGGAGCTGCTCGGCGAGGCGCCGGGCGAGCCCGTCGACATACATGAGCTGGCCGCGCCAGGCGTCGGAGTCGATGCCGAAACGGTGGCCCTTGCCGTCGACCTCGCTGTAGTAGGTGTAGACGAGGGACCTGTCGCCGGCGGCGAGCCGTTCGGCGGCGACGTCCATCCGCTCCTCGCCGGAGAGCCGGCCGAGGAACGAACCGCCGCTGAGCGCGACCTTGGTGAGCGGGGTCTGCTCGAAGGTGGGGGCGGAGACCTGGGCCGTGGCCACGCCCGCCGCGTCGGCCAGCCGGAAGACGGTGGGGTACGGCTGCCAGACCTTGGGCGCGGTCCACGGCTTCCAGCGGAGCTGGTTCATCAGCTCGCCCGTTTCCGGGTTGCGGACGGTGTAGCCGGGAAGGCCGTGCTCGCCCGGGGGCAGCCCCGTGCCGACCGAGGCGAGCGAGGTGGCCGTCGTGGACGGGAAGCCGGCCGTGACCGGCCGGCCGGTGCCGCCTCGGGAGGTGGGGAGCAGGGAGTGCAGGAACGGCGCCTCGTCCGGATGTGCCTTGATCTGCTCCCAGCCGAGCCCGTCGATCAGGAAGACGCAGTTGCGGTCCGCGGGCGTGAGCTCCGGGATCGTCGCCTCGAAGCCGGGTACCCCCTGCCCGGCGGCGAGCGTCGGCAGCAGGTCCGCGAGGGATCCGCTGCCGTACTCGGGCACGGGAGCGGTGTCGGGAGCGAGCAGAACGGGGTCCTGCCAGGCCGGCTGGGCCATCAGCGGCCGGTCGCCGCGGTCGCGGCCGTGGCCTCGGAGAGGGACTGGGCGAAGGCGAGGGTCTGGCGCACGGCGTCCGGGCCGTCACCGGCCTCGCTGACGCGCAGGCTCAGGTCGTCGGCGGTGGAGCTGCCGGTGTAGCCGTGGTCCGCCTCGCAGTTGGGGTCGCCGCAGGCGGCGGGCTCCAGATCGATGCGGGAGACGGCCCCCCAGCCGATGGTCAGGACGACCTCGCGGGGCAGGGTGCCGGCCACGTACTTCTCCGGGTCGGCGACCACGCGGCTGACCACGACGGACGAGATCCGGTCGATCTTGACGGACTCGGTGGACGTCGTGGCGTACGGCGTCGGGGAGCTGGTGTCGGCGGCCTGCTCGTCGGTGTGGCTGACGATGAAGCGGGTGCCCGTCAGCACGAGGACCGTGACATGCCGGCGCACCTCGTTGGAGTCGAAGGTGGTCTCCTGGTGCACCAGGTACGAAGCGACCGGCTCCCCGCCGACGGCGGCCTCCACCGCCTCGGCCACGAGGGCCGGGTAGTAGCCGCTGCGCTCGATTGCCGCGCGCAGCCCCTGGGTCGTCGTACCGGTCTTTGCCATACGGACCATCCTACGGGGGGCCGGTGACTGCCGGGGACGCCGTGCACGGGTCGGTGCGGGGCGCGCACGGATCCGCACCGTGATGCGCGGGCCGGTGCGCGGACCACCCCCGGATCAGCGCCTGGTGTGCGCGCCGTGGTGCGCGCAGCTCCGCAGTGCGTCCGTCCGCCCGTCCGCCCGGCCCGTGCGCCGGTGCGCGCCGCGTGCACCCGGTCGCCCGCCCGTGCGGGGCCCGGATCCCGCGCCCCCGTCCGCGGCCGGTCAGTAGCTGGGGAGCCGGCGGGGGCCGAGGTCGGTGCGGGCCGGGGGCGGGGCGAGCCGGACGCTCGCGCCGAGGACGGTCAGGCCGTGTGTGGCGACCACGACGGGTTCCAGGGCGACCGACACGACCTCGGGGTGGTCGTCGACCAGCCGGGAGACCCTCAGCAGGAGCTCTTCGAGCGCCGCGGTGTCCACCGGCGCGGAACCGCGCCAGCCGAACAGCACCGGCGCCGCCCGGATGGAACGGATCAGGTCGGCGGCGTCCCGGTCGGTGGCGGGCACGAGGCGGTGCGCGGTGTCGCCGAGGAGTTCGGAGGGCGCGCCGGCCAGGCCGAAGGAGAGGACCGCCCCGGCGGCGGCGTCGATCGAGGCCCGTACGACGGTGTCGACCCCGCGTGGTGCCATGGCCTGGACGACGGGCCGGAGTTCGGCGGGCGTGCCGAGCAGATCGGTCAGTTCGTCGTAGGCCCGGCGCAGGGCGCCCTCACCTGCCAGGTCGAGCCGGACCCCTCCGAGGTCCGCGCGGTGGCGGAGGTGCGGCGCCGTGGTCTTGAGCGCCACCGGGTAGCCGATCCGTGCGGCAGCGGCGACGGCGGTCTCCGGATCGGGGGCCGGAAGGGCGGGCCGGACGGTGATGCCGTAGAGCCCGAGCAGTTCCCGGGACTCGTCGGGAGTGAGCGGGCGGCCCCGGGGGTCGGGGTCCTGGCCGATGAGGGCCTCGATCAGGCCTGCGGCTCCCTGTTCGTCGATCGTCTCGTCGAGGAACTCCGGCACCTTCCCGGGCACGGCCGCCTGCCGCTTCCACTGTGCGTACTTCACTGCCTCGGCGAGCGCGCGGACGGCCCGCTCGGCCGCGGGATAGGCGGGAATGCGCTCGGTGCGGGAGTCCAGGGGGCGTACGCCGGAGCCCGGGGCCTGGGCGTGCGGGGCACCGACTCCGGGCGGCGCCGTCACGGGAGTGCGGCCTCCCGGCCCCCGCACGTGGGTCCCGGCGGCGTCCGCCTCCGGTTCCGGGGCGCCGGGTGCCGGCCCGCCTGCTCCCGCCGTGTGCGGCGCACGCGCGCCCGGCTCGGCGGCGGGCGGGGTGGCGGTGCTCGTCGCGGCGGCGAGGGCCTGGGCCAGGCCGCCCATCTCCACGTGCACCACCGCCACCGGCTTGGCGGGGCCGGTGGCCGCCGCCTCGCGCAGCGCGGCGGCGAGCACCTCACCGTCACCGGTCTCCGCCTCGCCGTTCTCCCCCACCCACGGGATCGCGGTCACGACGACGGCGTCGCAGGTCCGGTCGGCGAGCGCTTCGGCCAACGCGGCCCGGAAGTCCTGCGGCCCCGCCGCCGTGGTGAGGTCGCGGGGCGGGCGCGGACGCAGCCCCTCGGCCAGGCAGGCGTCGTACGTGAGGAGACCGAGCGACTCGGAGTTGCCGAGGATCGCCACCCTGGGGCCGGCCGGCAGGGGCTGGCCGGCAAGGAGCAGGCCCGCGTCGACCATCTCCGTCACCGTGTCGACGCGGATCACTCCCGCCTGGCGCATCAGCGCGGAGACCGTCGCGTCGGGGATCCGGCTCACCGGGACGGCGTGGCCGGGTGGGGCAGAGCCGCTGTGCCGGGCCCCCTTCACCACGACCACGGGCTTCACCGCTGCCGTGCGGCGGGCGAGCCGGGTGAACTTGCGCGGGTTGCCGAGCGACTCGAGGTAGAGCAGGGCCACGTCGGTGTCCTGGTCCTCGAACCAGTACTGCAGGAAGTCGTTGCCGGAGACATCGGCCCGGTTGCCCGCGGAGATGAAGGACGACAGACCCGCACCGCGCCGGTGGAGACCGGAGAGTACGGCGATGCCGATGGCACCGGACTGGGTGAAGAGCCCGATACGCCCCGCCGAGGGCGACTCCGGGGCGAGGGAGGCGTTCAGCCGGACGGCCTCGGAGGTGTTGATGATGCCGAAGGCGTTGGGGCCGATGATCCGCATGCCGTACGAACGGGCCTGCCGGACCAGTTCGCGCTGCCGCTCCCGTCCTTCGGCGCCGCGCTCGGCGTAACCGGCGGACACCACGACGAGTCCCCGGACCCCGTGTTCACCGCAGTCGGCGACGGCCTCGGGCACCCGGTCGGCGGGGACCGCGACGATCGCGAGATCGACCCGTTCGCCGACCTCTCCTACCGAACGGTGCGCGGGCACGCCGTCGATCATGTCCTGACCGGGGGCGAAGGACCGGTTCACGGCGTACGTGCGTCCGGTGAAACCCGAGCCGAGCAGGTTGCGCAGCACCGTGCGGCCGACGCCGCCGGGTGCCCGGCCGACGCCGACGACGGCGACGGAGCCGGGAGCCAGCAGGCGCTGCACCGAGCGCGCCTCGGCCCGCTGTTCACGGCCACGCTGGACGGCGAGCGACTCGGCGGTCGGCTCCAGGTCGAGGGTGAGGTGGACGGAGCCGTCCTCGAAACTCCGCTGCTGGGTGTAGCCGGCGTCCCGGAAGACTTTGATCATCTTGTTGTTGGCGGGAAGGACCTCGGCGGCGAAGCGGCGGATGCCCCGCTCCCGGGCGACGGCCGCGATGTGTTCGAGGAGCGCGGAGGCCACGCCCCTGCCCTGGTGGGCGTCCTGGACGAGGAAGGCGACCTCGGCCTCGTCGGCGGGGGCGGAGGCGGGTCTGCCCTGGGCGTTGATCCGGTCGTAGCGGACGGTGGCGATGAACTCGCCGCCGATCGTGACGGCCAGGCCGACCCGGTCGACGTAGTCGTGATGGGTGAAGCGGTGCACGTCCTTGGCGGAGAGACGCGGATACGGGGCGAAGAAGCGGTAGTACTTCGACTCGGCGGAGACCTGTTCGTAGAAACTGACCAGCCGCTCGGCATCGTCCGTGGTGATGGGCCTGATGCGTGCCGTGCCACCGTCACGGAGCACCACGTCCGCTTCCCAGTGGTCGGGGTACGCGTGATGCGGACTCTGCTCCGGGATCGGCTCCATGGGCAAAGCCTACGGCTCGGCGCACCGGTCGCGGCGGGTTCATGGCAGGGCCACGCTGAGGGTGCCGGCCGGCGGTGGGCGGGCGGGGCCCGGGACCGGGGACAGCAGTGTGTGCCGCATGAGAGACTGGTCTAGACAACCATTGATACGTGAAGGGCAGAACCATGGCTGAGCGCCGCGTCAACGTCGGATGGGCCGAGGGCCTGCACGCCCGCCCCGCTTCCATCTTCGTCCGTGCCGCCACGGCCTCCGGCGTCCCCGTGACGATCGCCAAGGCCGACGGCAACCCGGTCAACGCCGCTTCCATGCTCGCGGTGCTCGGCCTGGGCGCCCAGGGCGGCGAGGAGATCGTGCTCGCGTCCGAGGCCGACGACGCCGAGGCCGCCCTGGACCGTCTGGCGAAGCTGGTCGCCGAGGGTCTCGAGGAGCTCCCCGAGACCGTCTGATCCGGCTGGTTCCCACCGGAACGCTACAGCGCCAGAGCCGCGGCATCCCTTTCCGGGAGCCGCGGCTTTCCTGTTCCCGAGTTCCCCCGTGCACACGCACCAGAAAGTCCGGGGCGGCCACGGAATAGCGTTTCCGGACAGCCGAAAGAAAGCTCTCCAGGAATTACCTTCTTTGTATACGGCGCCATTGTTAATGGCGGACGCCCGCGATGTTTACGGCATGTTGCGAAGTGCTCACCCGGGATCCGCCCGTCCCGCGACCCGTCCGGCCCGTGCGACGCAGCCGGTGCGCGGCGGTGGCACGCTCGGCGTGCTGGGCCGCGAGCGCCCTGGCCCGTTCCGCATCGCCGCGGGCCACGGCGTCCACGATGGCGCCGTGCTCGGCCCAGGAGTCGGCGGGGCGGACCGGCTGCTCGACCGCGTACATCCAGGCGATCTTGTGCCGGAGCTGGGTGAGGAGCGCGATCAGGGCGGGGCTGCCGGAGGCCTGCGCCAGCGTCTCGTGGAACCATCCGCCCAGTGAGCGCAGGTCCTCTCCCTCGCCCCGCCGTACCCGCTCCTGCCCGAGCCTGACCAGCCCGCGCAGCACCTTGAGGTGCGCCTCGGTACGGCGCTGCGCGGCTCGGGCGGCACCCAGCGGCTCCAGGAGCATCCGGATCTCCAGCAGGTCGGCGGCCTCCTGCTCCGTGGGCTCGGCCACACAGGCCCCCGCATGCCGGCGGGTGACCACGAACCCCTCGGACTCCAGGGTGCGCAGTGCCTCGCGCACCGGGACGCGGGAGACGCCGTAGCGCCGCGCGAGCACCTCTTCGGTCAGGCGGCTGCCGCGCTCGAAGACACCGGAGACGATGTCGTCACGGATTGCCGTGCATACCGAATGCGCGGGAATGTGCATGTCCGAACCTCCGCCTTAATCCCCGCGGAACGCGGCCGATCGACGCCTGTTCTGCGACTCTATTGCAATCCACCGCAATTTCCGACGGCGAGGTGGAATTCATGGATATCTTCTGGCCACGGAAGGCTTCCGCGCGGCTCGGACCGGCACCGCCGCCCGGGCACGCCGAAGGCCCCGGCGGATGCCGGGGCCCGGGCGGAGCGGTGTCGCGCGACACCGGACGGGGTGCCGGAGCCGGACGACCGTCAAGGGTGGTCAGACCGTCAGGGCGTCGAGGCCCTCAGAGCTGGACGCCGTGCGCGCGGAGATAGGCGACGGGGTCCATGTCCGAGCCGTACTCCGGCGTCGTCCGCGCCTCGAAGTGGAGGTGCGGCCCGGTGGAGTTGCCGGTCGAGCCGGAGAGGCCGATCTGCTCGCCCGAGGCGACGCTCTGGCCGACGGCGACGCCGATCGAGGAGAGGTGGCCGTACTGGGTGTACGTGCCGTCCGCCATCCGGAGCACGATGTTGTTGCCGTACGCACCACCCCAGCCCGCCTCGACGACCGTACCGGCGCCGACCGCGACGACGGAGGTGCCGGAAGCGGCGCGGAAGTCCACCCCTGAGTGGGTGCCGGAGGACCAGAGCGCACCACCGGACTGGTAGCCGGTGGTCACGTACGAGCCGGCGACCGGGAGGTGGAAGGCGTTGAGCCTTGCGCGCTCCGCGGCGCGGGCGGCGCGGGCCTTCGCCTCCCGGGCCTCTGCGGCGCGGGCCTCGGCCTTGCGCTTCGCCTCGGCCTTCGCCCTGGCCGCGGCCTCGGCCTTCGCCGTGACGTCGGCCTGGTGCTGCTGGGCCTCGGCCTGTGCGGCGATCTGGGCGGCGAGGGTGGTGTCGATGGCGGCGGCCTGGGTCAGCCCGCTGTTGCTGACGGAGAGGGCTTGGGAGTCCGCGGCGAGGGCCGGGGACGCCGTGGCGCCGATGACGCCGGTGGTGGCCAGGGCCGCGATGCCGACGGCCCGGGCGCCGTGGCGCGAGAGGCGGCTCGGGGCACGGTGCTTCCCGGTGGCTCGGGTGAACGCCATGGAGGGGCTGATCCTTTCCTTCCTTCTCGCCTACCGGGTTAGCTGACGGGTTCGGAGCAGGAAGGTCTCCTACGGACCCCCGCGCCTCTCGCGAGACGCGGACATCCGATTCACCCCAGGGACTGCGTGGGTCCCCGGCTCCCCAGGCTCGCGCCTGACGGGGACTCGGCGATGACTGTCCGGCGCCGCGGACGCGGCTCATGTTCGGCGGACAGCCGAGCCGACGCTAGGGCGGGCCCTTCACGTTCACCAAATGAACGGGGCCATTTGTCACACATCCCACAGGCTATAGACCCCTCTTTGCCCGTAAGTCGGACAAAAGGGAGGGCCCGGCGAGAGGTTGCTCACCGGGCCCTCGTCCTTCCGCCGCAGCGGCTGCCGTGTCAGCCGCTGACGACCGACACCTCACCGATGCCCAGCGCCCTGACGGGCTCCGAGATCTGCGCGGCGTCCCCGACGAGGACGGTGACCAGACGGTCCACCGGGAACGCGTTGACCACCGCGGCGGTCGCCTCGACCGTGCCGGTCTCGGCCAGGCGCGCGTACAGCCGGGCCTGGTAGTCGTCCGGCAGATGCTGCTCCACCTGGTCGGCCAGGGTGCCCGCGACGGAGGCCGCCGTCTCGTACTTCAGCGGGGCGACCCCCACGAGGTTCTGCACCGCGGTCTCGCGCTCGGCGTCGGTGAGCCCCTCGGCCGCCAGGGTCCGCAGGACCGTCCACAGGTCCTCCAGCGCGGGGCCGGTGGACTCCGTGTCCACGGAACCGCTGATGGCGAGCATCGCGGCCCCGGTCGCCCCGGAGGAGGAGCCGGGCGCCGTCGAGCGCAGCACCTGCCCGAAGGCCCGGACCCCGTAGGTGTAGCCCTTCTCCTCGCGCAGCACGCGGTCCAGCCGCGAGGTGAGGGTGCCGCCCAGGCAGTACGTGCCGAGGACCTGGGCCGGCCACACGCTGTCGTGCCGGTCGGCGCCGATCCGGCCGATCAGCAGTTGCGTCTGCACGGCGCCGGGCCGGTCCACGATGACGACGCGGCCGGTGTCGTCCGCCGTGATCGGCGGCACCGGGCGGGCCTGGCCGGCGTTGCCGGACCAGTCGCCGATCGTGTCGGCCAGGAGGGCGTCCAGGTCCACGCCGGTGAGGTCACCGACGACGACGGCCGTCGCCGTGGACGGCCGGACGTGGGCGTCGTAGAAGGCGCGTACGGCGGCGGCGTCGATCCGGCGCACCGTCTCCTCGGTGCCCTGGCGCGGACGCGACATCCGCGCCGTGGCGGGGAAGAGCTCCTTGGAGAGCTGCTTGGCGGCGCGCCGGGCCGGATTGGCCTGCTCGTGCGGGATCTCGTCCAGCCGGTTGCCCACCAGGCGCTCGATCTCGCTCTCGGTGAAGGCCGGTGCGCGCAGCGCTTCGGCGACCAGCCCCAGCGCCTTGGCCAGCCGGGAGACCGGCACCTCCAGAGAGACACGGATGCCGGGGTGGTCGGCGTGCGCGTCGAGTGTGGCGCCGCAGCGCTCCAGCTCGGCGGCGAACTCCTCCGCGGAACGCTTGTCCGTGCCCTCGGACAGGGCTCGCGCCATGATCGTGGCGACGCCGTCCAGGCCCTCGGGCTCGGCGTCCAGCGGCGCGTCCAGGAAGATCTCCACGGCGACGACCTGCTGGCCGGGGCGGTGGCAGCGCAGCACCGTCAGCCCGTTGGGCAGGGCGCCGCGCTCGGGCGCGGGGAAGGCCCAGGGCCTGGCCTCGCCGGCGGTCGGCTGCGGGTGGTACTCCATCGCTACTCCAGTCACGGCGGCGTCGGTCACTTGTCGGCCCCTTCGTGCGCGTCGGCGGCGTCCGTCGAGGCTGCCTCTGCCGTCTCGTCGGCCTCGTCGGCCGGTTCGACCGGCTCATAGACCAGGACCGCCCGGTTGTCGGGCCGCAGGTGGGCCCGGGCGGCGTCCCGGACCTCCTCCGCGCTCACGTCGAGCACGCGCCCCACCGCGGTCAGGGCGAGCTGCGGGTCACCGAACAGAACGGCGTAGCGGCACAGTTCGTCGGCGCGGCCCGCGACCGTCCCGAGCCGGTCGAGCCATTCGCGCTCCAACTGCGCCTGGGCCCGCTCCATCTCCTCGGGAGTGGGACCCTCCTCGGCGAACCGGGCGAGCTCCTCGTCGACGGCCGTCTCGATCTGCGGGACCTCGACGCCGCCGGACGTCTTGACGTCCAGCCAGCCCAGCGAGGGCGCACCGGCCAGTCTGAGCAGCCCGAATCCCGCGGCCACCGCCGTACGGTCGCGGCGCACCAGGCGGTTGTGCAGGCGGGACGACTCGCCGCCGCCGAGCACGGTCAGGGCGAGGTCTGCGGCGTCGCACTCCCTGGTGCCGTCGTGCGGCAGCCGGTAGGCGGCCATCAGCGCACGCGCGGGCACCTCCTCGTGGACCACTTCGCGCAGCTGCTCGCCGATGATGCCTGGGAGCGTACCGTCGCGCGGCGGCTGCTTGCCGTCGTGGGAGGGGATGGAGCCGAAGTACTTCTCGACCCAGGCCAGTGTCTGCTCCGGATCGATGTCCCCGACCACCGAGAGGACCGCGTTGTTGGGCGCGTAGTACGTGCGGAAGAACGCCTGCGCGTCCTCGAGGGTCGCCGCGTCCAGGTCGGCCATCGAGCCGATCGGCGTGTGGTGGTACGGGTGGCCCTCCGGGTAGGCGAGGGCCGTGAGCTTCTCGAACGCCGTGCCGTACGGAACGTTGTCGTACCGCTGGCGGCGCTCGTTCTTCACGACGTCCCGCTGGTTCTCCATGGACTCCTCGTCGAGCGCGGCGAGCAGCGATCCCATCCGGTCCGCCTCGAGCCACAGGGCCAGCTCCAGCTGGTGTGTGGGCATCGTCTCGAAGTAGTTGGTGCGCTCGAAGCTCGTGGTGCCGTTGAGGGAACCGCCCGCCCCCTGCACCAGCTCGAAGTGCCCGTTCCCCTTCACCTGGCCGGAGCCCTGGAACATCAGGTGCTCGAAGAGGTGGGCGAGACCGGTGCGTCCCTTGACCTCGTGGCGGGAACCGACGTCGTACCAGAGGCAGACAGCGGCGACCGGGGTCAGATGGTCCTCGGAGAGCACCACGCGCAGGCCGTTGGCCAAGCGGTGCTCGGTCGCCGTCAAGCCGCCGGAACCGGCCTGGGCTGTGGCCGTGTGACCCATGGGCATGTACGTCCCTTCGATCGGTACAGGATTTCCTGCCGGACCTGCCACTGTAAGCAAGCGCACGGGCACCTGGCGAAGTTCCCGTGGGGTGAATGTTGTCGTGGACGGCGCCGTACACCGAGGCACCGCGGCGGGTCCGGAGGCCGTTCGGACGGGTCGAGGTCGGTGTTGTCGGTGCGGCGGTCCACAATGGTCGGCGTCAGAACCTGAGGTTGCCCGACAGAATCTGTGAAGGAGTCGCAGCCGCGATGGCCCGCCGCAGCACGAAAACCCCGCCGCCGGACGACTTCGAGGAGAAGATCCTCGACATCGACGTCGTCGACGAAATGCAGGGCTCCTTCCTCGAGTACGCGTACTCGGTGATCTACTCGAGGGCTCTTCCCGACGCCCGCGACGGCATGAAGCCCGTGCACCGCCGCATCGTGTCCCAGATGCACGAGATGGGGCTGCGCCCCGACCGGGGCTATGTGAAGTGCGCCCGCGTCGTGGGCGAGGTGATGGGCAAGTTGCACCCCCACGGTGACGCGTCGATCTACGACGCACTGGTGCGCATGGCACAGCCGTTCTCGATGCGCCTGCCCCTCGTCGACGGACACGGCAACTTCGGTTCGCTCGGCAACGACGACCCGCCTGCCGCCATGCGGTACACCGAGTGCCGGATGGCCGACGCCACGTCCCTCATGACGGAGTCCATCGACGAGGACACCGTCGACTTCCAGTCGAACTACGACGGCCAGGAGCAGGAGCCGGTCGTCCTCCCCGCCGCGTACCCGAACCTCCTGGTCAACGGCGCCTCGGGCATCGCGGTCGGCATGGCGACCAACATGCCCCCGCACAACCTCGGCGAGGTGATCGCCGCGGCCCGCCACCTCATCAGGCACCCGGGCGCCGACCTCGAGACCCTGATGCGCTTCGTCCCGGGCCCCGACCTGCCGACCGGCGGCAGGATCGTCGGGCTCGGCGGCATCAAGGACGCGTACGCCAAGGGGCGCGGCACGTTCAAGATCCGCGCGACCGTCGCCATAGAGAACGTCACGGCCCGCCGCAAGGGTCTCGTCGTCACCGAACTCCCCTTCACCGTCGGCCCGGAGAAGGTGATCGCCAAGATCAAGGACCTCGTCGGGGCGAAGAAGCTCCAGGGCATCGCCGACGTCAAGGACCTCACCGACCGGTCCCACGGCCTGCGTCTGGTGATCGAGATCAAGAACGGCTTCGTACCGGAGGCCGTGCTGGAGCAGCTCTACAAGCTGACGCCGATGGAGGAGTCCTTCGGCATCAACAACGTGGCCCTGGTCGACGGGCAGCCGCTCACCCTGGGGCTCAAGGAGCTCCTGGAGGTCTACCTCGACCACCGCTTCGACGTGGTGCGCCGGCGCAGCGAGTTCCGCAGGACCAAGCGCCGTGACCGGCTGCACCTGGTCGAGGGCCTCCTGGTCGCGCTGCTCGACATCGACGAGGTCATCCGCCTGATCCGGGACAGCGACAATTCGGCGCAGGCCAAGGAGCGCCTGGTGGAGCGCTTCTCGCTGAGCGACATCCAGACGCAGTACATCCTGGACACGCCGCTGCGCAGGCTCACCCGCTTCGACCGGATCGAGCTGGAGAGCGAGCGCGACCGGCTGAGCGACGAGATCGCGAAGCTGACCGCGATCCTGGAGTCGGACGCGGAGCTGCGCAAGCTCGTGTCGAACGAACTCGCCGCCGTGGCGAAGAAGTTCGGTACCGACCGGCGTACCGTGCTGCTGGAGTCGGCGGGTTCGCAGGTCGCCTCCGTGCCGCTCGAGGTCGCCGACGACCCGTGCCGGGTGCTTCTGTCCTCGACCGGCCTGCTGGCCCGTACGGCCAATGCCGACCCGGTCGTCGCGGCGGAGGACGCCAAGCGCACGAAGCACGACGTGATCGTCTCGGCCGTCCCCGCGACGGCGCGCGGGGACGTGGGGGCGGTGACGTCCGCCGGACGACTGCTGCGCCTGTCGGTGATCGACCTGCCGCAGCTGCCGGACACCCACGCGGCTCCCAGCCTTTCGGGAGGGGCGCAGATCTCGGAGTTCCTCACGCTGGAGGCCGGCGAGGAACTGATCTGCCTCACCACGCTGGACGAGGCGTCGCCCGGTCTGGCCGTCGGCACCGCGCAGGGGGTGGTGAAGCGTGTGGTGCCCGACTATCCGGCGAACAAGGACGAGCTGGAGGTCATCACGCTCAAGGACGGTGACCGGATCGTCGGCGCGACGGAGCTGCGTACGGGCGAGGAGGACCTGGTCTTCATCACGTCCGACGCACAGCTCCTGCGGTACCCGGCCGCGCAGGTGCGCCCGCAGGGCCGTGCGGCGGGCGGCATGGCGGGCGTCAAGCTCGCGGCGGGGGCTTCGGTGCTCTCCTTCACGGCGGTGGACCCCGCTGCGGACGCCGTGGTGTTCACGGTGGCCGGATCGCACGGCACGCTGGACGATTCGGAACTGACCTCGAAGCTCACCCCGTTCGACCAGTATCCGCGCAAGGGCAGGGCCACCGGCGGGGTGCGCTGCCAGCGCTTCCTCAAGGGGGAGGACGTCCTGGTGTTCGCCTGGGCGGGCCGGGTACCGGCCAAGGCCGCGCAGAAGAACGGCACGCCGGCCGAGCTGCCGGTCCCCGATCCCCGTCGCGACGGTTCGGGAACGCCGCTGGCGAGCCCGGTCGCGGTGATCGCCGGACCGCTGTAGCCGCGAGGCCGGGGGCGCCGGGGCCGGTCGGGCCTCGTCGTCCTCCGGCCGGCGCACACTGCCGGGGCCGGTCAGGCCTCGTCGTCCTCCGGCCGGCGCACGTACCGCAGGACGCCCCACATGCCGCGTTCCAGCTCCTCGGTGGCGTCCTGCCCACCGACACAGCAGTCCACGAGCTCCTTGTGCAGTGCCTCGGCGTCGATGCCGGAGCCGATCAGCACCAGCTGCGTGCACCGCGGCTCGTCCCGGGTCCATGGCCGCGGGGCGAAGCGCAGGAACCTGCCGACGGCGTGGAGGGTGTACGCGTTGGCCCGGTCGCCGGCGCCGAAGTCGGCGAAGCCCTTGATCCGGTAGAGACCGGCTGGCCTGGAGTCGAGGAACGCCATGAGCCTGCGTGGGTCCACCGGCGTCCCGGAGGTGAAGGAGACGCTTTCGTACGCCGCGTGCGGATGCTCGCCGTGGTCGTGGTCCGTCTCCGCGAGGAGGTCCTCGAAGGTGAGCTGGCGCGCGGTGTCGTCCTCGTCCGGCCGGAGCACGGGGTCGAGGAGCAGGCCGGGATCGACCCTCCCGTAGGCGGTGCGCACGAGCGCGGCCCTGCTTCCGGTCGCCGCGATCACCTCGTGGACGGCCTGGAGCTCCGCGTCCGTCACCCGGTCGGCCTTGTTCAGCACGACGAGGTCCGCGACCGCGAGGTGGCGGTCGGTCTCGGGGTGACGCCGCCGGGTGGCCGTGAACTCGGCGGCGTCGACGACCTCGACCAGTCCCCCGTATCGGATGTGCGGATTGTCGCTGGCCAGCAGCATCCGCACGAGCTCCTGCGGCTCGGCGAGACCGCTGGCCTCGATGACGATCACGTCGAGCCGGGCGGCGGGCCTGGTGAGTGTCTCCAGGTAGCTGTCGAGTTCGCTCGCGTCGACGGCGCAGCACAGGCAGCCGTTGCCCAGCGAGACGGTGGAGCCGACCTGGCCGGCCACGGTCATGGCGTCGATCTCGATGGCCCCGAAATCATTGACGATCACACCGATCCGGTTGCCGGCCCTGTTGCGGAGCAGGTGGTTGAGCAAGGTCGTCTTACCTGAGCCCAGAAACCCCGCCAGGACGACGACCGGGATCTGCGGGGCGCGTGGCGGGGTCAACGAAGGCCTTCCTCGAGGTCGGTCAGGGTGCGGGTACGGGCTGCGGGGGCGGCGGCCCCACGTAGCGGGCAGCCGGGCGGATGATCTTCGAGTCCTCCGCCTGCTCCAGGATATTGGCGCTCCAGCCGACCGCGCGCGCCGCGCAGAAGGTGGGGGTGAACATCTCGCGGGGCAGTCCGCAGAGCTCCATGACGACTCCGGCGTAGAACTCCACGTTGGTGTGGAGCTCACGCCCCGGCTTGAGCTCGGCGAGTATGGCCTCCACCTGCCGCTCCACCTCGACGGCGAAGTCGACGAGCGGACCGCCGAAGCCCTGGGCGATGGAGCGGAGCATGCGGGAACGCGGATCCTCGGTGCGGTAGACCGGGTGCCCGAACCCCATGATCCGGCCGCCGGCGAGCACCTGTTCACGGATCCAGCCGTCGATACGGTCCGGGGTGCCGATGGCGTCCAGGGTGTCCAGTGCACGGCTGGGCGCCCCGCCGTGCAAGGGCCCGGAGAGCGCGCCGACCGCGGCGACCAGGCAGGCCGCCGTGTCCGCGCCGGTGGAGGCGACCACCCGGGCGGTGAACGTCGAGGCGTTGAAGCCGTGGTCGACGGTGGCGATGAGGTAGCGCTCGACGGCCGCGGCCCGCGCGATGTCCGGTTCCTGCCCCGTGAGCATGTACAGGTAGTTCGCGGCGAACGGGAGGTCCTCGCGCGGCTCGACCGGCTGGAGTCCCTGGCCGAGCCGGTACAGGGCGGTCAGCACGGTGGGTACCGCCGCGCAGACGGTGAGCGCGTCGCTGCGGCGGCGGTCGGCACCGATGTCGTACACCGGGCGGAATCCGGCCGAGGCGCCGAGCAGCGAGAGCGCGGTGCGCAGGCCGGCCAGGGGCCCGGAGACGGCTCCGGCGCGAGCGATGGCCGGCAGGGCGTCGCGCACCTCGAAGGGCAGACGGCGCAGGGCCGCGGTGCGGGCGGCGAACTCGGCGCTTCCGGCCCGGTCGGGCAGCTCGCCGTGGAACATCAGATACCAGACGTCCTCGAAGCTGCGGCTCTCCGCCAGCTCGATCGCCGAATAGTGCCGGTAGTGGTAGAAGCCCTCACGCCCGCGGACGTCGCCGAGCGCGGTGTCGGTGACGATCACACCGGCGAGGCCCCGGGGTGCGTCGAGCGGGGCGGCTTCGGTACTCAAGGCAGGCATGTCCGGTCTCTCATTCGCCGACGGGTTTCGCATTGATTCGACTGTCCGCGATTGACTTGTATGGTGTCAATATTGATTGAATCAATATGAAACCTCGATCGGATGCGGAAGGGGGGATACCGTGTGCGCCATGACGCATGAGGCAGCCCAGGGCGCAGGCGCGGAGGACGCGGGAGAGGAGCGCAGGCTCACCACTCGCGAGGCGGCCGAGCTCCTAGGAGTGAAGCCCGAGACGGTGTACGCGTACGTGAGCCGGGGACAGCTCAGCAGCAGGCGCTCCCCCGGCGGGCGCGGGTCGACCTTCGGCCGCGCCGAGGTGGAGCGGCTGGCCGGGCGTACGGGCCGCAGGGAGGCCCGTGCCGCCGCCGGCGACCTGGTCTTCCGCACCGGCATCACACTCATCGAGCCGGACCGGTACTACTACCGCGGCGTCGACGCGACCGACCTCGCCCGCCGGTACGGCTACGAGGAGGTCGCCGAGTGGATCTGGACCGGGGAGCTCCGTCCGGGCGCCCGCTTCACCGCCCCGCCCGAATCACTCGCGGCAGCCGGACGGGTGGCCGCCGCGCTGCCCTCGCACAGCAGTGCGACGGACCGGCTGCGGGCGGCCGTCGCCGCCGCCGCCACCGTCGATCCGCTGCGGTTCGACCTCTCCCCCCAGGGTGTGCTCAGCAGCGCACGCGGCCTCATCCCCACTCTGGTCGGCGCCCTCCCGGTGACCGCGGGGCAGGCCTCCGACGTGGAGGACGCTGCCGGCGGTTCCCTGGCCGGTCAGCTGTGGCCCCGCCTCGCGGACACGCCGGCGGACCCCGCGTCACTGGCCGTGCTGGACACGGCGCTCGCGCTGCTGGCCGACCACGATCTCGCGGCCTCGACCCTGGCGGCACGCGTGGCCGCGTCGGCCCACGCGAACCCGTACGCGGTGGTGTCCGCCGGACTGGGGGTCCTGGAGGGGCCGCTGCACGGGGCCGCGAGCGGACTGGCGCACCGCATGCTGTCCGAGGTCGTGGACCGGGGCAGCGCCGCCCCCGTGGTCGCCGGTCATCTGCGCACCGGTCGCCGGGTGCCGGGGCTCGGCCATCGCCTCTACTCGGGCGAGGACCCACGGGCCCGGGTGCTGTTCACGCTGCTGGCCGAGGTACCACGGGCGGCCCCGGCGCTGGCCGCGGCCCGGGACGTGGTCGCCACGACCGCCCGCCACGCACCGCTGCACGCCAACGTCGACCTGGCCCTGGCCGTCCTCTCGGTCGCGTACGGCATGCCGGCGGAGGCGGGTGAGACGGTGTTCGCGGTGTCCCGCACGGCCGGCTGGATCGCCCACGCCTTGGAGGAGTACGCGGAACGGCCGCTGCGCATGCGGCCCCGCGGTCAGTACGTGGGGCCGCGGGCGCCCCAGCCGCTGCCCACACCCCTGCCGTGGCCGCCGTCGTCACCGTCGCCCTCGGTCGCGCCGCCTTCCGCCCCGCCGTCCGCTCCGGTGCCGCCATCCGCCCAGGTGCCGTCCCCGGCTCCGGTGCCGTCGGCGCCTTCGCCCCCGCCCCCGTCGGCTCCTCCTGCAAATTACTGACAATCAGCGGGAATTATTGCGAGGCGGCTGGGCCGTGGATCCGCGCACCACCAGTTCCGGTTCGAAGAGGAGCTCGTCGGACGGCACCGCCCGCCCTCCGATCTGCACCGTGAGCAGCTCGACCGCCGCCCGGCCCATGGCCTCGATGGGCTGGCGCACCGTGGTCAGCGGCGGCTCGGTGCAGTTCATGAACGCCGAGTCGTCGTAGCCCACCACAGAGACGTCCGCGGGCACGGACTGCCCGCGGCGCCGCGCCGCGCGCACCGCCCCCAGGGCGAGTGGATCGCTGGCGCAGATGATGCCGGTGACGCCCTGCTCGAGCAGCCTCATGGCAGCGGCCTGACCGCCCTCGAGCGAGAACATGGCCCGGGCGACCCACTCGTCCGGCACGGTGACCCCGGACCGGGCGGCCAGGGCGCGGGCGGCGGCGAGCTTGCGCTGCGAGGGCACGTGGTCGGCCGGGCCGAGGACGAACCCGATCCGTTCGTGGCCCAGCGAGACGAGGTGGCGCCAGGCCTGCTCGACAGCCACCGAGTCGTCGCACGAGACGGCGGGAAATCCGAGGTGGGCGATGGCCGCGTTGATCAGGACGACCGGGATCTTGCGGTCGGCGAGCACCTTGTAGTGATCGTGGGGGGCGTCGGCCTGGGCGTACAGGCCACCGGCGAACACGACTCCGGACACCTGCTGCTGCAGGAGAAGCTCGACGTAGTCGGCCTCGGAGACACCGCCCTTGGTCTGCGTGCACAGCACCGGGGTCAGTCCCTGCTGGGCGAGCGCGCCCCCGACCACTTCGGCGAAGGCCGGGAAGATCGGGTTCTGCAGTTCGGGCAGAACCAGTCCGACCAGCCGGGCACGCTCGCCGCGCAGCTGCGTGGGCCGCTCGTAGCCGAGGACGTCGAGGGCGGAGAGGACAGCTTGCCGCGTGGCGTCCGAGACGCCCGGCTTGCCGTTCAGCACCCGGCTGACCGTGGCCTCGCTGACTCCTACTTTCTGGGCAACCTGAGCAAGTCGTCGCGTCATGAACGCAAGATTAGCGCAAGAAGCGCAAGGGGATTACGTTGTGGCGGAAGTCCCTGGAACGCTCACATAAGCGGCGCCGGCAGGCAAGGTGTGCGGCGAGGCGTTTCCGGTGAGGAGGACGGGTCGTGTGACGCCCGGCAGGGTGATCCCGGATCCTGACCCGCCCCCTCCCCCGCCACGGCCCGGGCTCTTCTCGTGGGCACCACGCCGGCCTCGTCGCCAGCGAGGGCCTGTCGGCCGGAATTTCAGGAAGGGCGGGGTGGCCCTTTACCGTTCGTACGATGAGCCCCCCACCGACCACCTCCCGGGGACCGCGCCGGTTCGGCTGGCCGAGGCGGGTCTTCTCCCAGGTCCTGCTGATGCAGTTGTCCGTCGTCACCGGCGTCACCGTGCTGGTCACCGGCCTGTTCCTGGCACCGCTCAGCGCGCAGCTCGACGACCAGGCCATGCGCCGCGCCCTGGCGATCGCGCAGAGCACGGCGGCGCAGCCGCAGATCGCCCGGTCACTGCTCACCACCGCCCCCGCCCCCGACGGCGTCGTCCAGGACGCGGCCGAGCGGATCAGACGGTCCACCGGTGCCGAGTACGTGGTGGTCATGGACAAGCGTGGGGTGCGCTGGTCGCACACGGACACATCCCGGATCGGTGAGACGGTCTCCACCGATCCCAGTACGGCGCTCGCGGGCCGGGACGTCATGGAGATCGACAGCGGCACGCTGGGACGTTCGGCCCGGGGCAAGGTACCGCTGCGCGACGACGAGGGCCGGATCGTCGGCGCCGTCTCGGTCGGCATCGCGTACGACAGCGTCCGCGCACGGCTGCTCGCGGCGATCCCCGGCCTGCTCGCCTATGCGGGCGGCGCACTGGCAGTAGGGGCACTGGCGGCGTACCTGATCTCCCGCCGCCTCCAGCGTCGCACCCACGACCTGGCGTTCTCCGACATCTCGGCACTGCTGACCGAGCGCGAGGCGATGCTCCACAGCATCCGCGAGGGGGTCGTCGCGCTCGACCGCGAGGGGCGCATCCGGCTGCTGAACGACGAGGCCCAGCGCCTGCTCGGTCTGGGCCCCGAGGCGTCCGGATCGCCGCTCGACGACGCCCTGGGGCCCGGCCGGACCGCCGATGTCCTGGCCGGCCGTGTCGTCGGGGACGACCTCGTCACGGTGTGCGGCAGCCGTGTCCTGCTGGCCAACCGGATGCCGACCGACGACGGCGGAGCCGTGGCGACCCTGCGCGACCGCACGGAGCTCGAGTACCTCGGCCGCGAGCTGGACTCCACCCGCGGCCTCATCGACGCGCTCCGCGCACAGGACCACGAACACGCCAACCGGCTGCACACCCTGCTGGGGCTGTTGGAGCTGGAGATGCACGCGGACGCGATGGAGTTCGTCACGGAGGTGGTGGGGGTGCACCGGGCGACGGCGGAGCAGGTCACCGAGAAGGTCCACGATCCGCTGCTGGCGGCGCTGCTCGTCGGCAAGGCGACGGTGGCTGCCGAGCGTGGCGTGGCGCTGCGCATGGCTCCGGGAACCCTGCTGCCGGACAGGCTGGTGGACCCGCGGGGTCTCGTCACGGTCGTCGGCAACCTGGTCGACAACGCCCTGGACGCCGCTGCGGGGACGGCGGACGCCCGGATCGAAGTCGGCTTGCGGGCCGAAGGCCGTACCGTGATGCTGCGGGTGCAGGACAGCGGCCCGGGCGTACCGGCCGGCCGCCACGAATCGATCTTCCTCGAGGGCTGGTCGACCAAGGACCTGCCTGCCCACGGAAAGCGCGGCCTGGGGCTGCCCTTGGTACGGCGGCTCGCGGAGCGGCAGGGCGGCAGCGTCTGCGTATCGGGCGCACCGCAGAGCGGAGCGGTGTTCACCGTCGTCCTTCCGGAAGCACTCGCCGAACCGTCCCCGGACGGCGGATCCGCAGGATCACCGGACGGCGGGCCGCCCTCGGGAGCACCGGCCGGCCGGCCCGTCGGGACGCCGAACACCCGGCCCGCGAAAACGCCGCGCACCCGGTCAGCAGGAGCGCCGAACAGCCCGTCCGCACCACCGCGGCCGCCGACGTCAGGAGACACCCCGTGATCGAGGTGCTGGTCGTGGACGACGACGTCCGGGTCGCGCAGATCAACGCCGCCTACGTGACCAAGGTCCCCGGCTTCAGGGTGGCCGCCGTGGCCCACTCCGCGGCCGACGCCCTCGCCAGGATCGACGAGGTACCCGTCGACCTGCTTCTGCTCGACCACTACCTGCCGGACCGCAACGGCCTGGCAGTGGTGCGGGAGCTGCGGGGATCGGGCCATCCCAGCGACGTGATCATGGTGACGGCGGCTCGCGACGTCGCGACCGTGCAGGCGGCGATGCGCCATGGAGCGCTGCAGTACCTCGTGAAGCCGTTCGCCTACGCGGGCCTCCGTACCAAGCTCGAGGCGTACGCGGCGCTGCGCCACACCTTCGAGACCGGTGGCGAGGCCGAGCAGCCGGAGGTGGACCGGCTGTTCGGTGCCCTCTGGTCGTCGACGGCCGGCTCCAGTCTGCCCAAGGGGCACTCGACGACGACCGCCGAGCTCGTACGCCAGGCCCTCCGCACCGCCGGCGGACCGCTCTCCGCCCAGGAGATCGCGGAGAGCGCCGGGATGAGCCGGCAAACGGCCCAGCGCTACCTGAAGCTGCTCGAACGCACCGGACGGGTGCGGCTGACCCTGCGGTACGGCGAGACCGGTCGCCCGGAGCACCGCTACACCTGGGCCACGGGCTCCTGAGGTTGCCCGCGGCGGCCCGGACCCGCCCTGGGGTCCGGGTCCACGGAGCGGCGCCCCGCCATGATTCCCGCGACTGCCGTCCCGGCGGTGCGCTCACGCCGCCCCTGCCCCCGTGAGGGACCGGACCTCCGTCTCGGCGTGCTTGGCGGCGTCGGGCGCTCCGTGAGACATGACGGTGCCGATCCAGCCGGCGAGGAAGCCCGTCGGGATGGACACCAGCCCGGGGTTCTCCAGAGGGAACAGCTGGAAGTCCACGCCCGGGAAGAGGGCGGACGGGCTGCCCGAGACGACCGGTGAGAGCAGAACGAGCAGGACGGCGGGGATCAGACCGCCGTAGACGGCCCACACCGCTCCCCGGGTGGTGAAGTTGCGCCAGAACAACGAGTAGAGCAGGACGGGAAGGTTGGCGGACGCCGCCACGGCGAAGGCGAGCCCCACGAGGAACGCGACGTTCAGGTTCTGGGCGAGGAGCCCGAGGGCGATCGCGACGGCTCCGACGCCCGCGGCGGCCACCTTCGCCACACCCACCTCGCTGCGCTGCCTCGCCCCCGGGCGCCGCAACGAGGCGTAGAGGTCGTGGGCCACGGAGGCGGATGAGGCGAGAGTGATTCCCGCGACGACGGCGAGGATCGTCGCGAAGGCGATGGCCGCGACGACGGCGAACAGGACCGTTCCGCCCGTGGATCCCTCACCGCCTCCGAGTTCGAGTGCCAGGAGCGGAACGGCCGTGTTCCCGGAGGCGTTGGACGCCCGTACCTCCGCGGAGCCGACCAGTGCGGCCGCTCCGAACCCGAGCACGATCGTCATCAGGTAGAAGCTGCCGATCAGCGCGATGGACCAGACGACGGAGCGACGGGCCGCCCTGGCCGTGGGCACGGTGTAGAAGCGCGACAGGATGTGCGGCAGACCCGCCGTGCCGAGCACGAGCGCGAGCCCCAGACTGATGAAGTCCAGACGCGCCGTCCATCCCCCGCCGTACCGGAGCCCCGGGGAGAGGAACTTCTCGCCGTGTCCGCTGCGTCCGGCCGCGGAGTTGAGGAGGGCGTTGACGTCACCCTGGAACCGTACGAGGACGAGCACGGTGAGTGCGACGGCGCCGCTCATCAGCAGGACGGCCTTGACGATCTGGATCCACGTGGTGGCCCGCATACCGCCGAGGGACACGTAGACCACCATGAGCGCCCCGACGCCGACCACGGTCCACGACCTGGCCGTGTCACCGGTACCTCCGAGCAGCAGCGCGACCAGGCTGCCCGCACCCACCATCTGGGCCACCAGGTACAGCACGGAGACGGTGACGGACGAGGTGCCCACCGCGGTGCGTACCGGGCGCTCCGTCATGCGTGCCGCGACGACATCGGCGAGCGTGAACCGTCCGCAGTTGCGGACCAGCTCGGCCACGAGGAGCAGGACCACGAGCCAGGCGACGAGGAAGCCGACCGAGTACAGCATGCCGTCATAGCCGAAGAGCGCGATGAGCCCCGAGATGCCGAGGAACGAGGCGGCGGACATGTAGTCGCCCGCGATGGCGAATCCGTTCTCCATGGGTGAGAACAGCCGCCCGCCGGCGTAGAACTCCTCGGCGGAGCCCTGCCTGTTCCGGCTCACCCAGGTCGTGATGCCGAGGGTCACGGCGATGAACGCGCTGAACAGGAGGAGCGCCAGCGTCTGATGATCCCCTCTCACCGGTCGATCCCTCTCGTCATCTCCTGGGTGTCCCAGCGCAGTTCCAGAGCGGCCCGGTCCCGGTGCAGGCGGGCGTGGCGCGCATAGGCCCAGGTGAGCAGGAAGGTCGTGAGGAACTGTCCCAGTCCCGCGACCATCGCCACGTTGAGGGCGCCTGCGACGGGACGCGCCATCAGACCGGGTGCCGTGGTGGCCGCGACGACGTAGGCGAGGTACCAGAGGAGGAACGCGAGTGCCGCCGGTACGACGAACCGCCGATAGCGACGGCGCACCTCACGGAACGCCGGGCTGCACTGCACCTCCAGATAGATGTCGGCCGCGCTGTGGCCGCGCTGCGCCGCCGGCCAGGGCCGGCCGTCGGGCGAGACGTTCCCCGGGCCGTCCGGTTCACCCCACCCCGGGGCCGGCACGTCGTACCAGGGGTCGTCGAGCCGCATCACTGCGGTATCCGGCCCTGCTTCCTTGTCCACCGAACAACTCCCTTGTCCACGAGCCTTTCCGGCCGCGTAGCCAAGAATGGGCAGACCGGGCGGATCCCGGGCACTTCATTCGGAGGGCTTCACCATTTCAGGTGAAGGATGCCTCGGGTGGCTGTGCGAGCCCCCGGTCGTGCGCATGGCGCACGGTTCGTGCGGTGTCCCGTGCTCCCTCCCCGGCGAAGAGGGCGTCGATGTGCCTTCCACCGTGGCCCGGGAGATGTACGAGTGCGCGCTCTCCGAAATGCCCGTCTGCGAAAGCCCGGCGAGGCCACGGGAACACGGAGGTCAGGGGGCCGGCTCACGGGCCGGCCGTGGGTGGAGGAAGCGTCTCCACCCACGGGTGGACACCGTCAGACGTCGATGCGTGAACGGTCCAGCGTGGCCGCCGAGCTCGTGATGAACTCCTTGCGGGGCGCGACCTCGTTGCCCATCAGCAGGTCGAAGACCTGCTCGGAGGATTCGAGGTCACCGATGTTGATCCGCCGCAGGGTGCGGTGGCGCGGGTCCATCGTCGTCTCCGCCAGCTGGTCCGCGTCCATCTCGCCCAGACCCTTGTAGCGCTGGATCGAGTCCTTGAACCGGATGTTCTTCCGCTGGAACTCCAGCAGGGTCTGCCGCAGCTCGTTGTCGGAGTACGTGTAGACGTACTTGTCCTGACCCTTCTTGGGCTGGACGAGCTCGATGCGGTGCAGGGGGGGCACGGCGGCGAAGACCCGCCCCGCCTCGACCATCGGCCGCATGTACCGCTGGAAGAGCGTCAGCAGCAGGATGCGGATGTGCGCGCCGTCCACATCGGCGTCCACCAGCAGCACGATCTTGCCGTACCGCGCGGCGTCGATGTCGAAGGTCCGGCCGGACCCTGCCCCTATGACCTGGATGATCGCGCCGCACTCGGCGTTCTTGAGCATGTCCGAGACCGAGGCCTTCTGGACGTTGAGGATCTTGCCCCGGATCGGCAGCAGCGCCTGGAACTCGCTGTTCCGGGCCAGCTTCGCCGTACCGAGCGCCGAGTCGCCCTCCACGATGAAGAGCTCGCTGCGCTCCACGTCGTCACTGCGGCAGTCCGCGAGCTTGGCGGGCAGCGAGGAGGTCTCGAGCGCGGTCTTGCGGCGCTGGGCGTCCTTGTGCTGGCGGGCCGCGATCCGGGTGCGGGCAGCGGCGACCGCCTTGTCCAGTACGGCCCTGGCCTGGGCCTTGGCATCACGCTTGGTGGAGGTCAGGAACGCCTTCAGCTCCTTGGCGACCACGTTGGCCACGATGCGGTTGGCCGCCGACGTCCCCAGGACCTCCTTGGTCTGGCCCTCGAACTGCGGCTCCGCCAGCCGTACGGTCACGACCGCGGTGAGGCCTTCTAGGGCGTCGTCCTTGACGATGTCGTCCTCCGCGACGCGGAGCAGCTTGGCGGAGCGCAGGGCCTCGTTGACGGTCTTGGTGAGGGAGCGCTCGAAGCCGGACACATGGGTGCCCCCCTTGGGGGTGGCGATGATGTTGACGAAGGACCTGACCGTCGTGTCGTATCCGGTGCCCCAGCGCAACGCGATGTCGACGCCCAGTTCGCGGGTGACCTCGGTCGCCGTCATGTGGCCACGGTCGTCCAGGACCGGCACGGTCTCCTTGAAGGTCCCCGTCCCGGTCAGCCGCTGGACGTCGCAGACGGCCTTGTCCTGTGCGAGGTACTCGCAGAACTCGCTGATGCCTCCGTCGAAGCGGAAGGTCTCCTCGGTCTTGCCCTCGCCGTCGATGCCGCGCTCGTCGCGCACGACGATGGTGAGGCCGGGCACGAGGAAGGCGGTCTGGCGGGCGCGCTGGTACAGCGTCTCCAGGTTGAGCTTGGCGTCCTTGAGGAAGATCTGCCGATCCGCCCAGTACCGCACGCGGGTACCCGTGCGCGTCTTGGGGACCCTCTTGCCCTTGCGCAGGCCGTTGGCCGGATCGAAGGGGCTGTCCGGCCCCTGCTCCGTGAACATGCCCGGGACACCGCGGCGGAAACTGATCGAGTGGGTGGAGCTGTTGCGGTCCACCTCGACGTCCAGCCGCGCGGAGAGCGCGTTCACGACCGAGGCGCCGACGCCGTGGAGGCCGCCCGACGCCGCGTAGGAGCCGCCACCGAACTTGCCGCCCGCGTGGAGCTTGGTCATGACGACCTCGATACCCGAGAGGCCCGTCTTGGGCTCGACGTCGACCGGGATGCCCCGGCCGTTGTCGCGGACCTCGACGGAGGAGTCGTCGTGGAGGATCACCTCGATGGCGTCGCAGTAGCCGCCGAGAGCTTCGTCGACGGAGTTGTCGATGATCTCCCAGAGGCAGTGCATGAGGCCCCGGCTGTCCGTGGACCCGATGTACATCCCGGGGCGCTTACGGACCGCTTCGAGCCCCTCGAGAACGAGGAGGTGCCGCGCGGTGTAGTTGGAGCTGTCCCTGTCTGAGCCGCCTGCTCCGGTCAGCAGCGCAGTGGACGGCACGGAATCGGCGGTCACGCGGTTCGCTCCTCGCTGAATTTCAAGTGGGGCCCGGTGGGTGGCGGGCTCGGCCTCGGTGGCCGCTGAGAGCCTATCGAGGCCTGGTAGAGCGGTTGCAACGCCACCCAGGGGGAATCCTTATGCTAGTCCAGCTTCGTATGGGCGTTCGATCATCCCTTGGAGTGACGTGCACATCACGTTCCCTTCGACGCATGAACCATTTAGGCTCCGGGCACGTCCTCATGAACAACCGGCAAGCCAGCCGGCGGACGGCCCCCTCCCTGGAAGCAAGTCCCACACAAGCAACGCGAAACCGTAGCGCTACGCAATACGGCACATTCGCCGCCAACCGGCAACAGACAGCCATCCTGAGAAGAAGTTTCGAATAAAAGCCACGAGCGGGAACGTTTTCGGCCTGGTTGGATGTTGACCCTGGTACGACAGCTCGTCGAGCTAGAGAAGAGGCGACGTGACTACTGTTCTGACCCCCGCGAGCCCGCTGACCGCAGCAGACCGCTGTGACCGTTGCGGCGCCCAGGCCTATCTGCGCGTCGTCCTGATCAGTGGCGGTGAACTGCTCTTCTGCGCCCATCACGGACGCAAGTTCGAGCCGGAACTCAAGAAGATCGCCGCGGAAATACAGGATGAGACGGATCGGCTCACTGCCGTGCAGGCCGGTGCCGCCGACGAGGAACACTGACACCTCGCATCCACGACGAGCCAGGGCTCGGTCCAGGACCGGCCGACGGGCGGTCTCCCCACGGGGAGGGCCGCCCGTTCTCGTGTGCGCCGAGCGCTCCGGCCCTGGCTCAGCCCTGGCCGGCCATCCACCGGATCGCCGCCGAGACGCGCGTATAGACGCCTGGGGCGGCAGGGCTTCCACAGCCGTTCCCCCACGAGACGAGGCCGACGAGCCGCCCACGGGCCACCAGCGGGCCTCCGCTGTCCCCCTGGCACGCGTCCCGCCCTCCTGCGGCTTTCCCGGCGCAGAGCATCGACGAGGCGTCGTAGGCGCCCTTCACGCCGCCGGGATAGGCGCGGGAGCAGTCACTGTCCGGCAGCACGTCCACGTCGGCGGCGTGGAGCGCCGACGCGTAGGCGCCGAATCCGGTGGTGTCCCCCCAGCCGTACACCGTCGCGGCGGTCCCCGGCTCGTAGGCGGTGTCCCCTGCCGCTGCCATCGGGATGGCGCTGCCGGCCGGCAGCGCGTGCGACAGGGTGAGGACGGCGAGGTCGGCGACGTTCGTCGCGGAGTCGTAGGCGGGATTGATCCAGGCGGACCGCACCGGGATCTCCTGGCCGCCGGGACCGCTGAGCTCGTCCCGGCCCGCGATGACCCGCAGATCGGTCACCTCCGAGACGTCGGAGCCCAGGACGTCCTGCCGCAGGCAGTGCGCGGCCGTCAGCACCTTGGCCGGTCCGACCGCCACGCCCCCGCAGAACTGGCCAGCGCGGGTTCCCCCGAACCGGTCACGGCTGGCCAGAGCCACGGCCCAGGGGCTGGCCGCCACCGGAACGGGACGACCACCGACAACGATGCTGTCCGCGGCGGCCGGGAGCGGGGGGCCGAGCGGTATCGCGGCCGTGGCGGCCACGAGCGCGAGGGTCACGGTGAGAACACGGACGGCAAACGCGGGGCATGGGATCTCCTGACGCCGAGGTGAACGGTGCCCACTCAGCGTCAGCCGTCCGGGAAGGGCCCGCACCCGCACCCGCGACGGATCGGGGCCCCGGACCTGTGAAAGGTCCGGGGCCCCGGTCGTATCCCTGTCCGCCGCCTAGTCGAGGTAGTCGCGCAGCACCTGCGAGCGCGACGGGTGACGCAGCTTGGACATCGTCTTGGACTCGATCTGCCGGATGCGCTCACGCGTCACGCCGTAGACCTTGCCGATCTCGTCCAGCGTCTTCGGCTGACCGTCGGTGAGACCGAAGCGCATCGACACCACGCCCGCCTCCCGCTCGGAGAGCGTGTCCAGGACGGAGTGGAGCTGTTCCTGGAGCAGGGTGAAGCTGACCGCGTCGGCCGGGACGACAGCTTCGGAGTCCTCGATCAGGTCTCCGAACTCACTGTCTCCGTCCTCGCCCAGCGGGGTGTGGAGGGAGATCGGCTCGCGGCCGTACTTCTGGACCTCGATGACCTTCTCAGGGGTCATGTCGAGCTCCTTGGCCAGCTCCTCCGGGGTGGGCTCGCGGCCCAGGTCCTGGAGCATCTGACGCTGCACTCGCGCGAGCTTGTTGATGACCTCGACCATGTGCACCGGGATACGGATGGTGCGGGCCTGGTCGGCCATGGCGCGGGTGATCGCCTGCCGGATCCACCAGGTGGCGTACGTCGAGAACTTGTAGCCCTTGGTGTAGTCGAACTTCTCCACCGCGCGGATGAGACCGAGGTTGCCCTCCTGGATCAGGTCCAGGAAGAGCATGCCGCGGCCGGTGTAACGCTTGGCCAGCGAGACCACGAGACGGAGGTTGGCCTCCAGCAGGTGGTTCTTGGCCCGGCGGCCGTCCTCGGCGATGATCTCCAGTTCACGCTTGAGCTTCGGCGCGAGCTTGTCCGCATTGGCGAGCTTGTCCTCGGCGAACAGCCCGGCCTCGATGCGCTTGGCGAGCTCGACCTCCTGCTCGGCGTTGAGGAGGGGGACCTTGCCGATCTGCTTGAGGTAGTCCTTGACCGGGTCGGCCGTGGCGCCGGCGACGGCGACCTGCTGCGCAGGCGCGTCGTCCTCGTCGTCGTCGGAGAGGACGAAGCCCTTGTTCTCGCCCTCGCCCTCCTCTTCCTCGCCCTTGCCGGCCTTGACCTCTTCGGGCGCCTCGTCACCGTCGAGGAGCTCGTCGTCCTGCTTGCCGGCCTTCTTGGCCGTGGCCTTCTTCGCCACGGTCTTCTTCGCGGCGGCCTTCTTGGCGACTGTCTTCTTGGCTGCGGTCTTCTTCGCGGGAGCGGCCACGACAGCGTCGTCCGCCGCCGCGTCCGCGCTCTCGGCCGCCGGGGCGGCAGTGGCCGCGACGGTCCGTGTCACGGTCGTCTTGGCCGCGACGGTCTTGCTGGCGGTGCGCTTGACCGGGCTCTTCGCTGCGACGCTCTTGCGGGCGCGCTTCGGCGACTCCGCGGCACTGACCATCAGCGTCACACCCTCTTCCTCGAGGATCTGGTTGAGGCTGCGCAGAACGTTCTTCCACTGGGTTGGCGGAATCTGGTCAGCCTCGAAGGCCCGACGCACGTCATCGCCGGCGATCTGCCCATCAGCCTTTCCCCGCTCGATGAGCGCCATCACAGATTCGGACTCGGCGATCTCCGGCGGGAGCGTACGGGATGTGCTGGCCGACACGAACAACCTCTCGGAACGATGGAAACGGCTTCCGGTCCCGCCCTGGAGGGCTGGAACCGACGACCGGCGGCTGGGGATGTCGCCGACGGCGCGGGCTTGGCCTCGGAACTGCACAGCGCACTGTGTGGCTGCTGTATTCCTTCCGCGGCGGTCACCTCTTAGGTCATCGCAACTGTTTCGAGGAGTGTTACGCCCAATTCGCGTGGCCCCAGTCACACCCCACATGCGGCATACGGAACCAGAAGCCATATATACGTACAAGTATGCCGCCGGGCCGGACGGGCCCGGCGGCACATGGTCCGCACACCCCGGTGGCGTTGCGCTCAGTGCTCGCGGGGCGCCGGAACCACTCGCTCCACCTCGAGGTGGCCCACGAGCAGCTGGCGCATCGCCGCCTCGGCTCCGGCGGAATCCCCCGCAACGACGGCTGCCACGATCCGGGCATGGTGGCCGAGGGACGCCTCGGCGGGGCGGTCACAGCCCGTGACGGGTGCGCCGGACACGTGCAGAGCCGCCGATACGATGCCGGAAAGGTGTTCGAGCATGCGGTTCCCTGCCGCCTGGATGAGCAGGGAGTGGAACTCCGCGTCGGCGCGGGAGAACGTGATCGTGTCCCCCTGCCCCATCGCGTGCCCCATGATCTCGATCATCTCGCCGAGGCGCTGCTGAATGTCCTCCCGCCCATGACCGGCGGCCAGCCGGGCGGCGAGCGGCTCGATCGTCCACCGGAGTTCGACCAGCTCACGGCGCTGGTCGTCACGCTGCGGACCGAAGGCCCTCCATTCGATGATGTCGGGATCCAGCAGGTTCCAGTCACTGACCGGCCGCACCCGGGTGCCCACGTTGGGTCGGGCGCTGACCAGGCCCTTGGCTTCAAGAACGCGCAAGGACTCCCTCACAACGGTGCGGGAGACCTCGAAGCGCTGACCGATCTCCTCCGGAACGAGCGGCCGGTCGGCGCCGAGGTCACCGGAAACGATCATCTGACCGAGCTGCTGGACCAGTTGGCCGTGGAGTCCACGGCCGCGACTGGCCGTGCCGCGCCGGCCGGGCCGCCCGAGATCGGATTCGCCACCACCCCAAGGACGCAGGGCGGCACGCTCGCCCGCCGGCGCCTCCGTGTAGGGATAGCGATCGAGTTCGCCCGGGTCGGCCATGCCGGAGTCGGCGGAGTGGGCGGCGGTCATCATGGTGTGCGCAAGGGTACTCACGCATCCTTTGTCGGCCTGGCTCGGCCGGCCCTTGAGGTCTTTGGTGAAAAGCACACGAAAGGGTGATCGGCACCCGCCTCTCAATTGACGCGCTTTGGGAGGAAATAGCATGTTTTCAGTGGAGTTACTCCCAGACGTCGTCCCCTACCGGCGCCGCGATCACCAACGCGCTCTCCCCCGGAGGCTGGTGAACGCATAAGCGCAGATCAGGGCCGACAACGACAAGGAGAGCGCCAGGCCCACCGGTTGTGTCACGACCCGCACAGCGGCCATGACCCAGCGGTCCACCTGATACGGCCACTGGAGCCAGGAGAGTTCACGGAGCCGGCCGGGGAGCCCGGCGATCGAACGGACGGACGGCTCCGCGAGAAGCTTCTGCACCAGAGGAACGACGAGGACGGGTACGGCCAGTACCGCGGCGACGCCCGCGGCCGTCAGCCGGAAGACGCCGGCCGCCAGCAGCCCCGCCCAGGCGCAGCCGATCGACAGCCCCACCCAACTCGCGGCAAGCCATGCGGCGTTGTCGGGAACCTTCACCAAGTCGCCGCCGTACACGAGGCGCAGCGCCTCGACGTTCGCCAGCACCGACAGCACGGCAAGCAACAGCCCCACGCCGGCGGAGACGACCAGCTTGGCGAACAGGAGCCCCAGGCGTCGGGGGACCGTGCCCCGCCCCGCGGCGAGCGCCGGGTGGCGGAACTCGTCCCCGAAGGCGAGGGCGCCCAGCAGACCGGCTCCGAACGCGGCGGGGGGCAGGGGCAGCAGATCGGGCCAGGCCACCAGCAACTCAGGGAGGGACGCGCGGCCCGAGCGGGCCAGTGGGACGGAGAGCCCCACCGAGGCGACGAGAACAGCCGTCATGATCAGGGCGGTTGTCCTCACCCCGAAGAGGCGGCGCAGTTCGTAGCGCAGGGGGCGCAGCGGACCGCGGGCGGGCCGCACGGTGATGGGCGGGGGCAGCTCGGACACGGCGACGGCCGAAGCCGGCTTCGGTACCGGTGGGCGGCTGCCCGGGCCGTCCGCGGCGGCGAGCGGACCGGCGTCGCCCGTCTCGTCGGCGAGTTGGTGCACGGGCACGCCGTGCCGGTACGCCGTGTCACCGATCTCCGCGCAGCTGCTGCCGTACACGGACAGCCGGCTGCTGTCCTCGGCCACCACCTCCACGGAGCGCCGGGCGGCGCGCGCCTCGCGGCTCACCACGGCGGCCAGCCGCGCGGCCTGCGGAGTCCGTACGGCGACCCTGGGGCGCAGGCGTGTGCGGGAGAAGGCGGCGACGTCCTGGTCGGCGACGAGACGGCCTTCGTCGATGGTGACCACCCGGTCGGCCGTGCGCGCGGCCTCCTTCGGATCGTCGGTGGCGTGCAGGACGGTGCCGCCCTCGGCGGCGTGCGCGCGCAGCAAGCCGTACAGCCAGCTCCTCTCCCGTGGCGAGAGACCCCGGGCGGGTTCGTCGAGGACGAGCGTGTGCGGATCGCCGAGCAGGGCGGAGGCGAGGCCGAGCCGACGGTCCATACCGGCCGAGAGCGTGGCGATGCGCTGGTCCCCGAGCCCGGCGAGACCGACGACCTCCAGCAGTTCGTCGGCGCGCGACGCGGGCACTCCCGCGGCGGCGCAGAGCATGCGCAACTGACCGCGGGCGGTGCGCGCGGGGTGGCCCGGTACGTCGCCGAGCAGCACCCCCACCTCGCGGGCGGGATGGCGGATGCGGTGCAGCGGCCGGCCGCGGAAGTAGGCGACGCCGCGCCCGGATTCGAGCTCGAGCATGAGACGGAGGGCAGTGGTCTTGCCGGAACCCGGGGCGCCGAGGAGCGCGGTGACGCGGCCGGGCTGGGCTTCGAAGGTCAGGTCGTCCACGACGGGAGGGAGGTCGCGGCGGGGGGCGCTGGTGAGTCCGATGGCCTGGAGCATCGCTTCTCTCGCGGAGGGTGACCGCTCGGCGGCAGGGTAAGTTCCTCAGCAAGATAACGCGACATTTAAGACTTTTGCGGCAACGGGATCGCGTTGCGCGTTCCGCCGGCACGAACAGCGCGCACGTCGGGGATCGGACTCCCTCAGACTTCGGGCCTCAGCATCGGCGGATTGAGTACGGTGGCCGCCCCCGCCCGGAAGAGCTGCGCGGGGCGCCCTCCCTGCCGTGTGGTCGTCCCTCCGGACGGCACCAGGAAGCCGGGTGTGCCGGTGACCTTGCGATGGAAGTTGCGGGGATCCAGGACGACGCCCCACACCGCCTCGTAGACCCGGCGCAGCTCGCCGACCGTGAACTCGGGCGGGCAGAACGCCGTGGCCAGAGAGGAGTACTCGATCTTGGATCGTGCCCGCTCCACCCCGTCGGCCAGGATCCGCGCATGGTCGAAGGCCAGCGGCGCGGGCTGCTCCCCGTCCCGGGCGAAGCCTCCGTCGAAACCGAGCAGGTCGTCGACGGGTGCCCAACGCGCGCTGTTCGCGTCACCGCCCGCGCGCGGCGCGGGGAGATCCGGCGCCAGGGCGAGGTGCGCGACACTGACGACCCGCATCCGGGGGTCGCGCCCCGGATCCCCGTAGGTGGCCAGCTGCTCGAGGTGAGCGCCGTTCCCGACGGAGGGGGTGGACGGGTCGTGGGCACAGAGTCCCGTCTCCTCCACGAGCTCACGCGCTGCCGCGGCACCGAGGTCCTCGTCGGCCCTGACGAATCCGCCCGGCAGCGCCCACCTCCCCTGGAACGGTGGCTCACCACGGCGCACCACCAGGGCGCAGAGTGCGTGACGGCGCACCGTGAGCACAACCAGGTCGACGGTGACGGCGAAGGGCGGGAAGGTCGACGGGTCGTAGGGCGGCATGCCGAGATCTTAGTCGTCTGCCTGACGATAAACACTCCCTTCGCGGTGTTGTCACCCCGTCCCCGGCGCCTCGGCGCCGCCGCCTCGAGCCCGGCCCTCCGCGCCCGGGACAGGGAGCGGTCCGTCAACGGCCGCTCCTGGCTCCCCGCCGCCCCTGCCGCCGGCCGTCACGGGCCCGGCGGCGCACCGCGGCCGAGGCCGGCCGGGCGGCGGTGCCGGGTCGCGAACCGGTCCCAAGCCCGCGGTGCGCGCCCGACGTGCTCCCGGGCCCGGGCCGGGGGCGTCCCGCCGCCGTGTGCCGCGCGTCCTGTCCGTCGCACGCGCCGGGGCGGCCGCGCCCGGCGCGCAGGTTGCTCTCCTCACGCAGACAGCGGCGCAGCGTCTCCGGATCGAGGCCTTCGTTGCAGGCCTGGTGCAGCAGCTGTGCGAACGTGTAGTCGGGGTCGGCCCGCAGGGCGAGCCCGAGCGCCACGCGTGCGCCCGCCTCGTCGCCCGTGGACCAGGAGACCCAGCCCGCCAGCGTGAGCGGCGCGGCGGAGTGCTCCACGTACGGCCCGACACAGCGGCGGGCCAGCGCCCGCCACAGGCGCAGTGCCGTTTCGGCCTCGCGGCCCTCCATCCACTCCGCGGCCCTGTCCCTGGTCTCCCGGTCCTGCAGACCGAGGATCACAGCGGCGGCCTCCTCCACCTCGACCAGACGGTCGTCGCGCCGATCCGCCTCGGCCGGCGCCACGGCCGGCGCCCGTCCGAGCCGCTGCATGAGCTCACGTGCGAGAGCCAGCGTCCGGGCCGCGACGGCGCCCCGGCCCCTGGGGTCGAGGATCTGCGAGACGAGGACGGCCCCCGCCGAGTCCAGCGCGCGCTCCTGCTCCGCTGCCGACACGGAGCCGGAGGGCATGAGCCGCCGCTCCATGTCCCGCAGGGACCCCCGCACCTGGATGCCCGCGTAGGCGGCCGCCGCCGCCATCACCGTCGTGCCGGGAAGGGCCAGCGGATTGCCCTCGGGCGGGCAACAGCGGTCATCAGGGCAGCAGTACGACCAGTAGCGGCCGTCGGAGATGCAGAGGGCTTCCAGGACGGGGACGTCCAGGGCCCCGCAGGCCGTGCGCAGACGCTGCGCGAGAGGCCGTAGCCGCTCCATGGCCTGGTGGGCGCTCTCCCCCTCCGCCGGGTCCTGACAGAGGAAGACAACGATCGCATCGGGGCGCGCCTCCCGCCGCTCACTGCCGGCGACCAGGCACGTCGCGAGCTGGTCCGCGACCGGCGCCCACTCCTGAGCGGATGGCGGGATACCCAGCCTGAGCCGACCGCCGAACCGGCCTCGGCCCCCGTGGAGGGCCACCATGACGATGCTGTCGTCGGGGTGAAAGCCCATCAGGTAGGGCAGGGCGTCGGCCAGTTCGGCGGGACTGCGCAGGGTGATCTGCTGCTCGCCGGACGGCCCGGTGGTTTCGTGGTGCTTGTTCATGGCACGACGGTCCCGCGGGCCGCCGAATCGCGCGACCCCTGTGGATGAAGTTATCCACAGGGGTCGCGCCGTCGTTCGCGGTCTCTGCGGACATCGGCTTGCATGGGGAGCATGACGACCAAGGAACGCTTGTCGCTGCAGGCAGGTGGGGTGCGCCTTCGCGGCTCACCGCCACGAACCGGGCGTTGGACGCCTCACCGGGCAGGCCCTCGCTCGTGCGGCGGCTCGGTGAGATGCACCTGGGACAGGTCGGGCCGGCCTGCGCCGGCGCCGGCATGGCGCGGCAGCATTCCTGTGTCACGCCGAGCAGTGACAGCACCTTGCACCTGTTCCAGCTTCTCGACGCGGACCGCAGTGCTGCGTGCGCCGCTGCCGGGGGAACCGTCGTCGTCCGTCCAGACGGATACGCACCCGGCGGTACAGGCGTCGAGCAGGGCCCCGTCGATACCGGCCTGCCCCGCGCCGCGCAGTCCGGCGGGAAAGGAGGCCTGCCGACGGTCCTGCCACGAGCGGGCCGGGGCCTCGTTCGCAGGGGGCGTTCACGGGCGTCGTCATCCTTCGGGGTACCCCGGCACAGACCCCTTCCGCCCTCAGAGCATGATGAGCAGACGGGTCTTCGGCTTGAGCTTCCGATTCACCGATCGGCTCTGCACGTACACCTCCAGCTGGGGATTGTTCCCCGCCTTCACGGAGACGGTCCCCTGGATGCCCGTACCGAACAGAAGGCTGCGCGCGGCGTCACCCGTGTACGCGCGATCGGTGTCCTTCTCGACGACGATGACTTCCTTGTTCGGCTGCACCTGGGCACGGGTACCCAACTGGTAGTAGCACGCACCGCGTTCATACGTCACACCCGGATGCGAATCGACGAAGGGACGGATCTCGACCTCCTTGTCGACCTTCAGCAGACGGTACTTGTCGGCCGGAATCGGCTCGAGGTTCGCCCGCACGTCGTCAACCGATATGTCCTGACCGACGGCGAACAGGTTCTTCGTGCCGCGCACGCCCTGCTCGCGACCCCGGAGGAAGCTGGTCGCGGCAGCGCGCACGGTGCCGATCGCCTCCTCGACGCCCTCCCGGGAATCGGCGTCCCAGATGGCGATGTTTCCGGCCGGGAAGCCGTAGTTCTGGGCGGTTCGCTTCGCCAGGGAGTTGGGAACGAGGATCGCGGAAGTCCAGTGGCCGGGAAGCCCGCCCATCTTCGCCGCGATCTTGTCGAGCCAGGGGCCGAGGATGGTCATGTCGCCGTCGTGACGCCTGTCGCCACCCGAGGCGTTCTCCTCACCGTCCGTCACCACGATCTGGAGGAAGCTGTGCTCGCCGTACTCCTCCCAGATGTGGCCCAGGTCGTCCAGGGACTTCAGGGACGCCTCGATGAGGGCCGTGGCGCCGTTCTTGACCCTGTACAGGCCACGCATGGACGGCAGATGCTTCACGTCCATGTCCCAGACCAGGTTCTCCACCTTGTGGTCGAAGGAGTAGAGGCTGATCCGTGTCTCATGGCCGAGGCTGTCCGACTCCGCCTTCAGGCCCGCCACGAACTCGTCAACGACGCGGATGAGCTGACTCTGGTGCTGATGCATGGAACCCGAACAGTCCACTACCAGCGCGACGTGGTTCACCTTGTGCTGGATCTTGTTGGCGGACACGTTTCTGCTCCTTCTCCGACGCTCCCCGAGTAGTGCTTCCACCCTATGAGGGGGCACTGACAACGGAGTTCGAAGCTTCACCACCTGCCCGCACGGCCCCGCCCCTCCTGTGCGGCCTGCACGAGCGTGCCCCGTACAGGCCCCCTCGGCCGCACAGGAAGGGCAAGCGGATCGGCACCGCACGGGGCGCGCCACCCGCCGGGCCCCGCCGCCCGCGGAAGGCGCCCGCGGAAGGCTTCCGTCACGTGTGCGCGCGTCTCACCGGGAGGCGCCCGGGCCCTGGCCTCCATAGCTCTGGAGGTGTGCCGTCAGGAGGTGGGAGTCGAGCTGGGAGACGTCGGCCGTGCGGTCGGCTCGCGCGTAGCCGGCGAGCATGCGCTTCGTCAGGACGAGAGCCTCGGGTGAACGCCGGACGAGCGGTCTCGTCCAGGCCTCGACGACCTTGTCCAACTGCTCGAGCGGCGCGGTCCGGTGGAGGAGACCGAGCCGGTGGGCGGTGGCGGAGTCGAACACGTCGCAGGTCAGCATCAGTTCCCGGATCCTCGCGGCGCCGACCTCGGAGACCAGGCGACCCATCGCTCCTCCCCAGGCGGGAGGCAGGCCGATTCCGACCTCCGGCATGCGGAAGCGGCTGGTGTCCGCGCCCGCGCGCAGGTCGCAGAACGAGGCGAGGGCGAGCCCGGCACCGATCACCCGGCCGTGGAGCCGGGCGATGGTGACCGCGTGGGTGTTCTCCAGTGCCTGGCACAGGCGGTGGGCCTTGTCCGCGATCCGCCGCAGGGCGGCCCCGGCCGGATCCGCGACGAGCGCCGCCTGGTATTCGTTGCGGTCGGCCCCCAGGCAGAAGTCCGCGCCCATGGAGGACAGGACCAGGATCCGGATGTCCGGCCGGTCATGGAGGTCGTCGAGCAGGCCGACGAGCGCGTCGATGACGGCGACGCCCAGTGTGTCGTCCTGCTCCGAGGGATTGAGCCGGACATGGAGCACGGGGCCGTCCAGCTCGACGTGTATCGCCGTGCGGGAGGGTCGGACGGGGGCGTGGGCTGTATCGGTCATGCGAGGGCTACATCCAGGTTCAGCAGGCGCCGGAACGCCACCCTGGGTGCCATCGACGGGCGACGCACGAGGGTGAGGCGGGGAAGACGCCGAACGAGTTGACGGAGAAGGATCTGGGCCTCCAGCCGGGCCAGTGGGGCGCCGAGGCAGTAGTGGATACCTCCGCTGAAGGCTAGGTGGCCGGGTTTGCGCAGGGGGTCGAAGCGTTCGGGGTCGCTGTGTCTGGCGGGGTCCCGGTGCGCCGCACCCACCATGAGGTGGACCATCTCGTCCTGACGGATCCGCACGCCGCCGAGGGCACAGTCCTGGGCGGCGACCCTGCTGATCACGTGGGTGGGCGGGTCGTAGCGCAGCGTCTCCTCGACGAATCCGGGCACCAGATCGGGCCGGTCGGCGACCTGGTTCCAGCGATCCGGGCTCTCGACGAGCAGGAGCGTCATGGTCGTCAGGAGCGTCGAGGTGGTCTCCAGAGCCGCCAGCAGAAAGAACAGGACCAGGTGGTAGACCTCCTCGTCGGCCTTGTCACGGTCGGGTTCCATGGAGTCCCAGGTCCGTATCCACGCGGAGACGGGGTCATCACCGGGGTGGAGGCGCCGATGGCCCACCAGGTCCGTGAAGTAGGCACGGAGCTCGGCCGTGGCCGCGTCGGACGCGGCCAGCTGGCTCGCCGAGGGCAGCAGCTCCTGCGTGAAGACCTGGTCATGGGTCAGCCGGCGCAGGCGGGGCCAGTCGGCGGCCGGCAGGCCGAGCCATTCACCGATGGTGGCGACCGGCAGTCTCTCTCCCACCAGCGCGGCAAAATCCGCTTCTCCGTCGCGGAGTTGCTCCGACAGGGAGTCGAGGAGCTGATCAGTCGTACGGGTCACCGTCCGGCTGATCAGCTCCACGGCCGCCCGGTCGAACGTGCCGGCCGCCCGGCGCACCCGCGTGTGGTCCGGGGGGTTGAGCGCGGCCAGCGTGTTGCTCATCTCCCGCGACGAGGGCGCGTTCCAGCGCGTGCCCGAACCCTGCCGCTCACGCCATCGTCTGTCGGGTTCCAGCCAGTCCCGGCTGCGTAGGACCTGATCGCAGGCGGCGAACCCCGTGACGAGGAACCCCCCCCAGGGGGCGGGAGTTATCTCGCCCCTCGACCGCAGCTCCGCGTATATCGGTGCGGGATCGGCCTGCCCCTTCGCCGTCCGCAGACGCGAGAAGAGCGAGGCGGACGCCCGGCGATCGTACGACGGAGTTGTGACAACCCCCATGATGGCGGCTCCTTTCTGAGCATGAGCCGCCATACATACCCGCATGATCGTTGAAGCATCCAATAACACAGTGAGCTCGGAAGGTTACTTAAATCACTCCCGTTACATCTACTCCCCGCGCGTCCACGCCAGGAAGCGACTGAAGAGGCCTCCCTTGTGCTGCGGCGACGCAGCGGTCGCCGGACGGGTTCCCCGGGCCGCCGCGTGCTGCGCGGATGGGGCCGGCTGCTGCGGCGCATGGGCCGCCTGCGCACGGGCGGGCGGGGCGGCGACGGGCACGCTCTGCGGCGTGAAGCGGATCGGGAGGGTCACCAGTGACCGGCTCCACGGACTCGGTGCCCAGGTGAGCGTCTTGAAGGGGACGCGCATCTCGACGTCGGGCAGCCGGTTGAGGAGGGTCTCGACGGCGGTCACCGCGATCATGAACGCCGGGTCCTTGGCGGGACAGGCGTGCGGGCCTGCGCCGAAGGCCAGGTGCGCCTTGGCACTCAACTGCTCGCGGTGCTCGGTCAGTTTCGGGTCGGTGTTGGCCGCGGCGAAGGAGATCAGGACCGGGTCGTTGGCCCGGAGGGTCCTGCCGCCCAGTTCGATGTCGTGGGTCGGGTAGTGGGCCGCGTAGTTGGCGATCGGCGCGTAGTTCCACAGTGTCTGGGCGACCGCGTCCTCGACCGGCAGACCGCTCAGCCATTCCTCACCGAGGTACAGCGCGCTGCTGGTGCCGATGGTGGCGCTCAACGGCGCGGTCCCGCCGGAGAGGAGGGTCACGAGCTGGTGCAGCACCTCCTCGTCGCTCAACCGGGCGGGATGCAGCATCAGACGCGTCGTCAGGTCCGAGTCCGGACGGCGGCGCTTGAGGGCGATCAGCTCCGTGAGTGCCCCGCCGAGCACCTCGTCGGCCCCGGGGGTGCCTTCGAAGATGCCGCTGATCCCGGCGATCACACGGTCGCCGATCTCGGGCGGGCAGCCGAACAGGTCGCTGAACACCAGCAGCGGCAGGGGCTGGGCGTACTCCGCCATCAGTTCCGCCTGGCCACGGGGCTCGGAGCTGAAGCGGCTGATCAGGTAGTCGGCGGACTGCTGGGTCTGCCTGACGAGCTGGAGTTCGTCGATCGTGGCGAGACTGTCGGTGACCGCCTGGCGCAGACGGGCGTGTGCCGCTCCGTCGCTGAACAGCGCGTTGGGGCGGTAGCTCAGCATCGGCAGGGCGGGGCTGTCGGCGGGGACGCGCCCTTCGTTCAGCGCGTTCCAGCGGCGGGAGTCGCGGACGAAGGACGCGGGGTTCTGCAGGACGTACAGGGCGGCGTCGTAGCTGGTGACGAGCTCGGCCTGGACGTCCGGAGCGATGTCCACGGGTGCGCTCAGGCCGTACGAACGCAGATGCGCGTAGTGGCCGTCGGGGTCGGCCCCGAACGAGGGACCGTACAACGGGACGTTCCCGTGCGCGGGGCAACCGGACGGCGGTATCTCCTGGGGGTCAAGCGGCTGTTGCATTCCGGCGCTCCTAGCCGAGTAGGGACATGAGGTGTTTCACGAGGGTGATGAGCGCGTGCGCCGAGGACCGCTCGTCGCGTACGTCGCACTTGACGACGGGGGTGTCCGCGGCGAGGTTCAGCGCATCGCGCACCTCGTCGAGCGGGTAGTCCGTGTTGCCCTCGAAGTGATTGACGCCGATGGCATACGTCAGGCCGAAGCGCTCGACGAGGTCCAGGACGGGGAAGGACTCGTGCAGCCGCTCGGGGTCGACGAGGACCAGCGCGCCCAGTGCGCCCCGGGACAGCTCCTCCCACATCTCCTTGAAGCGCTCCTGCCCGGGCGTCCCGAAGAGGTAGAGGACCAGCGCGTCGCTGAGGGTGAGCCGGCCGAAGTCCATGGCCACGGTGGTGGTCGTCTTGTCAGGTGTGCCCGACAAGTCGTCGAAGCCCACGCTGGCCTCGGTGATCTCCTCCTCGGTCCGCAGTGGCTCGATCTCGGAGAGACTGCCGATGCAGGTGGTCTTCCCGACCCCGAAGTGCCCCACTATGAGGATCTTCACCGCGTGGGAGACGTCTGGATCCAGGTACACGCGTTACGCTCCGAATCGATTCTTCAGGCCCTCGAGCACGGCGCTGACCAGTTCTCTGTCGACACGTTCGGCGCGCGGTATCGGCCTCCTCACGAGGATGAGGTCGCTCTCCTCCAACTGCGCCAGCAGGATGCGCACGATGCCCAGCGGCAGGTGCGTGTGCCCGGCCACCTCGGCCACGGACAGGAAACCGTCGGTGACCAGGTCCATGACCTGGCTCGCTTCGGGGGACAGGGTGGGCGCCGCGGCCGACGCCTCCTCCGCCGCGGTCACGAGGGTGGTGTGCTCGTACTCGTGCTCAGGGGGCAGGGCACGTCCGTTCGTGATCACGAACAGGGGGACTAACGGTGTCGTCAACTCCAGCTCCTGCTCGGCCTCGTCAGACATGGCCGGTCCCCTCTCCCCGTGTCGTCGACGCGGTCAGTCTCGGCACCACGGCGTGCAGGCGCGTGGTGAACTCCTCGATGTCGCAGTCGTGCTCGGCGGCGGCGGCCAGGAAGGCACCGGTGCCGGCGGCCATCAGGAAGATCCAGCCGTGCTGGAACTCGATGACCGTCTGCCGCCATTCGGCACCCTCCAGCACCCCCGCGAACTGCGAGGTGACCCGGCTGTAGGCGTGGATGCCCGTCATGGCCGCGGAGATGGTGTCCGCGAGGTCCCGGCTCATCCCCGTGGTCGCCCCGCGGGGAAGTCCGTCCGCTCCCAGCAGCACGGCGTGCCGTGCACCCCGGACCTCGGCGATCACCTGGTCGAGTTCGGGCAGCGCGAAGCCCGAGTCGCCCGCGCTCCCGCTCCGGGCCCCGGTGGTGCTCCGGGTACCGGCGGCCTCCTCCGTGCTGACCCTCGGCGGCGAGGTGAGGTTGTTCCCCAGCCGGGCGACGAGGCGGTGCATGCGGAAGGAGATCTGCTGCATGTCCACGTCGGGTGCGGCGGCAGCGGCCAGATAGGCGCCCTGCCCCGCTCCGATCAGGAAGCTCCACCCATGGGAGAACTCGATGATCGTCTGATTCCACTGCCGGTCCTCCTCCGGCCCGGCGAAGTGGGCCGTGGCCCGGCTGAGCGACTGCATCCCGGCCATGGCGGCGGAGATGGTGCGCACATCCTTCTCGGCCAGACCCTCCGTAGCTCCGCGAGGAAGGCCGTCCGCGGACAACAGGACAGCGTGCCGTGCGCGGGGCACGTTGTGCACGATGTCCTCGAGCATCCACGACAGGTCTGCGGTCATGCGTCTTCGGACCCTTCGAGCGACGTGGCATCAAGGTTGCGGCCGGACAGCGTGCCGCGCTGGAAAGCCCCCAGGCTGCGCCCGGAGGCGCGGCCGGTCTCCTCCGGAGTCCGCGACGCCGGCCGGACGGTCTCGGGGTCGGGCACGCTCGCGATGGGTGCCTGGCGCGCTCCGCGCTTCGGCAGACCGTGCACCGTACGCGTCGTGCCGGTCACCGGCCTTCCCTCGGTGCGCAGGATGTTGCTGACGGGGGCCTCCTGGGCCGGCGGCGTCTCCTCCATGGTCCACAGCTCCTCGGGCAGCAGGACGACGGCCCGGACGCCGCCGTACCGGGAGACTCCGGTGACATCCACCCTGAAGCCGTACTGACGCGCAATCAGGCCGATGACGGGGAAGCCGAACTTCGGCTGGTTCCCGAGCTGCGACAGACGGGGGACGACGTCTCCGGACAGCAGCGCGGTCGCCCGCTGACGGTCCTCGTCGTTCATGCTGACACCGGCGTCGTCGATGACGATGCACAGGTTGTTCTGGACGCGCTGGAACGTTACTTCAATCGGAGCGTCGTGCTGGGAGAAGCTGGCAGCGTTGTCAAGCAGCTCGGCGACGGCGAGGGCGACCGGTGCGACCGCGGACGCCTTCAGCGCGAGACCGGCCTGCTGCATGATGGCGACCCGGTGGAAGTTGCGGATCTGACCCTGGGCGCTGCGCACCACGTCGTAGACGCTGGCCGGCTTGTTGCGGCGGCCGAGCGGCGCACCGCACATGACCGCGATGCCCTGCGCCTTGCGCGCCATCTGCGCGTTGGCGTGGTTCACTTCCAGCAGGTCACTGAGAACCGCGTGGCCGCCGTACTTCCGCTGTATGCCGTCCAGGAGCATCGTCTGCTCCGCGGCGAGACTCTGGAGGAAGCTGGCCGCGCCCTTGAGAACGGCCTTGGTGTTCTCCTCCGCCGCCTCCTTGGCCTCCCGAAGGGTGCTGTCCTGCTCCCCCTTGAGCTGCTGCAGCTCGGCTCGGGTCACATGGAGTTGGCTGTCCGCTGCGTGCAGTTGGCGCCTCAGCTCGGCCTCGGACTGCCGCTTCTTCGCCCCCAACGCTCTGTTACGGGCGGCGAGTGCCACAACCGCGACGACGGCTGTCGCCGCCACCGCAACCAGGCACCACACAAGTGCGTCTCGAATCATGGAAACCTTTCCCGGCGCATGGCATGCGTACGGCGACGGATACATCTCGCGAGGAGCCGCGCAACAGCCGCTCGGCACTGCTCGACCGCTGTGGCGTGGAGAGCAGGCCGCCGATCGCAGATCAGCATCTGAGTCAAGTGGATCAAGATCACAGATGCGGGGATGCTATCACCGGAACCGAACCCCGAAAGACGCCCACCATGACCGACTGTGTAGCCAACACGCCTTCTTTGCGCGGTTGTTGACAAGAGTTCATCCCCCCTGCCAGGGCCGATTCCCGTGCTTTGCGCTGACACACCGTCATCACTACACGAGTCTTCACAAGAGGAGTGACAATCTCTCACATCCTCCGAAAGGCTCGGCAACCGGTGCCCCGGGCAACGCCGCCGACGACGTGATGTCGTCCGCGCGGGCACTGCCGAGGCGGACACCACGGGTACTGCGGGCGCTGCCGCGTGCTGTCGGTAGCCGTCGCGTACCGCCACGTGCTGTCACGTACTGTCACGTGCTGTCGCGTGTTGTCGCGTGTTGTCGCGAACACCGCCGCGTGCCGTCGCGAAAGCCGCCGCGCGTCGGCAGCTTCACGCTGTGCGACGGCGGCGGCCAGGACGAAGAGGAGTGGGCCGGCCGGGAACGCGGTGGCTCAGCCTGCCGCGGCGAGCACCAACGGCAGGACCTGTTCGCCGCCCGCCTGCCGGAGCAGGCGGGCGGCGATGGCGAGCGTCCAGCCGGAGTCGGTGAAGTCGTCCACGAGCAGGACGGGGCCGGGTGAGCCGGCCAGGGCGCCGGCCAGCTCCCCGGAGACGGCGAAGGCACCGGAGAGCGCCTTGACGCGCTGGGCGGAGTTGCTGCGGCGTGCCGCGTGGGCGCCGCCCGGCCCGGTGTGCGTCAGGGTGCCGAGGAAGGGGAGGTGGCCGATGGACGCGATGCCCTGAGCGAGGGATCCGACCAACTGGGGGCGGGACATGGACGGTACGGCGACGACTCCCACCGGCCGGGCGGAGGCGTCCTGGACGCCCGGCGCCCAGCCGCCCGTGGAGCGCGCCCAGTCGGCGAGGACCGACACCGCTGCTTGCAGGACGTCGTCCGGGACCGGGCCGTCCGGCGCGTTCTCGGCCAGCAGCGGGCGCAGCCGGTTGCCCCAGCCGATGTCCGAGAGCCGCCCCAGGGCGCGCCCCGGGGAGCACTGCTCCTTGGCCGGGATGCGCCCCTTGAGGTTGATCCCGAGTGCGGGCATTCCCGTCGGCCACATCCGGCGCGGATCGATCTCCACCCCGGGACGGTCCAGTTCCTTCGTCGCCCCCGTCACCACCTCCGCCGAAACGGAGACCTCGGCCCACGGACCCGCGCAGTTGTCGCACCGGCCGCACGGAGCGGCCTCCTCGTCGTCCAGCTGCCGCCGCAGGAACTCCATCCGGCACCCGGCCGTGCTCGCGTAGTCGCGCATGGCCTGCTGCTCGGCCGCCCGCTGCTTGGCCACCCACGCGTAACGCTCGGCGTCGTAGACCCACTCGGCTCCCGTGGCCGTCCAGCCGCCCTTCACCCGCTTGACCGCGCCGTCGACGTCCAGCACCTTCAGCATCGACTCCAGCCTGCTGCGCCGAAGGTCCACCGCCGCCTCCAGGGCCGGCACGGACAGCGGCCGTCCGGCGTCGGCGAGGGCCGAGAGGGTCTGACGGACCTGGGTCTCGGGCGGGAAGGCCGTATCGGCGAAATAGCGCCAGATGGCCTCGTCCTCCTTGCCCGGCAGCAGGAGCACGTCGGCGTGCTCGACCCCGCGGCCGGCACGGCCGACCTGCTGGTAGTAGGCGATCGGGGAGGAGGGCGAGCCGAGGTGGACCACGAAGCCCAGGTCCGGCTTGTCGAAGCCCATGCCCAGCGCCGACGTCGCGACCAACGCCTTGACCCGGTTCTCCTGCAGGTCGACCTCGGCCTGCAGCCGGTCCGCGTTCTCCGTCTTGCCGGTGTAGGAGGCGACGTCGAAGCCGCGCCCGCGCAGGAACGCGGTGGCCTCCTCGGCCGCGGCCACCGTCAGCGTGTAGATGATGCCGGAACCCTGTAGCTCGCCCAGGTGCTCGGCGAGCCAGCCCAGCCGGTGCGCGGCGTCCGGGAGCTGCACCACTCCCAGGCGCAGGCTCTCCCGCTCCAGGGGGCCGCGCAGCACCAGGGCCTGCCCTGCGCCGGTACCCAGTTGCTCCGCCACGTCCGCGGTGACCCGGGCGTTCGCGGTCGCGGTCGTCGCCAGCACCGGCACACCGGCGGGAAGCTCGGCCAGCATCGCCCGCAACCGCCGGTAGTCCGGCCGGAAGTCGTGCCCCCAGTCGGAGATGCAGTGCGCCTCGTCGACCACCAGCAGACCGGTCGTGGCCGCGAGCCTGGGCAGCACCTGATCGCGGAAGTCCACGGAGTTCAGGCGCTCGGGGCTGACGAGGAGGACGTCGGTCCCGCCGCGCTCGACCTCCTCGTAGATGGCGTCCCACTCCTCCGGGTTGGCCGAGTTGATGGTGCGCGCCTGGATGCCCGCCCGCGCCGCGGACTCGACCTGGTTGCGCATGAGAGCCAGCAACGGCGAGATGATCACCGTGGGGCCGGAGCCACGCCGGCGCAGCAGAGCGGTGGCCACGAAGTACACCGCCGACTTGCCCCAGCCGGTGCGCTGCACCACCAGAGCCCGTCGCCTCTCTTCCACCAGGGCCGCCACCGCCTGCCACTGGTCCTCCCGCAGCCGCGCCGACCCCTCCGGGGCGCCGACCAGCTCGGCGAGGATGGCATCTGCTTCGGTCCGGAGTTCCAGGTTGTCCATGCCCCCATGCAACCCGATGGCACCGACAATCGGCGACTTCACCCCGCGTGACCGGGGGCTCACATCGCACCACCGGCCGTACGCCGGGCGAAGACGGCCGGGGCGGGGCGCCCGGCTCCGGCCGGCGGCGTCCGCGCGGCCGGCCTCGCCACGTGACGGGTGGCTTCGCCCCGGCACTCCTCGGGGACGCTTCGTAACGACGCGCAACGGGCAGGGATATCCGTGTCATTCCACCTGATACCCGTCAGTCGCGCCAATTGCTCGTTGCCGCTTGCCGGTGCGGCAGGAAGAATTGGAACAGCTCCCCGCACGGTCTTTTCGCGGGCCCGGAAGGGCTGTGCCGCGGCGCGCCCTCACCCGACCCTGCCCGCACCGTGGGCGCGTAGCGAAGGGAGTACCGTGACCTTCGAACTCGCTCCGTCCGCAGCCACTTCACTGTCGGCGTCCTCGTCATCCGCGGGCTCCGTCAATCAGCTCGCCCGGACGCTCGAGCCGGCCGAGTGGGCGGCGGCCGGCATACCCCTGCTGCGCAGCCCCCGTGAGATCGTCAGCGGCCTGCACGCACGGCACCGGCCGGCCCCGGCCACCGCGGTCGTCGCGGTCCTCGATCACGAGGAACGGCTCACCGCCAGTGCCTCGTTCGCCCGACGGGCGCACGCGGCCGCTGACGGCTGGGAGTTCCGCAACGCCCTGCTGGCCCATCTGCGCCGGGTGATCCCGCACGATCTGCGCCGGCGGACGCCCGTACGCACGGCGATCCTGCTCTACTGCCGGGAAGGTGACGAGCGGTGGACGGAGGAGGACGGGGCGTGGATGTGGGGGCTGCGTGACGCCTGCACGCTGCACGGCCTGCGCTGCGGGGCCTACATCACTCTGACGAGTGGGGGCTGGCAGGTCCTCGGCGAGGGCCGGGGCGGCCGCAGACCTAGTTCGCTGTCCCGGCCGACGGCTCTCACCGACATCTCCGTCGACCGGGATCCGGTACCGCTGCGCACCGGGGGCGGTGCGGCGGACGCGCTGCGGCGGACCGCCGCCCGCTGACGGCCTGGCGCACGACGGCGGGTCGATCAGGCCGCCGGGCGAAGAAGCGGGCCCCGGACGTCCTCGCGGACACCCGGGGCCGCCCCCTACGGACGGTCAGACACCCGCGCCGAGCGCGGAGTTGACCTTCTGCGGGTCGCCGCACACGATCAGCAGCGCGTCGGCGTGCTTCCGGGCCACGGTGAGCGCACGCACGGTGCTCTCGTCGGTGCCTCCGTCCACCGCGACGACCACCACGGCACGGGACGCGCAACGGTCGGCGTTCGCCGCGTGGGCGAAGAAGACGTCGTCACCCGACTCGTGCTGGGCCCAGTACGCCGCCTCCCCGAAGGAGAGTTCGTGTGCGGCCCAGGGGTGCTGCCCGCCCGTGGTGAGCACGAGGATCTCACCGGGCGCACGACCGGAGTCGAGCAGCAGGTCGACGGCCTCGTCGGCGGCATCGATCGCGCCTTCCGCCGGGGCAGGGATCAGCTGGAGCTGCGCCGCCGGCCGTTCCTGCGGCAGCGTGCGCCCGGAGGGGCGGGGTGCGGCGGGGGCGGGAGGGGCGGGGTGCGGGCGCTGCGCCGGGGGCGCGGGCCGCGCGGGGCCGGGGCCCGGATGTCCGGGACGCGGCGTGGCCGCGGAACGCGGACCTGGAACGGGGCGGGGGGTCGGCGCGGTGCGGCCGGCGGCCGGAGTGACGCGGGGACCCTGGGCGCTCTCGGGAATCTGAGGCTCCTCGGGATGGAAGGCATGAATGGTTGTCTGTCGTGCGCCGACGCGGCACGCATCGGCTGGTTGGGCACACCTGTGCGATCAGAAGTCGAAGCCGAGCTGGCCCCCGCTTTCCAGTGCGGCCGCCTCGGCGGAGAAACGGACCTTCTTCAGGTGCTTCCACCGGGGCAGCGCGTCCAGGTAGGACCAGCTGAGGCGGTGGTGGGGGGTGGGACCCCGCTCCTCCAGCGCGGCCCGGTGCACCGGTGAGGGGTAACCCGCGTTCGCGCCGAAGGCGAAATCCGCGTACTGCCCCGAGTCTGCGCCCAGCGCGGCCATCATCGTGTCCCGGTGGACCTTGGCGATCACCGAGGCCGCGGCGACCGCGATGCAGGACTGGTCGCCCTTGATCACCGTACGGACGTTCCAGGGCTCGCCGAGGTAGTCGTGCTTGCCGTCGAGTATCACGGCGTCCGGCCGCACGGGCAGGGCGTCGAGAGCCCTGACCGCCGCGAGGCGGAGTGCGGCTGTCATACCGAGGTCGTCGATCTCCAGGGGTGACGCGTGCCCCAGGCCGTAAGCCGTCACCCAGCTCTCGAGCAGGGGCGCGAGCTCCGCACGGCGCTTGGGGCTGATCAGCTTGGAGTCGGTGAGGCCCGCGGGGGGTCTGCGAAGGCCGGTGACAGCCGCGCAGACGGTGACGGGGCCGGCCCACGCTCCGCGTCCGACCTCGTCGACACCTGCGACGGTCCTGGCACCGGAGGTAGCGCGCAGTGAGCGCTCGACGGTGTGCGTGGGTGGTTCGTACGGCATGGCGCCTGCCAGCGTACGCCGATGGCCCCGGCAAGAACACCCCGGGGCACGGTCCGGGGCACGGCCGCCCCCGGAACCGAGGGGCCGGGTGACCGGCGGGGCCCCGCAAGGAGGTCAGACACGGAAGAGCGGCATCCCGACCTCATCGATCATCTGAGCGATCTCTCCGTCCGTCCATTCGCTGCCGCACACCTTGGTCCGGTACATCATGATCGCGGGAATCACGTCGACCACCATCGCGCTCAGGGCGTCCGGCCGGACTTCTCCCCGCTCGACACCACGGCGGAGCACCTCTCGGACGACCTGTGTCGCGGGCTCGACCATGCCGCTCAGGATCACCGCGTGGAAACGTTCGGCCGTGGTGGCGTCGCATTCGTGAAGGACCGACCGCAGGGCGATGCCGGGCGCGGACCACAGGGCGTCCCGCACTCTGCGGCACATCTCGTAGAGGTCGTCACGGACGCCCCCACTGTCGGGGACCTCGTCCAGAGCGGGCAGGCCGGCCCGAAGGGCATCGGCGACCAGGTCCTCCTTCGACGGCCAGCGCCGGTACACGGCCGCCTTCCCCGTCCGGGCGCCGGCGGCGACACCTTCCATCGTCAGCCCGTTCCACCCCACCGTGCCCAGCTGCTCGAGCGCGGCGTCGAGGATGGCCCGTTCCAGCACGGGCCCCCGGCGGCGCAAGGACATCGACCGGGGCCGGGCGGAGGCCGTCGGTTGTGAAGCAGTCATCAGCAGTTCTCCATCGGCGCATGGAGCCGCACACCGCCGCGGGCCTGAGCGGACCCGTTACCGGCGACGAGCGGACTCCGGAGACATCCCGCCGACAGCAGCTGCAGTGAACGCTTGCGTTCACTAACGGGGACTCACTACCGTTGGCGGGACAGTGAACGGCATCGTTCACTCACTCACTTGGGGGGATCCATAGTGACAACATCTCAGTTAGAAACACAGAGCACACCCGGCGGGGCCCGCCGGGCGGGGCGCCCGGGGATCGCCCTCGCGGTCATCGCCGCCTGCCAGTTGATGGTGGTACTCGACGCCACGATCGTCAACATCGCACTCCCGCACATCCAGGACGCGCTCAGCTTCTCCACGACAGATCTCTCCTGGGTCCTGAGCTCCTACACCCTCACCTTCGGCGGACTGCTGCTGCTGGGCGGCAGGGCGGGTGACATCCTGGGCCGCCGCCGGGTCTTCATGACCGGCATCCTGCTCTTCACCCTCGCCTCGCTGCTGGGTGGACTGGCGCAGGAGCCCTGGCAGTTGCTCGCGGCCCGTGCGCTGCAGGGCGTCGGCGGTGCCATCGCGTCACCGACCTCCCTCGCACTGATCACCACCACGTTCCCGGAAGGACCCGAACGCAACCGGGCGTTCGGGGTGTTCGCCGCCGTGTCGGCGGGAGGCGGCGCGATCGGGCTGCTGACCGGCGGCATGCTCACGGAGTGGCTCGACTGGCGCTGGGTCCTCTTCGTCAACGTGCCCATCGGCGTGCTGATCGCGGTCCTGGCACCGATGTACATCAACGAGTCGGAGAAGCACCCGGGCCGCTTCGACATCTCGGGTGCCCTGACCTCGACACTCGGTATGGCGTCACTGGTCTACGGATTCATCCGCGCCTCGGAGGAGGGCTGGCGGGACACCCTCACGCTGTCGTCCTTCGCCGCCGCCGTGCTTCTGCTCGCCACGTTCGTCCTGATCGAGTCGCGCGCCAAGGAACCGATCACCCCCTTGCGGATGTTCGCCGACCGGAACCGCTCGGGCACCTACGTGATCATGCTCAGCCTGGCCGCGGCCATGTTCGGGATGTTCTTCTTCATCGTGCTGTTCGTGCAGAACGTCCTGGACTACAGCCCGATCGAGTCGGGGCTGGCCTTCCTGCCCGTGACGGTCGCGATCATCACGGGCGCGGGGCTCTCCCAGCGGCTGCTTCCGGTGCTCGGCCCCAAACCCTTCATGGTCACCGGGTCGGCGATCACCGGAATCGGGCTCTTCTGGCTGACCCTCATCTCGTCGGACAGTTCCTACGTCGGCGGCGTCCTCGGGCCCATGACGCTGTTCGGCTTCGGCATGGGGCTGAACTTCGTCACCCTGACCCTGACCGCGGTGTCCGGCGTCGCCCAGCACGAGGCGGGTGCCGCCTCCAGCCTCCTCAACGCGAGCCAGCAGGTCGGCGGCTCGCTGGGCCTGTCGATCCTGGTCACCGTGTTCGGCACGGCCGGCCGGGACGAGGCGGAGAAGCAGATACCGTCGTTCATGGCTCGGGCGACGCCGGAGCAGAAGGCCGAATTCGCCAGGACGCAGGAGCTGCCGGCGCCCTGGGGACACGAGGTTCTCACCCACAGCATCGCCACCGCCTTCACCGCGGCCGTCGCCATGGTGGCGCTCGCCCTGCTGACCGCGGTGCTGGTGATCCGGGTGCGCAGGAGCGATCTGGAGGCGCTGAGCGGGAAGTCCGCCGCCGCCGGGCCCGGCGCCTGACGGCTACCCCGGCAGGCCTCGGCCGCTCCCGCACAGCCGTGCGGGCCGCCTCCCGAGGGAGACGGCCCGCACGACTCGCAGCACGGTCCGGCCCGCTGTCCCGCACCGGTCCGGGGTGCGCCGGATCAGTACGGGTCGTAGGTGTCCGTCTCCTCCGAGACGTCCCGCTCGCCCTCCCGGACGTCGAGCTCGAAGCAGATGTTCCCGTGGTCCTGCACGGCGCGCTCCTCCAGGATCTCCCGGGCCCTGGCCTCGCCGAGACTCGTGGCGTACCACGGGGAGCCGGAGGTCGCGAGGGTGCGCCCGATGTCCTCCAGCGCACAGGAGCGCAGCGGCTCCGGCAGCTCGTCGAGTGCGGGTACGGCGTCGGCCGAGAGCCCCTGGAGATAGCTGATGTCGATCGTCCTGTCACTGCGGTACCGCTCGACGTTCTGTTCGGCGATCAGCCCGTCGGGCGAGATCAGCCCGAAGGCGAGCACCCCGGCGGCGGCGCTCACGGCGACGGCGCGCGGCAGCAGCCGGGCACCGAACACACCCGCCGCGAGGATGAGGACGAGTACCACTCCGAGCCAGAGTTCCACCGCGGCCACGGAGATCCGGAGCCGGGTCAGGCCGAAGGCGTCGACGTACAGATCCATGCGGCGCAGCGCGGAGGCCACGACGACGAGTGTCAGGACGCACAGGACGCCGAGCACCCCGCGGACCAGGGTGCGGTCGCGGGCCCCGTCGCGCGGGGCCCAGCGCAGCGCGAGGGCGATGACGAGCAGGGTCAGCAGCGTGGCCCAGAGGAGTTGCCAGAAACCCTGCCGCGCGTAAGCGGCCGGAGTCAGCCCGGTCTCTTCCAGCACCTTGTCGTACCCGCCGAGCAGGACGGCGAGCTGGAGCGCGACGAAGGCGGCGAAGAGCAGGTTGAGCACGACCAGGGGGAGCGCCCACTCCACCCGGTTCCGCGGCCGGCCGGGCCGGACGGTGATGCCGTCCCAGCGCACCGGTGCTGCCGCGGAGTAGGCGGCGGCGAGCGCGCCGACGAGCCCGAGCGCGAAGAGGAGGACGCGCCACGGACTGTCTCCGACCGAGACGTCGGGGGCGAGAACCCCGAGCAGATCGGCGAACGCGGCGTCGGCGCCGGCGAAGAGGGCGCCGAAGACCACGAGCAGGACGAGTGCCACCGCTGCGCTGCGCACGGCGGTGCGCACCCGGCCACGGGAATCGTCCGCCCGCTCGCGTACGCCTCGCCAGCCCCAGCGCAGTCCGGCCGCGACCGACGGGAACAGCCCGAGCGAGCCGAGCAGCACCCCCGGCCAGCTACGGCTGCCGTGCAGCGCGAGCGAACCGAGGGCGAGGGCGGACACGACTGCGAGGAACACGGGCCAGCCCGCGTCCCGGATCGCCGGAACCACCAGCAGGACGAGGCCGCCGACCGCCCAGACGGCGGTCCATGGACGGAGCCTGCGGCCCGCGTCCCGGGCGGCGAAGAACGCCGCCAGGGCTGCGGGCAGGGCCACCAGCAGCACATTGGGCCCGAGGCCCTCGCCGAGCAGCAGGGCGCTCAGCAGACCCGTGGCGAGGACCGACCACAGGGTTGCGGGCCTGATCGCGTGCGGGGGCGAGGGCCGCAGCGTGGCCAGTACGCCGGGCGGTTGCTGCTGGTCACGGCGCTTCCAGGGATCGGCCGGGGGCCTGGGCCCCTGGAGGTAGGCGGGCCTCGCGGGTACCTCCGGTTCGTCCGGGTCCGACCCCTGGGACGGAACCTGTGCCGAGGTCTTCGCGCGTCCGCGAGGCGCCGGACGCTCCCTGCCGGTGCCCTCGGCGGACGCGCCGCCACCGGGCGTGGGCACCCCGGCCACCTCGGGCGCGGGCGGCGTCCCGGCCGTGCCGGGCTCCTCGGACGATTGTTCGGACATGGGACCCCTCCCCCGCCGGTGTCCGCTCGCACGGCCCCATCGCGGCGCGACGGCCCCGGCGCTCATAGGCACGCCCCACAAGATCAACGAGGGCGGCGTGGCCGAAAGAGTAGCGCCGCCTCAGCCGTTCGGGGCGCCTGGAACCCGGCTGTGGCAGGACCGTGACAGGCCGCGGAGGAAACACGACACCCGTGGCACCGCGTCAGCGGCGCCACGGGGTGTCCGGTGATCAGCCGCGCACTCCGGGCAGCCAGTGCGGGGGCTCCTCCGTCAGGGCCAGCCAGTCGGCCGGAGGAGCCCCGGCCCGGGCGGCCGCGACGACTCCGCCGACGATGGCGCAGGTGGTGTCCACGTCACCGCCCGCCTGGGCCGTCAGCCAGAAGGCCTGTTCGAAATTGCCGAGGTTGCGCGCCGCGGACCAGAGGGCGAACGGCACCGTGTCGTGCGCGCTGGTGCGGCGGCCGTTGCCGAGCACCGCCGCGACCGTTCCCGCGTCCTGGTAGTCGAGCATGTCCCGGGCCCGGCGCAGGCCGGCCCCGACCGCGCTCCGCGGCACGAGCGCGACCACGCCGTCGAGGAGCGCCTCGGGGGCCGGCGGGCCTCCGGGCGCGGCGACGAGGGCGGCGGCCGCCGCCACGGCCATGGAGCCCACGACGGCTTCACGGTGCTGATGAGTGGTGTACGACGAGATCTCGGCCTGGTGGGTTGCCTGCTCCGGGTCGTCCGCGTACCAGGCTCCCAGCGGAGCGATCCGCATCGCCGAGCCGTTCCCCCAGGAGCCCTGGCCCTGGAAGAGCCCGGACGCCAGCTCACGCCAGTCGCCACCCTCCCTGACGAGCCTGAGCAGCCGGTTCACCGCCGGGCCGTAACCCCGGTCGAAGTCGTGGTGGCGGGCGAAGGAGTGGGCCAGGGCGTCCTGATCGATGCGCCCGTGTTCGGCCAGCACGGCGAGCACGGAGGAGGCCATCTCGGTGTCGTCGGTCCACTGCCAGGGACCGGGCGGCAGGGCGCGGTCCTTGAGGAGGGGATAGTTGGCCGGGACGAAGAACTGGGAGCCGAGGGCATCACCCACGGAGAGTCCACGCAGGCTGGCCAGGGCGCGTTCGAAGCGCCGGTCGGAAGCGGAGTCAGCGGTCATCGCCCTGCCACTCTATCCGGTACGGCCGTACGGCTCGGGGGTGCGCCACCGTTCGAAGGGCCGGTCGAGCGTATACCGGCCGTCCTCGCCGAGCAGCAGCAGTCTCTTCTCGCCGTTTCCGGGATTGGACAAGGATTCGAATTCTGCGACGGACCAGTGGAACCAGCGCATGCAGAAGAGCCTCATGGTCAGGCCGTGGGTGACCAGCAGGACGTTACGCGGATGGTCGGGGGCCTCGAAACTGCGGTGGAGGCTCTCCAGGAATGCTCCGACCCGGTCGTACACGTCGGCCCCGGACTCACCCTGCGCGAAGCGGTAGAAGAAGTGCCCGTAGGCGTCGCGGTACGCCTTCTGCAGCCTGACGTCGTCCCTGTCCTGCCAGTTCCCCCAGTCCTGCTCGCGCAGCCGGGGCTCCTCCCTGACACGCACATGCCCGGGATCGAGGCCGAACGCCTCGAACGTCTCGTGGGTGCGCCGGTAGGGCGACACGTAGACACTCACCCGCTCTGTGCCGAACAGCTCACGCAGCTCGCTGCCGGTCTCCCGGGCCTGGCGCAGCCCCTTCGCCGTGAGCCTCAGGGCGTGGTCGGGCTCCCTCTCGTAGACGGTGTCGTCGCTGTTGCCCTCCGACTCGCCGTGCCGGACGAGAACTATGCGCTGTGGTCGTGCCATGCACCGACCCTAAGGGCCCCGGGGCGCGACCGAGCAGTCGGGCGGAGCCCCACCGGCGTAGGTGACCGGGGGAACCGCGGCGCCCACGGCGGTCCCGGGCCCGCCGAGGAGGGCGCGAGTCAGGCCGTCCAGGACGATCAGACCGTCCAGGACGACTCGAGCCGCACGACGTCGCCCGTCAGTGCCTCGATGTCCTGGTCGGTGTCCGCCCGCGCCGAGAGCCGGGCGATGCTCTCGGGCCGGTACTTGCCGCGCTCGGCGCTCGACTGCCACATCGACAGGACGAGGAACTCGTTGCCCGGCGCCTCCCCGAAGAGACCGCGCAGCATACCGGGAGAACCGGCCATCGCGGGGTTCCACACCTTCTGCTGCATGAGCGTGAAGTGCTCGACCCGGTCCTCGTACACGCGGCTGTGCGCCAGCCTGACCACGTCGGCGTCGGTGAACAGTGGCTCGAAGCCGGTCTTCACGTCGAACCGGTACTCGAAGAGCTTGACCTGCATGTCCTTGTACGTGCCGGACTGGGCGGCGGCCTGCCGGTCGTGCTCGCGCGCCATGAACGAGTCGTAGAAGACCCTGTTCTCCCAGAACGCGAAGACATGGGCGACGTCGGGACGCCGTCGGCTCCACCCGCCGCTCTGCCCCATGAAGCCCGGCTCCCCGAGCAGCCCCGCCCACTTCCGCTGTCCCCGCTCGAACCCATGACGGTCCACCACGGTGCAGCGAATCCACTTGACCAGCACCGCGCCATCGTACGGCTCCGGAGGTGGCGCGGGTCACGCGTCGGACGGGCCCGCGGCCGGACGGCACCCCGCACCGGACGACCTCGGCCACGCGATGGCCCGAAGACACCGTCCGATCCCAAGGCGGTTGGATCCACGGACAGTTGCGGACATGATCTGGGGTGGCAGAGGTACGTCGGCCCAGGAGCGAGGAGGGACGTCCGATGAGCACTCCCAACAAGGACATCGAGAAGGTCGAAGTGAGGGTCAAGTGGGACCCCAGCGCGAGCGGGGAGCCGGCCAACGACCTCGACATCATCGCGGCCGTGTACGGGACGGAGGCCCCTCACGGCAGCCCCGCCTACCTCGTGCACTTCGACAGCAGGTCACCGGACGGCACGATCACCCTGAACCGGGACAGCCGGACCGGGCAGGGGCTCGGTTTCGACGAGGTGATGACGATCGAGCTGGACCGGCTGTCCGAGGCCTACGCCAGGGTGGTCGTCGGCGTGGCGATCCAGCAGCGCGACGGCCGCAAGACCTTCGCCCGGATAGACCACACGGCCGTGCAGATCCGCGAGGGCTACACGAGCCTGGCGGAGGACGACTTCTCGGGAGTCCCGGACGCCACGGCGGCGGTCGTCGCCGACTTCACCCGGGACGCCTCGGGGTCCTGGGGTTTCCGCGGAACCGTTCGGGGATTCGACGGGGATCCCGACGCGTTCGCGGAGGCCATGGGAGGCCGCACCGGCTGACGGCCGGAGGTCGCCCTGCCCCGGCACCGAGAGGGACCCCGCGCCGTCCGGCCCCGGGCGGGGCTCATGACCCGATCTCCGGTGAGGACCGCATGCGAAAGATCGTCCTGATGATGTCGGTGTCCGTCGACGGCTTCTTCGAAGGGCCGGACCACGGGCTCGAGTGGCACCTGGTCGACGACGAGGTGCACAGGTACTTCAACGAGGAACTGCGCTCGATGGGCGCCTTCCTGGAGGGGCGGGTCACGCACGAACTGATGGCCGGCTTCTGGCCGACCGCGGACGCCGACCCGTCGTGCACCGCCCCCATGGCCGAGTTCGCCGGGATCTGGCGGGACATGCCCAAGTACGTGTTCTCCAGGACCCTGGACCGGGCGGACTGGAACGCCACGGTGGTACGCGACGTCGTCGTCGAGGACGTCCTCGCCCTCAAGGCACGGCCCGGGGGCGACATGGCTCTCGGCGGCGCCGATCTCGCCGCCTCCTTCATGCGCCACGACCTGATCGACGAGTACCGCCTCTACGTGCATCCGGTCGTGCTCGGGGAGGGCAGACCGCTGTTCCCGCCGGCCGAGGACACGCCGGGCGTCATGCCCGTGCACCTGCGCCTCACGGGGACGCGCACCTTCGGCAACGGCGTCGTCATGCTCCGTTACACCCGCCCTGACCCGTCGCCCGGCGCACCGGGGGCATGAGGCACCGCGGACGGAACGCGGAAGGAGGGGCGCAGCCGCACGGCCGCGCCCCTCCTCTCACGTCATCTCACCTCGGGCAGGTGTCAGCTGCAGCCGCTGGTGGAGCCGCAGCCCTCGCAGATGTAGCAGGAGCCGGCCCGCTGCATCTTCGTACCGCAGGAGAAGCAGAGCGGAGCGTCCGCGCTGATGCCGAGCTGCATCTCGACCAGTTCCGCCGAGGTGTGCGCCGTCCTGGGCGCCGGCTTCTCGCCGGCGCCCTCCTCGGGCGAGGCGACCGCCTTCAGCGGCTGGGCCTGCACGGGGGCGGACTGCGCCAGGCTCTCGGCGTCGTGCTCCTCGTCGCCGAAGGAGGGCTCGTACGAACCGGTGTCGAGGTGGCGCTGACGCTCCTCGGCCGAGTGGATGCCGAGTGCCGAACGCGTCTCGAACGGGAGGAAGTCGAGCGCCAGGCGGCGGAAGATGTAGTCGACGATCGACTGCGCCATCCGCACGTCCGGGTCGTCCGTCATGCCGGCCGGCTCGAAGCGCATGTTGGTGAACTTGGAGACGTAGGTCTCCAGGGGCACGCCGTACTGCAGACCGACCGAGACCGCGATCGAGAAGGCGTCCATCATGCCGGCGAGGGTGGAACCCTGCTTGGACATCTTCAGGAAGACCTCACCGAGACCGTCGTCCGGGTAGGAGTTGGCGGTCATGTACCCCTCGGCGCCGCCCACCGTGAAGGAGGTGGTGATGCCGGGACGGCCCTTGGGCAGGCGCTTGCGGACCGGGCGGTACTCGACGACCTTCTCGACCGCCGCGCGGATGGTGTCCTCGGTCTTGGCCGTGACCGCATCCGTCGCGGACTTGTCCTTGGTCTTCGCGGAGAGGGGCTGGCCGACCTTGCAGTTGTCGCGGTAGATCGCGAGCGCCTTGACGCCCATCTTCCACGCCTCGAAGTAGACCTCCTCGACGTCCTCGACGGTGGCCGTCTCCGGCAGGTTCACCGTCTTGGACAGCGCGCCGGAGATCCACGGCTGGATCGCCGCCATCATCCGGACGTGGCCCATGGCCGAGATGGAACGCTCGCCCATCGCGCAGTCGAAGACCTCGTAGTGCTCGGTCTTGAGGCCGGGGGCGTCGATCACGTTGCCGTGGTCGGCGATGTGGGCGACGATCGCCTCGATCTGCTCCGGCTGGTAGCCGAGGCGGCGCAGGGCCTGCGGCACCGTGCCGTTGACGATCTGCATCGAGCCGCCGCCGACGAGCTTCTTGAACTTGACCAGGGCGAGGTCGGGCTCCAGGCCGGTGGTGTCGCAGGACATCGCGAGACCGATGGTGCCGGTGGGAGCGATGACCGAGGCCTGCGCGTTGCGGAAGCCGTTCTTCGCGCCCAGGCGGATGACGTCCTGCCAGGCCTCCGTGGCGGCGGCCCAGACCGGAGCGTCCAGGTCGTCGACGTGGACGGCCACGGCGTTGGCGTCCGAGTGCTGCTTCATGACGCGCTGGTGCGGCTCGGCGTTGCGGGCGTAGCCGTCGTACGGGCCGACGACCGCGGCGAGCTCGGCGGAGCGCCGGTAGGAGGTACCGGTCATCAGCGAGGTGATGGCGCCGGCGAGCGCACGGCCGCCGTCGCTGTCGTACGCGTGTCCGGTGGCCATCAGCAGGGCGCCCAGGTTGGCGTAGCCGATGCCCAGCTGGCGGTAGGCGCGGGTGTTGTCACCGATCTTCTGGGTCGGGAAGTCCGCGAAGCAGATCGAGATGTCCATCGCGGTGATGACCAGCTCGACGACCTTGGCGAAACGCTCGGCCTCGAAGGACTGGTGGCCCTCGCCGTCGTCCTTGAGGAACTTCATCAGGTTCAGCGAGGCCAGGTTGCACGAGGTGTTGTCCAGGTGCATGTACTCGCTGCAGGGGTTCGAGCCGTTGATGCGGCCGGACTCCGGGCAGGTGTGCCAGTGGTTGATGGTGTCGTCGTACTGGATGCCGGGGTCGGCGCAGGCCCAGGCGGCCTCGGCCATCTTGCGGAAGAGGGACTTGGCCTCGACCTCTTCGATGACGTCACCGGTCATCCGGGCGCGCAGCCCGAACTTGCCGCCGTTCTCGACGGCCTTCATGAACTCGTCGTTCACGCGGACCGAGTTGTTGGCGTTCTGGTACTGGACGGACGTGATGTCGTCGCCGCCCAGGTCCATGTCGAAGCCCGCGTCGCGCAGGGCGCGGATCTTCTCCTCCTCCTTCACCTTGGTCTCGATGAAGTTCTCGATGTCGGGGTGGTCGACGTCGAGGATGACCATCTTGGCCGCGCGGCGGGTGGCGCCACCGGACTTGATCGTCCCGGCGGAGGCGTCGGCGCCCCGCATGAAGGAGACAGGGCCGGAGGCGTTGCCGCCGGAGGAGAGCAGCTCCTTGGAGGAGCGGATGCGGGAGAGGTTCAGGCCGGCGCCGGAGCCCCCCTTGAAGATCATCCCCTCTTCCTTGTACCAGTCGAGGATCGACTCCATGGAGTCGTCGACGGCCAGGATGAAGCAGGCCGAGACCTGCTGCGGCTGGGGGGTGCCGACGTTGAACCAGACCGGCGAGTTGAAGCTGAAGATCTGGTGCAGGAGGGCGTACGCCAGCTCGTGCTCGAAGATCTCGGCGTCCGCGGGGGAGGCGAAGTAGTCGTAGTCCTCGCCGGCCTTCCGGTACGTCTTCACGATCCGGTCGATGAGCTGTCGCAGACCGGTCTCGCGCTGCGGCGTACCGACAGCCCCCCGGAAGTACTTGCTGGTGACGATGTTGACCGCGTTCACCGACCAGAAGTCGGGGAACTCGACGCCACGCTGCTCGAAGTTGATCGAGCCGTCGCGCCAGTTGGTCATGACGACGTCACGGCGCTCCCACGCCACCTCGTCGTACGGGTGCACGCCGGGAGTGGTGTGGATGCGCTCGATGCGCAGGCCCTGCTTGGTCGCAGTCGACTTGGCTCCCTTGGTGCGGGAACCTCGTGCCGGGCCGCTCGCCGTCTCTGTCATGCCGCCTCCCATATGTGGGCAAAAACGCCCTGAAGTGCCCAGTTCTTCCCAAGGGCACAGTCTGTGTCTGATACTCCGGACGCCTCGCACAGCGCCCTGGAGCAGGTCTTGTGCCGCCTGTCCGGCGGCTCTACCGCCTCTGCCGCACGGCTGCGGTGATCAGTCGGCCGCGACAGCGGCGGGGGCGGGAACCGCGAGGCCCTCACCGCTCCCGCTCCTGTCGGTGGGAGGCCGCTGTTCGCGGAGTTCCGCGATGGCGGCCTCGAAGTCGTCGAGCGAGTTGAACGCCCGGTACACGGACGCGAAGCGCAGGTACGCGACGAGGTCCAGCTCCTGCAGGGGGCCGAGTATGGCCAGACCGACGTCGTGCGTGGTCAGCTCCGCGCTGCCCGTGGCCCGGACCGCCTCCTCCACCCGCTGCCCCAGCTTCGCGAGGGCGTCCTCGGTGACGGGGCGCCCCTGGCACGCCTTGCGGACGCCGGAGATGACCTTGGTGCGGCTGAAGGGTTCGGTCACGCCGCTGCGCTTGACCACCATCAGCGAGCAGGTCTCCACCGTCGTGAAACGACGGGAGCAGTCGGGGCACTGACGCCGCCGCCGGATCGACGTCCCGTCGTCCGTGGTGCGGCTGTCGACGACCCGGCTGTCGGGGTGCCTGCAGAAGGGGCAGTGCACGTCTCTCAACCCTCCTTCACAAGCACGACTGAATGACCTCAGCAGCTCCGTCACGGACCTGCGAGGCAGTCACAAGCATAGGCGATGGACTCGACCCTGCTGGACCAGGGACCACTAGTTCTGGGCGACTGCGGCCATCCAACCACTAGATCTAGGGGTTTACTCCACTTCCGCCCCGGCGCGTGTCGCGCACGGCCGACGGCCGGGAGGCAGCGTACGGCCCGGCACGAGGGTACGGGAAACGCGCGGGCGCCAGGATCGCGGGCCGGGCTCCGGGGCCCCGGAGCGCACGCCGCGGGACCGCCGGATGACGGCCGGAACCCTGCCGGGGACCCGCGCGGGCGCCCGCCCCGGCCGGCCGCCGGACAGCCCGCCGACACACTCCTGGGAGCCGTCGGCCGCCTGCCACACGGCCACGGAATCCGACCCCCGGGCGCCGTACGCGGACGCGCGTTCGCTAGCGTGACGTCCGTGGGCCGAGGTGCGCCCGTCACCGGCCGCATCGGACCCACCGGCCGCACAGGACCCACCGGCCGCCCGAGGTCTGCCGGCACCTGCTCATACACCTCACAGCAAGCCCGGAACAGCCCTTTATTTGTTTTTCACTCGAACGTGTGTTTGGCGCAACCTTTCGAAAGCTACTACCGTTGCCTAGCTAGGGAGACCATTCGAGAGGGGCCGACGTGACCGCCACCGCAGACAGTGCCACCATCACTGCGCAGGACCACCGCTCCCAGAGCCGACTTGAGCCGGTGCATGCCATGAATGACTCAGTCACGAACGCGGAAGGGCCGGAGCCCGTGCGCCCCGGACGCTCCTTGCCCGGACGCCCCCCAGGAATCCGGGCGGACAGCTCGGGCCTCACGGACAGGCAGCGGCGCGTGATCGAGGTCATCCGGGACTCCGTGCAGCGGCGGGGTTACCCCCCGTCGATGCGGGAGATCGGTCAGGCGGTGGGGCTGTCCAGCACCTCGTCCGTCGCGCACCAGCTGATGGCCCTGGAGCGCAAGGGTTTCCTGCGCCGCGACCCGCACCGCCCCCGTGCGTACGAGGTGCGGGGGTCGGACCAGCCCAGCACGCAGCCGACGGACACCACGGGGAAGCCCGCCGCCTCCTACGTACCGCTGGTCGGCCGGATCGCGGCCGGCGGACCGATCCTCGCCGAAGAGTCCGTCGAGGACGTCTTCCCTCTCCCCCGCCAGCTGGTGGGGGACGGCGAGCTCTTCGTCCTGAAGGTCGTCGGCGACTCGATGATCGAGGCCGCGATCATGGACGGCGACTGGGTGACGGTGCGCCGCCAGCCAGTCGCGGAGAACGGCGACATCGTGGCCGCCATGCTGGACGGCGAAGCGACGGTCAAGCGCTTCAAGCGGGAGGACGGCCACGTGTGGCTCCTCCCGCACAACTCGGCCTACCAGCCGATCCCGGGCGACGAGGCGACCATCCTCGGCAAGGTCGTGGCGGTGCTGCGGCGGGTGTGACGCCCCCGCCGGTTCGGCCGGGCCCCGGGATCACTGCGCCGATCCCGGGGCCCTGTGACGTGTCCGGCCGCCGTGTCCGGCGCCGGCTGCCCGTGCGGCCCGGAGCTTCCCGGCGCCCTGGCTGCGTACGGAGCGCCGGGCGGTCACACCCCGGCTCAGGGCGCGGCTTTGGCTGCTGCGTCGATGGCCGCCAGCGAGCGCCGCACCTGATTGCGGTCGGTGGTGTACCAGAAGTCGGGCAGCGACGCGCGGAGGTAGCTTCCGTAACGGGCGTTGGCGAGCCGCGGATCGAGCACGGCCACGACCCCCTTGTCGCCCGTGGCACGGACGAGCCGGCCGGCGCCCTGCGCCATCAGCAACGCTGCGTGCGTGGCCGCGACCGCCATGAAGCCGTTGCCACCGGCTTCCTCGACGGCCTTCTGGCGTGCGCTCATCAGCGGGTCGTCCGGCCGGGGGAACGGAATCCTGTCCATCACCACCAGCTGGCAGCTCGCCCCGGGGACGTCGACCCCCTGCCAAAGGGACAAGGTGCCGAAGAGACAGGTCTCGGGGTCGGCGGCGAAGTTCTTGATCAGCTCTCCGAGCGTCTCCTCCCCTTGCAGCAGGATCGGCCTGTCCTGCCGGCCCCGCAGCTCCTCCGCCGCGGCCTGGGCCGCCCGCATGGACGAGAACAGTCCGAGGGTCCTGCCCCCGGCGGCGTCGACCAGTTCGGCCAGCTCGTCCAGCATGTCGGTGCGGGAACCCTCCCGGCCCGGTGTGGCCAGATGCCGGGCGACGTACAGGATGCCCTGCTTCGGGTAGTCGAACGGTGAGCCGACGTCCAGGCCCTTCCACTGCGGGACGTCGTCCCCCGCCGTACCTTCGGGCGCGAGCCCGAGCGAGGCACCCACCCCGTTGAAGTCCCCGCCCAGTTTGAGCGTCGCCGAGGTGAGGACCACCGAACGGTCGGCGAAGAGCTTCTCGCGCAGCAGCCCGGACACGGAGAGCGGGGCGACCCGCACGGAGGCTCCGAAGCGGTCGTGGCGTTCGTACCAGACGACGTCGTACTCGGAGCCCTGGGTGATGCGTTCCGCGACGCTGTGGACGGACTCCACGGACGCCATGGCCTGCTTACGCACGGCGTCCTCGTCCTGGACGGACTTGTCCCGGGTGGACCCGAGGGCCGAGATCACCGTGCGCGCGGCGTCACGCAGCGCCGCCAAGGCGTAACCGAGGTCTTCCGGCACCTCCTCGAGGCGGCCGGGGAGTGCCAGCTCCATGACCCGCTCGAATCCCTCCGACGCCGTCTGGAGGGCGTCGGCCGCCTTCTCGTTGACCAGCTTGGCCGCGCGGCGCACCGCCCGGTTCACCTGGCCCGGTGTGAGCTCGCCGGTCGCGACCCCGGTGACCCGTGACACCAGCTCGTGGGCCTCGTCCACGATCAGCACCTCGTGCGGCGGGAGCACCGGGGCACCCTCGATCGCGTCGATGGCGAGCAGGGCGTGGTTGGTGACGACGACATCGGCGAGCTTGGCCCGCTCACGGGCCATCTCCGCGAAGCACTCGGCGCCGTACGCACACCTGGTCGCGCCCAGGCACTCGCGCGAGGAGACCGAGATCTGCGCCCAGGCGCGGTCGGACACACCCGGAGTGAGGTCGTCCCGGTCTCCGGTCTCCGTGTCGTCCGACCAGTCGCGCATGCGCAGCAGGTCCTGACCGAGCTTGCTCGACGGGGCCGCCGCCTCGAACTGGTCGAAGAGCCCTTCCTCCTCGTCCTGGGGCACCCCCTCATGGAGGCGGTGCAGGCACAGGTAGTTCGAGCGGCCCTTGAGCATCGCGAACTGCGGACGGCGGCGCAGCAGGGGATGCAGTGCGTCGACCGTACGCGGAAGGTCGCGCTCCACCAGCTGGCGCTGGAGGGCGAGGGTCGCCGTGGCCACCACGACGCGCTCCCCGTGCGCCAGGGCGGGCACCAGGTAGCCGAGGGACTTGCCCGTGCCGGTACCGGCCTGGACGAGGAGGTGGGCGTTGTCCTCGACGGCCTCGGCGACGGCCTCGGCCATGGTGACCTGGCCGGGCCGTTCCGTACCGCCGACGGCGGTGACGGCGGCATGGAGGAGCTCGGGGAGAGATGGCTTCGTCATAGCCCGTCCAGCCTACGGCGCACGACGGACATCGACGGTCACTCCCGGGCTCACGCCGAGGGGTGCAGGGGGTTGGGCACCGCGCCGTGGACGGCGGCGTGCGGGCGTTGCGGCCTGTCACGGTAGCCGTCCAGGTGCAGGCGGTTGCGGTTGAGGCAGAGGCGCTCGATCGTCGGCGTCAGCATGTCGAAGATCTCGAACCGCTCCTTGAGCTCCGGGAAGCGGGCGTGGTAGCGCAGGACCTCGGCGCGGACGAGGAACCAGAATTCGCTCTCCGGCACGTCCAGCTGTTCCTCGCAGAGCGGGGAGAGGAAGCGGAAGACGCCGACGAAGAGCCCCGAGTGGATGAACTGGGTGAGGAAGGCGGGATCTTCCGTGAGCAGGACACCGCGGACGTCGTCCGGCATCGTGTCGTGCTCGGGCAGTGGCCGGGCGCTGATGTTCACGTCGTCGACGAAGTCCTTGATCGCGAGACGCTGTGGGACGTCCTGCTCGTCGAAGACCACGATGGCGTTCTCGCCGTGGGGGGAGAACACGGTGCCGTAGCGGTACAGGAAGTGCAGGAGCGGGGGCAGCAGGGCGGCGAAGAGCCGGCTCAGCCAGGCTGCCGGGGTGAGTCCCGACCGTGTGACCAGCTCGGCCGTGAAGGCGCGGCCGTCGGGGTCCGTGTGCAGCAGGGAGGCGAGGGTGCGGGCCCGCTCCCCGGAGCCGAGCCTCGGCGGCAGCGGCTCGCGCCAGATGGCGCCGAGGATCTCCTTGAACTGGTACGGCACCTCGGGGAGGTGGTCGTAGAGCGGATGTTCGACCGCTACCGAGGCGACCTCGCCCAGGAGGATCACCCCGCTGTCGCGCAGGAAGGGGTCCCCCTCACACAGTCCCTGGACCCATGCGGTGACGGCCGGGGCGGCGAGCGTGCGTTCGGTCGGCAGACCGCGCCAGACGAGCGTGTTGAGGATCGACAGGGGCAGCTTGACCGTGTGCCGGTCGGGCCGTCCGAGGTTGGTGAACGTCCGGATCGACTGCTGCGGAAGCCGGAGGTCGTCGTCCGTGTGCAGGGGCACTATCCGGCCGTCGGCGATGGAGGGGGCGAAGAGGGGCACGACCCACTCGTCCCACTGCCAGGGGTGGACCGGCAGGAAGAGGTAGTCGCCGGGGTCGAGGCCGCGGTCGCGCAGGACGGCGGTGAACGAGGCGCGGACCGACGCGTCCAGTTCCTGGTCGTACAACTGCCCGGGGGTGGCGAGCCGGGCCACCCCCCGGTAGCCGGCTATGCGGGTGCTGACGGCGATCCACGGCAGTGTGGTGGCGGAGCGCGCTTCGGGGGTGAAGCGTGCGGCGTCCGCGGCCGAGAAGCCGAGGCGGCCCTTGTTCGCCACCAGCCAGGGGTGTCCGGTCTGGTGGCCTTCGAGTTCGGCGTAGGAGAGGTCGGCGAGCTGCGCCGCACGGAGCGCGGTGCGGTCGAGGCGGGCGTCGGCCGTCAGGGTGGCGGTGAGCTCGCGTACGAGGTGGCCGAGGGTGGCCCCGTCGAGACCGAGGAGACGGCGGGCGCGGACGAGGAAGCTCAACGGGTCGCGGAAGGGAGTCCCCCCGGAGGTCCCGTCCTCGACCGCCGCGCCCTCGCGGATCGAATCCGGGTCGACGCGCCAGCTCGCGTAGACGCCGCGGCACGCGCGGAAGCTCAGGATCCGGCCGTCGTCGAGCCGCAGGGTGTAGCCGTGCGTGTCCCCGGCGGGGCCCTCCTCCCGCCGGGCGGGTTCGATGACTTCCTCGTAGGCGAACTCACCGAGCATCTTCGCGAGCAGTCGCACCGCCGCTCGGTCCCAGGCCTCCCGGTTCAGTTCCTCGGTGGCGAGCGGCGTGCGAAGCGGCGCCGAGTCGTGGCTCGCGGGATGTGTCGGCACGGGGACTCCTCGGGGTGGAACCGATGGGGTTCGAGCGTGTGGGTGATGCGGCGAGTTGTTCACAGCTGCGCACGGTGGGCCCGGTCGCGGACCATCAAAGCAGCTCGTTTGCCGGGCAGTTCCACTTCCGCAGAGAAGCGGAAACCGGCGCTCAGGAAGGCCGAGACGGACGGGGTGTTGCGCAGGTCCGGCTCCGCGACGACACGCGCGCACCGCGGACGGTGGTCGAGCACGAGATCGGAGACCGCCCTCAGCAGTGAGGAGCCGATGCCCCGGCCCCGGTTGCCCACGCCGCCGATCAGGAGGTGGACCCCGGTGTCATGGGGCCGGGCCGGGTAGTGGCGGGCCAGCGGGTCCAGGTCCGCCCGGTAGATCTCCCAGTAGCTCATGGGCCTGCCGTCGAGCACACCGAGGCAGGGGACGCTGCGGCCGTCGCCTTCGAGCTGCGGCCGGAGGTGGCCGGCGGTGACCGGCTCCGGCCCGGCGAGTTCCCAGAAGGCGGCGACCGCCGGGTCGTTCATCCAGCGGCTGATCACGGCGAGGTCGCGTGCGAGTTCGACGCGAACCAGCCGGAACGCACCGGCCGGGGTGGGGACCGGGCCCCACGTGGCCGGATCGCCGACGGGTCCGGAAGTGTCTGCCCGGGCGTCGCCCCGCCGCCGGACGGCGGGCGGTGGGGTGGCGCCCGGCGAGGCCCCACCGTCCGGCGATGCCTCGACCGGTGGCCCGTCGTCACCGAGCAGGGTGAGCAGCTCCTCGGTGAGCCGCAGCTCCACCGTGTCCTCGCCACTCGTGACGCGCGGTGGGGGCGCACCGGGCCCGGTGTGCGCATCGGCGTGGTGCACCGTGACGCTCTCCTCTGCTCCGTTCGGGCGGGCTGGTCTCTCGGGTCGTTCCTCAGCTGCGCAGGGGGTTGGCGATGGTGACGTAGACGGACTGGGTGTCGACCGGGCCGACGAGTTCGTCGAGACCGTGCAGCCGGGTCATCAGGTTGGCCTTGCAGCGCAGTTGCGCCGTCTCCAGCAGGTAGCCGGGCAGCGGGGAGCCCAGCGTGCGCGCGCCCTCGAGGAACCGGCGGAACGCGGCGAGGAGCAGTCGTTCGTCGGCCAGCCGCTGGGCACCGAAGGCGCCGATGAGCCCGAAGACGTTGTTGATGCCGAGGTAGTAGGCCAGCCTCTCGTCGGTGACCGCGTCGGTGACGAAGGTGTCGCTGACGCCGCCGATGCCGGGGAGCCTGTGTTCGAGGGCGGAACGGTGGGACTCGCGGAAGTAGTACCCCTGGTTGTCGCGGTACCGGCCGCCGACGGGCCAGCCGTCCGCGTCGAGGAGGACCAAAGTGTTCTGCTGATGCGCCTCCAGGGCCACGCCCGCGTGGGCGTCGAGCCACAGGACGGGGAGCACCACGCGGTCCAGATAGCGGAGGAACCACTCGGCGCAGACCGCTCCGGTCGTCCTGCCCGTGCGGTCGGCCAGGCGGGAGACGGTCTCCGCGAGCCGCGAGTACATACCGGCCCGGCCCGGCCAGGGACGCGGGGCGGTGAGTCCGGCGATGCACACCGCGTCGTCGGACGGGCCGAACGGGTTGTGGCGGAGCATGACGTCCAGGCCGGGGACGGGCACGCCGTCCGGGGCGTCCACGGCCATCCAGGCGGGGTCACGGACGATGTCGAAGCCCGGGTGGACCGCCTGCCATGCGGCGGCCAGCCCCGTGCTCAGCAACCGGTGGACCTCGGCGCCGCGGTGGAGTTCCTTGCGGAGGTTCTCCCGGCGGGAGTTGGTGATGCGTACGCCCAAGGAGAGCTTCAGCATGATGCCGGCGCCGGGACGGTGCACGGTGCGGACGGAGGACGTGGGGTGCCAGCGTTCCCCGTGCCGGCCGAGGTCGTGGAGGAGGCCCTTCTCGAGCAGGGTGGCGACTTCGGGGCGGCGCTCGAGCTCAGCGGCCTGCCAGGGGTGGAGCGGAAGGGCCGCGGTGCTCTCGGGGAGACGCAGCCCGTCGGCGTGCGGCCCGAGGAGTTCCTCGGCGGAGACCGGTCGGCCCGCCCGGGTCCAGGACGACTCGGTGGCCAGCACGGACCGGTCCACGGCCATCCAGTGCAGCGGGAAGGAGCCGCGCAACTCGGGTGAGTAGAGCGGCGTCTCCGTCTCGGAGAGGCCTTCACGGCTCTTCGGCGTCGGGTGCAGGGGGTGCCCCAGGAGGAGTGACTGTTCGGCGGTGAGGAAGAGATCCGCCTCCGGGTACGGGGCGGGGGCGCGGCGGCGGTCGGCGAGGAAGGCGGCGGTGTGCCGCACCGAGTCCGCCACTCTGGCCACCAGGTCCACGCCGGCGTCCCGGTCGCTCTCACGCCCGAGGAGGGCGGCCACGGTCACGGCGTCCACCCCCCGGGCGCCCGCGGGCGCGTTCTCCAGTGCGGGTGTACCGAAGCGGTGCCAGCCCGTCGCGGACCAGTGGCCGATCGGGACGAGCAGAGCGCTACCGCTCGCCGGGAGCGGGATGCGCAGAATGTCCCCCTGCGGCCGGGGCAGGTCGTTCTCCCTGACCCAGCAGCGCAGCAGGTTCTCGGTGCCCGCCGAGTCGGCGGCCCGGAGCGGGTCCGGGTGGTCCAGGGGGTCGGGGTCGAGGAGCGGGTCCGGGTGACCGAGGGTGTCGGGGTGCCCGGTCGCGTGCGCGTGGTCGGGCCGGTCGATCGGCAGCCCGCACGTGGCGACGCCCGTCCCGGCGTACAGGGTCCCCCGATGGCCGGCCTTCTGGCGCGGCACGGTCGTCGACTCGACGGCGAGGGCGCCGTCCGGCAGGTCCTGACCTCGCTGCTCGCTGGTGGGAGGGCCGTCGGCCTCGGGCGCAGGGGTGGGGTTCACGGCGGTCTTCCTTGTGAGGTGTCCGGGATCAGCGGGTCGGCCCGGGAGGGACCCGACGGTACGGAGAGCGTTCCGCGGCTCTCAGCGCATCGGCGAGACGGTCGACGACCGCCGTCGCCTGTTCGTCGGTGAGCGTGAGTGGAGGGAGCAGTCGGACGACGGCACTGTGGCGTCCGCCGATTTCGACGATGAGGCCGCGGTGCAGGCATTCCTGCTGCACCGCTGCGGCCAGGGCGGGGTCGGGCGGCGGCGCGGAGCCGCTCCCGGCGGTGCCGGTGAGTGGTGCGGCCTCCGGGTCGACGAGCTCGATCCCCATCATCAGGCCGCGGCCCCGGACGTCACCGATGCCCGGGTGGTCCGCGCTCAGCGCCTGGAGACGGGCGAGCATGCGCGCACCCAGCGTCGCGGCACGCTCCGCGAGCCGGTTCTCCCGTACGTAGGCGAGGGTGGCGCAACCGGCCGCCATGGCGAGTTGGTTGCCACGGAAGGTTCCGGCGTGGGCGCCCGGCGGCCAGATGTCGAGTTCGGGGCGGTAGACGATCACCGCCAGGGGGAGCGAGCCGCCGATGGCTTTGGAGAGCACCATCACGTCGGGCACGACACCGCTGTGCTCGACCGCCCAGAAGGTGCCGGTCCTGCCCACCCCGGTCTGCACCTCGTCCGCGATCAGCGGGATGGACCGGTCCCGGGTGATCTCACGCATCCGGCGCAGCCAGCCGTCGGGGGCGGGATTCACCCCTCCTTCCCCCTGGACGGGTTCCACGATCATTCCGGCCGGAGCGGGCACACCGCCCTTGGGGTCGTCCAGCAGATGTTCCGTCCAGCGCGCGCCGATGTCGGCGCCCGCCTCCCCTCCGGTCCCGAAGGGGCAGCGGTAGTCCTGCGGGAAGGGGAGCCTGGTCACCCGGACGTCCGGGGCACCGCCCGACGCGGCCAGCGCCCCGGCGGTCATGCCGTGGTACGCACCGGTGAAGGCGAGCAGTCCGCTGCGGCCGGTCGCCGCGCGGACCAGCTTGAACGCGGCCTCGACGGCGTCGGTTCCGGCCGGTCCGCAGAACTGGATGCGGGCGTCGTCGGCGAGTTGGCCGGGCAAGGTGGCGAACAGCTCGGTGGTGAAGGCGTCCTTGACAGGAGTGGCCAGGTCGAGGACGTGCAGCGGCGCACCGGAGTCGATGACCTTCCTGATGGCCTCGAGCACCACGGGGTGGTTGTGACCGAGTGCCAGAGTGCCCGCCCCGGAGAGGCAGTCGAGATAGCGCCGCCCGTCCGCGCCCTCGATGGTCATTCCCCTCGCCCGTACCGGCACGATCGGCAGGGACCGCGCATAGGTGCGGGCCGCCGATTCACGCAGTGCCTGACGCCGCAGAATGCCCTCGTAGGCGGCAGGGTGTGGCGCCGGAGCTGGTTCGGTCACGGCCACGGCTGTCGGTCCTCCTGCGGTAACAGTGGCGTTGTACGTCGGTACGGTGCCCCGGTGGCGGACCGCGCGGCTGAACGCTGTCCGGGTGTTCCCCGTACGTACCAACGACGCCGGGCGCGAGGGAGCACGGGTAGGCCGGAAGATCCTTGCGGGGAGGGAACCATGGCCCTGCCGCACACCGTCCCCCACGGCACCGGCATAGTGGGGGCCGCACCCTGGCCCGGCCGCCGCTGCCGCGGCCCGCGTGTGCGCGCCGCGGTGCCGCACCCGGCGGCAGTCCGCAGTGCAGCAGAGAAGTCAGTGACGAAGTCCCAGGGGGATTCACCAGATGCGACCCATACGCCCGATCGACACCGCACGCCGCGGGAGGAGCACCCGCCGCACCTCCCCCGTCTTCGCGGCAGCCGCCCTCGCCGCCGTCCTCACGCTCACCGTCACCGCCTGCGGTCCCGACGAGGACGCGGCGAGCAAGCCGAGCGCCTCCGGCGGCCAGGCGTCCGACGGCAAGGTCACCATCCCGGACGATCTGAAGGACCGGCTCAGGGAACACGGGATCGACCTCGACAAGTGGCGGGACGGCGAGTGGAAGAACTGGAACAAGGACACGTGGCTGCGTGAGGCCAGGGACTACGTCAACCCGATCATCGAGGACCTGTGGGACCCGGACCGGATGCGGGACGCGGACAAGCCTCCGGAGAACCCTGTCGACAACGACATCTCGGGCGACGAGGGCGTGACGGACCCGGCCCCCGCCCCCGTCGAGGCCGCCAGCCTGCGGACGCCGTACCACGAGAACGCCGCGGAGTCCGGCAAGCTCTTCTTCGACGGGCCCGAGGGATCCATGGTCTGCTCGGCGACCGTGGTGAAGGACCCGGCCCACCCCGGCAAGTCCAACATGGTGTGGACGGCGGGCCATTGTGTGCACGCGGGTAAGAAGGGCGGCTGGTACCGCAACATCGCCTTCGTCCCGTCGTACAACGACAGCGGCCTGTCGGTGGCCGAGCTCGAGACCGCGCCCAAGGAGAAGATCGCTCCCTACGGTGTGTGGTGGGGCCAGTGGGCGCAGACCTCCGAGCAGTGGATCGCCCAGGGCGCGGCGACGGGGGGTCAGGGCGCCCCGTACGACTTCGCGGTGCTGCAGGTGACACCGGAGAAGGGTTCGACGGGCAAGTCCCTGGAGGAGACGGTCGGTTCGGCGCTGCCCGTCGACTTCGACGCCCCGGCCGTCCCGGAGATCGACGGCATGACGGCGACCGGCTACCCGGCGGCTCCGCCGTACGACGGCCAGAAGGCCCTGCAGTGCACGGACGAGCCGGGCCGTCTCTCGGTCTTCCAGGACCAGCCGACGATGTACCGCATCGGGTGCACGATGACCGGTGGCTCCTCCGGCGGTGGCTGGGTCGCGGCGGGCCGGGACGGTGAGCCGGCCCTGGTCTCGAACACCTCCATCGGCCCGGTGACCGCCGGCTGGCTGGCCGGCCCTCGCCTCGGCAAGGAGGCCCAGGGCATCTACGAAGCCGTCAGCAAGAAGTACGCGGGCCGGTAGGACGACGCACGGACGGCCCGGCCCCTCGTCGAGGGGCCGGGCCGTCCGTGCGTGGTGCGCCGCCGCCCGCTCCGGGGAACGGGCGGCCGTGCGTCAGTGGGTCACAGGGACGAACGTCGCGAGTTCCGCTCCGAGCTCCTCGTGCACCCGCGCCTTGATCAGGGTGCCCTCCGGGATGTGCTCCTCGGAGATGACCTCGCCCTCGGCGTGCACGCGGGAGACGAGTCCCCCCTGGATGTAGGGCACGAGCGCCTCGATCTCGACGGACGGCCGCGGAAGCTCGGCGTCGATGAGCGCGAGCAGTTCGTCGATGCCCGCACCCGTGCGCGCCGACACCGCGATCGCGTACCGCTCGGCGCGCAGCAGGCGCTGCAGGACGAGCGGGTCCGCCGCGTCCGCCTTGTTGACCACGACGATCTCGCGCACGTCGACCGCGCCGACTTCCCGGATCACCTCTCGCACGGCGGCGAGCTGCTCCTCGGGGGCCGGGTGCGAGCCGTCCACCACATGGAGGATCAGGTCGGACTCGCCGACCTCCTCCATGGTGGAGCGGAACGCCTCGACCAGGTGGTGCGGAAGGTGCCGCACGAACCCGACGGTGTCGGCCAGGGTGTAGAGCCTGCCGCTCGGCGTCTCGGCCCGGCGCACGGTCGGGTCGAGGGTGGCGAACAGCGCGTTCTCCACCAGGACGCCCGCACCGGTGAGCCGGTTGAGCAGCGACGACTTTCCGGCGTTGGTGTATCCGGCGATGGCGACCGAGGGCACCTTGTTGCGCTTGCGCTCCTGGCGCTTGATCTCGCGGCCCGTCTTCATCTCCGCGATCTCCCGGCGCATCTTCGCCATCTTCTCGCGGATCCGCCGCCGGTCCGTCTCGATCTTGGTCTCACCGGGTCCACGCGTGGCCATGCCGCCACCGCCGCTGGACCCGCCGCCACCCATCTGCCGGGAGAGCGACTGACCCCAGCCGCGCAGGCGCGGCAGCATGTACTGCATCTGGGCCAGCGACACCTGGGCCTTGCCTTCGCGGGACTTGGCGTGCTGGGCGAAGATGTCGAGGATCAGGGCGGTCCTGTCGACCACCTTGACCTTGACGACGTCCTCCAGGTGGATCAGCTGTCCGGGGCTGAGCTCACCGTCGCAGACGACGGTGTCGGCGCCGGTCTCCAGGACGATGTCCCGCAGCTCCAGCGCCTTGCCCGAACCGATGTACGTGGCCGGGTCCGGCTTGTCGCGCCGCTGGAACACGGCGTCGAGCACCTGGGCCCCCGCCGTCTCGGCCAGCGCGGCCAGCTCCGCGAGGGAGATCTCCGCGTCGTGCACCGTCCCCGACGTCCAGACACCGACCAGCACCACACGCTCCAGGCGCAGCTGTCGGTACTCGACCTCGGTGACGTCCTCGAGCTCCGTGGAGAGTCCGACGACGCGGCGCAGCGCCGCACGGTCGGAGCGGTCGAGCTGGTCGCCGTCACGCTCTCCGTCGATCTCGTGGCTCCAGGCGACGTCCTCTTCCATCAGGGCGTCGGCCCGAAGGCTCTCGGTGAGGCTCTCGGAGGCGGTTTCCGGGGCGCTCCGCGCGTTGCGCGCGTCCTGGGGAAGGGAAGAAGAGGAGGTCATTGGATCCTTACGTAGATAGAAGTCCTGTACGCCAGTCACAACGCGTCACCCCGCCGGAAGATTCCCCCGGGAGGGGCCCACCGGCCGGCCGCCGTGCCGACGCGTCGATAGTGGCATGTCCCCGCTGGGCGCGTCACGCGGGTTTCGGGGCGCGTGCGGGCCCCTGCGAGCCCGGGGCGGCGCTCCGCGGTCCGGCGCTCCGCCACTCCGGGTGCCCCGGCATCGGCGGCGTCTTCCTCCCGTACAGCCAGCCGTCGAAGAAGGCGGTCAGGTCCCGTCCCGAGATGCGGGAGGCCAGCGCGGTGAACTGAGCGGTGGTCGCCGACCCGTTCCGGTGCGAGCGCACCCACGTGCGTTCCAGGCGGTCGAACGCCTGCTCGCCGATCTCCTGGCGCAGGGCGTACAGGACGAGGGCACTGCCGTCGTACACGACCGGCCTGAAGAGGCTGATCTTGTGGCCGGGGGTCGGGGCGTCGGGCCGCGCGGGCGGGCCGCCGTCCGCCCGCCAGGCGTCGGATCGGGTGTAGGCCTCGCGCATGCGCCGTTCCATCGGTTTCTGTGCGTGCTCCTGCGCGTAGCGGGCCTCGTACCAGGTGGCATGTCCCTCGTTGAGCCAGAGGTCGGACCAGGTCCGCGGCGAGACGCTGTTGCCGAACCACTGGTGGGCGAGCTCGTGCACCATGATCGATTCGACGTACCAGGCGGGATAGCCGGCCTCGGTGAACAGGGAGCGTTCGAAGAGCGAGAGGGTCTGGGTCTCCAGCTCGAAGCCGGTCTCCGTGTCCGCGACCAGCAGTCCGTACGTCTCGAACGGGTACGGGCCGACCTGCTTCTCCATCCAGGCCAGCTGTCCCGGGGTCCTGCGCAGCCAGGGCTCCAGCTTCTCCCGGTCGGCCTCGGGCACCACGTCACGCACCGGCAGTCCGCGCGGCCCCGTCCGCCGCAGGACGGCGGAGCGGCCGATGGACACCTGGGCCAGCTCCGTGGCCATCGGGTGCGCCGTGCGGTAGGTCCATGTGGTCGTGCCCGCGTGGCGGCGCGTCCCGGCGGGCAGCCCGCCCGCCACGACGGTGAACTTCTCCGGCGCGGTGACGTGGAAGGTGAAGTAGGCCTTGTCGGACGGGTGGTCGTTGGCGGGGAAGACCCGGTGTGCGGCGTCGGCCTGGTTGGCCATGGCCAGACCGTCCGCGGTCGGGACCCAGCCACCGCTGCCGGTGTCTCCGGAGGGGTCGCTCGTGTGCCGGACGGTGATCCGCACCGGCATTCCGGCGGGGAGCCGGGCGGGTGTCCGGACGATCAGGTCCTCGCCCTCGGTGGAGAACCGGGAACTCAGCCCGTCGACCTCAACGGACCGGACGGTCCCCCGGGCGAAGTCGAGGTTGATGTGTTCCAGCGGTGCGGTGGTCCGTGCGTCGATCCTGGTCACGGCGTCCAGGGGTTCGGTGTTGCTGCCGTGGTACGTGAGCGAGATGTCGTACGACAGGACGTCGTACCCGGGGTTGCCGAGGTGGGGGAAGAGACGGTCGCCGATGCCGAGCGGCCCGGGTGCGGGCAGGGTGGCGGCGACGAGGGTGGCCGACGCGGTGGCCAGCAGAGCGGCGCGCAGGCGACGGGAGGTGAGCGGCATGGACTACGGCTACCAGCGGAAACCCGCCACGCGGGGGTGGCGCGCGCCGCACCACCCGAACGGGGGCGCGCGGACCGGGCAGGAGGCCCCGCCCGGAGCGGTGGTCAGCCGGCGGCGGCGGGCTGCTGGGCACGGCTCACGTCGTACACCCCCGGCACGTCGCGCATCGCCCGCATGAGTCCCGGCAGGCCGGCCGCGTCCGGGAGCTGCAGGGTGTAGGTGTGCCGGACCCGCTGTTCGCTGGGCGGCTCGACCGTCGCGGCGACGACGGCCGCGTCCGCCGCGGCGATGGCCTCGGTGAGGTCGGCCAGCAGCCGGGGACGTCCGAACGACTCCGCGACGAGGGTGACCCGGTAGTCGGCCGTGTCGCTCCGGTCCCCGGTGTCGTTCCACCGCGCACCCACGGCCGCCCGGCCGATCGCCTGCATGCGGGGCGACCGCCGCGCATTCCCGGCGGTGCACGGTCACGACGCCGCCACGCACAGTGCACCCGATGATGTCGTCGGGCGGGACGGGGGTGCAGCATCCGGCGAGCCGGACAGGCGAGCCGGGCGTGTCGACGGACACGGTCGTGCCCCGGCCGCCCGCCCTGCCCCGGCCGTTCGCAGCGGCGTCCCCGGCCTCGTCGGCCGCGTGGCTCCCCCGGCCGTCCGCCGGGTGGTCCCCGGCCCCTCCCTGTGGTCCCGGGGCGGCGGGCCGGCCCCCCTGACCCTCCGGGGCGTCGTCCCGGTGGGCTTCCAGCCACCCCGCGATCGCGATGCGCGCGGCCGGGGTACGGGCGTGGTCCAGCCACTCCGGCGAAGGACCGGAGGAGGCGTCCTGCGCGAGCAGCAGCTGTACGGTGTCGCCGTCCTTCAGCGCGGTACTGAGCGTGGCCAGGCGGCCGTTGACGCGGGCCCCGATACAGGCGTGTGCCGCGTCGCCGTACTGCGCGTACGCGGCGTCGACACAACTGGCACCCGCCGGCAGCCCGAGTGTGCCCCCGTCGGTGAGGAAGACGGTGATCTCGCGGTCCTGGGCGAGATCGGCGCGCAGCGTCGTCCAGAAGGTGTCGGGGTCGGTGGCGGACTCCTGCCAGTCCAGCAGGCGCGAGAGCCAGCCGGGCCTGGTCGGGTCGGCGCGCTCCCCGTCGGCCGGCTCGGTCCGGTGCGCGGCGGTGGCGCCGTCCTGGGTGTACGGGTTGCCGAGGGCTACGACGCCCGCCTCGGCGACCTTGTGCATCCGGTGCGTGCGGATGAGGATCTCGGCGACCGCGCCCTCCGGGCCGACGACGGCGGTGTGCAGCGACTGGTAGAGGTTGAACTTCGGCGCCGCCACGAAGTCCTTGAACTCTGAGATGACGGGCGTGAAACAGGTGTGCAGTTCGCCCAGGACCGCGTAGCAGTCGGCGTCCTCGCCGACCAGGACCAGCAGCCGTCCGAAGTCGGTGCCACGCAACTCCCCGCGTTTCGCCCGGACTCGGTGGACGGAGACGAAGTGGCGGGGCCTGATGAGCACGTCCGCGTTGATGCCGGCCTCGCGCAGTGTCGCTCTGACGCTGTCGGCGATCTCCGCGAGCGGGTCCCGCGAACGCGCCGACTCGGCGATCAGGGCCCGGGTCCGTTCGTACTCCGCGGGGTGGAGGATCGCGAAGACGAGATCCTCCAGCTCCGTCTTGAGCGCCTGCACCCCGAGGCGTTCGGCGAGGGGGATGAGCACGTCGCGGGTGACCTTGGCGATCCTGGCCTGTTTCTCGGGACGCATGACACCGAGGGTCCGCATGTTGTGCAGCCGGTCGGCCAGCTTGATCGACATGACCCGGACGTCGTTTCCGGTGGCGACGAGCATCTTGCGGAAGGTCTCCGGCTCGGCGGCCGCGCCGTAGTCGACCTTCTCGAGCTTGGTGACCCCGTCGACCAGATAACAGACCTCGGCCCCGAACTCCGCCTTGACCTGATCGAGCGTCACCTCGGTGTCCTCGACCGTGTCGTGGAGGAGCGAGGCCGTCAGCGTCGTCGTCTCCGCGCCGAGTTCCGCCAGGATGAGGGTCACGGCCAGCGGGTGGGTGATGTAGGGCTCGCCGCTCTTGCGCATCTGGCCGCGGTGGGAGGACTCGGCGAGGACGTAGGCCCGGTGGAGGATGGCCAGGTCGGCATCCGGATGGTGCGCCCGGTGGGCCTCGGCGACGTGCCCGATGGCCGCGGGCAGCCGGTCACGGGAGACCGGGCCCCGCAGTGCCACGCGCCCCAGCCGGCGCAGGTCGATCCGCGGGCGACTGCGCTTGCGACTGGGAGCACCTGGATCGGTGGCCTCTGCGCTCATGGGGCACCTCCGGCAACGTCGACCGGCGGCGCGAAGGTGCGGGTGCGCCTCCGGGGCCGGTGCTTGATGCTACCGAGCCCACCACGTGGCGCAGTCCCGCTCCCGCCCAGCGTGAAACGGATCACCCATTCGAGCGAAGCTCTAACCGGTCACCGTTTCGAGCCAGGCGGGGTCGATCACGCCTTCGGCGACGATGGCGGCGGGCCCCGTCATGTCGATCCCGCCGTCCGGATACTCGGTGATCACCAGCGTGCCGCCGGGGAGGTCGACCGTGTACGTCACCGGGGCGCCGGTCACCGCCGGATCCGCCCCGTCCCTGCGGGCCGCGGCGACGGCCACCGCGCAGGCGCCCGTGCCGCAGGACCTGGTCTCACCGGAACCGCGCTCGTGGACGCGCATGGCGACGTGACGCGGCCCGCGGTCCGCGACGAATTCGATGTTGACGCCGTCGGGGTAGACGGACGCGGGGGCGAAGGGCGGTACGGAGAACAGGTCGCCGGCGTGGGCCAGGTCCTCGACGAACGCGACGGCGTGCGGGTTGCCCATGTTCACGTTGCGCGCGTCCCAGCTGCGGCCGCCCACCGTGACGGTGACGCCCTCACCGGGGAGCAGCGCACGCCCCATGGAGACCGTGATGTCGCCTTCCTTGGCGATGTGCACCCGCTTGATCCCGCCCCGGGTCGCGACGGCCAGGTCACCTTCGCCGACCAGCCCGGCCCGCTGCAGGTAGTGGGCGAAGACGCGCACGCCGTTGCCGCACATCTCGGCGACGGAACCGTCGGCGTTGCGGTAGTCCATGAACCACTCGGCCTGCTCCGCCATGCCGAGCGACTCGGGGTGCGCCGCGGACCGTACGACGTGCAGCAGACCGTCGCCGCCGATACCCGCGCGGCGGTCGCAGAGGCGGGCGACGACGGGACCCGGCAGGTCGACGGCGTTGTCCGGGTCCGGAACGATCACGAAGTCGTTCTCGGTGCCGTGCCCCTTGAGGAAGCTGATCTGCGAAGTGCTCACGAACCCACTGTACGAGGCCGCACCGGCAGTCCGCAGGGCCGGGCCGACCGGAGCACCGGGTGCCGTCCTCCGGTCGGAAGGCTCAGCGGAGCCGCGCCACACGCCAGACCGCGAGGGCGACCAGGCCCGCGCACACCACGACGTACAGCCCGACCACGCGCCAGTCGGGGCGTTCGCCCGTCCCCCTGGCCGGCAGGCCGGGCCAGGTGTGACCCACCCGGCGGGCGGCCATCATGCCCCAGCCCGCGGCGCAGCCGCTGATCAGCAGCCCCAGCATCGCCACGACGGCACCGCCACCGCCGAACTCGAAGGCGAGCGGGAAGGCGAACATCAGGGAGCCGAGCGCCGCCAGCACCACGATCGGCGCGAGCTGCCAGATCCGCATGCGGCGGACCGGACGGAGCTCGACCTCGACCTCGGGGGCCACGTCGTGCTCATCGGGCCCGTCAGGGCTCAGACGTCCTGCCTCGTGCTGCGGATCCGGTGCGTCTCGGTCTGTGTCGCGAGGGCCGGCCTCCATCGCCACGCGCCCTCCCAACTCGGACTCCACTGGTCGATCGATTCTCGATGATGGCACGGTCCCGGGCACCGAAATGACGGGCGGAGCGTCCCGATGCCATCACGTGATCAGGCTGTTACAGCCCCGCTTCAGGGTTTATGCAGGTCAGGCGCCTGCTGCTGGTCGGCGAGTCAGCAAGAGGTCAGCAATAGCCGCAGGTCAGCGCTGGATTGACCGGTCGCGACCAAGCCCGAAGAAGCAACCATCTCGATCATGCCGAACAAACTTGCGCAGGGGTGTGGACAGCTTCTTCAAGCCCTGCGAGTGCCGCGGGCCGTCGAGCTGCCCACACCTCTGCACCATCGCTTCCGCAACACCCGGGGCAAGCGGGCCGAGGAGTCCGGCTTCCCCCACCCAGGACGCCGCCGTCGAGCGCTTGACCGAGCCGTACACGGCTCGCAAGATCACTCCGAGGACCATCGCCGAACAACAGGAGACCCTTGATCAGTCGGGCAGTGCGTCTTCCAACTGCGTCCGCTCCGCCTCGCTCAGCTCCAGCTCGGCCGCCTCGGCGGAGTCCTGGATCGATGCCGGGCGGCTGGCGCCCGGCACCGGTATCACCGCCGGGGAGCGGGTCAGCAGCCAGGCCAGGGCGATCTGCTGCGGGCTGACACCACGCTCGGCCGCGATGCGGTGGAAGGCGGTTCTCGCAGCGGTCGGGCCGGAGGGGCCGTCCAGGGAGCTCCGTGAGATGCCACCCAAAGGGCTCCAGGGAAGGAAGGCCAGCCCGAGTTGCGTACTCAGCCGTAGCTCGGGCTCGCTGTCGCGGACTGCGGGGGAGTACTGGTTCTGTACGGAGACGAGGCCGTCGCCGAGGAGCGCGTGCGCCTCGCGGATCTGGCCGGTGGTGACGTTGGAGATCCCGGCGGCGCGGATGGTGCCGGTGTCGAGCAGCTCGCGCAGCGCGCCCACGGACTCTGCCCACGGCACGGCTGGGTCCGGCTTGTGCAGCTGGTATAAGCCGATGGCCTCGACGCCCAGGCGCTTCAGGGAAGCTTCGGCGGCGCACTTGAGGTGGGCGGGGGTCGCGGTGACGGTCCAGCTGCCGTCGCCGGGGCGGCCGCGGCCGCCCTTGGTGGCGACGAGGAGGTGGGAGGTGTCGCCGCCGTAGCGGGCCAGGGCGCGGGCGATGAGGAGTTCGTTGTGGCCGGCTTCGCCGGCGTGCCAGTGGTAGCTGTCGGCGGTGTCGATGAGCGTGACCCCGGCGTCCAGGGCCGCGTGGATGGTGGCGATGGCCCGCTGTTCGTCCGGGCGGTGCTCGATGGACAGCGGCATGGCGCCCAGGCCGATGGCGCTGACGGTGGTGTTTGCGATGGTGCGGTGCTGCATGGTGTCTGTCCTCAGGGGGTGGGGGCGGCGGGTGTGCCGAGGGCTCCGGCTACAGCACCGGGGAGCCAGTCGGTGGTGTGGGAGAAGGAGAAGCCCAGTTCTTTCGCGCGGGCGTTGCTCATGGCGTAGTGGCGGTCGAAGGAGAACGGCGAGGCCGGCTCGCCCGCAGTGACGCTCCGGTACACGGCCTTCCTGCCGGCCTGCGCGGCGATGACAGCACCCAGGCCGTAGACGTCGAGTGGACCGTCGGAGCAGGCGTTGATCGGGCCGGTGACGTCGGTGAGTGTGGCCGCCCACAGCAGTAGGTCCGCCAGCTCCTCGTAGTGGATGAAGACCGTGGGCAGCGCCTCGGCGTGCACGGTGATCTGCGTGCCCTGGATGACGTGTTCGACGTAGTGCGCCAGCCGGCCGGTGAACTCCGCCGCGCCGCCACCGAGCACGTGGGCGCTGCGCACGGCGGCGGAAGCGAACCCGTGGTGCTGGGCGAAGACGGCCTCCGCCTGTCGCTTGCCTTCGGCGTAGTGCGCCTCCAGGTACGCCGTGTCGTGCCACGGCAGGTCCATGGCCACCAGCCACGTGGACGGGTCCACGACCTCCTCCGGCACCGGTGTGCCGGGTGGAACGGTCGGCAGTGCGGCGGTCGCCGGGTCGTAGACCTCGATGGTGGAGGTCATGACGTAGCGCCGGGTGCGGCTGCTGAAGGCGCGGGCGGCGATCGCGGCCTGCACAGGGGGTGTAGCAGACCTGGTCGACGACCACGTCGAAGGTGCGGGAGCCGAGCGCGGCGATCAGGGCAGCCTCGTCGTCGCGGTCTGCAACGAGGTGTTCGACACCGGGTGGCGGCGGGGTCGATCCGCGGTTGACCACCGTGACCTGGTGGCCGGTGGCTTGCAGGCGCTGGACCAGGAGCTTGCCGAAATACCGGCTTCCGCCGATGACGCAGATTCTTTGCATGCCTCCATCCTGGACACCTACAGTCATCAGCAGAAGTGCCTACTTACGGGATACGTATTAAGGAATACTGTTGATCGACGTGCAGCGGCTGCGGGTCCTGCGGACGGTGGCGGAACACGGCAGTTTCAACCGGGCGGCGGCAGCCCTCCATCTCACCCCCTCGGCCGTGTCCCAGCAGATCGCCGCACTGGAGCGCAGCATCGGCGCCCAGGTCGTGGCGCGCAGCACCCGCGGAGTCACGCTCACCCCGGCCGGCCGGATCATGGTCGGGGCTGCCGAGTCGGTCGCCGCGGAGCTCGAACACGCCAGGCAGCAGGTCGACCGGCTCGGTAGCGGCCGCACCCAGCTCACCATCGCCACCTTCACCAGCGGCGGCAGGCTCCTATTACCCGGCGCACTCGACCGCCTCACCACCGCCCATCCCGAGACCGTGGTCCACGTCAGGGAGAGCGAGCCCGAAGACAGCCTGCCACTGGTCCGCCAGGGCGCCGTAGACCTCGCCCTCGCCTACCACTTCGACGGCCCGCTGCCGGGCGGGCCGGGCCCGAGCTCCAGTCTGGCGTGGACTGCACTCATGGAAGACCCCCTGCGTGTCGTCCTGCCCGAGGCCCATCCCCTGGCCGGACGCGAGGCACTCGACATCGTCGAGCTGGCCGCCGAGCCCTGGGTATTCGGCTGCCTCAAGACCGAGACCTACCTGCGCCGCTACGCCGAACGTGCCGGCTTCCACCCGGAGGTGCGCGGCACGACAACGGACTACTTCTTCGCCCGCTCGCTCGTCGCTGCGGGCATGGGAATCTCGCTGATCCCCTCCATCGCGCAGACTCCGCGGATAGCAGGGCTACGCACCATCCCGATCGCGCCGCCGACTCCGACCCGGCACATCGGTGTCGCCGCGATCCTCAGCCGCGACCACGCCCAGGTCCGGACACTGATACAGGCCCTCCAGGTACAGGCAGCAGCGCTGGACGAAACCTGACCGGCACAGCGGCATCCGGCCTCATTCATCCGTACACGGATAGAGGAAGTCCGTGTGTACGCCGGCACGGCGCCGAGAAACGGCCTCGCATCCATCCCGACCGCCGAAGCTGACGACCCCTGCGTCGTCTCCTTCTTCATCGACAACGAGGACTACGACCCGCGCCTGCCCACCTTGACCGTCGGCCACAACACCGAGAACCAGCCAATACCCGACTCCACCATTGCCCCTGACTCCGTCGGACCTGGATTGCCGAGGTCCGATGAAGCCCCATGCCCCAGGGAACTGTCTCTGACCTGCTTCGATACAGCACAGAGTCAGTGCTCGTACGCCACCGGTCACCCGTCATGCAATCAGGCTGTGACCGCTCGTTCGACCAACGCCAGCGCTTGGTGCGGAAGTTCCCCGCGGTGTTCCTCGGCGCCGCTGAGCCACCGGATGCGCGGGTCGCGCCGGAACCAGGAGTCCTGACGGCGCGCGAAGCGCTTGGTCGCGCGCACCGTCTCGGCGCGCGCCTCGTCCTGCGTGCACTCCCCCGCGAGCGCCGACAGCACCTGCTGGTAGCCGAGTGCGCGCGATGCGGTGCGCCCCTCGCGCAGCCCCAGAGCCTCCAGGCCGCGCACCTCGTCCACCAGTCCCGCCTCCCACATCCGGTCCACCCGGGCGCTGATGCGTTCGTCGAGTTCCGGGCGCGCGACGTCCACACCGATCTGCACCGCGTCGTACACCGCTTCGTCACCCGGGAGGTTGGCCGTGAAGGGTCTGCCCGTGATCTCGATGACCTCGAGGGCTCGGACGATACGGCGTCCGTTACCGGCAAGGATGGCGCGCGCCGCCTCGGGATCGGCCTCGGCCAGCCGGGCGTGCAGGGCGCCGGATCCGTGCTCCGCCAGCTCCCCCTCGAGCCGGGCGCGCACCGCGGGGTCCGTCCCCGGGAACTCCAGTGCGTCGATCGCCCCCTTCACGTAGAGACCGGAACCGCCCACCAGGACCGGGGTCCTCCCCAGGGCCAGCAGTCTGTCGATCTCGACGCGGGCGAGGCGCTGGTACTCGGCGACGCTGGCGGCCTCGGTGACGTCCCAGACGTCCAGCAGATGGTGCGGAACGTCACCGCGCTCGGGAGGGGTCAGTTTCGCCGTGCCGATGTCCATGCCGCGGTAGAGCTGCATGGAGTCGGCGTTGACGACTTCGCCGCCGAGCTGCTGGGCGAGAAAGACTCCCAGATCGGATTTTCCGGCAGCGGTGGGACCGACGACGGCGATGACGCGGGGGGCGGGAGCTGGTCTTCTCACCGGAACAGTGTCCCAAACTCCGGGACACCCCGGCTCCGGCCGGTTCCGGAAGGCTTCCCCGACGCGGGCGCGGGGCCACGCGTGTGTGCTTCCTCACGGGTAAAGTGTCAGGACGGTCCCCGAGCACGGAAGGTCACCCATGGGTTTCCTGGACAACCTGAAGGCCAAGCTGGCCCCGGCCAAGGACAAGGTCGGAGACCTCGCGCAGCAGCACGGGGACAAGATCGACCAGGGCCTCGACAAGGCGGCCCGGACGGTCGACCAGAAGACCAAGGGCAAGTACAGCGACAAGATCGTGTCCGGCACGCGGAAGGCGAAGGACGCGGTCGACCGCCTTGGGCAGAAGAACGAGGGCGGAACGCCGCCGACGCCGCCCGCGCCGTGACCGGGGCGGGGAGCCGGCGGGCGTGAGGGCCGTGGAGCGATGCGCTCCACGGCCCTCACGCCTGTCGGCGGCGGTTCACGACCAGGTGGCGACCGTGTATCCCACGCCGTAGGGGGCGTCCTCGTACAGCAGCCGCCCATCGAGCCCGGCGCCTTGGGCGGCCCCTGCGAGCACCTGCCAGGGCGCCCGTCCGGCCGCCTTCAGTTCGTACGCGAGCGACTCGTCCAGAGCCGCGAGGGCGGCGAGATCGGCCGTGCCGAGGGCGCGGGCCGTCACCGCGTCGAATTCCACCGCCCGCTCGTCCAGGTAGCCGGGCGCCTTGACCGTACGGCAGGCGCTGCCGTCGCCCATGACCAGCATGGCCACCCGGTCCGCCCGGCCGGCCAGCTCCCGTCCGGCTTCCGCGCAGCGGGCTGCGGCCGACGGCACGCCCACCCCGAGGCCCTCGACCGGTGCCCCGGACCACCGGGTGCGGGTCAGCAGCCAGGCGCCGACGGCGAGCGAGGGCGGGAGCCGGCGCTCCGCAACCGCCGACCCCGCGGGGGGCTCCCCCAGTCGCACGGCGAGGTCGACACCGAACCCGGCGAAGGTGCCGGGCGAGCCCGCGGGGTAAACACCGCACTCGGCGGGTTCGACGGGCCCCGCCACGATCAGCAGGTCGGGCCGCGCCGCCGCGAGAACGCCCAGGGCGTCGGCGCACGCGGCCCGCGCGGAGTCGAGCTCGGGCGCGGCACCCGCGGCGACCTCGGGGACCAGGAGAGGCGGGCAGGGACAGACGGCGGCGGCGACAAGCATGCCGGTCAGCGTACTGCGACACCCCCGGCCGCAGCCCCGGACGGCTGCGTTCGCGGCACCGGCCGACGGCTCCGGCCGACACAACCGGCCTCGCCGGGCGTCGAGGCGCGGGGGCCGACCCCACGGAACGGGCCCGGGCAGAGCCGGGCGTCGGGCAGAGCCGGGCTCAGGGCAAAGCCAGGCTTCGGGACATGGGCGGCAGGAACAGTCCGCCGCAGGCGCACCTGGCGCCCCGCCCCCGCGCCTGCCGTCCCGCACCGCACCACGCCCCACGGAGGGGGCCGCACCCCGCGGAGCCGGGGCACGTCGCTCCGGTGGCGTCGGTCAGCAGCCGCACCCCGGCGCCGCCGCGGCCGGCAGCGGGGCGGGTGCCCCGATGGCGGGCAGGCCGAGCATGACTCCCGCCGGCTTCGGCGCGACCGCCTCCGTGCGCTTCTGCCAGGCGTCCCCCGACCGGGTGTGCCGCACGCCCAGGGGCGCACCCTCGGCGAGCAGGTGGTGCGGGGCCGCGTAGGTGATCTCGACGGTCACGACGTCCCCCGGGCGCACGTCCTGCGCCGGCTTGGTGAAGTGGACGAGGCGGTTGTCGGGGGCACGCCCGGAGAGGCGGTGCGTCGCACCGTCCTTGCGGCCCTCACCCTCGGCGACCATGACGTCCAGGGTGCGGCCGACCTGCTTCTTGTTCTCCTCCCAGGAGATCTCCTCCTGGAGGGCGGACAGGCGCATGTAGCGCTCCTGGACGACCTCCTTGGGGATCTGCCCCTCCATGTCCGCGGCGGGCGTACCGGGGCGCTTGGAGTACTGGAAGGTGAACGCGTTCGCGAAACGCGCCTCGCGCACCGCGTGCATCGTCTGCTCGAAGTCCTCTTCCGTCTCACCGGGGAAACCCACGATGATGTCGGTGGAGATGGCCGCGTCCGGCATGGCGGCGCGCACCTTGTCGATGATGCCGAGGAAGCGCTCCTGGCGGTACGAGCGGCGCATGGCCTTCAGGATCGTGTCCGAGCCCGACTGCATCGGCATGTGGAGCTGGGGCATCACGTTCGGCGTCTCGGCCATCGCGGCGATCACGTCGTCGGTGAAGTCGCGCGGGTGGGGCGAGGTGAAGCGGACGCGCTCCAGGCCCTCGATGGTGCCGCAGGCGCGCAGCAGCTTGGAGAAGGCCTCGCGGTCACCGATGTCGGATCCGTAGGCGTTCACGTTCTGGCCGAGCAGGGTGATCTCGCTGACGCCCTCGGCGACGAGGGCCTCGATCTCCGCCAGGATGTCGCCGGTGCGGCGGTCCTTCTCCTTGCCGCGCAGGGCCGGGACGATACAGAACGTGCAGGTGTTGTTGCAGCCGACGGAGATGGACACCCATGCCGCGTACGCGGACTCGCGGCGGGTGGGCAGCGTGGACGGGAAGGCCTCCAGGGACTCGGCGATCTCGACCTGCGCCTCCTCCTGGACCCGTGCGCGCTCCAGGAGCACCGGCAGCTTGCCGATGTTGTGCGTACCGAAGACGACGTCGACCCAGGGGGCGCGCTCGACGATGGTGTCGCGGTCCTTCTGCGCCAGGCAGCCGCCGACGGCGATCTGCATTCCGGGGCGCTTCGTCTTCATGGGGGCGAGGCGGCCGAGGTTGCCGTACAGCTTGTTGTCGGCGTTCTCCCGCACCGCACAGGTGTTGAAGACGACGACATCCGCGTCACCGTCCGCATCCTTCGGGGCGCGTACGTACCCGGCGTCCTCCAGCAGCCCCGACAAGCGTTCGGAGTCGTGGACGTTCATCTGGCAGCCGTAGGTCTCGACACGGTACGAGCGTGGGAGTTCCATCATGTCGTTCACCTCTGGTCAGACTGTCCGTGAGTTCGCCGCCATCACTCTCAGTGCACGGCTCCTGAGGAAGTCTACAGCGGATAGTTACATGCAAACTGTCCGGCATCTGGGAATGGATGAGGTCCTGGTAGAAGAGGTAACCGTTCAATTCCTCTATCAGAAGCTTCTCACCATCGTAAACGTGAACACAAAGAGGAAGCACACCGTAGCCCTTAGGACTCTCTTTAGGGATGTTCTCCCTGACATCAAAGACCTCAAGATTTGCAAGAGCGTCCCTCGCGTCTATGACTTCCCCACCAAGGAAGAAATGCTTGAAGTGGTTGAGGCTACTCCTTACCGCTTCTACGGCCTTCTCATGATGTACGCGGGTCTGCGTATTGGAGAAGCGTGCGCAGTATCCCCTAAGGATGTAAAGGGGAACGTCCTCAAAGTGCATAAGCAGCGTGATGAGGATGGGCTTCTTTGGCTCTCAAAGACTCAAGGAGAAGTCATCATCCCCGAATGGCTTGCTGATGAGGTTAGGGCTCACACACCTTCAACGGTGACGCCTGGTGCTGTAAGGGAATCCCTTTGGCGCTATGGGAGGAAGCTTGGCATCACAGTCAACCCGCACATGTTCCGCCACTTCTACGCAACCACAATGGTTGGGCAGAAGGTCAATCCGGAGATTGCCAAGAGGCAACTCAGGCACTCAGACCTCAAGACAACTCTTGGCTACTATGCCCAAGTCCAGAAGTCAGACATTGATGATGCAGTCAATGACCTCTTCGGGGAGAAGCCTAAGCCTGTAGAGGAGAAGCCTGAGGACAAGGCTAAGAAGAAGACTGACCTAGAGGCGATGTTCGCTCAGTGGCTCAAGAAGCAGGGTCTTGAGGACTAGCCCCTAGAAGCCACAGAACAGCCCCTAGGAGCGTCTAGCAATCCTCCTAGGGGCTTCTTCATGCCCGGAACCTCTCAGGGGCTCTCAGAGCCTCCACAACGCAGAAGAGCCCCTGTCCCTCCTTAGTGGAGAGCAGGGGCTCTGTGTTGCTTCTAGTGCTTGTACTTGGACCAGTCAGGCTCAGGAGTTACCGAGATGAATTCGAGGTTGTCATAGAGGTCACAGTCTCCCTTGAGCCTTACCGCGCTCAGTTCAGTCAAGTTGTACTTGGTGTGTTCCTGTCCGCTCTCAGTGTCCTTGTAAGTCACTGTGTACCGGTTGTGCATTGCGTTGAGGTCTTCCGTGTTGGTCATGGGTAAACCATAACAGATAACCGGCGGGTTTTAGAACCTTTCTTTAAGAACTTCTGGACGGATACATAGAACCAGATGACCCATGACGTGAGCCCATACCAAGAAGGCAGTAGTAGGGACAGCCGTACTAGAAGGGATACTTAGGAGGTAGGTCATAAGCACAAAGCCCCATAGCAAGCAACCGACCATGAGACCTAGCTTAGACATGCGCTCACAACCCTTAAGGGCTCCTAGAACCATCAAGGCTCCTGCTACCCATGCTGCATAACCCCAGGCGTATTCAGGGGCTAGGTAACTCATGTAGTCGTAAAGGGTGCTGTTAGCGAACTGGCCAAAGGGAAGCACTAGAACGGCTCCCCACCACAGAGCCAGGATGCCAAGACTAAAGACGTAAACGTTCACCACCCTGGAGAAGGCGAGATGAAGATACTTGTTGTTATTGAACATAGCGAACTCCTTTCAAGAATTCTTTGCTGATTTGGCTTCATAATTCAAACGGGGTTATCCTTTAAGTAGACCCAATGAGAGGAGGGTGAATATGACCGAGATGGAACGTGCCTACAAGGAGAGCAAGGCTAAGCTTGCTGAGATTGCTAAGCGCCTTAATGAGATTGAGCGCAAGAACGAGAGTGCGTGATAGGTAAACACAGAAGAGCCCCCGGCTAATAACCGGGGGCTTCTTCTAATTCTGCCTGTTGGTGAAGTCAACGCCTCCAGCCATACACCCATGACTAGCGATGAGAGCGTTACGGATAGCTAGCTCTTCCTCTGCTTTCCAGGCTCTTGCCCTCCACTTGTCATTGGTCTCTTCTAGTTCATCAACGCGCTTCTGTAGCTCTTTGATTTCAATGCGCATCTCATCGCGCATCTGTGTTGCAACATCAATCTTAGCTTTGTTCTTGCCTAGCAAGTGCTCGGCAAACTTAAGACCAACACCGCCAAAGACTGTGCCCATTAGAGCAAGCCATGGTGCGGGAATGCTCCCCAATAGCTCTAGCAGTCTAATCACTCTCCTCTTCTCTTTCGGTTGCGTTATCCCTTCTAGGGAGAGCCGGGGCTTCCGAAGAAACCCCGGCTATTTGTGTTACTCCGGTACTACTGCTTCATAGGCCGTAGCCCTAGTCACTGGTCCGATACGTGAGGAGTACCAATAGACCTCATACTCAATTAGAGAATCAGGGTAGGCGGCATGAAGAGTGTCAGAGAAACCCTGGCAAGCCTCTACTAGACCGCTATCCGTCATCAGATTTACCATGTCCTGTCCCCAGGGCATGCCAAAGTCAACCTGGATACCATCGACATAAAACGAAATGCCGAAGTTGTAAACGGGTGACTCCGTAAACGTTGGGATGGTTAGTGCCATATCAATCATTCCTTTCTTGTTAGCCTCATGTGCTGATAGCAATCCATGAGAACGTTGTTGCGCCGTTGTTTCCCCTAAGCATACGAACACCAAACCCGGTAGCGGTGACTCCGGCAGTAGTCCAACTAAAGGCCGTTGAGCCACCAGCCGGACCACCAGCGGAGCAAGTCAAGATGACTGTAGGAATGGTATTGAATGGAGTGGAGAAAACAACGTTCTTTGTGCCAGACCAAGTGTTAATTGTTGCTAGGTCTGCGGTAGTAAATGAGACCGTTCCTGTCTGGATGTTGTTAGCAAACAGGTCGGCATGAACCCTTACGTTGTCAGCAGTCATGTCGATGTCGGCATCAGAGGTAAGAGGACCAGTCTCAGAGTAAAGAGAAATCTGAGAGCTAGAACGGCCACTGCCCGCATCGCCTGAGACAATCTCAAGCGCATACTTGCTGCTTCCCAAATCGCTATAATCGATAAAGCCAGGGTTTGCCTGACCAACGATTCCCAACTCAACGGCACTACCCGTAAGGGCTGAGTAATAGTTCGTGCCGGTGACAGTGTTGGTCTTATATGTGGCAAAGCCTGGACCACCATAAGCACCAATGACCGTTGCCAACTTAGCCGAGATAGCCCCGGCTGAGTTATAGGCAGTAAAGTCAGAGGAGTTAAGTACAAGCCTCGCTCCTGATGCTGCTGTCTGGATAGTCGCTCCGGTAATGGTCTTACCGTTGATTGCGTTGGCATCAATCTTGTCTGCCGTAACAGCACCAGTAGCAATCTTTCCAGCGATGATGGCGTTAGCCGCAATCTCGTTAGACGTAATGGTGAGACCAGCAATCTTGGCAGCAGTAATAGCGTTAGCCGCAAGGTCACCAGTCTGAATAGCACCGGCCGCAATGTTGCCAGCCTGAACGGCTAGAGCCGCAATCTTTCCGGCCGTAACGGCATTGGCCGCTAGATGAGTAGTGCCAATCTCGCCAGCAAGAATCTTGCCAGCCGTAACCGAGTTAGCCGCTAGTTCATTGGCAGTGACTACGCCGGTACGCAATACCTCAACCGTCACGCTGTCTACCTGCATGACAGAGGTGACATCAGTATTGGAGTAGTTAAGCCACACCATCGGAACGATGTAGCGGACATTGTCATGCATGGTGGTTGGGCTCTGCATATCCAAAGCCTGAGCACCAGTAGGAGAAGCAGAGCGACCCTTTACATAACCGGTTACGGTAATCCAGCCGTCAGAAGCTGGAAGAGACCTATTGCTTGCTGCTGGGAAATACTGGCTTGTGATGACGTTCGCACCAAAGCGGTTGACCATGGTTGTCTTGTCAGCCGTATAACCCATAAGACCCGCGTAGAAGCTACTCACACCAGAAGCGGCCTGAGTGCTACAACGAACCCTCACGCTTAGGCGGTAAAGGGATGAAGGGTCATACAGGATTGGCGCTGTTCCCTTAAGGGCTACTCGACCCGCTACCTGAGCCACCGTGCCACCAGAAGGGGCCGTAGGCTCGCTCACAAGGGACCAGGAGGCTCCTGCAAGGGTGTCGATAGCCTGCCAGGCAAGAGGGTCCTCAAAGCCATCTGTGAACCTCTGCATGACTGTGTCATTGAGAGATGGCGTAAGAGCGATAGGACCGACTGCACCATTGCCAAGCTCAGAAGCCCTAACGGCACCAGATGCAATCTTTCCAGCAGTGACAGCGCTAGCGCCAAGAGAAGCGTTAGTAACTGCACCAGCAGCAATAGCCGCATTGGTGACTGCATTGGCCGCAATAGCCGCAGCATCAACAGCACCGGCAATTAGCTCATTGGAGCCGATAGCCCCGGTAGCAATCTTTGCCTGAGTGACAGCGTCATTGGCTAGTTTGACCTCAGTGATAATGCCATCAATGACATCGTCGGCAACGACGTTCTCTAGGTACTGACCATCAATGACAGGCTCAAGGCCATAGACGTTCTTGAGAATCCATGTGTTGCCCTCAAGCTCTACGGTTACGGACTCTCGGTTGAAGTCCTCCCTCATGCCCTCTGCAAGCCTGTCATGAAGAGCGTGAGGAATGACTACCGTCAGAGACTCATCAAAGTCATCAAGAACAACTACAGCCTGCTTCTCATAGGTAAGCGGGGAGATGCTTAGCGGTTCACCATTCTCATGGTCACCGACTAGGGGTGCGACAAGCGCCAATGTGTCTGTCTCAAGGTCTGCACTCGCATAGTCGAGTGTCACACCGTCCAAAATAAAAGAGCCGCCATCTTCATTGAAGTCAGCGGCATCCATAATCTTTAGAATTGTACTGCCCGTTAGATGGTCACCATCTAGGTAAGAACCTAGGGTGAGTAGTCTTACGTCATGTACGTATCCTTCCTCAATCACTTTTGCTCCTAATTGTTATTGTCATCGTGACATGATTCTCTTCGTTCGCATTGCCGCCATAGTCCTAGCCGACAGCTTCCTAACCTGCATTCGCTTTACATAGCCAACGCTCATCTGCTCTCCAGCCACTAGCGGGATGCTGTACTCACTAAGTCGGAATGTGGTTGCGTACTCCTCGGTCTGGAGTCGGCAAAGGTCACCAGGCTCAAGGTAAGGAATGGGCATAGCGTCAAAGGACACTTCAACCTCCTGTAGCAAACGGTCATTCAAAGTGGTTGCAGCCTTAGCCGTAGCCTCAGCCTTAGAGCGAATAGCGTCGTCCTCAATGACCTCCAGGAGGTAGCGAGAGACGCCGTTACGGCCTAGCTTCTGCGGACTCAGTGGATGAGTGGCAGGAGCCGACACAGAGACTTCTACGCCCTTCTTGGCACCGGCAGGAATGCCACCCTTAACAAGGATGATGTTCTTAACCTCTGTGCTGTCATAGTCAATCTGTGGAGTCGTGAGAACCGTTCCGCCATCTCCACTCTTGAAGGTGAAGACTGGTGTTCCTGGCAAAGAACGCATACGGCAATAGCCTCTTCCGTCATAGAACAACTGACGAGATAGACCACTGGCAAGCTTCTTAGCCGCGACCCAAGGAACGCTCTCCCTACCTAGCGAGTAATCCGCCGGTAGCTTGCTGCTGAGTTCCACAAAGTCAAACTGACGCTCTCCAGAGAGTTCCCTGAGGATGTCTGCAATGACGTTGACCTTGTTGGAGTTCTTCTTACGCGTAAAGGTTCTCCAAGAGGCACCCATAGACAGGGTCTCCTTACCCTGGCATTCCAGGTTGATTAGGTTGTCATCCCTACTCATTGAGATAACCGGCCCGCAGAACACAGGAATACTCACCCATGAATTCATCTGAGGGACCTTTACGGCATAGATGACCTTAATCATCTTGTCCATGTAGATAGCCCCTTCATCGGCTGAGTCTGTCTCAAAGGACAGCGTCCTATCCGGGTCAAAGAGCTGCATTGTGCAGTTACGCGTAACGTCTGCTGTGTAATCAACGTTCACCTGTCCGCCAATAAGGCGATTGGACAAGTCACCAACCCTGGCTCCTCCAAGAGTTAGCAATTGAACGGTGATGTTAATTGAATGGGAACCGGCAAGGGTGGCGTTTAGCCACCCCTGCTCAGTTGCCGAAAGACCGAGCGAAATCAAAGCACGGCCTTAAAGGGGACCTTCTGTGACCAGAAGTCAAAAGAGACCTTCTTCATGGTCTCGCGCTGAGGTAGAGGAGCCACCACAACGTTTCCAATTACTACTGGGAATGACATGTCTGACAAAGCCAGGGTGTATGTCTTACCAGGACGAGACTTCAACTTGTACACATCTTCCTCCTGCTGTGTGATTGTCTTTGCACTCAATGGCGTCTCCATAAGGAGTCCAGTAAGCGAACCTTCATGACCTCTTAGAGCCTGTGTCACACGGACACTCTTAGTGCCTCCAAGAGGGGAATACATACCGGCATCCTCACCCATAGCCCAAGTGCCTTCATCGGCGTCCATTAGCTGTACGTAGACGTTTTCGGCAGGGTCCATTAGCCAGATACCTACTGACTCAGGCTTGATGGTGACCGTTGGGTTAGAGGCTGATGTCTTGCCATTGACTACTGACTGCACTGTGTAGACATGAGACCTTCTCGGAGACGCCTCATAGTCCAAGAACTGATAAGACGTGCCGGACACCAAAGCCTGAACGGGCTCAAGCAAAGCCTTGATGACTTCACCATTGCGCCTGACCACAAAGGAGTCTGGTGCAGTAGCCCTATTCCAAGTCAGCTTGACTACCGGAGTAGGTAGCTGAGTAGTGGCAACAAGGCTAGTGACAGGGTCTGTAGTGGCGTCATAGTCATAGACAACGCTTCTGGTGACCGACATGTAAGCAGGGTCACCAGGAGTGCTCTCACGGCTGTATGTGTCCCAGACTCTTACCGTGATGTCGTATGTAGCGTCATCCCTGGTAATGACACCCGCCGGAATTGTGTAATCAACATCCGTGCTTGTGTACTTACCCGACATGTAAAGCCAGTCGCCTTCTGCATCGCTAACGATGACCTGATAGGCAGTCTGAGTACCACCTGTCAGAGACCAAATGACAGGAGGTGTTGGCTCATCAATGGTGTTAGCCGGTGGGTTAAGCATCGTCAGAGTTGGCTTAATGCGCCTAGTGAATGACGTTGCATCAGACCAGGAAGACCAAAGCCCTGAACTGTCCTGAACTCTGACCCTCCAATAGACCGTTGCTGCATCAGCTAGACCCGCATAAGCAGTGTCATTCAGGTCTAGCTGAGGGACAGAAGCAAGGTATGTGCCTGTATCAAAAGCGGGGGCGGTGAAGGCATTCGTAGGGTTCATCTGAACCTGTAGAGCCTGCATCGTCGTGCTTCCCTGAGCGTCCGTAAAGTCGAACCTGAGAATAGGCTTAGCCAATGAAGTTGCCCGTCCCCCAGAAGGAGACATAAACGTTGGCTTGCTTGGCTTCTCAATGTAGGTCAACTCAAGAGTTGGCTTAACGGAGCGACCAGAGACAGACGCATTGGCTGAATAGAACTGCCTGTAATAGGTGGTGTTACTGGTCTCGAATCGCCACCCGTACCATGCAGCTCCATCAGCAACAGCCTGCATATGAGACGTAACATCAAACTCCCAGACTGTGTACTGAGGAGAGGTTCCCTTAGTAACCGACTTAGAGTCTGTGGTAGTCACAGCAGGCTTGTTGTTCCAGGTCATCTTGGTAGACGTCCAAGCCTGTGTGACCTTCTTGAGAGTGACCGTTGTAGTGCCAACCTCGTCATAACGTGACGTCATTCGGAGCTTGGCACTAAGGATGGTCACTCCCTTTGGGAACGGACGGGCAAAGCTGAGATAGGCAAAGCGCTGCTTGCCAGAGATGTTGGTGAATTCCAGCATGTCTGAACTAGCGTGCTTATCGCTTGGCCTATTCTGCTTTACGTATGTGTCCGTTCCATTCGATACCTTGATAGGCGTAGAACTCATCGTCTACCCATCCTTCCTGTAGTTGAATTGAATGAATCGTTAGCTGAGACTTCATCTCTAGCCACCGCCCGGATATAACCGGTTCCCTTGTCCCAGTTAGTAATCTGCATCTCGTACGAGGAAGGGGCGTTAGTGGTGTTAGCACTACCCGCGCTCTCTGCAAATGACTTGAACTGCCTGTGGTTGAAGACAGCCTCTGGACGGCTGGAAGCGTTGTAAGCCAACATGCCTGGCTCTAGAACTCCACCCGTATCAAAGATGCTTGGAATGGGATTGTCAGGAAGCAGGAAGTTAGGAATCTTGTCGTTGATGTACTGCACAGCATCGTTACCGATGTTCTTAGCAGCATCAGCGGCCATTCCGCCCCATGCTCCAAACTTGTCCATACCACCATTCACAAAGCCCTTAATGCTTGTGATGATGCCCTTTACCTTGCCGATAAGGCTTAGCCAAGAGCTGTTATCTCCTGAGCTACCGCCATAAACAGACAGGTTGCCGAACGCTCCTAGCTTGTCTAGAAGGCCCGGTAGAAGGCTTGGGTTAGGACCGTAGTCCTTACCGCCTAGACCATCTCCACCATGCGCAAACTGGCTTAGCTGTCCCTGTCCACGTGCACCAGGGTCAAGCCTTGATACAGAGTGAACGTGTGCGCCTGAACCTGCTGTGTGGGCTCCTGGGAAGTTACGTCCCCAAGCAGCAAAGCCAACACGCCTTAGCCAATACTGCTGACTAAAGTTTCCAGGGGCTGTATCAACAACACCAGGACCGGCGTGAGAGGTACCTGAATAGCTAGTACGTGGCTGCCAAGAACCTTGCATAACCCGGATACGGCTATTTGAAAGGTCCTGAGCTAGCGCTAGCTGAGCCGCAGAGATACGAGAGACAGGCTCTCCATCCCAATAGACGCGCTCATCAGGGTTCTGAACGGCTCCACCCTTTGCATAGTGCTGAGTCTCGCCTAGAGAGAGTCGCCCATTACGAACTGACTCACGTAGCTGGTACATAGCACCCTGACCACCAAGAGCATTTACTTCCTTGGTTGTCCATACGTGCTCACCAGGCATCAGCATTGCATTGACTGAGTCCTTGCCCTTGATGCCACCATTAACAGCGCCACCACGAGCGAACTTGATTGGGCTTGCTTCCTTAAGGTCCTTCACTCCTGGGATGAGGTTAATCATCTTGCGGATTCCCTTGTTGTAAACCCACTCAATCAAGAAGTTGATAGGCTTTGCAGCCATCTTCTTAAGGCTATTCCAGATGGTGCCGATAGCGTCGATGCCCTTTTTGAATCCAGGCTGCACCTTGTCAGTGATGAAGTTCTTTAGCGCGGTGAAGATGGGCTTGATGCCGTTGTTCCACACGTTGCTAATCGTTGTCTTCATGCCGTTAAAGACAGGGCTAATGACCTTGTTCCATAGCCACCTGAATACAGGCGCAAGAACGTTGTTGATAACCCACTTGATGCTATTGAAGATGCCCTTGATGATGACCCAAGCACCCTGAATGGCTAGCCAAATTCCCTTGAAGACAGTGCTCACGACAGTCCAAAGACCCTTGATTACTGGCCACAGAACATCAGTGATGATGAACTTCCAAGCATTGAAATAGCCCTTGATTAGGGTCCAGATAACGCCAATGTAAGTACCGATGGCACTAAAGACAGGCTGAATCACGCTAGACCAAAGCTGCTGAATGACTGGCCATAGGGTGTTCTTGATGAATCCCCAGAAGCCGACCAATGCGGGCTTGATGTAGTTGTTCCACGTATCAACAATGGCCATCTTGATAGCCGCCCATACGGTGTTTACGAGGTTCCTGAACGTCTCGTTCTTCTTGTAGAGAATGGTGAAGATGGCTCCAAGAGCCAGCAGCGCCGTAATGACGAGACCAATAGGGTTCATCCTCATAGCCGCATTCAAGAGCCTCTGAGCTACCGCCCAAGCCTTTGTAGCCGCTGTCATAATCTTCTGACGGGCCGCAGCAAGGTTGATGTTGGCAATCCACTTGACCAAAGCCATAGCGTCCTGAGCAACCTTGATTGCCCACATAGCCGCGCGGAATGCATAAGCAGCCGCAACAGCCGTTAGGACAGCCGCACCAAGAACCTTAAAGGTCGTTGCGTGAGCCTTGATGAAGCCACCAAGCTTGACCAGCATTGGCACAACGGTATTGCCGATGTACTCAACGAAGTTCTGCTTGAGCGTCCTATAGAAGGTGGTGAAGTTACCCGTAGCGTTGCCGTAGGCGGTCTTACCAGCCTTATCAACAGTTCCCGCTAGGTTGCCTACCTGCTTAGCCGCACCGCTCAAGTCAGTGCTCATGATGGCTTTGCTGTTGTCCTCCCACATGGAGCCGAACAGAGCAATACCAGTCTGCTCACGCGCAAGGGGGTCCTTCATCTTCTTGAGACCATCAATGACCTTGCCAGTCATTGCAGCCGCAGCAGGACCACCCTTAGAGATAGCCGCAGCAGCCTTATCAGCATCGAGACCAAGAGCCTTGAAACCACCCTTAGTGCTGTCAGAGCCATCAATAGCCAAGATGGAGAACTCCTTTAGGGAGTCTCCCAATACGTCAATGTCCTTTGCTCCACCCTTGAGACCCTGGCTCAGGAAGCCAAGAGCCTGCTTGCCGTTAAGGCCAAGCTCAGCAAAGTAAGGAGAGTATTCCTTGAAGGTGTCTAGCATGTCCTGGTTAGCGTTCAGGCCAAGCTGATTACCCTTCATAATCATGTCTGTTGCTTCCTGGTGGTTCTTAGCCAGACCAGAAGTTACTAGCTGCTTTGCAGCGTTGACTACTGATTCAGCATCCTCACCAGTTAGGTCAGAGATAGTAGCGATGTCCTTAGCAATGCCTGAGACAGTCTTCTTGGACGCATTACGCATCTCAGGGAGACCCTGCAAGACAGCCTGAACGGTTAGCTGACTGTCGCCTACTGACTCACCAAAGCCCTGCTTATAAAGGGTTCCTGCAATACCGCCGTACTTCTTCTGCTCTTTGGTGTTCAGACCAAGAGCCGCCGCCATCTTGTCGCTAGAGGCTTCCTGAGAAGCACCCTCCAAGAGAGCCGCACCAACCGCAGCACCAGCAGCCAGTCCGGCCGCAGTGATGCCGGTCTTCATGGAGTCTCCGAGCCCCTGCATGTGGCTCTGGAAACCCTCTGAGAAGCGCTGTCCGGCGTCGCTACCGGCGCTACCAGCATCAGCCACAGAGCCGTTAAAGAGGCTCTTAAAACGCTGTCCAATGCCCTTGATGCCACCCTCAAACTGACGGGAGAAGTCGTTACCGGCTCCTCGTCCCTCAGTCTTAGCTACATCAGAACCCTCAGATAGCTGAGCCTTAATCTCCTGAGCTACGTCCTGTAGGCCGGAGTTGATACCGCTAGCTAGGTTGTCACCCATGCGGTTTCCAGACGTCCTAGCGTCTGTTTCGGCTCCTCGTAGAGCCCTTGTAATACCTGCTGCTAGCTGATTAGTGCTTGGGAGAACCGAGATATACGCGGTACCAAGCTCAATGTTAGCCATAGGCTTTATGCCTCCTTAGTTATTGTTGTTCACCACCCAAGCCATGCGGACATGTCCTCAATGGAGATTGCTCCCTTTCCATACTTCTTCTCTGGTGACTCAACACCAGGACGAGGAATCGGACGTGGGTAATCCTTCTTCTTGCCCTGAGCCCTTTGCCAATTGCCTACCGCTGTTAGGTCTGCGGTATAAGCAATCAACTGCTCTACTAGTCCCCATTCCGCTTCCTCAGGATGCATAGACCTGAACAACGCAGAAGAGCGGGGCAACTGCTTGACAATTGTCAGCAAGTCGCCCCACGTAAAGTCATCTGTTCCAACGTTCCTGAGTCGGAGACCTAGAGTGAGGCAGTCATAAGCCAAAGCATCCTCGTGCTTATCGAGTAGGGAAAGGAGGCCAAGAATGTCTGTATAACTGGCCCCCTTCATCCTCTTGACTTCTTCATCAATCCACTCAAGAACCCGGCCGAAATCAGCCGACGTCATCTCGTCTAGTTCATCCAGGGAATCGTTAGTGAGAACCCTTTCAACTAGGTCAAACTCATTGGGACGTGAATAGAGGAAGTCGTTAGTCAGAAGGGAGGCCGCATCGCTTTTTAGCTTCACAGCCTCTCTCCCTTACTTCTCGGCATCCTTAGAGAATTCCTTCATGACCTTCTTGGAGAAGTCCTCAAATTCCTTCTCGGTCATGGTGTCAACAGCCTCAGCTACGTCCTCTCCACCAATCTCCTCTAGGAGGGTGAAGACCAAGTCCATACCGTCACGCCTACGGTTGGCACGTAGCCAACGTGGAGAACGGGCCACAGAAAAGTCCTTCTCGAATTCGTACGTCTCACCGTTGTGCTCAAACTTGAAGTTGCTCATTTTTATAGTTCCTCTTTCTATTGGTTAAGTTAGTGTCGGCCCATTGATAAGCCCCTCTCTACCGGGCCGTTTAGGTAGTAGAGAGGGGCTGCCTTGCTGTATTTCAAACCGCCGGATTAGGCAGTTGGGACACCGTCATCTAGGTACTTGATTGCGTTAGCACCAAGGTCCGAGTCACGGAATGCCTCAACAGTTACCTCGTAGCCAATTACGTCCTCGTCGGAATAGGTAATCTCGCCTACCTCAGTAATCTGACCATTGGGGACGTAGATGCGAATCTTTGCGTCACCATCCTTAACCTCAAAGGCGAAAGCCTGACGAGGAAGGGTGTCACTGTTGACCTTTACCGCATGAAGGGTTCCCTTAAGAGCGGTTGCGGCAGTCGTGGTTACGTTGCCTGCACCATAGACAGCCTTAAGAACCTCAGTGTTCAGGGTCTCAATGAAGGTGAATGAGTAGGTAGTCGCAAAGTCAGTCTGCACAACCTTTACAACGTCACCGCCCCAAGCCTTTACCTTGTCAGTAGAACGCTCGTTAGACTCAGTAAGACCATCCTCACCAATGTAGCCAGCCGCCTTGAAGGCAGCGTCAAGAGCCGTAGTGGCATCAGTTGGAGCCGTAGCACCAAGAGGAGCCATTAGGACTCCACCAGTCGCTAGAGGCTTACCGGTTAGAACATTTGCAGAGTTAGTCATTTAAAAATGACCTCCATTTCGTTTGTTAGTTGTCTCCCTCAGTCGTGATGACCGAGGATGTTTCGTCGGCTGCCTTAACAGCCTTAGCGCTCACTGCCTTCTTGGCCGTACTGCGCTTTGGCACTTCTTGCCAACCGGCATTTAGATGCGCCTGAATCTCTTCCTTGCCTGTGACTTCAACAGTCCAGTCAGGAACGTTCGGATTTACTAGCCTCATAGAGTGGCTCCTTTCGTATCGATTGCTACCGAGAATTGGTAACGAGGTGAGTCGCTATCAGGGTCAGGGAAGTTAGCGATACCGCCCACTTCTCGAACCTTGAACACCCAAACTCCATTGACCTTCTCGCCAGCCATAGCGTCTACATACGCTCTTGCGTACTTAGCCAGGTCAGATGCTTCTACTGACGTAGAGCCCCAACACTCAAAGGCAAGGACAGGCGAGTCAGCATTAAGCCTTAGCTTTGTACCGCCCACCCTGGTTACCTTGATTAGCTTGCTGGGACGAGGATTAGGAACCTTAGTGGCGATGGTTACGCCGCTAATCTTTGTCTTGAGGTACGCAATTACTAGTCCCTCAGCATCAGGGAAGAGGATTACTTCTGTTGCCATTAGCCCCTCCTCGCATTCGCTAGAGCCCTTAGGAGAGTGTTGTCTCTGGCGTTCTCACGCTGTGCCTCTGCACTAGCCGTAACGACACCACCTCGTGAACGCGTGCGTCCCGTTTCAACGTCTCCTTCATAACCTTCACCTAGGTCATTAACCATCTCGTCAATGACCTTCTGTAGAAGGGCTTCCATCTCTTCCGATGTACGGACGTCCTTGAAGCCCTTCATTTTCCACTGCATACGCATTAGCCTTCCACCCTCTTCAAATTGATTTGGATACCAGGCTTAAAGTCGAATGGGCCATTAGTCCAGTCAGCTAGGTCACCTTCAATGGTGTATTCCTTGTCTCGCCAAACCGCCCGGTCCTTAGCGTCAATCTCTACTCCAAGAGGAGCAAGGACAGACAGGCCGGTAATGACAGCTTCTCGACCTACCGCAGCAGGCTCGCTAGAGGACGTAGGAGCGACCGCGTAAACGGCTACGTACTCCACTGGTCCCCAACCCTCTACGGGGTTGCCATGCGCGTCTGTAGAGCCTTCTAGGTACCTCTTGATACCTAGGCTGTACTTGGTCCGTAGGCTCACAGGCGACCCCACCAAGAGGCATCAAGGTATGAGCCTGAGTAATAGCTAGGAGTCTGGTCTACGGTGAATGCCTTCCCCTTGTTAGAGGAGGCTCCTCGTAGTTCGCGCCTGTCATCTTCGGTTAGGTAAAGGGCTCCTGGCTCTTCTCCGCCGTAAGTAGTGGTCTGCTGGAATGGACCAGCACCCATCTGAGCGCTTCTAACACCCGCCGGATTTCGTAGGTGGCGGATAATCATTCGTGCTTCTACCTTGACTACGCGCGCTTCTGGCAGAGCACCATCTAGAACCCTGTCTTCAAGGTCTGGGAACTCCCTAAGAATCGTGTCTTCTGCATCCTCTAGAAGAGTTGCAATCTGAGCCTCAGTGGCGGGAAGGTCTTCTTCACTAATCCAACGCGTTAGAACGTCGTTGTATGTGGCATAAGCCATTTATTGGCCTCCCTTATTTAAAGTTGATACGCAGAAGGGGTAGCCGTAGCTACCCCTTCTTGCGTTGGTACTACCAAGACTTACGCGACGGAGTTAACGCCAGAAGTAATCTTGACAAAGTGGTTCAGGTTAGAAACCGCGAAACCAATCTCAACCTCTGCACGCAGAGCAAACATGTTGCGCTGCCATAGGTTGAGCTGAGTACCACCCTTAGTAACGGTGGCCTGGTCCGACATAGAAACCTCAATGCCGTTTACGGTGCCGTATACGGCAGAAGACCAGTCACCAGCGAAACCGATAACCTCACCATCGTCACCAGCAGCGTCAGCCTTGTAAGCCGCACGCGAGAGAACTACAGGCGAACCAAGAACGCTAGATACGCCATTCTCGGTCTGTAGGTTGCTGATGAATAGTGGACGGTTGGTGCTGTCAGTTGCAGCTAGAAGAACACCGCGACCCTTTGGCGAAAGCGCGAATCCATTAAGGACACCACCAGCGTTAGAGATAGAAGCGTCTACCGCTACTAGGTCTGCATAGGTGTTAGTCGCATCAACGGTTAGGACAGGCGCACCCTCAAGAAGGTCAAAGTTAGAGCCTGGTGCAGTCGTCGCGTGGAAGACAGTCTTGTCAAAAGCAAGGGCTAGAGCCGCTGGAAGGCGACGCGCTAGCTCAGCGTATAGACCAGGAATGTCACGCTTGAACTCATTCGAGAAGGTCTCGATAACGGCAATCTTGTAAGGCGTGATGCTCTTAGAAGAGACCGTAGAGTCAGAGACTGGCTTCTCGTCAGTCTCGTTTACCCAAGAAGCTACAGCGTCGCCGGTCACCATTGGGACGGTTACGCCAGAGCCAGGAAGGTTAATCTTGCGAGCTAGCTGCATTACCGCGCTAGCCTCCTGGAGCGTGCCCCAGATTTCATCGGAAACACTCAGCGGTAGATTTACACCGGCAGTGTTACGGGCCATGTTAGCCATATTTATTTCCTCCATAAGTTGGTTAACCAGGCATGCAAAAAGGGCCCCTGCCGGATTGGCAGAAGCCCTTATGTGCTTGGCTTGTTTATTTGTTGGTGACGTTAAACGTCAGAATCCCAAAGCGTTTGCGAATAGCTCAGCGTTGGAAGTTGCGCCATTACCGTTACGGTTTCCCTGTGCACGGTCTGGCTTAGGAGTCTTCACAGTGCGCTCGTTAAGAGCGGCTGCCTGCTTCTCTAGGGTCTCTTCATCAGAACCGGTAAGGAATAGTTCAGTGTGCTCCTCAGAGACGCTGTACTTAGCTGCAATCTTGTAACGCGTAAGGGCAAGGTTGGCTTCTTCAATGGCCTTTGTCTTTTCGGCTAGCTCAGCCTTTGAGGTCTTCTTCAATTCCTCAAGGGCTTCCTTGGTTTCCTTAGCGTCTACTCGATGCTTTGCAGCCTCCTTACGTAGACCCTCTACGTACTCCTTAGTAAACTTGTTGTCGTCTGTCTCTTCTGTCTCGGCAACCTCGTTCTCCTCGGTTACCTCCTCAGTTGTTTCAGTCTCCTGAGTCTCAACTTCGTTGGACTCTTCACCATTAAGCATGGTGTTCAAGGCGTCATGCGCCTCAGTGTTTTCAGTAGACATTGTTTGCTTAACCTCCTGGATTATCGCTAGTGATTAGGCCACCGGGACCTTTTGTAATGTCTGGAAATGCAAGAGAGGCACCGCCGGTCAAGGGAACCTGTCCCTCTTAGGCAATGCCTCTCTCATGAGTGTTAGTGCTTTTGCTTCGCAACCTGTAGGTCAACGTAGCGGTCGTAAAGTTCATCAGGCGAATAGCCCGCCGGGTATTCGTCTCCATCCCACATAGGGATAATCTGGCAGTCACAGTGACCATGGAACTTCTTGGTATCGCCTGCACTCTTCTCGTTGGCATAGACAGCACCACGAGAAGCCAGCATCAAGCAGAACTCACAGCTCTTAGAGCCAGAGGGAACCCTTGCGAAGCTAGCTCTTGAAGTGTCCTTCTGAGCGCTCGTAAAGATTGTGTTCCTGGCAGTCGCCTTAACGAATCGGTCGTTGACTTCTGTCAGGTTGCTTAGTGCTTGTGCAGGGTTTGACTCTGCTTGGAAGAGTGGGGTTACCGCCCATCTCACAGAGGCTTGTACGGCCTTCTGTTCTGGAAGCTCTCCCATGACTGCCCTGAAAGGCTTAGTCGCTAGGCTCCCTTCCCTTAGTTCATCGTAGAAATCCACCGCTACAGCCGCCCCGATTTCTCCATACTCAGCCACCAGGGCAGGCATAAAGATTTCAAGGGCATTGGTTGTAGAGACGATGTTTCTAAAATCAAGGTCTAGGAAGAAGTCCCTTAGTTCACGCTCAGCAAGAGTTGCAATGTTGCTCTGTGCTGTCTTGAACTCCGCGACGGCAGTCGCAGTAGCCATTACGCAGCAGCCTCCTCAGAGGCCGTCAGAACGCCAGCAGGAGCCTCTACAGCGGGTGCTGAGGTTGAGGTAGCGGCTACCGCTTCCTTGATGTCAGCAATCCTCTGAGAAGCCTGAGCACGACGCTTGTCATTGCCTAGCTGCTTCTGCTCATCGGGGCTTAGTCCGATTCGGTCGTAAGTCACTGACGAGTCAGCAGATAGGACACCGGCCGAGATAAGCTTTACAGCTTCATCAGCAGCAGCCGACCTAGTTGGAGTCGCAGCGTCTCGCCACTTGATAGAGACGTTCTTGAAGTCCTCTGGAATCTCGCCATCCCTTACGAGAAGGGCAAGCTTTCCAACCTCCATCCAAGAGTGACCGAACATCTTCTGCCTACGCTCAGCCCTCTTGATAAGCCGTGCCTCTTCCTGCCGAATAGCATCAGCCGAAGAAGGGTTAGCCGTAACAAAGCCAAAGTAGGACGCCGGTAGAGCCGCCTCAGCAGCAACCATCTGGGATAGTCCACGTACCTGCTCTAGATAAGGTGCAGGAGAAGCAGCAGTGAACTGGCCTACCTCAACACGCCTACTAGGGTCAGGCTCATCGTTGTCATCAAGAGGGTCATTGATAGCAAGCATTCGACCCGCTACAACTTCCCAACCGGTTAGAGGCTGACCATCGGCACCCTCAAACATGCTCATATCAGCACCCAGCATGTATCGCTGAGGGACTGAATAGAACTCCCGGTTAATCTCCATACCAAGCATTGTCCTAACGCCAGTGTCTACATAGGAACGGATAGCCCGCGAAATCTCGGAGCGTCCACCCTGCCTAGAAGCACGTGGCCGGTTAAACATCTGAGCAACCGTGACCCTGCCTAGGTTGTGGTCATCCCTATCAACTACTCGCCATACACCCTTTAGGTTGGCAAGCACGATATTGGCGTAAGGCATGTAAAGGGTTACCTCAACAGCGTTGCCCTCATGCCATGCGTTAACGGCTAGAGCGGCTGCTAGGCGACGCATACGCGTATCCCAAATGCCAGTCATGTTCTTGGCTGACTCGATAGTGATTAGCGGTGAAGGCTCACCTTCGTAGCCTGCACCAACCACAACGAATGCAGTTCCATAAATCAATGCGTCTAGATGCCCTAGACCAGAGTCCACATCAAGCGCGTTCTCTGAGTAAATGTCTGCGAGGCCAAAGTCATTGCCATCATTAGCTGTCCATCCCTGCCATTCAAGACGCTCATCTAGAACGTCTACAGCAGTACCCGCCCAACCAACTACAGTCTCAATGCTCTGTAGATGTGGCGGAATGGAAATGTTCAGATGCTGAATTCGGTTTCGGCCTTCATAGTACGCCTCCGCAACTCTATTCTTTGGGACATACTTTGTCAGCCGAGATAGCATCTCCTCGATAAGCTCTAGCTCATCCTCGCTAACAGTTAGAGTTGGGAGCGCAATAGCTGTTGCCATTGTTTAGCTCCTTTGTTTTTTAATATACGACCGCCACGTTTTTACGGGGTCGCTCCTTCTTTGCGGACGGGTCCTTTGGCTTTCGCTTAAGGGTCAGTCCATATGCGGCTAGCGTTGCAGCCACTAGCGGAGTGATATCCGCTTCTACGCTCTTTCTGTGCCACGCAAAGGCATCGCCTAGAGGACGTGTCCTTGCACTAGCTACCGCCGTATTCAGCGCTTGCTGTCCGGCGTGGAATAGCTGTTCGTTCTGCACTAGGTCATAAAAGGCACCACATGCCTGACCTACTGCGCGTGTCTGAATTTTTGTCAGCCTCAGTCGCTTAGCAGAAGCGCCGGTGAATAGAGAGGCAGCAGGAGAACCATCGTCAACCACAATTGCGCATGGCTTCCATGCGGTCTGCATCCTCACTAGCTCTTCTACAACCCAACCCGTGCCCTTCTTACTCTGGGCAATCTGAACCATGACCTTGTTGCCGACATAAGCAGCAACAGCGATAGACGCTCTGTCTCTTAGAGGAGACACGTCAACAGCAAGAGCGTATGGAGCATCAGGGTCAACGTCTGTCTCAAGGTTTGCCCATAGCTCTAGGTCAAAGACTGAGTTACTAGCTGCGGTTGCCCACATGCCTAGTCGCTCAGATGCAAAGCCATCCTCATGCATGGCGTTTCGCTCATCCTGAATCTTGTCCAGGGAGAGCCTGTAACCAAGAGCAGGATTAGCCTTAGCCCAAGTCTCGTAATCGTCTAGGTTGTCATTCCTGTCTGCTGACCATTCGAGCCAGCACAGACGCTCAGCCTTCTCATCAAGGGCTGATTTACGGAAGCGTTCAAAAACCCCGCCGTTCATATTCGGACGAGGAGGGGTTCCGGTAAGGATTGTCTGTGGGCTATCGGCTGTAGCTAGTACAGGTACTAGAGCCTCAAACTTATCGTCGTCCATTTCCTGTGCTTCATCGCACACAAGAAGGTCTGCTGAGAATCCTCGTCCAGAAGACTTAGACCTAGCAACGAATCGAATGACTCCACCATTGGTTAGCCAGATGGCTTCTTCACCGTTGGTGTTGACAATCTTCTTGACTAGCTTCTTCAAGTCCTCGTGTTCAAAGAACACCTGCATACGTCGGAAGTGGTCTTTGGCTGTCTTCAATTCGTGAGCGGTGTGAAGGATGCGCTCCCCCAACACCACCGCGCCGTAAAGCTCACGTGCCTCTAGAGCGCCACCCTTGCCGTTCTGACGAGGTACCGAGAGACCGCATAGGGCGCATGCCCAAGTACCGTCCTCTGTCTCTCCTAGCCATCCCTCAAGGACGTTGCTTTGCCACTCATCAAGCACTAGGCCATAAGCAGCCGCTAGGTCTACAGCCTCTTCAAAGGCGTTGTCATAAAAGTCAGGAACCAGACTGAGCCGGGGCCTCTGGCTTCCGATGCTTACGACGTTCAATTCGTCGTCTAGCGATTTCATCAGCAGGGCTCACCTCCCTCTTGTCTGGAATCTCGTCAAGCTGGTTAAGCACATCTGTTAGCTGACGAGATAGAGCGGCTAGGTCTCTAGGACTAGCCTCTTCAATCTGTTCTGCCAGGACATCCCTTAGGGCGATTAGCGTTGCTCGCTTGTCGCCAGATGTGGCAGCGTTTACTAGGTCGCCCATAGGGACCTCCTCTCTACTGTTGTTGATTCTTTTGGACATGCATAAAGCCCCTGACCATTTGGCCAGAGGCTTAGGTATTGGTTTGGTTGTGCTACTCCCCCACCCTCTTGGGGTTGTGAGTCACGGGGGGATTGGCGCAATGCCGCGTGGTGCGGCGAGGAGGCGTGGGGTAGGGGGCTAGTGCCACCCTCAGTCAACCGCCGTTGCCCTAAGCAATGTCTAGTCTTATTCAGTCACCTTTTGGGGTTGACTTACTTGCCAGACTGCCTTAGCCATTCATCAATCTCTTTGAGAGAGACTGCATTGTCACCATATCGCTTACGTCCCCAAAGGGTTGCAAGAGCGATATTCATTAGCGTTACTGCCTCTTCAAGGTCTTTGCCTTCTGCTTCAAACGCTCCACCTTGTGGATACTCAATCCGAATGAGAGCCACTGTCTTACCTCCTATCCTCTAGCTGCTGTTGTTGTTACCACTCTCTTGTCTTTCCTTTGAGTGGGTCAGACTTCTTACCGTCACCTCTCTTGCTGTTGCATGAGCGATGGGCTGGCAAGGTTGGACCAAGGATGTGTCCACCTGCATTGAGGCTTGTTAGGTGGTCAAGGGTGAACGCGTACTTATCGTGGTACGGAAGCTCTAGGTCAATGACCCTTGAGCAGATATGGCAGAAGGTTGGCTCTACACTCCGCCTAGCCTTTGCCTTCTCCCTGGTTACCTTGTCTCTGTAACTCCTTAGGTCTCTACGCTTATCCTTCATGCCTTCTTACGGACACCCCCCGATTTATATTCAGTCCTTCTTGGGAGTCGCCTTACGCGTTCGCGTCACTGGCTTATCCTTAACAAAGGTCCACTCATGACCGGTAGGCGTTACGTTGGCTAGCCTGTAGCCCTCATTGCCCAACTGGTTAAGCATGTCCTCTGTCATACGCTGTCCACCTGCTATACGGACTACCTTGTATTCGTACTGTGTCACTTACTCTCCTTCACAGACCCGGCCGTTTTCTTCAACTGCTCACCGCAGTGATACGCCGTAGCCTTAGCTGTCTTAAGCGTGAGGCAGAACCAACCGCACTGGCACTCATGCTTCTCGTACTCAGCCTTCATGGCTCTAACCTCCTTAGCTTTGTTTGTGTCTCTACATACAAAGAGCTGTCACAAGCCCTTATCTGTGACACTAAGAGGGGTTAAAAGATTCAAGAAGGCTTCCTAAGCCTTGACTCTCTAGTCTTCATGTGTGCTAGAGTCGCCTCACTCAATCAGCTACTAGGCAAACGGCCTGGTCAGAGACTCAGGGGTCAACATGGCAACCACCGCCGTACCGGTTACCGCAGCCGAGAAGGACCAGGAAGGCGTTAAGGAGGTTGTCACTCAGGTTCCTGGTGTCGGCCCCATGACCATCTACGTCAAGGTCTCTGTGACTGACGACGTGGACGGTAAGACCACAGAGGACGTGCAGACTCTCCGCCTCTCTCTGCCGGTTCAGGCTGAGACTGAGGTTGAGGTCTTGGACGCTGAGGGAGAGCCGGTCAAGAACGAGGATGGCTCTACCAAGCTCACCACTGAGACCTACTTCAAGAACGTCTGGTACGAACTGGACATGGGGAAGGCTTCCCGCGAGAAGCTTGAGAAGGCTCTCGTCCCCTTCATGAAGAACGCTCGTGAGACTCAGTCGCCCATCGGCCACACCGCAGCAGCCTCTACCAGCAAGAGCGCGCATGACCTCACGGCTATCCGTGAGTGGGCTAAGGCGAACAACCACGAGGTAGCCGACAAGGGTCGGATTGCCACCAAGATTGTTGAGGCGTACTACATCGCCGTTGGCAAGCCCAACCCTGACAAGAGCTAGTCAGCCAGTAGTACCCAGAGAGCCCCTGAGACTGAGTCTCAGGGGCTCTCGTCATGTCCGGGTACCTTGCTCCTGGTGCTCCTGGTCGGCTGGCTCACAGAGGCTCTGTGCCGACACAGACTTTGTACCGCTGTTTGTACCATCACCCTCCAGCCGGCATTTTTTGTACCATGCTTTGTACCAACCCCAAAAGGCCGGCAGAACCACCTTGGTACAATGGTTGGTACAATCCAGGGGAAGCCCTGTACACCTCTGAGAGGTTCGGGGCTCCCTGGCTACCTCCTCAGGCTGGCAGGCTCTCTGAGGGGCTGTCAGGCCCCTTCTCGCCCGTGCTCTGCATGAAGCCTGAGATAGCCATCGGCTCAGAGCATGAGGGACAGTCGGCATACTCCTTCTCTGAGAAGAAGGCTCTTAGGCAGTCTCCGCAGTAGAAGAAGTTCTTCATGCTCGGTAGCCAGCCTTAATAAAGATGCGCTTCCAAGTCTCTGCTCCTGGGATTCCATCTGCATCACTGCCTGACCAACCCTGGCTCTTCTGGAAAGCCTGAATGTTCTTCTTGGTGTACTCAGAGAAGTAGGGACCAGGCTCATAAGCCTTACCGGAGTAATACTTAGCAAGACCAGCCTTAACCAAAGCCTTATCCAAGACAGTCACGTGAGCATCAATCCTGCCTACCTTGAAGTGGCTGGCTCCTGGATAGGCTGGCATCTTAGGCTTAGTGACAGGAGGCTTAGGCTTAGGAGCACTAGGCTTAGGCGTCTCAGGCTTAGTCTCTGAAACCCCGCCGTTTAGCGTCACCTTGACATCGGCACGCACCTTAGACATGTCATAAATCTTGCCCGGTGCAACACCAGGGTCCCACTTATCGCTAGACCATTCACCGTGCGCAATGACGCTCTTCTCAGACCATCCATGGAAGTCACAGATAGCAGAAGCCAGCTTGCGAAGAGCCGCATACTGCTTAGCGTTCAAAGCGTGTGAACCTGAGTGGTAAATCTCTACGCCGTAGAAGGCGTCATTACCGTCAATGCCATTCGAGTTGCCACGAGTAGGCTTGAGGTTCCCTGAGTAGTCCTCATTCTTTACGTGCTCAAGAGTCTTAGGGTCACCGCCACCAGCGTGGTTAGTGCGTCCCCAACCGATGAGGTAAACAACCCCATCCTTGTCTAGCCCAAAGTGGCATAGGGGACCAGGGAGAGCGCTAGAGCCGTTATATAGGTAGCCCTCCTGCCTCTCTCCATCTGAGCCTGTGTGGTGGACGATGAAGCCATGTACGGGGCCAAAGCTCTTGCCCGTTGCTCCATCTCGGTTGTGGGTTGACCAAGACTTGTACTCCTTGTAAGTCACTCCCCACTTCTTGAGTTGTGCCTTAATCTGACTTGCGCTCATTGGTGTACTCAATTGTTAATCTCCTTTGTGTGTTGGGTTAGAAACAGAAAAAACCCCGCCTATGTGGACCCCCAATGTTTTGCACAGTAAGAATTGGGTCCCTAGGCGGGGCTATCTATTTGATTGTGTCCCCCTCTTATCCGGGATGTTCCACAACATCAACAGTTATTTAGTCTCCGGATAGGAGGGGAAGTCTTTAGCTGTCTAGCTTGGCAAGGACAGCGGTAAGCGTCTCGAACATGCTTGAGTCTTTGGTAATGGTCAGTGTCTTACCATCGTCGGCAATCCGCTTGAGAATAGCCGCCCGGTTTCGGGTAAACTCCTTGGTAGTCATGTTCTCTACCTCAGACCTGGTGAAGCGCTTAGGCTGCTCAGTAAGTGGCTTACCCTGAAACACGTAAACCTCTCCAGGCTCAGGCTCAATGCTTGGCTTCTTTGGCTTCTCAGCCTCTTCAAGGCCAATGAGGTTCCTTGCCTCTGCCCTGTCAATGATGTTGGCCATATAGAGAGCAACCACGTCTTCAACGTTCATCATTCGCTTGCCTCCTTATCGGAAGCAGAACGCGCTACCTGCTCACGCGTAAGTTCACCGGCCAAGAGGTCTAGAAGGTCCTCGTCTACAAGGGTCAAGAAAGGGAGTACGGCTAGCACTGCATAGATGGCGTCAGACTCAGCCTCAAGAAGGTGAGCCGCTTCTAGGTAGTCGTTAACCATGGTCTCGTAATCATTCATGTTGTTTCTCCTATTGTTGTTTTGCGCTTTTAGAAACCCGCCGGTTTTGTCTAATGCCTCAGAGTCGAACTGAGTTTTTCCTGCTCCCAAAGCAGGCGGATTACCGTCTTCCTCGCACTAGGTAAGTAGTCCCTATCGGATTTGAACCGATACCTGAATACGTTCTAAGCGTATTGCCTCTGCCGTTGGGCTAAGGGACCGTAGTCAATAGTTGGCGCTATTGACTGTGATGCTTTGGAGGTGCATCAAGTGCCCGGTACTGGATTTGAACCAATGACATCTTCTTTGTAGGAGAAGCGCTCTACCACTGAGCTAACCAGGCAAGACCTAGAGCCTTTCGACTCTAGGGCCATTGTTTAGGAGAACAATGAACACGACCGAGACAGCCGCAGTAGGTCAGAAGCCTTGAAGCATCCTGTCAGCCTGGTTACTGATGACCCTTAAAGAGAAGGGGGACCTAACCGACTTGAACGGTTACGGACGTCTTTACCGTCGGTCCCATGAGGCAACTAGAGAGAATCGCTGCCTACACATAGAAGGAGCTGTCACAAGGGTGATTCTGTGACAGCCCCTAAGAAGAATCTTCAAAGCAGAAACCCCGCCGTTTCCAGCGGGGCTCTTAGCTCTTACTTCATGCGGTTGATGCTCTTGGTTACCGTATTGATGGGAACCTCAGTCTTCTTGATGTTGCTGACCTTCTTCCTAATGGCTTCTCGGTCGGTCTCTCCATTGCGGTACATCGTCTGCACTAGACGAGCAATGCTCATGTCCTCTGACAGTTCAGGGAACGTGTCCTCTAGCTCTTTGGCCGATGGTGTCCGCGTCACCTTCTTGGTGACAACCTTCTTAGTGTCCTTGCGAACAGCCTGTGTGTCCTTCTGAGCCGCTGTCACTGTCCTCTTGGTGTCCTGCTGTCCCTGTCCCTCTGTGACAGCCTCAGGGACGCTCACAGTGTCCTTCTGTCCGGCTGTCTCGGCTGCTGTCACGTTGTCCAGTCGGAAGAGGACAACCTTACTGAATGACTTGAACGTCTTTGCCGGATAGCGGAACCAAGAAATCTTTCCAAAGACAGGCATTGCCTTAGCCACTCGGCCACGCTTCCTAAGCTCAGTCTTGTTGGTGAACTTAAGGAACATCTCAAAGAGAATGCCAGCAATGATGGTCGGAGCCGAGAAGAACACCTTACCCTCAATGCCCAATCCCATCATGTCCGCGTGCATGAAGTTAAGCCATGCAGAGACAGTCACAAAGCCTAGTGTTGCAAGACGCGCCATAAAGCCTGAGTCATCTGACTTAGCGTATTCACTAGCAAGTAGTGCCACATAAAGAGCCGCCCCATCAAAGGCGACCGATACCGCACCGGCCAAAATGCCCGGCATTCCAAACTCATCCATTGCCATGGTGAACATGCTCCACCATGAGATAGCCAGTGCAGTCATAAGGACTGTTCCAAAGCCAATCCACTGAGCCACCTTCTTAATCGTTACCTTGTTCATTGTCATTCTCCCAAATGTGTAGTGTCCCTTCTTGTTGAAGCGGACTGTCACCTTCTTAGTGACTCTAATGAGTATGACATAGGGGGTGTTATGAAGCAACTAATCAGAGGACACCCGCCGCTTATTCATAAGGCTTAGCCGGACAGTCATATGACAAAGCAAAAGAGCCCCTGTCCCGATTAAGGACAGAGGCTCTTAGGTGACTCTCTTAGTGGCTCTTACTTACGTAGCTCGAACCACACGCGCTTACCGGGAGTTGTCCCGCCGCTCCCATCAAAGAGGTGAGTGTGGTCATAGCCCCACTTGTCCGCGAGAAGGTGGACGAGGAGAAGCCCCTTACCCGATTGACACTCAGGGTCGCGCACGGCCACGTACGGGGCTTCTGTTGAGTAGTCCCATACCTCAACCTTGAGCCGGTCGTCATACATAAGCCACACGGTTTGTGTGAGCGCATCCGGAGAAGGGATGCGAATAGCGTTGGTCAGCAACTCCGAGAAGCAGACAGTTGCGTCCTCTTCAAAGCGAGTGGCGTCTATAGAAGCCAGCCACTTACGGAACATCACCCTTGAGAGAGGGACGCAACCGGGGTTTTGAGACCAAGACCAAGTCTTGACTTGCAGAATCCTTTGGCTCTCACCGAGAAGGGTCATCGGCTATTCCCTACGCTTTGGTTATGCTGCACTCGTCTGCGCTCCTATTCGGCGTGGACCAGACCCCGGACCGTTCGCGCGGTGCCGGGGTCACCTGTCTGACGTTGCAGGTCAGAGGCTACCGCTCCATACCACTACAGGTCACTACCTACCGCCACATGGAGCCACCCACCGCGCTGAGTGGCTGGTCACGGCCCTAGTTTCCGACCTATGAGCGATGAGGTTGAGTACGTCTACGTGCAGGTTGCCGACAGGGTGGAGGCAGACATCAGGGCCGGACGGCTCTCAGTCGGCGCACGCCTGCCCAACGAGCGGGACATGGGCTCTCAGTACGGTGTGGCTCCAGGAACGGCTAGAAGGGCCGTAGCGCTTCTTAGAGAGCGTGGCTTGGTGAAGACCCTCCCCAACAAGGGGACGTTTGTGGTCTCGGTCCCCTCATAGCCTTGACCGGCTGGCAGATGCCTCTAGAAGGCCCCTGGTTTTTAATCTACCGGCCTTTTAATTACTCCTGGTCTCTCTGGCGGGTCACCTTTCCGCAATGCCTTCAAAAGGCTTCTACGGCCTTACCCATAAGATTTGACAAAGGCGGCCTCATGGCTTACTTTGGTTAAACTGGTTAAAAAGAAGAGATGAAGAGCAAAGAGACCTAGAGCAAGAGAACAGCCAGTAGATAGAAGTAAGAAGACTAGCCCCGGCATCGTCCGGGGCTTCTTCATGTCCAGAGGGTGTACCCATCTTGGGTACAGAGAACCCGCCATTCTGGTTCTACCCACCCCCATTCTGATATACAGAATGGCCATTCGCATAGTCAGAACGGTCATTCGCGTATGTCGGAACAGAAGGAGACCTTTAAGGAGACCATGAAGGAGACTCTAAGGAGACTAAAGACAACGGCGCTTCGCGCCGCATGATGACAAGGTAGTTCCTAGGTCAAGAAGAGGATGAGGGAAAGGGTAGTTGGTTGTCTCCCCCTCTCCTTGTCTTAGGTGGCTCTACCCTCCTCTTTGTTCTAGGTAAGAAGACCCGCCGCTTTGTTCTCAGATAGAGAACAGCCGCCTTTGTCTGAGGTTGAAGGAGGGCCGCCGCCTAAGTTACTTAACTGTTACAAAGAAAGGGGCTCAGAACGGCTTCTTTGCCAGCACGAGGATACAAAGCGTGGTACAATAATTAAGTAAGCAAGAAACACCGTACCGAGTGTGGTCCAGACACTAGGAGGAACAAAGCTTTACGACAACCCTAAACCGTTGTTTGTATTCAGCCCCTCTTCTAATCGACTGGACCTCGATTGGAAGGGGGGCTTTCTGGTTTACCCAGAAGAATACAAACTAGCGATTAGAAAGGTCGTAACCATAATGAATAACACCGCAACCGTAGAAACAAAGAACATGAGCGTTCAGGCTATTTGGAACATCCGCGACGCACGAGGATTGAACCAGGCTGAGAAGACCTTCTTGTTCGTAGTCGCCTCAAGGGGAGTAATGACCTCTGCTTGGCAGACAGCAGCCGATGACATGGGTATGAAGAAGGACAAGTTTTTCAACACCCGTAAGGCTCTTATCTCTAAGGGCTTGGTCCGTGAGGGTCTGCGCAAGGATGACACCACTGTCTACCGCCTCAACGAGGGTGCTCTAGCCGCTCTTGTCCCTGTAAAGGAGAAGCCAGACAACAGCATCGTTTGGGATGACGCTGTAGAGGCTCCTGTAGAGCCTGTGGCAGTTGTAGAGGCACCCGTAGTCCCTGAGCCTGCCGTAGAGCCTCAGAAGGCTCCTGAGAGCGTTGTAGAGGCAACTGAGCCTGATGAAGACCTTGATGACTTTGAGTGGGACATTGAACTAGCCGCGCCGGTAGTCGAGAAGCCAGCCAAGAAGACCATTCTTGCTGAGCGTCTTGCCGACAAGAAGACTGAGAAGAACGCAGACCAGGAGACAGCAGAGCGCATCCTTGATGAGTCTGATGACGCTGTAGAGGCTCGCAGGCTCTTCAATGACCCAATCTGGAACCCTATGACGACTGACCTTGTTCAGCGTGCATCGTCCGCAGCATTCAAGGTTGAGAAGACCCTTGTGACTGTCTCTAGCAAGTCCGTAACAGATTCTTTCGATGAGGAGTGGTGACCATGGGCACTGTGAAGTGCATTGACTGTGATTCGGAATACCCCAAGAGTCGGCACTTTTTCCCTTGGGGTTCCAAGAAGCCAAAGGTTTGCAAGCCATGCATTGAGACCCGCTTCTACTACATGCTCAAGAGCCTTGAGATTGATGAAGTAGCAATTGAGATGTCGGTCAACGACAACAACTAAGACCACCCGCCCGTTTCTACTGGACCTAGATTCGGGCGGGTTAGCTTGAACAACCAACACATAAGGAGAACACAATGGGATTTCTGAACGACGCTAAGAACGACATGCTTGGCTCTGAGGCCAAGAAGGCACACGAGAAGGGCCGTAAGGTCTTTACTCCCTTCCTCAACATGCCAGCCACGCAGCGAAACGGTTCTAGCTCTATCGATGCTTGGGCAGAGATGGTAGAGGCTGTAGAGGCTGAGGGGTGGACGCTGTCTGAGTGGTCTGTAGGGCTTGACGCTAAGGGCAAGCCACAGGCATACCCGCTCTTCCGTAGAGTCTGAACCTGACTGACTAACCCGCTCTTCTTGCTTGCACCAGGAGGGGCGGGTTTCTCATTGCCTGAAACTTTTCGAAATACTTTTTAAGCACTACAGAACGAGTGCCATTTCAGCCCGCCTCATAATACAAAGGTGGATATAATTAAGAGGTAAGCAAGAAACCCCTTAGTCAGGAGGCTTACACAACTACATAGGAGGAATATCAATGACTAACGAGATGAAGAATTGCGGTGGCGAGTGTGGAGAGACCAAGCCAGTAACTGAGTTCTACGTAGGAGGTACCCGCAAGAACGAGAGCATTTTCTACCTAAGCCGTTGCAAGGTCTGTCACCGTAAGGCAGTAGCCGTTACCAATATGAAGCGCTACTACGAGGACCCTGAGGAGCGAGCCAAGAAGATTGCTCGTGCCGTTGCCTTTAGCAAGAAGCGACGCGCTGAGGACCCTGAGGGAGATAAGAGCTACAACAACGCTCACAAGGCAGTGAGGCGAGAGAAGGGCAGTCCTTCTGAATGGGCTTGCGTTGACAACTGTGGAGAGCAGGCGAATGAATGGGCTTTGGTCAATGACTCAGAGTCAATCATCCGAAGCAAGAACTTCCGTTGGTCAGATGACGTTGAGGATTACGTAGCAATGAACGCCTCTTGCCACCGTCGATACGATGCGGAGTGCCGCCTAGAAAGCTGATGAAGACATGCAGCAAGTGTGACGAGGAGAGACCACTAGAAGACTTCCCCAAGAATGGGAAGGACCGTAGAGGAGCGCAGCGTTACCGCTCATCATGCCTTGAGTGTGAGAGGGGACCGAACAGAAGAAGGGAAATAGCGTCAATGGAGGAGAGCACAGAGAAGATGTGCCCGTTCTGTCAGAAGGGCTTTGAGCCCAAGGAGCCGGTGAAGAGGTACAGGCGAAACAAACTGACAGTGCCTTACCACCAGGCTTGCCACGAGAAGTATGAGGACCTGATAGCAGGGTTCGAGAGAGACTGAGAGGAGCCGTTCCGAAAGGGGCGGCTCTCCTTGTGTGTGAGGGCTAGCCGTTTGGCCCCTAATACAAACCATGAGACAATAGAAGTACAAGGGAGAACGAACCGAGAGAGGACGTGAGCCCTTGACCATAAACTAGGAGATAAGACAATGGATTTTGAACTTGACGAGTGGCTTGAGTACGCCGAGCGTGTGGCCGGTGCCTTTGCGAAGAGCTTCTACGGTATTGATAAGGATGACATTTACCAGGAGCTAGCTGTTGGGCTCATCACTAAGGAGGAAGTCCTTAGGAAGAACGCTAGGACTCCTGCTTACGTCAAGCGTGCTTTGCAGAACGTGGCTCACAATTACTGCATGGGAGAGCGCGCAACGCACTACTTCTACTCAGACCAGTATGACTACACACCGGACACTGTGAAGGTGCTTGTTGAGAAGGTTCTCTGTGGAGAGCCAGGGAAGATGTCTATCCCTAGCGATGCTTCCCCTGAGTCTCAGGTTGAAGAGGGCATGATTCTTAACGCAGAAATCAGCCGGGCATTGGATGAACTACCTGAGAGCTACCGGGCCATTCTTGAGGCTAAGTACGTCATTGGAGAAGACTTGAGCACCAATGAGAGGAAGACCTTTAGCCGAGCAATCAACCGGCTAGTCAGCAACCTGAACACCCGCAAGAAGGCTGAGACCAAGGAGCATGAGGGTCCTGGTTCGCGAAAGGCTCTAACCAATGCAGCCGCTCTTTACAACACTAAGGCGGTAGCGGCATGAGCGAGACGATTCACGCACGCATCAATATGGCTTTGCTGGCAGGCGAATACTGGTGGACTGTGAGCGATGCAGAGGGAGCGCTCTACGCATATGGATGGTCTCTAGACCACAAGAAGGCAAGAACAGACGCTAAGGCTAAGGCGCAAGAGCTAGTACCGTAGGACCGATACCCGCCCGTAAAACGGCGGGTTTCCCATTGACTAGGAGAGAGATGAAGCACTGTAAGAAGGGTGACCATGAGGCACCGGAGGAAGCATTCAACCGCAGCAAGAAGGCTAAGGATGGATTGCAATCGTACTGCCGAGCCTGTCAGAAGGGTGTTCATAAGGATTACTGGCCGGGTTATTACCAGGAGAACCAAGAGCAGCGGGTAGACAACACAGTTCAATGGAAGAAGGACAACCCCGATAAGGTTTCCGCCTATAGCAAGAAGCGATATGAGACCATCAAGGCTCAGACCCCTTGGCCAGTCTTGACCGACTATAAAGAGGTGGTCTTTGGCTTCTATGGCGAGCGGTGCATGAAGTGTGGCTCTGAGGAAGAGCTAACGATTGACCACATCACCCCTATTGCTAAGGGTGGCGAACATGGCATCTGGAATATGCAGGTTCTTTGTCATGGCTGCAATAACAAGAAGAGAGAGTTGAGCGAGGAAGACCACCGCCCGTGGCCTAGGCTCCTTGATAGAAGGATTGGTTAAACGCAAAAGAGCCCCTAGCAACGATGGCTAGGGGCTTCTTGCTGTCTAAGGCTCTGTACGGCTCTAGGAGGAACCGGGGCTACCAGGAGACCAGGAGGCTTTAAAAGGCTCTCAGAAACGCTCCTGTGGCTTCCTAGAGGGTGCTGAGATGACACGGGTTGAGCGTGGTAAAGCACCAGGGAGCGTCCGGACCGCCGCCGACTGGAAAACTACGCTCAGTAGTTACGGCTCCGAAGAGTGACAGGAACCGCTAGGATGAACCCGTAGGGTCGAGGCCGCTCGGAGTCGTGGACGTTCATCTGGCACCCGTAGGTGCGCACTTCGTAGCTCTTCTGGACGTCCACTGCTTCGCTCCGGTTGCCGCTGGTCATGGGACAAGGGTAGGCGGTGACGGAGGCGGCCCCGGCCCTGCGCCCGTCGTGGGGATCCGGCCTGGCCAGGACGGGGCGTGGACTGGCAGGATCGCGCCATGCTCCACGCACTGTCCCGATTCGGCCGGCGCCGCGCCCTTCAGGGGGGCGCCGCCGCGGCTCTCGTTCTCGGACTGCTGCTGTGGTGGGTGCTCCCGCTGGGGACACCGGAACCGAGTGGTTCGCTGACGTTCTCCACCGGCGTCCGCAGCGGCGTGTACCAGCGCTACGGGGAGCGGCTCGAGGGTGCACTGGCCAGGGACATGCCCAAGGTGTCGATACGGCTGCGGACCAGCGAGGGTTCCCAGCAGAACATCGAACGGGTCGCGACGGGCAAGGCGGACTTCACCATAGCCACCGCCGACGCCGTGGCCACCTACCTCCGGAGCGGGAGGACCGGCGGTGACCGGCTGCGCGGCTGCGTCCGGCTGTACGACGACTACGTCCAGCTCGTCGTCCCGAGGGGCTCCACGATCCACGAGGTCGCCGACCTGCGGGGCAAGCGCGTCGGCGTGGGGCAGCGGGGATCGGGGGTACTCCTCGTCGCCGAGCGGCTGATGAACGCGGCCGGACTCGATCCGGACGAGGACATCACTCCCGTACAGGCCGGCATCGACACCATGCCCGCACGGCTGACGGACGGCCGGCTGGATGCCTTCTTCTGGTCCGGCGGTCTGCCGACCGGCGCGGTGCAGGACCTCTCGGAGGAGTTCGCCATCCGGCTGGTGCCGCTGGAGGACCCCCTGATCGCGCGGCTCCAGGCGGCCGGCGGGTCCACCCGCCACTACCGTTCGGCCGTGATGCCGGCCGACGCCTACCTCGACGCCCAGCAGGGCCAGGCCGTGCGGACGGTCGCGGTCGCCAATCTGCTGATCACGACGGACCGTACGGATCCGCTGATGACCGAGGCCTTCACCCGTACCGTGATCGACAGCCGGGACCGGATCGGGCGCGAGGTGCACGCCGCGCAGCTGGTGGACCTCCGGACGGCGATCTACACCGATCCGCTGCCGCTGCACGAGGGGGCCAAGCGCTACTACCGGTCGGCCAAGCCCTGAGCACGGACAGCGCCCGGGGGCGAGAGCCCCGAGCACGGTCGGCCGGCCCCGAGCACGGCCGGCGGCCCGGAGTGCGGTCGGCGGCCCGGCGCGCGGACGGCCGGCCCGGAGTGCGGTCGGCGGCCCGGCGCGCGGACCGTTCAGGCGTGCGGAGGGTTGCGCGGCACGGTGACCGTCACCCTCAGGCCGTGCGGCTCGTGACTGTCGTAGCTGATGGACCCTCCGCCCGCCGCCAGCAGTGTGCGGGTGATGGAGAGCCCGAGCCCGGAACCCTTGATGTTCTGGTGCCGGTTGCTGCGCCAGAAGCGGTCGCCGATGCGTTCCAGCTCCTGCTCGGTCAGACCGGGCCCCCGGTCCGCGACGACGATGGTGGTGCCCGACCCGTCGGATCCCACTGTGACCGTGACCTCCTGGCCCCGCGGGGTGAACTTCAGCGCGTTGTCGATGACGGCGTCCAGTGCGCTGGAGAGTGCGATCGGGTCCGCCCAGCCGGTCACCGCGGACGCGCCGTCCAGCGTCAGCCGTACGCCCGTCTCCTCAGCGAGGGGACGCCATGAGGCGACCCGCTCGGCGGTGAGCGCGCCGATGTCCGTGAGCCGGAGGTCCGCCGCGGCGTGCTCGGCCAGCGCCAGGTCCAGCAGGTCGTCCAGGACCTGCGCGAGACGCTTGCCCTCCGTGCGCACCGAGGCGATCTCCTCGTTGTCCTCGGGGAGTTCGAGGGCGAGGAGCTCGATCCGCAGAAGCAGGGCCGCCAGGGGGTTGCGCAACTGGTGGGAAGCGTCGGCGACGAAGGCCCGCTGTTGCTCCAGCACGTCCTCGACGTTGTCCGCCATCTCGTTGAACGAGCGGGCCAGCCGCCTGAGTTCCGGGGGCCCGCCGGAGGCTACGACCCTCGACCTCATCCGGCCGCTGGCGATGTCGTGGGCGGCCGCGTCCAGGGTGCGTACGGGCAGCAGGACCCACCCGGTGAGGCGGAACGCCGCGCCGACCGCGACCAGCATGGCCGCGCTCTCGCCGAGGCCGATGAGCAGCCAGCCCCGCAACGTCCGGGACCGCATGTCGCCGGTCGGGGAGTCGGTCACCACGACGGCGACGACATCGCCGTCCCGGACGACCGGGGAGGCGACGACCAGCCGGCCGCGCTGCCAGGGCCAGACCTGCGGCGGGTCGTGGGAACGCCGTCCGAGCAGCGCCTCCGCGAACGCCTCGCGCCCCTCCCCCTCGACCGGCAGCGTCCAGGAGGCGGGGGCCTTGGCGAGGGCCCGGTCGTCCCGGTAGAAGACGCCTGCCCTGATGCCGTACACCGAGTCGTAGGCCTCGAGTTCGGTCTGCAGGATGCGCTGCCGCTCGCCGGAGTCCTCGACGAGCTCGCCGGCGAACTGCGCCAGCGCCGCGAAGCGCGCCGTGTCGTCGATCCGGTCGATGACGACCCGTTGCTGTTCGGCGGCGGCCACGCGTACGGCCAGCGGAAAGCCGAGGGCGAGCAGCACGGCGGCCATCAGGACGATGAGGAGGGGGAGCAGGCGGGTGCGCACCGGGTACGTACGCCCTCAGGCCGACGGCGGGACGAGCCGGTAACCGACGCCCCGCACGGTCTCGATCAGGGCGGGCAGCCGCAGCTTGGAGCGCAGCGAGGCGACGTGCACCTCGAGCGTGCGCCCTGTGCCCTCCCAGCTGGTCCGCCACACCTCGCTGATGATCTGCTCGCGGCGGAAGACCACGCCGGGCCGCTGGGCGAGCAGCGCGAGCAGGTCGAACTCCTTGCGGGTGAGCTGGACCTCCTGGCCGTCGACACTGACCCTGCGGGTGGGCAGCTCGATGTGGACCGGTCCGAGCCGCAGGGCCGCGACCGGGGTGGCCCCGGTGTCCTCACCGGACGATCCGCGCCGGGCCACGGCGTGGATACGGGCCAGGAGCTCACCGGTGTCGTACGGCTTGACGACGTAGTCGTCCGCGCCCAGGTTGAGGCCGTGGATCCGCGAGCGCACATCGGCGCGCGCCGTCACCATGATCACCGGGATCGCGGACCGCTTGCGGATCTTCCCGCACACCTCGTAGCCGTCCTGGTCGGGCAGTCCGAGGTCCAGGAGCACGACCGAGAACGGTTCCTTCTCCGCGGGCAGCAGTGCCCGCAGGGCCTCCTCGCCACTGCGGGCGTGGACGACCTGGAAGCCGTGGCGCGCGAGCACGGCGGACAGGGCCGCCGCGACGTGGTCGTCGTCCTCGACGAGCAGCAGTCTCATGACCCCCCTCTCCGCTCAGAGTTTTTCGGCACGGTCGAAAACTATGCGTAATGCTGTCCGGACGCGACGACCGGCATACCTTCGCGTACGGCGACGATTCGCGCCTGCCGTACCAGGGCATCCACTCCGATGACGGGCACGTCAGTCAAGCCCCTCCCCGTTGCCACCGGGTTTCCGTTATGCACCCGGTACGCCGCCGAGCGCCGCGGAGCGCCCCGTTCACACGGAGTGTCCGGTTGCGGCCGGATCGTTATGCTCAATTTCCGCTCAGATGTAATGACGCTGATCGCACTGCGTCACTAGGGTCCTTCCCTAACCGAGGAGGACGGAGCAAAAAGCCGATGAGCGGAGTTTCAGTGACCAAGGCCGCCGAGGATGCAGCGCCCGCGGGAGACGACCTTGTCGTACTGAGCGACGTCAACAAGCACTTCGGCGCGCTGCATGTGCTCCAGGACATCGACCTGACCATCGCCCGTGGCGAGGTCGTCGTCGTCATCGGGCCCTCCGGGTCCGGTAAGTCCACGCTGTGCCGCACGATCAACCGCTTGGAGACGATCGACTCGGGCGCGATCACGATCGACGGCAAGCCACTGCCCCAGGAGGGCAAGGAGCTGGCCAGGCTGCGTGCCGATGTCGGCATGGTCTTCCAGTCATTCAATCTCTTCGCGCACAAGACGGTGCTCGAGAACGTGATGCTGGGCCAGCTCAAGGTCCGCAAGACGGACAAGGCAGTCGCGGAGAAGAAGGCGCGTGCGCTGCTCGACCGGGTGGGCGTGGCCACGCAGGCCGACAAGTACCCGTCCCAGCTCTCCGGCGGTCAGCAGCAACGCGTCGCGATCGCACGGGCGCTGGCCATGGACCCCAAGGTCATGCTGTTCGACGAGCCGACGTCGGCCCTCGACCCGGAAATGATCAACGAGGTGCTGGAGGTCATGCAGCAGCTCGCCCGGGACGGGATGACCATGGTCGTCGTCACCCACGAGATGGGCTTCGCTCGCTCGGCCGCCAACCGCGTCGTCTTCATGGCGGACGGGAAGATCGTCGAAGAGGCAGTGCCCGACCAGTTCTTCAGCAACCCGCGCAGCGACCGGGCCAAGGACTTCCTGTCGAAGATCCTGCACCACTGATCCCGCACGAGCTGTTCTCCGGACCAGCTGATCACTCACATCGCGTCAACCCCAGGGAATTCCACCATGCAGCTTCGTAAGGTCACCGCCGCCTCGGCCGCCGTTCTCGCGCTCGCCCTCACCGCCACCGCCTGTGGTTCGGACGACAAGGACGACGCCGCGGGCTCCGGCGGGAAGATCACGATCGGTATCAAGATCGACCAGCCCGGTCTCGGTCTGAAGACGCCCGACGGAAAGTTCACCGGCTTCGACGTCGATGTCGCCACGTACGTCGCCAAGGAGCTCGGCTACGACGCCAAGGACATCAACTTCGTCGAGACGAAGAGCGCCGACCGCGAGACCGCCATCGAGCGCGGCGACGTCAAGTTCATCGCCGCGACCTACTCCATCAACGACGAGCGTCTGCAGAAGGTCGACTTCGCCGGCCCCTACCTCCTGGCGCACCAGGACGTCCTCATCCGCGCCGACGACAAAACCATCAAGTCGCCCGAGGACCTCAACAGCAAGAACCTCTGCTCGGTCACCGGTTCGACCTCCGCGAAGAACGTCAAGGAGAAGCTCGCCCCCAAGGCCCAGCTGCAGAACTACGGCGGCTACTCCGAGTGCCTCACCGGCCTGGAGAACGAGGCCGTCGACGCCCTGACCACGGACGACTCCATCCTCGCCGGCTACGCGGCCCAGGACGCCCACAAGGGCAAGTTCAAGCTGGCCGGCTTCAAGATGACCAACGAGAACTACGGCATCGGCCTGAAGAAGGGCGACGCCGACCTCAAGAAGAAGATCAACGCCGCGCTGACCAAGATGGTTTCGGACGGTTCCTGGGACAAGGCGGTCGAGACCAACTTCGGTCCCGCCAACTACAAGAACGAGCCCGCGCCGAAGATTGGCGACGTCGTCAAGTAGGACCCCTATCGCCGGGCGGTCCGAAGCCGGGCCGATGAGGTGCGCCGCCGCCGAGGCGGCGCACCGAGCCCTCCCCACACCTGGAAGCACGGGAGATCGTGTTCGACTTTCTTGAAGGTTACGACCTACTGGGGGCCTTCTGGGTGACGGTGAAACTCACCGTCTACTCCGCCCTCGGTTCCCTCATATGGGGAACGCTGCTGGCCGGTATGCGGGTCGGCCCGGTCCCCCTGATGCGCGGATTCGGTACCGCCTACGTCAACATCGTCCGCAACATCCCACTGACCGTCATCATCGTCTTCGCGTCACTGGGCCTCTTCCAGACCTTGCAGGTCACCCTCGGAGGCGGCAACGACTTCGAGGTCGTCAACTTCCGGCTCGCGGTCCTCTCACTGTCCCTCTACACCGCCGCCTTCGTCTGCGAGGCGCTGCGCTCGGGCATCAACACGGTGCCGGCGGGCCAGGCCGAGGCGGCACGGGCACTCGGGCTGAGCTTCACCCAGGTACTGCGGATGATCATCCTCCCGCAGGCCTTCCGCTCGGTCGTGAACCCCCTCGCCAACGTGCTGATCGCGCTGACCAAGAACACCACCGTCGCTGCGGCGATCGGCGTGGTCGAAGCGGCGTACCTGATGAAGGACATGATCGAAGCAGAGGCGCAACTCATCCTGATCTCCGCCACCTTCGCGTTCGGATTCATCTGCCTCACCCTTCCGACCGGACTCCTCCTCGGCTGGGTGAGCAAGAAGGTGGCGGTGAAGCGATGACGACGTCCGTCCTCTTCGACGCACAGGGGCCCCGCGCCAAGCGGCGCAACATCCTGTACACGGTCGTCTTCCTCGTGGCCCTCGTGGCCGTGGGATGGTGGCTCTACACCAGTCTCGACGAGAAGCACCAGCTCGACTGGGTCAAGTGGGAGCCGTTCTTCACGAGCTCCCAGCCGTGGGAGACGTACCTCTGGCCGGGGCTCCAGAACACGCTCAAGGCCGCGTTCTTCTCGTTGCTCATCGCCCTGCCGCTCGGCGCGCTGTTCGGCATCGGCCGGCTCTCCGACCACCGGTGGGTGCGGATGCCGTCCGGCATCGTCGTGGAGTTCTTCCGGGCCATCCCCGTCCTGATCCTGATGATCACGGCGAACGCCGCGTACTCGGAGTTCACCGACATCGCCAGCGACGTGCGTCCGCTGTACGCCGTCGTCACGGGCCTCGTGCTGTACAACGCCTCGGTCCTCGCCGAGATCGTGCGAGCCGGGATCCTGTCCCTCCCCCAGGGACAGACCGACGCCGCCAAGGCGATCGGGATGCGCAAGGGCCAGACGATGCGGTTCGTGCTGCTGCCGCAGTCGGTGACCGCCATGCTGCCCGCGATCGTCAGCCAGATCGTCGTCATCGTGAAGGACACCGCGCTCGGCGGTGCGGTCCTCACCTTCCCCGAGCTGCTCGCGTCGGTCCGTCCGATGAGCGCGAACTACGGGGCGAACACGATCGCGTGCTTCACCGTCATCGCGGTGATCTTCATCGCGGTGAACTTCGCCATCACCTCATTCGCGAGCTGGCTCGAGGGCAGGCTGCGGCGAGGGAAGAAGAGCACGGGCGCGGTGGTCGGCGGGGGGCCCGACGGGGGCCTCAAGACCATCGGCACGCCGAAGCTCGTGATCGAGGACGGGCACGGGACCTGACGGGCCGTCGACACGTGACTCCCGGGGGGCGCCGGCGCATCTGCCGCGCCCCCCGCCACGCTCCACTGTCACTTGACGCAAGCACCGGCAGTAGGTTGCATACGTTCTGTGATCGCGCCCCGAACGTCCGCCGCCGCACCCCCCTCCCCCCTGTCGACGTCGACCGTCCGCGACGGAGAGCTCGTACCGTGGACCCGGTGATCGTCGTCGGCGCCGGGCCGGTCGGCCTGGCGCTGTCGCTCGCCCTCGCGGCTCAGGGCGTTCCCACGGTCGTGCTCGACGAAGGTCCGGGGAAGGACGAGCCGCGCCCCGCCCGCACCGTGGTGCTCCGCGAGGACACCGCCGACCTCGTGGTCCGGCTCGGGTGCACGGCCCTCCACGAGGAGGGATTGCGGTGGACCGGCTGGCGGTCCGTGCGGCGCAAGCAGTTGGTGCGCGCCGTACCGCTGGGCGAGGAGGAGGGCGCCGTTCCGCTGCCCGCTCCCGTCCACGTACCCCAGCACGTACTCACCGAAGGTCTCCGGGAAGCAGCCACGGCGCACACCCTGGTACGCACGGTGCCGTTCAGCCGGATCGACACGCTGGAACAGGACGCCGACGGGATCACGGTGCACACCCGCGAGCCCGGTTCGACCTGGTGGCGCGGCAGCTACCTGGTGGGCTGCGACGGTGCCAGGTCCACCGTGCGCAAGCTCCTGGACATCCGGTTCCCCGGCCGTACTGCGGTGGAGCGGCATGCCGTCGCCGCGCTCCGTGCCGAGCTGCCCTGGCCGGGCGAGGCCGTGCTGCACCGTTCTCCGCCCTGGCGGACGGGTGGCGCCGAGATCACCGCCCGGCCACTGCCGGGCGGTGTCTGGCGGCTGGACTGGCTCCTCCCGCCCCGGGGTGAACTCGTCACCCCCGAGGCCCTGGTCACGCGGGTCCGGGACACGCTGGCCGGCTGGTGCGGCGACACCCCCGCCTACGATCTGCTGGACACCGGTGTGTACACGCTGCACCACCGGCTGGCCCGGCGGTGGCGCGTGAAGCGGGCCTTCCTGGCCGGGGACGCCGCCCACCTGCTGGGGGCACTCGGCACCCAGGGCCTGGACGAGGGACTGCGGGACGCCGAGAACCTGGCGTGGAAACTGGCTCAGGCCTGGCACCACGGCGCCTCGGAGCTGCTTCTCGACAGCTACCAGGCGGAGCGCCGGGCGGCGGTCGCCTCCCGGCTGCGCGCCGCCGACCAGTCGCTGCCGATACTGCGGGGCGGTTCGGGCCTGCGGACGCTCGTACCCGGGCGTTCACGCGGGCACGACACCCTGCTGGCCGACGGGCACCTGGGGTGCGGTCCGCTGGGCGCGCCCCCTTCGTACACCCACTCCCCCCTTTCACCTCAACACGCCGAGGCGCACACCCCCGTGGGAACGCCCCCGGGTGCGCCGGTCACCGATGTCCGGGTTACGGCTCCCGACGGCGATACGGTCCGGCTGCGTGAACGGCTGGGCCGAGGGAACCTGCTCGTGATCCTGATCGCCCCCGGCACCGGGGTGTGGGACCGGCGGCACTGGCTGACCGCCGGCGTCATGCCCAGGCTCGCCGAGGCGGTGGACGGGCTGCCGGTGAAGGCCGAGCTCCTGCTGACGGAGAGCTACCCGGGGGCGACGGCCCACACCGTACTGCTCGTCAGGCCCGACGGACATCTGGTGGCGGCCTTCAGTGGGGTCCGGCCGGCCGAGCTCCTGGCAGCGGCCGACGCCGCGCGCGGAGGTGCCGTGGGTACGGCGACGGGCGGGGACGAGGCGCACACCCCCACGGGTTCCGGCCGGACCGCGGACGTCGATTGACCGCCGCAGGCCCACATGGTGTACTCCAGACCATGACCGACACCGATGTGCGCCTGTGGCGGAGGGTCCATATGGACCTCGTCCGCTATGCGGGCTGCGTGTGTCGTCCCTCCTGCTGAATCGCCTCCTCCGCACGACGTGCTGTTGCCTGCGCACGGCCGTGCCCCTCCGCGAACTCTCAGGACGGTCTCCGTGTCCACGCCCACTCCCTCCCTTCGCACGTCCGGCAATTCCACCGACTTCCCCAGCGCACCCGACGCACCCGACGCACCCGACGCATCCGGCGCGCCCGGTCCGACGGCCGCGCAACTGCTCGACTTCGTCCGCAGGACCGCGGAGGACACCGCTCTCGTCGCCTCGCTCCCCCTGGATCCCGACGGCCGCACATGGCTCCGCCTCGAAGGCCCCGGCGGCAGTGAGGCATGGCTGATCGGCTGGCCACCCGGTACGGGCACCGGCTGGCACGACCACGCGGAATCGGTCGGCGCCTTCACCGTCGCCTCGGGCGACCTGCGGGAGAACTCACTGGCCGCCCGGCTGCCCACCGACGGCTGGCGGACGCTCGAGCTGAACCAGGGCATCGACCGCACCCGGCTGCTCACCACCGGCCGGGGCAGGGCGTTCGGCCGGCACCACGTGCACGAAGTGCTCAACGAGTCAGGGCAGGAGCACGCAGTCTCCGTACATGCGTACTACCCGCCCCTGCCACGGATCCGGCGGTACAGCCGCACCGGCGAGGTGCTCCGCCTGGAGCAGACCGAGGGGCCGGAGGACTGGCAGTGAGCGGGACGGACCAGAACCCCGCGGCGCAGCGGGTGGGCATCGACGAACTGCTGGAGCGGGTCCGGGCGGACTATGAACGGATCGGTCCCGAGGAGGCCGCGACCGCGGCGGCCGAGGGTGCCCTGCTGGTCGACATCCGGTACGCCGCCCTGCGGGAGAAGGACGGCCTGATTCCCGGTGCGCTGGTCATCGAGCGGAACGAGCTGGAATGGCGCCTCGACCCATTGGGCAGCCACCGTGCCCCGGAGGCGGTGAGTCACGATCTGCCGGTCGTGCTGATCTGCAACGAGGGATACGCCTCGAGTCTCGGGGTCGCCTCCCTGCGGCAGCTGGGGCTGCGCCGGGCCACGGACCTGATCGGTGGCTTCCAGGCCTGGCGCGCGGCCGGCCTGCCGGTCGCACTTCCGGTGTCCGGCAGGTCCGAATGACGGCCTGACACACCCGAACGCTGCTCCCCGGTGGAGCAATCACCTCGCGCGACGGACATTCGCCTCATCACTGAGGAACGAAATGTACGGAGATGTCGCGTCGATGGACACCGTTCGTCCCACCCCTGACCAGCTCGACGTCCAGGCCTCCCGGCTCCATGACTCGCAGGTCTGGCAGCAGATCGTCACGGGGTGGGACCGCACCACTCCCGAGCCCGTCCTCCCCGCCTCCGCAGGACCCGCTGCACCCGTAACCGCGCAGGCGCATGCAGCCGCACCGGCACCCGCGCCCGCGCCCGGCGAGGTGGCGAGGCCGGGAGGCGAGGGTGACTGGCGGGACCTGCTGTCGGTGCCCGTCGACCGGCTGATCGACGAGTCACTGCGTGCGCTGCCCGCCCAGCCGCCCGGGGAGCGGCCGCTCCCCGGGCGGCTGGGCGCGGTGCTGCCCGAACGTCTCCACGCATGGCGCCGGATCGGGCAGCCCGATGTACTTCCCTCCACCCATCTCGGCTATGCGCGGCTGGTCCTCACCGAGTGGGGGTGGCAGAACACCCCGTACCGCCTGCGCAACGCCCGTGGCGCGCGCTGCCTCTGCGGGGCGATGCTGACCGCGCACAGGCTCGGGCACGGTTCCCTCGAGACCGTTGACCGTGCCGGTGCCTGGTTGATCACCGAGCTGCGCTCGCAGGGCTGGACCGACCTGATCGGCCCCTGGAACCGGCAGCCCGGACGCACCGCCTCCGACGCCCTGTCCCTGATCGACGCGACGATCCGGCGGGCGTCCCTGGCCGGACAGTGAAGCCCGTGCGCCGGCGCAGCAGGGCGTGGCAGGACAACACGCACACCACCACACCCACGAGAGCTGCCCGGAACGCCGCCACCGCCCGTGCGACCGCCGGCCGGCCGAAGTCCCCGGTACCGGGAGCCGCCGGCCGGCGTCGCAGCCACGGGAACGTTGGCCCCGACCGGCACCGACCGGCGCCGGACCCGGCAGACGCCCAACCGGTGGACGCGGGCCCGAGCGGCTGCCGCGCCACGCGTCACGGTGGCGCCCCCTCCGCCCCACCGTGAGCCGCCCCAGGCACCACGGCAGCGACCCCCTCCGCCCCCGCCGCGCTCCGCGCTCCCCCGCTCAGACCGGCTCGTCCAGTCCTTCCGTGTCCTCCCCCTCCGCTTCGAGCGCCTGACGCACCACGCGCAGGGCCATGCCCTCGCCGTAACCCTTGCGTGCGAGCATGCCGGCGAGCCTGCGCAGGCGCTTGTCGCGGTCGAGACCGCGGGTGGAGCGGAGTTTGCGTGCGACCAGCTCCCTGGCGGTGTCCTCCTCCTGCTCCGGGTCGAGCTGCCCGACCGCCTCGTCGATCACCGCGGAGTCCACGCCCTTGGTGCGCAGCTCGCGCACGAGGGCGCGACGGGCCAGCCCTCTGCCGTGGTGCCGGGACTCGACCCAGGCATCTGCGAACGCCGCGTCGTCGATCAGGCCGACGTCCTCGAACCGTGACAGCACTTCTTCCGCCGCCTCGTCCGGGATCTCCCGCTTGCGCAGGGCGTCGGCGAGCTGCTTGCGGGTGCGTGGCGTCCCGGTCAGCAGACGCAGGCAGATGGCGCGCGCCTGCTCCACCGGGTCGCGCGGCTCCCCCTTCCCGGCCCTCGACGAGGAGGGGGAACCGCTGCTTCTGGAACGGGAGCGGGAACGACGGCCCGCCCCCTCGCCGAACCCGGCCCCCGGAACGGTCCCCGAGGAGCCGTCGGCGGACTCTGCGGCGTTTTCGGGACCGGGACCCGCACCCGCGTCGGCACCCGGCCACTCCGTACGACGCGTCACGGCCTAGCTCTTGGCCGCCGGAGCCTTGGCGGGCTTCGCCTTGGTCGCGGGAGCGGGCACCGCCTTCGCCGCCCCGTCGGCCGCCGCCGCACCAGGTGCGGCCGCCACCTCGGCAGCGGGCTCCGCCGCCGGTTCCTCCGGGCGGACGCCGACACCGAGCTTCTCGAGGATCTTCTTCTCGATCTCGTCGGCGAGGTCGGGATTGTCCTTGAGGAAGTTGCGGGCGTTCTCCTTGCCCTGACCGAGCTGGTCGCCCTCGTAGGTGTACCAGGCACCGGCCTTGCGGACGAAGCCGTGCTCCACACCCATGTCGATCAGGCCGCCCTCACGGCTGATGCCCTGGCCGTAGAGGATGTCGAACTCGGCCTGCTTGAACGGCGGCGCGACCTTGTTCTTGACGACCTTGACGCGGGTGCGGTTACCGACGGCGTCGGTGCCGTCCTTGAGCGTCTCGATCCGCCGGATGTCCAGCCGGACCGAGGCGTAGAACTTCAGCGCCCGGCCACCCGTCGTGGTCTCCGGCGAACCGAACATCACGCCGATCTTCTCGCGGAGCTGGTTGATGAAGATCGCGGTGGTCTTGGACTGGTTGAGCGCACTGGTGATCTTGCGGAGCGCCTGGCTCATGAGACGGGCCTGCAGACCGACGTGCGAGTCACCCATCTCACCCTCGATCTCGGCACGGGGCACCAGGGCCGCGACGGAGTCGATGACGATCAGATCCAGCGCACCGGAGCGGACCAGCATGTCCACGATCTCCAGTGCCTGCTCGCCGTTGTCCGGCTGCGAGAGGATGAGGTTGTCGATGTCGACGCCGAGCTTCTTCGCGTACTCCGGGTCCAGAGCGTGCTCCGCGTCGATGAACGCCACCGAGCCACCGAGCTTCTGCGCGTTCGCCACGGCGTGCAGCGTCAGCGTCGTCTTGCCGGAGGACTCCGGCCCGTACACCTCCACCACGCGGCCGCGCGGCAGACCGCCGACGCCGAGCGCGACGTCGAGCGCGGTCGATCCGGTGGGGATCACCTCGATCGGCTCGTTCGGCCGCTCACCGAGGCGCATCACCGCGCCCTTGCCGAATTGCCGTTCAATCTGTGCGAGCGCGGCGTCCAACGCCTTCTCGCGGTCGGTTCCTGCCATGGGTTCCACCCGATTTGCTTGAGTCGATCGCTTCACGTGACAGACGCTAACCCCTGCCACTGACAATGGGCCTCGACGTCCTCCCGGCCTGTGGACAACTCCACGGCCGAGCCCGGGAATCCCCGGCCGGAATCCCATATGAATGGATGTTCGATTTTAGTGTCAAGCGCACCACGCTGACCTGCCGCGCTCCCACACCTCCCCCACCGGACGACCCCACAGTGGACTGCGAGCCGCCTTGCCGGCCATGACCGACCACCCCGCGCGAAGGCGGCGGCCCCATGACAGCCGGGGGCACCCGGATCAGTTAGCTGCGATGTACACCATGTTACGTTCCGACCATATGGAGACACGTTCATACGATCCGCAGGGAAAGGTCGCTCTTGTCACCGGAGGCACCCGCCGCACCGGCCGGGGCGTCGCCTCGCAGCCAGGCGCGGCAGGCGCGGCAGGCGCGGCAGGCGCGGCAGGCGCGGCAGGCGCGGCAGGCGCGGCAGGCGCGAGCGTGCGCCAAGGCCGAGATTGAGATCGAGATCGGGTGAAGCAGGACCGTTCGGAGATCGTCACTGGACGCCGGTCCCACGCACCGTGCCCGGCCGTCGACACGCACGCGATCACCGGCCGTTACGCGATCCCGCTCCTCATCGGGACGCCGGGCGGTCTGGTCGTCGTCGAGGCCGCCCCGTCCTCACCTTCCGCGGACGCGCCCGACCGCGCGGCGGATCCGTGACAGGACCGGCTCGCCGCGGCGCGAGCGGTGGTCGCCGTGCACCCGCGGGTCGTCCGTCACCTCGTAGCGCCTCACATACGCGCCGAGGAACGCCTGGAGCGTCGCGACGGCCGGAATGGCGATGAGCGCGCCGACGGCACCCATCAGCGCGGTCCCCGCCACCACCGATCCGAAGGCCACCGCGGGATGGATGTCGACCGTCTTGGAGGTGAGCTTCGGCTGCAGCACGTAGTTCTCGAACTGCTGGTACACGACGACGAACCCGAGCACCCACAACGCGTACCAGGGGTTGACGGTGAAGGCGATCAGCATGGGCAGCGCACCGGCCAGGTACGTACCGATCGTGGGGATGAACTGCGAGACGAGGCCGACCCAGACCGCGAGCGCCGGCGCGTAGGGCACATCGAGGACGACCAGCAGGATGTAGTGCGCCACCCCTGAGATCAGCGCCATCAGTCCGCGCGAGTAGAGGTAGCCACCCGTCTTGTCCACCGCGATCTCCCAGGCGCGCAGGACCTCGCCCTGCCGGGCGGGGGGCATGACGGAGCACAGCGCACGCCGCAGCCGGGGACCGTCCGCCGCGAAGTAGAACGAGAACAGGAAGATCGTGAGCAGCCGGAACAGTCCGCCGAGCACCGTGGTGGAGACGTCGAGGACCCCGGTCGCACTGTTCTGGACGTATCTCTGGAGCCAGTCGGAGTGCAGCACGCTGTCCTGCACCTGGACCCGGGACAGTTTCGTGTGGAAGGTCTGGTTGACCCACTTGATCACCGAGTCGAGGTACTGGGGGAAGTCGTCGACCATGTTGACGATCTGTCCCGCGAGCATCGAGCCGAGCAGGACGACGAAGCCCACCCCCGCGATCAGCACCCCGAGGGAGACCAGGAAGGTCGCGAGTCCGCGCCGCATTCCGCGGCCGGCCATGCGGCTGACCGCCGGCTCGATCGCGAGCGCCAGGAAGAAGGCGATGAGGATGTTGGTCAGCAGCCCGATGAGCTGGTCGAACGCCCAGCTGCCCAGCCGGAAGCACCCGTAGAGCGCCAGGGCCAGGACCATCGCGCGAGGCAGCCAGCCGGGCATGCGGACCGGACCGTTGCCGGACGGCGGATTCGGTGGCGCGGCCGGCGGGACGGGCGGAGGGGTGGACGGCTGTGTCTGGGCGGTCTCGTCTGTCGGTGCCACGGGGCAAGTCTCGCTCACCTGGGGTCAGCGTTTGTCCGCGGGAACGCCCACCGCGGAGCAGACCGCCCGCCAGACGTCCTTCGTCTCCCATCCCGCGGCCAGGGCCTCCCGCACCGTGCGACCGCCGAGTTCGGCCATCACATGGTCGCGTGCGAAGGAATCCGCGTACGTCTCACCGAAGTGGTCCGCCATCCGCTCCCAGAAAATCGTCAACCGCATGACTTCAGTATCCCGCTCCTGGGGGTGCAGCCGGACCGGGAGGACCATGCCGGCGGTTCTTCCCCTCTACGGTCGGTCCATGGCTGGAACCGGAGAAGATCCTCTCGCCCGTGCCGAACAGTTCGTCTGGCTCACCGCACGCGTCCTCGAGCAGCGTCGGTTCGCCCACCTCTTCCTGGGCGGGAGCGCGGACGCCGTCGAGACCGCGCTCGCGGCCTATCTGAACGAGGACGGCGGCTACGGTCACGCGCTCGAACCCGATCTGCGCGGACCCGTGAGCCAGCCGCTGCACGTCGCCCACGCGCTGAAGGTTCTCGACTCGATCGGCCGTTGCCGTGGTCTGGGGGTGGAGCGGATCTGCCGCTACCTGACGGATGTGTCGACCAGGGAGGGCGCCCTGCCCGCCCTGCTCCCCTCGCAGCGCGGCTACCCCGCCGCCCCGTTCATCCCCGTCGTCGACGACCCGCCCGCCGAACTGCTGGCCACGGGCCCGGTCGTGGGGCTCCTGCACCGCAACCAGGTGTGGCACGCCTGGCTCTTCCGGGCGACCGACTTCTGCTGGGCCGCAGTCGACGCGCTGGAGCAGTCGCACCCGTACGAGATCGAGGCGGCCGTCGCCTTCCTGGACGGCGTCCCCGACCGTGGGCGGGCCGAGGCCGCTGCCGACCGGCTGGGCCACCTGGTACGGGAGCGGCGCCTGGTGGTCCTGGACCCGCTGCGGCGCCCGGACCACCCGGTGGCGCCCGGTTACGCGCCGGGGGAACACCACTTCCCGCACGACTACGCCCGGACACCCGGGTCGCTGGCACGCCGGTGGTTCAGCGACGGCGAGATGGCGAGCTCCCTGGAGCACTTGGCGGCCGAGCAGGAGGAGGACGGCGGCTGGCCGGTCACCTGGCGGCAGTGGGCTCCCGGAACGGCCCTGGAAGGGCGCCCGATCGTGACGCTCAAGGCGCTGCAGACACTGCGTGCGTACGGGCACGGCCCCGGCTGAACCGGCGGCGCCGTATGCGCTACGCCAGGGCGCGTACGCCCGCGGTGACCACGACGGCCGCACCGACCACGACGAGGAACGGGGCCCGCAGGACCAGGGCGACCGCCGCCGCCCCGAGCCCGGCCGCTCGTGCGTCCAGCACCACCTGCTGCCCGTCCCCGAACGTCTGCTGGGCCGTGAGGGCCGCGAGCAGCGCGACCGGGAGGAGTGCTGCCAGCCGCTGTGCGAGCGGCCGCTCCAGCAGACCGGCGGGCACCAGGAGCCCCAGGAGCTTGGCGAGGTAGCAACCGGCCGCGGTGAGCGCGATGGCGATCCAGATGTTCATCGGCTCTCCCGGGTGTTCTCGGTGCCGTCGGTGGCGGTCTCGTCCGGGCCCCGCTTCCCGCGCCCCAGCAGGAAGAGGACGACGGGTGCGGCAGACGCGGACACGAGGACCGGCACACCTGCCGGCAGCACCGGCAGCAGCCCCAGGGCCAACAGGACGGCCAGTCCGGCCGTGGCGCGTTCCGTGGTGGTCTTCAGCATCGGTGCGAGCAGGGCGAGGAACACCGCGGGACTCGCCGCGTCGAGACCCCAGGCGTCGGTGTCGCCGAGCGCTTCGGCGCCCAGCGCGCCCACCAGGGTGGTCAGGTTCCACAGGGTGTAGAGGGTGAGCCCCGTGACCGTGAAACCGATGCGGGCGGCGCGCCGGGTGGGCTGGGCGAGCGTGACCGCGGTCGTCTCGTCGATGACCCATTGGGCGGCGAGGGGCCGCAGCGCGCGTGGCAGGGACAGCAGCTGCGACAGCCGCAGCCCGTAGAAGGCGTTGCGGACGCCCAGGAAGAAGGCGCCGGCCGCCGCGGTGTACGGGTTGCCACCCGCTGCCAGCGCGCCCACCAGTGCGAACTGCGAGGCGCCGGTGAAGACGAGCAGGCTGAGCAGGCAGGTCTGCAGGAGGGTGAGCCCGGAGCCCGCCGAGGTGACCCCGAAGGCGAATCCGGAGAGACCGACGGCCATGCCCACGCCGAGTGCGTCCCGGACGACGGCCGCGTCCGGTTTCGCGCCGGCCGTGCGCGGGGCGCCGGCCGCGGTGCCGGAGGCTCCGGCACCCTGAGGAGGTGTTGTTCGTTCTGCCACGTCAGGCACGTTACGGGGAGGCGTCCGGGCCGGTCTTGTACGTTCTTGCGCGCTCCCGCCGGTAGGCGCCCGGGGGCACTCCCACGATCCGGGTGAAGTGGCGGTTGAGATGGGCCTGGTCGGTGAAGCCGACCGCGGTGGCGGCCTCGGCCGGCGCGGCCCCCGCCTCGAGCATGCGGCGTGCGCGGCGCACCCGGGCGTCCGTGAGCCAGGTGTGCGGGGGCATGCCGTACTGCTTCCTGAAGGCCCGCAGCAGGGCGAACGAACTGGTGCCGACCTCCGCCGCCAGGCTCTCCAGGGTGGGCGGCCGCTGCATCCGCTCCTCCAGCGCGGCGCGTGCGAGGGCCGCCCCGGAGGCTCCTGCGGAGTGGGGCGTACGTATGGGCAACGGCGCCGCCCTGCCGTGGCGGCCGAGCAGCCGGGCGACCGTGGCGCGCAGCACGGTGTCGGCCGCCAGGGCGTTGCCCTCCTCGGCGGCCCGGTGCACCTCGGTGATCAACCGGGCGGTCGGTGGATCGATGACGCTCGTCTCGGTGAAGCCGACGGTGCCGCGCAGGCTCGTGAGCTCGGCCGCGATGTCGTTGACGACCTGGGCCGAGGGGTAGAGCGTGGCGTAGACCCAGCCTTCGGGCACTCCTGCCCGGGCGGTGTGCGCCACTTCCGGATTGATCATGACGACGCTGCCGGGGCCGGCGTGCACGGTGTCGTGGGGAAGGCCGATCGTCTCGACTCCGCGGGTGACGGCGGCGAGGACGTAGCCCTCGTGGCTGTGCCGGGGGAAGGTGTGGCGTACGTACCGGGCACGCAGCAGATCGAGGCCGGGCAGTGCGTCGGGCTGCCAGTGCCTCGCCCACTCCCCTGTCGCGCCCGCTGCCGCCATGGCGGCATTCTCGCAGGTCCGGGGCAGCGGTATGCCGTTCGGTCCTGTCGGCGGGGGCACGCGGTGAGCACGCCGGGAGGCGTGCGCAACGGCCGTTGTCAGTGCCGGGGTGCACGATGGGTGGCATGGCCGGTTCCGCACTCGACTCGTTCTCGCCCGCGACCCGCAGCTGGTTCGCGGGCGCCTTCGACGCGCCCACGGCGGCACAGGAGGGTGCCTGGCGGGCCATCGGCGAGGGCTCGGACGTACTGGTCGTCGCGCCCACCGGTTCGGGCAAGACGCTCGCCGCCTTCCTCGCCTCGCTGGACCGGCTGGCAGCCGAGCCGCCGCCCGCCGAGGCGAAGAAGCGCTGCCGCGTGCTGTACGTGTCTCCGATGAAGGCGCTGGCGGTCGACGTGGAGCGCAACCTGCGCTCCCCCCTGATCGGGATCCGCCAGGAGTCGGTGCGCCTGGGTCTGCCCGAGCCGGAGGTGCGGGTGGGGATCCGTTCGGGCGACACCCCTCCGGCCGAGCGCCGTGCGATGGCGACCAGGCCCCCGGACATCCTGATCACCACTCCCGAGTCACTGTTCCTGATGCTCACCTCTTCGGCCCGGGAGGCACTCGCCGGGATCGAGACGGTGATCCTGGACGAGGTGCATGCCGTGGCCGGCACGAAGCGTGGCGCGCACCTCGCCGTGTCGTTGGAGCGGCTGGACGAACTGCTGGCCCGCCCTGCCCGCCGTATCGGGCTGTCGGCGACGGTCCGCCCGGTCGACGAGGTGGCGCGATTTCTGTCGCCGCAGCGGAAGGTGGAGATCGTCCAGCCTCCTTCGGCCAAGGAGTTCGACCTGTCCGTCGTCGTCCCGGTGGAGGACCTGGGGGAACTGGGCGGCTCGCCCGCGACCGACGGCGGGGCGGAGCAGGCGGAGAAGCCGTCCATCTGGCCGCACGTCGAGGAGCGGATCGCCGATCTCGTCCAGTCGCACCGCTCCACGATCGTCTTCGCCAATTCGCGGCGCCTGGCCGAGCGCCTGTGCAACCGGCTCAACGAGATCGCCTACGAGCGGGCGACCGGCACCGCGTTCGACGACAAGGCGTCCGTGGGAGCCCTTCCCGAGGCTCATTCCCCCGCCGAGGTCATGGCGCAGTCCGGGGCGGCCAAAGGGGCGCCCCCGGTGCTCGCCCGGGCCCACCACGGCTCGGTGTCCAAGGAGCAGCGCTCCCAGGTCGAGGAGGACCTCAAGGCGGGCCGGCTGCCCGCCGTGGTCGCCACCTCGAGTCTCGAGCTGGGCATCGACATGGGCGCGGTCGACCTGGTGATCCAGGTCGAGTCCCCGCCGTCCGTCGCCTCGGGACTCCAGCGGGTGGGCCGCGCGGGACACCAGGTCGGCGCCGTGTCCACCGGAGTCGTCTTCCCCAAGTACCGCGGCGACCTCGTACAGGCCGCCGTCGTCACCGAACGGATGCGCCAAGGGGCCATCGAGGCGCTGCGGATCCCGTCCAACCCCCTGGACGTGCTCGCCCAGCAGATCGTCGCCATGGTGGCGCTCGACAGCTGGCAGGCCGACGACCTCCTGGCCCTCGCCCGCCGCGCCGCCCCGTTCGCCTCGCTGCCCGAGTCCGCCTTCACCGCCGTGCTCGACATGCTCGCCGGACGCTACCCGTCCGATGCCTTCGCGGAGCTGCGCCCGCGGGTCGTGTGGGACCGCGTCGCCGGCACGGTCACGGGCCGCCCCGGCGCCCAGCGGCTCGCCGTCACCTCGGGCGGCACCATCCCCGACCGCGGACTCTTCGGCGTCTTCCTGGCCGGGGCCGACCCGAAGAAGGGGGGCGGCCGCGTCGGCGAGCTGGACGAGGAGATGGTGTACGAGTCCCGCGTCGGCGACGTCTTCACACTGGGCACCACGTCCTGGCGCATCGAGGACATCACCCGGGACCGGGTCCTGGTCTCGCCCGCCCCGGGCGTACCGGGCCGGCTGCCGTTCTGGAAGGGCGACCAGCTGGGCCGCCCGCTGGAGCTGGGACGCGCCCTGGGTGCGTTCCTGCGGGAGATCGGCGGGCTGTCCGCCGAGGACGCCCGCCTCCGGCTGCTCGCGGCCGGGCTCGACGCCTGGGCGGCGGACAACATCCTGTCCTACCTGGACGAGCAGCGCCGGGCATGCGGACACGTCCCCGACGACCGGACCGTTCTCGTCGAGAGATTCCGGGACGAGCTGGGTGACTGGCGGGTCGTGGTGCATTCGCCGTTCGGCGCCCAGGTGCATGCCCCGTGGGCACTCGCGCTGGCGGCACGGCTCGGCGAGCGGTACGGCATGGACGCCCAGGTCATGCATGCGGACGACGGCATCGTCCTGCGGCTGCCCGACGCCGACCTCATGGGCCTGGACCTCTTCGACTTCGATCCCGCCCAGACGGGTCCCGGCAGTGGGACGGGCGGCGCGTCGGCCGGCGGTGGAGCGGGCGGTGCGTCCGCCGGCGCAGGGTTCCCCGGCGGCGGGTTCGACGGCGAACAGCCGCCCGTGGGGGCGACCGACGTCGTCTTCGACAAGGGCGAGATCGCCCAGATCGTCACCGAACAGGTGGGCGGCTCCGCCCTGTTCGCCTCCCGTTTCCGCGAATGCGCGGCGCGCGCCCTGCTGCTGCCCCGGCGCAGCCCCGGCAAGCGCACCCCTCTGTGGCAGCAGCGCCAGCGCGCGTCCCAGCTGCTGCAGGTGGCCTCCGAGTTCGGCTCGTTCCCGATCGTCCTGGAAGCGGTCCGCGAGTGCCTCCAGGACGTATTCGACGTCCCGGGCCTCACGGAACTGATGGGTGATCTGGAAGCCCGCCGGGTCCGCCTGGTGGAGGTGACCACTCCCGAGCCCTCGCCGTTCGCGCGTTCGCTCCTCTTCGGCTACGTCGCGCAGTTCCTGTACGAGGGCGACTCCCCGCTCGCCGAGCGGCGGGCCGCCGCGCTCTCGCTCGACTCCCACCTCCTGGCCGAACTGCTGGGCCAGGCGGAGCTGCGCGAGCTGCTCGACGCCGATGTACTGGGCGAACTCGAACGTGAGCTCCAGTGGCTGACCGACGACAGGAAGATCAAGGACGTCGAGGGAGTCGCCGACCTGCTGCGCGTCCTCGGCCCCCTGACGGACGCCGAACTGGCCGAGCGCGCCGCCGAGCCGCACTGGGCTCCCGAGCTGGCCACGGCCCGGCGGGCCATCCAGGTACGCATCGGCGGATCCCCGCACTGGGCGGCGATCGAGGACGCGGGCCGGCTGCGGGACGCGCTCGGGACGGCACTGCCCGTGGGTGTGCCCGAGGCGTTCACCGAACCGGTGAAGGATCCACTCGGCGACCTCCTGGCCCGTCATGCCCGTACCCACGGCCCGTTCACCACCACGCAGGCGGCCGGCCGCTTCGGCCTCGGCACCGCCGTCACCGAGGGGGCACTGCAGCGCCTGGCCGCGTCGGGACGCGTCGTCCAGGGCGAGTTCCACCCGGCGGGCATCGGCCAGGAGTGGTGCGACGCCACGGTCCTGCGCCGGCTGCGCCGGCGTTCGCTGGCCGCGCTCCGCCAGGAGCTGGAGCCGGTCCCACCGGCCGCCCTGGCCGGCTTCCTCCCCCAGTGGCAGCACCTCGGCGGCAACAGCCTGCGCGGGATCGACGGGCTGGCCCGTGCCATCGAGCAGTTGCAGGGCGCCCCGGTCCCCGCTTCGGCTCTGGAGAAGCTGATCCTGCCGAGCCGCGTCGCGGGGTACACCCCCGCCATGCTAGACGAGCTCACCACCACCGGTGAGGTGGTCTGGGCCGGGTCGGGCGCGCTCCCCGGAAAGGACGGCTGGCTCTCCCTCTACCTCGCCGACAGTGCCCCTCTCCTGCTGCCGCCGCCCCGTCCGCTGGAGCTGACCGCGCTGCACGAGTCGGTCCTCACGACGCTTTCCGGCGGATACGGCCTCTTCTTCCGCCAGATCGCCGATCAGGTACGCGCCACCACCCACCCCGACTGCGCAGACCCGCAGCTGGCCGACGCCCTCTGGGACCTGGTCTGGTCCGGCCGGCTCACCAACGACACCCTGGCACCGCTGCGCTCGCTGCTCGGCTCGGGGCGCACGGCGGGCTCCACCGCCCACCGCGCCAAGCGCAGCGTGCCACGCGGCCGTTACGGGTCGTTGACCGCGGCCGCCCGCCCCGCGTCCCGGACCGGCCCTCCGACCGTCTCGGGCCGCTGGTCCCTTCTGCCCCCTGCCGAGCCCGAACCCACCCACCGCGCACACGCCCTCGCCCGCACGCTCCTGGACCGCCACGGTGTGGTGACGCGCGGCGCCGTGCAGGCCGAAGGGGTGGAGGGCGGGTTCTCCGCGACGTACCGCGTCCTGGCCGCGTTCGAGGACAGCGGGCAGGCCCGCCGCGGATATGTCGTCGAAGGCCTGGGTGCGGCGCAGTTCGCGATGGACGGCGCCGTGGACCGGCTCAGGGCCGTGTCCACCGCCCGCGACCGTACGGACCCCGGCGCGACTCCCCGCGCCCTCGTCCTCGCCGCGGCCGATCCGGCCAATGCCTACGGTGCGGCGCTGCCCTGGCCCGAGTCGCCCGACGGGGCCGGACACAAGCCGGGCCGCAAGGCGGGGGCGCTGGTGGTCCTCGTCGACGGCGAACTCACGCTCTACATGGAGCGCGGCGGCAAGACACTGCTCGCGTGGCCCACCGAACCGGCCGATCCGGCGCTCCGGGCGGCTGCCGAGGCGCTCGCGTCGGCGGCACGTGCGGGGGCGCTCGGTACGGTCACGGTGGAGCGCACGAACGGCGCCTCCTCCCTCACCTCCCCGCTGGGCCGCACCTTGGAGGAGGCGGGATTCCTCGCCACCCCGCGAGGGCTTCGGCTGCGCGCGTGAGGCCGGCGTCGGCGCGGGAGCCCGGCTCTCCCGCCGACGCCCCGGCCCGCGCATGATGGAGGCATGCCCGAAGGTGACACGGTCAAGCAGACCGCCAAGCGTCTCGACACCGCACTCGCCGGCCACGTCCTGACGCGTTCGGATCTGCGGGTCCCCCGGTTCGCCACGGCCGACCTGACGGGGCGGAGGGTCCTGGACGTCACCGCGCGCGGCAAACACCTGCTCACACGCGTCGAGGACGGGCTCACCCTGCACAGCCATCTGCGGATGGACGGCGCGTGGCGCATCTACGCTCCGGGCGAGCGCTGGCGCGGCGGTCCGGCCCACCAGATCCGGGCGATCCTCGCCACCGCGGACCACACCGCCGTCGGATACCGCCTGCCCGTGCTCGAACTGCTGCGTACCAGGGACGAGGCGAACGTCGTCGGGCATCTGGGCCCCGATCTGCTCGGCCCGGACTGGGACCCCGAGGCCGCGCTGCGCAACCTGCTCACCGGTCCGGCGCGCTCCGTCGGTGAGGCTCTCCTGGACCAGCGGAACCTGGCCGGGATCGGCAATGTCTACAAGTGCGAGCTCTGCTTCCTGGCGCGCGTCACACCCTGGACACCGGTGGGCGAGCTGCCCCTGCCGATCGTCTCGCGCATGGTCACCGTGGCCAAGCACCTACTGGAAGCCAATCGTGACCGTCCCACGCGGACCACCACCGGCGGCCCCACAGCCGCCCTGCCCCATCCGCGCGCCCGCGAGCCGCTCTTCGTCTACGCCCGGGCGGGCCGCCCCTGCCTGCGCTGTCGCACACCGATCCGCAAGGCGGACCAGGACACCCGGCCCACCTACTGGTGTCCGCACTGCCAGTCCGGCCCCACCGGCTGAGCCCGGGGCCGTACAGCGAGCTGCACCGCCGGTCTACGGCAGGGGGCGCTCCGGCCCGGCGGCACCGGTGGCCTCCTCCGGTTCGCCCGCGGGCCGCACGGCCGCCACCACGTGCACGGGCAGCAGGCTCAACCCCCACCCACCCGCCGCCACCGCGCCCTCGACCAGTCCCGCGTGCTCCGGCTCGAGCAGCATGCGCAGCACCGCCCACCACCACGCGCCACCGAGGACGAGCGCCGGCACCCATCGCCGCACCATGGCTGCCTCCTTCGGCCGACGCTAGTACGGCTCGCTCTCCTGCGGGGAGGGCGCACCGGTGCACCATCGGCGTACGCGGCGCGCAGAGGACGGCGGTACGCGCTCTCCTGGGCCGCGTGCGGGACAGGTGGACCACAGCCCTTCCAGGCAGTTTCTCCCGGACCCGCGCCGCCTGCATCCCGCCCTCACGCGCCTGTGCCCCCGCCGAACGGATCGGCGAGGGCACATCGGCGCCTGCCAGGCGCCCTGCGTGGGACTCGAGGTCAGCGGCGGTCCTTGTCGGACATGGAGTCCTTCATGCCCTTGGCGCGCTCACCTGCATCGTCGAGGGCGCCGCCGGCCTTGGCCTTCGCCTGGTCGGTCTTGCCCTCGGTCTCCTTGCGGCGGTCGCCCGTGAGCTTCCCCGTCGCCTCCTTGGCCTTGCCCTTCATCTTGTCCATGGCCTTGTCGTCACTCATGTCGCGCTCCTCACTCGTCGGCGGGCACTCGGTGCAGGACACCGCGGGGGTGTTCCGGCCCCTCTCAAGCACTCTCCGCCTGGAACATCCACGCGTGCTTCTCAAGATCGGCTGTCAGGGTGATCAGGATGTCCTGGCTGACGGGATCCGGGTCCGCGGTCGCATCGATCCGCTCCCGCATCCGGTCGATCACCACACGCAGGGCGTCCACCAGTACCTTCACCGCATCCCCGTCCTTGATCCAGCCGTCGGGCACGGAATCGATGGCCGTGGTCCGCGAGAGGGTCCGGGTCCGCCCGTCCGGGTTGACACCGACCGCCGAAGCCCTCTCCGCGACCGTGTCCGAGTGCTGTCGCGCCGTGTCCACGACCTCGTCGAGCTGGAGATGGACGGACCGGAAGCGCGGACCGACGACGTTCCAGTGGACCTGCTTCGCCACGAGGGAAAGGTCGATCAGGTCGACCAGAGCACCTTGCAGTGCGTCTCCGACAACCTTGCGGTCGTCCTCGGTCAGCGGGCTCTTCACGACAGACATGCACTTCTCCGATCAGGTAGCTGTTCGGCATACCACCCGTCCACGATGGCACATATGACTCAAAACAGTCATGCGGGCGACTGCCTCGATACGGGGCGGCCCCCCGGCCTCACTACGCACCTGCCCGGCAACCCGCGCCGCACACACAAAAGCCGGAAGCCCCGGCCGACCCCTTGTGGGGCCGGCCGGGGCTTCCGTTCACCACGGACCACGCAGGTCAGGCGGCGACGACATCCACCGCCTCCGCGGGCGCCTTGATGGTCACCCGTCCCGTCGGTACACCTGCCACCGACGTCACAGAGACAGAATTGAGCATTGGGCGTACCGGTACAGACACCGGGTCACTGGCTGCTGCCGACTCGGCCAGCTCGGCCAGCGACAGTTCATCGCTCACTTCACGCATGAGCTCGGACATCCGTACGTCAAGCGCGTCGCAAATGGCGGAGAGCAGCTCGGAGGATGCCTCCTTCTGCCCCCGCTCCACCTCGGAAAGATAGCCGAGCGAGACTCGGGCGGACGAGGAGACTTCGCGCAGAGTACGGCCTTGGCGCTGGCGCTGCCGACGCAGCACGTCACCAAGCAGGCGACGGAGCAGGATCATCGGTGGCTCCCTCCTCGGACCGCGTAGCCGCATCCTTCACGCCCCACCGTACCGCCTCGCGCTGCGGCCGTGCGGGGAGCGATGTCGTGTTCACTCAGGGCTGCAAACATCAATTCCCCCCGTTCTGTTCCGTATCCTGTGCCCTCGCATTTTCGCCGAGTTCGCCGGAGAGCAGCTCGAGCACGCTCCGTACACTCTCTCTACGGATGTCCGCCCGCCCGCCGTTCAACCTCAACCCGGCGACTTTCTGTATGCCGCCGGGTCCCGAAACGGCCACGTAGACCGTCCCCACGGGCTGTCCGTCCTGTGGTTCGGGGCCCGCGACGCCCGTGGTCGACACCCCCCAGTCCGCGCCCAGCACCTCCCGCACCCCTGCGGCCATCGCGCCGGCCACATCGGGGTCCACCGCGCCGCGCTCGGCGAGAAGCGCTCCGTCGACACCCAGCACCTGCTGCTTCAGGGGCGTCGCGTACGCCGTCACGGACCCCCGGAAGGATTGCGAGGCGCCGGGCACCGAGGTCAGCTCCGCGGCCACCAGGCCGCCGGTCAGGGACTCGGCGACGGCGAGCGTCTCACCACGCTCCTGAAGCAGTCGCAGCACCAAGGCCGCCTCGGACGTCACCGCTCGGCCTCCGCCGCGCCCCTGGCGCCCGCAACGCGCTCCTCGACACCGCCACTCGGGCGGCGGCCCCCGTCATGCCGCCTGCCGTCCGTCCCGGCGCCGTCGGCGTCCGCTGCCGCCGTGACCGCCTCCAGGGCCGCCGCCCGGTCGGCTGCGAGCCCCTTGCGGCGCAGCACCACGGCCTGGCGCACGTAGTCGAGCCCCGTCACGACCGTCAGCACCACGGCGGCCATCATCATCCAGAAGCGCAAGGTCGCCAGCGGTCCCGTCAGTGCCAGGACGTACATTCCGACGGCCGTGCCCTGAGCCAGTGTCTTCAGCTTCCCGCCGCGGCTGGCCGGAATCACCGCATGGCGGATGACCCAGAACCGCATGAGCGTGATGCCGAGTTCCCGGAAGAGGATCACGCCGGTGATCCACCACGGCAGATCGCCCAGCAAGGACAGGCAGATCAGTGCCGCACCCATGATCGCCTTGTCGGCGATCGGGTCGGCGATCTTCCCGAAGTCCGTGACCAGGTTGTAGGCGCGGGCGAGATGCCCGTCGAAGAGATCCGTGATCATCGCGACGGCGAAGGCCGCCCAGGCGAAAGAGCGCCACACCGGGTCGTATCCGCCGTCGTGCAGGAGCAGCATGACGAACCCGGGGACGAGCAGCAGCCGCACCATCGTGAGGATGTTGGCGATGTTCCACAGGCCGGCCTGGTTGACGGCCGACGCACCCAGCTTGCCGCCGCGGGGCGCCGGCGTCGAGCCGGAGCCGCCTGCCGCGGATGCCGGGGCTCCCGTCATCTGGCTGCCTCCGCAAGCTCGTGGTGTTCGGCCACGAGGTCCACTCCCTCGGTGCCCACTGCCTTAGCCTCGACCATACGGCCCGGCACGAGCCCCTCGCGTGTGGTGAAGACGACCTGCCCATCCGTTTCCGGCGCCTGGTGGGCCGCGCGGCCCACCGCGACCGGCCCGTCCTCCTCGGACTCCACGGACTCCACCAGGACCTGCAGGGTCTCTCCGACCCTCTCCTCGGCGCGCTGAGAGGTCAGCTCCTCCGCGAGCTGCGAGATGTGGGCGAGGCGTTCGGCGATGACGTCGGCGTCCAGCTTGTTCTCGTAACCGACGGCCTCGGTGCCCTCCTCGTCGGAGTACCCGAAGACCCCGATGGCGTCCAGGCGCGCTCCGGTGAGGAAGCGTTCCAGCTCCGCGAGGTCGGCCTCCGTCTCGCCCGGGAACCCCACGATGAAGTTCGACCGGGCGCCGGCCTGCGGCGCCTTGCTGCGGATCGTGTCCAGCAGCTCGAGGAACCGGTCCGTGTCGCCGAACCGGCGCATCGCACGGAGCACCCCGGGGGCGGAGTGCTGGAAGGACAGGTCGAAGTAGGGGGCGACCTTCGGCGTCGAGGTGAGGACGTCGATCAGGCCCGGGCGCATCTCCGCGGGCTGCAGGTAGCTGACGCGGATCCGCTCGATGCCGTCGACGTCGGCGAGCTCGGGCAGCAGGGTCTCGAGGAGCCTGATGTCACCGAGGTCCTTGCCGTAGGACGTGTTGTTCTCGGAGACCAGCATCACCTCCTTGACCCCCTGCTCCGCGAGCCAGCGGGTCTCCCCCAGGACGTCGGAGGGGCGCCGGGAGATGAACGAGCCGCGGAAGGACGGGATGGCGCAGAAGGAGCAGCGGCGGTCGCAGCCGGAGGCGAGCTTCACCGAGGCGACCGGGCTGGTGCCCAGCCTGCGGCGCAGCGGTGCCCGCGGCCCGGAGAGCGGCGCGACGCCTTCCGGCAGGTCGGCGGGGGCCGGGGCGACGTCCTGGGCGTGCCCGGGCAGCGCGACGGCGGCGTCCTGCCGCGCGGCCGGGCTGATCGGGAGCAGCTTGCGCCGGTCACGCGGGGTGTGGGAGGCGTGGATGCCGCCGTTGAGGATGGTCTGCAGGCGGTCGGAGATGTCGGCGTAGTCGTCGAAGCCGAGCACTCCGTCCGCTTCCGGCAGAGCCTCGGCGAGGTCCTTGCCGTAGCGCTCGGCCATGCAGCCGACGGCCACGACGGCCTGGGTTCTGCCGTGATCCTTGAGATCGTTGGCTTCCAGCAGGGCGTCGACGGAGTCCTTTTTGGCGGCCTCGACGAAGCCACAGGTGTTGACGACGGCGACATCCGCGTCGGTGGCGTTCTCGACGAGCTCCCAGCCGTCCGCTGCCAAGCGGCCTGCGAGCTCCTCCGAGTCCACCTCGTTACGGGCGCAGCCAAGAGTGACAAGGGCGACGGTACGGCGTTCGGGCATGGGCTCAAGACTACTTTGTCCCGGCACCCGCCCTGCCGTGCAGGGTTCACCGCTACAGGCTGTGACCGAACGGCCGGGGGAGAGCGGTCGAAAATGAGGACGGGGGCCGGCCGGCAGTGTCGCCGGTCGGCCCCCGTCCCCGGTGTGGCGGAGTGGGAGGGAGAGGTCAGCCGACCTCGGGGTCACCCTTGGTGTACGAGAGCCGTTCGACCTGACCCGGCTCGAACTGGTCGTCGACCTTCTTGCCGTTCACGAAGAGCTCGACCGCCCCGGCGTCGCCGAGGACGAGGTCGACCCGCTCCTTGTCCTGGAAGGTCTTGGACTCGCCCTTGAGCAGCAGCCCGTCGAACAGCAGCCGCCCGTTGTGGTCCTTGGCGGAGATCCAGCTCTTGCGCTCGGTGGCGCTCAGCTTCACCGTCACCTTGTCCCGCGGGGCCGCGGCGATGGCGCTGTCGGAGGGCACGGGCTTGGGGTCGGCGGGCTTGGTGGCCGTGGGCGTGGGAGTGGTCCTGTCCGGCGTCGAGCCCTCGGCCACCTGGGCCGCGCCCGAGTCGTCGTCGCCGCCGGTGAAGAGGGTGAAGCCGACGAAGCCGACCACGGCGACGATCGCCGCCACCATCGCGGCGGTCCAATTGGGCCGACGGGGGTCGGACCGGATGCGTTCCGCCTCGAACAGCGGCGCCGCGGGGGTGGGCGCGGGGCGCCCACCGTGCTCGGCGTCGTACTGCGCGACGAGCGGGTCCGGGTCGAGCCGGACGGCGCGCGCGAACATGCGGATGTGACCGCGTGCGTACACGTCGCCGCCGCAGCGGGAGAAGTCGTCCGTCTCGATCGCGTGCACGATGGGCATGCGCACCCGGGTGGAGTTGCTGACTTCCTCGACCGTCAGACCCGCCGCGATGCGTGCCTGCTGAAGCGCGAGTCCGATGGAAGGCCGGTCGTCTTCGGGGGAGTTGCCGATGGACACGGGGGCGCCTTTCGAGCGTGAGCCACCTGCTGGATGTTCAGTCTAGGGGTGGTACGAAAGGGTGGGGCAACCGGGAGCGACGACTTTGTACGCCATCGGGTTCGCCGGGCAGCCCCTTGGGCAGGGCACGGGCCGGAGCAGCGGATGGATCACCCGCTGCCCCCTTCTTCAACTTGACGTACGGCCGGGCGAAACGGTTGCCCGTAAAACTCTTACGAAGCGGTTTCCCCACGGATGACGGCCAGCACCCCGTCGAGTTCGTCCGCCTTGACCAGGACGTCGCGCGCTTTCGAACCCTCGCTGGGGCCCACGATGTTGCGCGATTCCATCAGGTCCATGAGGCGGCCGGCCTTCGCGAAGCCCACGCGGAGCTTGCGCTGGAGCATCGACGTGGAGCCGAACTGCGTGGAGACGACCAGCTCGGCCGCCTGGCAGAGGAGATCGAGGTCGTCACCGATGTCCTCGTCGATCTCCTTCTTCTGCTTCGTGCCGACCACCACGTCGTCACGGAACACCGGCGTCATCTGATCCTTGCAGTGCTGGACGACTGCCGCGACCTCGTCCTCGGTGACGAAGGCTCCCTGCATACGGGTGGGCTTGTTCGCCCCCATCGGCAGGAACAGTCCGTCACCCTTTCCGATGAGCTTCTCGGCACCCGGCTGATCGAGGATGACCCGGCTGTCAGCCAGTGACGAGGTCGCGAAGGCCAGCCGGGAGGGCACATTGGCCTTGATCAGACCGGTCACCACGTCGACCGAGGGGCGCTGAGTGGCGAGGACCAGGTGGATCCCGGCCGCGCGCGCCAGCTGGGTGATGCGGACGATGGAGTCCTCGACGTCGCGCGGGGCGACCATCATCAGGTCCGCCAGCTCGTCGACGATGACGAGCAGGTAGGGATACGGGGACAGCTCCCGCTCGCTGCCCTCGGGTGCCTTGGCCTTGCCGTTGCGCACCGCGTGGTTGAAGTCGTCGATGTGCCGGTATCCGTACGCCGCGAGGTCGTCGTAGCGCAGGTCCATCTCCCGCACCACCCACTGCAGCGCCTCGGCGGCCTTCTTCGGGTTGGTGATGATGGGCGTGATGAGGTGCGGAATGCCTTCGTAGGCGGTGAGCTCGACCCGCTTGGGGTCGACGAGCACCATCCGGACGTCCTCGGGGGTCGCCCGCACCATGATCGAGGTGATCAGGCAGTTGATGCAGGACGACTTGCCGGAACCGGTCGCGCCGGCCACCAGCACGTGCGGCATGTGCGCGAGGTTGGCCATCTCGTAGCCGCCTTCGACGTTCTTGCCGAGCGCCACCAGCATCGGGTGGTCGTCCTCTGCCGCGTCCGCGAGGCGCAGCACGTCACCGAGGTTGACCATCTCCCGGTCCGAGTTGGGGATCTCGATGCCGACCGCGGACTTGCCCGGGATGGGGGAGATGATCCGGACGTCCGGGCTGGCGACGGCGTAGGCGATGTTCTTGGTCAGGGCGGTGATGCGCTCGACCTTGACGGCCGGACCGAGTTCCACCTCGTACCGGGTGACCGTCGGGCCGCGGGTGAAGCCGGTGACGGCCGCATCGACCTTGAACTCGGTGAAGACCGTGGTCAGCGAGGCGACGACCGCGTCGTTGGCGGCGCTGCGCGTCTTGCCCGGGCCGCCACGCTCCAGCAGGTCGAGCGAGGGCAGGGAGTAGGTGATGTCGCCGGCGAGCCGGAGCTGCTCGGCCCGGGAGGGCAGCGCCCCGGAACGCTCGGGGACGGGTTTGGTCAGATCGGGCACGGCGCCGGAGGGCGACACGTCCTGCCCCGCGCCGCTCCTGGGCGCGGGCCTCGTCTCGGCCGACCTGGCCCCGGGCACCGGGGTGGCCGTCCGCTCGCCGTCCCGGTCGGTGAAGACGCCCTGCGTCAGGTCGGCGACCACCGGCGAGGGCGGCATGCCGTTGAGCACCGCACCGTCGAGCGCGGCGGCGGCGGCCGCCGCCACGTCCACGGCGTCCATCGAACGGTTCATCGCGGGCTGGGCCGAGGTCCGCCGCGGACGGCGCCGCTTGGCCAGGGCCTCCCCCTCGGCCTGATCCGGGCCGTACGCGCCGTCGGGCGCCGGGCGACGGCCCGGTGCTCGGCGCGTGGGCTCGGGAAGCGCCTCGCGCCACTGCTCGTCGTACCGCTCGTCGTCGCTCTCCTCGTACTCCCCCGGTACGTGTACCGGGGCGAGGACGCCGAGCCGGACACCGAGCTGCCGCAGCCTCTGGGGAATGGCGTTGACCGGGGTCGCGGTGACGACCAGGAGGCCGAAGACGGTCAGCAGCAGAAGGAGCGGCACGGCGAGGACCTCGCCCATCGCGAAGATGAGCGGCTTGGAGGCGGCCCAGCCGATCAGACCGCCCGCGTCCTGCATCGCGTCGGTCCCGTCCTCGCGCCCCGGCGATCCGCAGGCGATGTGGACCTGGCCCAGCACCCCGACGACGAGGGCGGAGAGCCCGATGACGATACGGCCGTTGGCCTCGGGCTTCTCCGGATAGAGGATCAGCCGCACCGCGACGGCGCCCAGCAGTATCGGCAGGAGCAGGTCGAGCCGGCCGAACGCCCCGGTGACGAGCATTTCGACCAGGTCGCCCACCGGGCCCTGGAGGTGCGACCACGTGCCGGCCGCCACGATCAGCGCGAGACCGAGGAGCAGGAGCGCGAGGCCGTCCTTGCGGTGCGCCGGGTCGAGGCCCTTCGCGCCCCGCCCTATGGAGCGGAAGAGCGCGCCGACGCCGTGGGCCGTACCGAGCCACACGGCACGGACGAGGCGGTACACACCCGCGGTGGGGGACGGCGCAGGTCGGGGCGGCGCCTTCTTGGCCACCGCCTTCCTGGCGGTGGCCTTCCTGGCGGGCGCGGTCTTCTTCGCGGCGGTCTTCCTGGCGGGCGCGGCGTTCTTCGCCGGCCCTTGGGTACGACCGGCACGCTTCGCGGTGCCCGCCGTGCCCTGGGAACCCTTGCCGGACGTACGTGAGGCCATGTGACTGAGGTTACCGGTGTCTACGGCGGTGGACACGGTGCCTACCGCTTCACCCGACCGTGTCGCCGTGACGAGGCACGAAACTGACGCGTTCTCAGTCGCCGCCGGACGGTCTCCGCGAGGGCGGAGCCGAGGCCGGTGTCAGTGCTGCGAGGGCAGAGCCGACGCCGATCCGCCCGTCCCGGGCTCCAGGGCGTCGAGTGCGCGGCGCAGCCCGGTGAGCTTGCGCTCGAGGTGAGCGGCGGTGGCGACGGCCGCGGCGTCCGCCGATTCGTCGTCCAGTTGCTTGGAGAGCGCCTCCGCCTGCTCCTCGACCGCGGCGAGGCGCGCGGAGAGCTCCGCGAGCAGCCCGGCCGGCTCCTTCTCCACGACGCCCGGGTGCGTGCCACCCTCGAGTTGCAGCCGCAGCAGCGCGGCCTGCTCCCGGAGCTGGCAGTTCTTCATGTACAGCTCGACGAAGACCGAGACCTTGGCACGCAGCACCCAGGGGTCGAACGGCTTCGAGATGTAGTCCACCGCACCCGCCGCGTACCCACGGAAGGTGTGATGCGGACCGTGGTTGATCGCTGTGAGGAAGATGATCGGAATGTCGCGGGTCCGCTCACGCCGCTTGATGTGCGCAGCCGTCTCGAACCCATCCATCCCAGGCATCTGGACATCCAGCAGAATGACTGCGAAATCGTCTGTGAGCAGCGCTTTGAGCGCTTCCTCCCCTGACGATGCCCGTACCAGTGTCTGATCCAGCGCGGAGAGGATGGCCTCCAGCGCCAGCAGATTCTCCGGCCGGTCATCGACCAGGAGGATCTTGGCCTTCTGCACCATGGCCCGCCCTCCTCGCCCCGGAATCGCACCGGGGGCCGCCCCAGGGGACGACTCCCTTTCGCCGTCCGTCCTTGTGCCGGTCATGGTAGCCGCACCCCGCCCGTCGCCACACCCTGTCACCGCGATGTCACTGTGCACATAGCGCAAACGCGGTGCGGGACCAGAAGGTTCCCCGGATCCGCGCGCTCACACCCTCCGGGGCGGGGAAGGCGCGCGACCCGCGAGGGCCCCGCGCCGCCGGGTCACTCTCCGCTCATCCAGCGCTCCATCACCGACAGCAGGTGGTCGGAGTCGACGGGCTTGGTCACGTAGTCCGAGGCCCCGCAGTCGATCGCCTTCTCGCGATCACCCTTCATGGCCTTCGCGGTCAGCGCCACGATCGGCAGTCCGGCGAACTGCGGCATCCTGCGGATGGCCGTGGTCGTGGCGTATCCGTCCATCTCGGGCATCATGATGTCCATCAGGACGATCGTCACATCGTCGTGCTGCTCCAGGACTTCGATGCCCTCGCGGCCGTTCTCCGCATACAGCACCGTCAGCCCGTGCTGCTCCAGCACGCTGGTGAGGGCGAAGACGTTGCGGATGTCGTCGTCGACGATCAGCACCTTCTCCCCGCGGAAGCGGAACGTCCTGCGGGACTCCTGCTCCTCCGGGACGCTCTGCACCCACTCCTCGGGAGTGACACCCTCCTGTCCCGCTCCCGCCCTGCCGTTCGCCGGGGCGGGCCGCTGCGCCGCTGCGCCCAGCGCCTTGCGCCGGCGCCTGAACACCCCGGCGGAGTTGCCCGGGTCACCCAACGGCAGCTCCGTACCGCGCCGGGAGGCCTCCAGGTGCAGCGCCTCGGTGGCGCCCGCGCGAACCTCCGCCTGGCCGGGCCCTGTCTGCGGGTATCCCTGGGGCGGCAGTTCGCTCGGGTGCAGCGGCAGGTACAGCGTGAACGTCGAACCGCGTCCCGGTTCGCTCGCCGCGTGGATCTCACCGCCCAGCAGCCGGGCGATCTCCCGGCTGATGGAGAGGCCGAGGCCCGTGCCGCCGTACTTGCGACTCGTCGTGCCGTCCGCCTGCTTGAAGGCCTCGAAGATCACCAGCATCTTGCTGGACGCGATGCCGATCCCGGTGTCGGTGACCGAGAAGGCGATCAGGTCCCCGTCGGCCTCACGCAACGAGCCGGCCTCCAGCAGATGCTCCCTGATGGAGTCGGGCACGTCCGCGCCGGCCGGCCGGATCACCAGCTCCACCGCCCCGCTGTCGGTGAACTTCACCGCGTTGGACAGCAGGTTGCGCAACACCTGGAGCAGGCGCTGTTCGTCCGTGTGCAAGGTGGCGGGCAGTTCCGGGGACACCCGTACGGAGAAGTCGAGCCCCTTCTCCGCGGTGAGCGGCCGGAACGTCGCCTCGACGTAGTCGACCAGCTGGACGAGGGCGATCCGGGTCGGGCTGACGTCCATTTTCCCCGCCTCGACCTTGGACAGGTCGAGGATGTCGTTGATCAACTGGAGCAGGTCGGACCCCGCCCCGTGGATCGTCTCGGCGAACTCCACCTGCTTCGGCGACAGGTTGCCCTCGGCGTTGTCGGCGAGCAGCTTGGCCAGGATGAGCAGCGAGTTCAGCGGGGTACGCAGCTCGTGCGACATGTTGGCCAGGAACTCGGACTTGTAGCGCATCGAGACCGCCAGCTGCTCGGCCCGCTCCTCGAGGACCTGCCGCGCCTCCTCGATCTCGGTGTTCTTCACCTCGATGTCGCGGTTCTGCTGCGCCAGCAGCTCGGCCTTCTCCTCGAGTTCGGCGTTGGAGGCCTGGAGCGCCTTCTGCCGGTTCTCCAGCTCCTGGGAGCGGTCGCGCAGCTGCTCGGTGAGCTCCTGGGACTGCTCGAGGAGCTTCTCGGTCTTCGTGTTGACGCTGATGGTGTTGACGCTCGTCGCGATCATCTCGGCGAGCTGGTTGAGGAAGTCGCGCTGGATGTGCGTGAACGGCTGGAACGAGGCGAGCTCGATGACTCCGAGGACCTTGCCCTCGAAGAGCACCGGCAGCACGATCACATGTGCGGGCGGCGCCTCGCCCAGGCCGGAGGAGATCTTCAGGTATCCCGGCGGAACGTTGTCCACCTGGATCGTCCGCTTCTCCTCGGCCGCCGTCCCGATGAGCGTCTCCCCGGGCCGGAACGACGTCGGCATCGAGCCCGCCGAGTAGCCGTAACTCCCCCGCATACGAAGCTCGTAGGAAGTGTCGTCGTCCCCGTCGACCCCCACCTCGTCGGTGTCCCCCGTGGTCATGGCCAGGAAGAAGGCGCCGTGCTGGGCCGAGACGACCGGGGTCAGCTCGCTCATGATCAGCGAGGCGACGTCGTCCAGGTCGCGGCGGCCCTGCATCAGGCCGGAGATCCGGGCGAGGTTGCCCTTGAGCCAGTCCTGCTCCTTGTTGGCGAGGGTGGTGTCGCGCAGGTTGGCGATCATCGTGTTGATGTTGTCCTGCAGCACCTGGATCTCGCCGGCCGCGTCGACGTCGATCTTGAGGTTCAGGTCGCCCCTGGTCACCGCGGTGGCGACCGCGGCGATGGCACGCACCTGACGCGTCAGGTTCCCCGCCATCTCGTTGACCGATTCGGTGAGGTCGCGCCACGTCCCGTCGACGTCCCGCACCCGGGCCTGTCCGCCCAGCTGGCCCTCGGTACCCACTTCCCGGGCCACCCGGGTCACCTGCTCGGCGAACGAGGAGAGCTGGTCGACCATCGTGTTGATGGTGTTCTTCAGCTCCAGGATCTCGCCGCGCGCGTCGATGTCGATCTTCTTCGTGAGATCACCCTTGGCGATGGCCGTGGTGACCGTGGCGATCTGACGCACCTGACCGGTCAGGTTGGACGCCATCGAGTTCACCGACTCGGTGAGGTCCTTCCAGGTGCCGGAGACGCCCGGAACCCGCGCCTGGCCGCCCAGCTCGCCCTCGGTACCCACCTCGCGCGCCACCCGGGTGACCTCGTCGGCGAACGACGACAGGGTCGTCACCATCGTGTTGACGGTGTCGGCGAGTTCGGCGACCTCGCCCCGCGCCTCGACGGTGACCTTCTTCGTCAGGTCGCCGTTGGCGACCGCGGACGAGACCCGGGAGATGTTGCGCACCTGGCTGGTCAGGTTGTTGGCCATCAGGTTGACGTTCTCGCTGAGGTCCTTCCAGATGCCCGTCGCACCGCGCACCCGAGCCTGGCCTCCGAGGATGCCCTCGGTACCCACCTCACGGGCGACGCGCGTCACCTCGTCCGCGAAGTTCAGCAGCTGGTCGACCATCGTGTTGACGGTCGTCACCAGTTCGAGGATCTCGCCCTTGGCGTCGACGGTGATCTTCTTGGACAGGTCACCCTTGGCGACCGCGGTGGTCACCTCGGCGATGTTGCGTACCTGGAGGGTCAGGTTGTTCGCCATGCCGTTGACGGACTGGGTGAGGTCCTTCCACGTACCGGAGACGCCCTGCACCTCCGCCTGGCCGCCCAGCATGCCTTCCGTGCCCACCTCACGGGCGACCCGGGTCACCTGCTCGGCGAAGTTCGAGAGCTGGTCGACCATCGTGTTGAGCGTGTTCTTCAGCTCCAGGATCTCGCCCCGGGCGTCCACGTCGATCTTCTGCGACAGGTCACCCCGCGCCACCGCCGTCGCGACCTGCGCGATGTTGCGGACCTGCGCGGTGAGGTTGCCCGCCATGCCGTTCACGGAGTCGGTCAGATCGCGCCACACGCCGGCCACACCCGGCACCTGCGCCTGGCCGCCGAGCCGTCCGTCCGTGCCCACCTCGCGGGCGACCCGGGTCACCTGGTCGGCGAAGGCGGACAACTGGTCGACCATCGTGTTGATGGTGTTCTTCAGCTCCAGGATCTCGCCCCGGGCGTCCACGTCGATCTTCTGCGACAGGTCGCCCCGCGCCACCGCCGTGGTCACCTGGGCGATCTGACGCACCTGGGAGGTCAGGTTCCCCGCCATGAAGTTGACGGAGTCGGTGAGCTCCTTCCACGTGCCGGACACGCCGTCGACGCGGGCCTGGCCGCCGAGGCGGCCCTCCGTGCCCACGTCACGCGCCATGCGGGTCACCTGGTCGGCGAAGTTGGACAGCTGCGCCACCATCGTGTTGACGGTGTTCTTCAGCTCCAGCATCTCGCCGGCCACGTCGACGGTGACCTTCTGCGACAGGTCACCGTTGGCGACCGCGGTGGTCACCTGCGCGATGTCGCGCACCTGTCCCGTCAGGTTGCGGAAGGCGGTGTTCACCGAGTCGGTGAGGTCCTTCCACGTCCCCGCCGCGCCCGGCACCTCGGCCTGGCCGCCCAGCCGGCCTTCGACGCCGACCTCCCGGGCGACCCGGGTCACCTCCGAGCCGAAGGACTGGAGCTGGTCCACCATCGTGTTGACGGTGTTCTTCAGCTCGAGCATCTCGCCGGCCACGTCGACGGTGACCTTCTGCGTCATGTCACCACTGGCCACGGCCGTGGTCACCTGCGCGATGTCGCGCACCTGGGTCGTGAGGTTGCGGAAGACCGTGTTCACCGAGTCGGTGAGGTCCTTCCACGTGCCCGCCGCACCCGGCACCTGCGCCTGGCCGCCGAGCAGACCCTCGCCACCGACCTCGCTCGCCACCCGTGTCACCTCGTCGGCGAAGGTGCGCAGCGTCTCGGTCATCTGGTTGATCGTCTCGGCGAGCTGCGCGACCTCTCCGCGCGCGCTCACCGTGACCTTCTGGGTCAGGTCGCCGTTGGCGACCGCCGTCGTCACCTCGGCGATACCGCGCACCTGGGAGGTCAGGTTCCCCGCCATCGTGTTGACGGAGTCGGTGAGGTCCTTCCAGACGCCTGCCACCCCGGGAACCGTGGCCTGGCCGCCCAGCTCGCCCTCCGTGCCCACCTCGCGGGCGACCCGGGTCACCTCGGAGGAGAACGAGGACAGCTGGTCGACCATCGTGTTGACGGTGTTCTTCAGCTGCAGCATCTCGCCGGCCACATGGACGGTGACCTTCCGCGACAGATCCCCCTTGGCGACCGCCGTCGTCACCAGGGCGATGTCGCGGACCTGAGCGGTGAGCCGGTACGCCATGGTGTTCACGGAGTCCGTGAGGTCCTTCCACGACCCGGACATGCCGCGCACCTGGGCCTGACCGCCCAGCTTGCCCTCGGTCCCCACCTCGACCGCCACCCGCGTCACCTGCTCGGTGAAGGCCGCCAGCTGGTCGACGAGGTTGTTGACCGTGCGCGCGACCTTCAGGAACTCGCCGCGCAGCGGCCTCACCGTCTCGTCGGACGTGTGCGACCGCAGTTCCATCCGCTGCTCGAGGTCACCGTCGGCCACTGCGGAGAGCACCCGCCCGACCTCGGACACCGGTCGCGACAGATCGTCGACGAGCTCGTTGGAGGCGTCGATCGCGGCGGCCCAGGAACCCTCGCAGGCGCCGGTCTCCAGCCGCTCGGTGAGCTTTCCCTCCCGTCCGACCATCCGCCGTACCCGGGCGAGTTCGCCCGTCAGGTGAAGGTTGCGGTCGGCCACCTCGTTGAAGACGGCGGCGATCTCCGTGAGCACGCCGTCACCGGAGACGGTCAGCCGCCTGCGGAAGTTGCCGTCGCGCATCGCCACGAGAGCCGCAAGCAGTCTGTTCAGAGCTGCCGCATCCACGTCGATGGTCCCATTGCGCTGTTTTCTCACGGGCTGTCCGCCTTTTGTGCGCATTCCTGAACCCCGCGCCGCCACGCCAGACTCCACCGTGTCCCTCCCGCAGGGGTTGACCGTATCGCTCGGGCCGTTGTCGGAAGTTTGCCCACTTCCACTTTGGCTCACCGCCACAGCACACCGTCGACGGGTGACTATGCGGACGTCAAATCGTTGAAACGTACCAGGCCGGAACCAGGTGGAGGGGAAAGTTCCATGGTTGCCTCATTCCCCTCACCCCGCACCCCTGGTTCGTGCGCCCCGCGCACAACTGCGGGCGGGCCCGAGCGCTCAAGTCTGCCCTCGTGTACCCGGGACACCGGCCGAGCGTCTAGCCTGGCAGCGAATCGAAGCGGCGAGAAACGGGCACAGGACTCGGGAAAGCGACGAGACACCATATGGGGAGTGCTGTGATCACCGCGCGCGCGGCTGCCACCTTCGATCCGGTCGGACGCTCGGTCGCGACGGCCCGCGCTTTCGTCCGCGACACCCTCCAGGGGTGGGGCTACACCGACGTGGTCGACGACGCCGTCGTCCTGACCAGCGAACTCGTCACGAATGCGGTCGTCCACGCGGGCACGGCCGCCGATGTTCTGTGCCTGCGCACCGAGGACGGCGTACGCGTCGAGGTGTCCGACCACTATCCGGAACGGGAGATCCCGCTCCAGAGCTCCGGCCTGGACTTCGGAAGCCCCGACCGGGAGGGCGGCCGGGGCCTGCTGCTGTGCGCGGCCCTCGCCTCCCGCTGGGGCGTCGAGTACTCCCCGACCCACAAGCACGTCTGGTTCCAGCTCGATCTGCCCGACCGCCCCGTGGGCATCCGCTCGGCGGGACCTGTCCTGCCGACGGCCCTGCTCCCGGTCACGGACGAGCGTGTGCGGGTGGCCGTCGTCCAGATCGACCGTTCCGGTTCCATCGCCGCGTGGAACGACGACGCCGCCTTCCTCTTCGGTCATACCGCGGACCAGGTCACGGGCAAGCAGCTCACCGACTTCGTGGCCTGGCCGCACACCCCGGGCACCAACACCGGGATCGCCGACGCCCTGCAGCTCTCCCGCTGGGAGGGCAGCTACGGCGTCCGCGGCGCCGACGGCCGGGTCATCCCGGTGTACTCCTCGCACCTCAGGGTCCGCGACACCCAGGGGGAGCCGTCCACGGTCTGCCTCCTGGTGCGTGACTACGAGCGTGCGGTGATCCAGACCCCGGCCCGCACCCCTGTCTCCGACGGCACGGCCGAGAACCGCTCCACGGACCCGTTCGAGGTCTTCATCGGTTCACCGGCCCCCGACGACCTCGACGGGCTGCTGCAGCGCACCGTCGAGCGGGCGCGGGACATGCTCGACGCCGACTCCGCCTTCCTGCTGCTCGCCACCGACGACGAGACGGAGCTGGAGGTGCGGGCGACGACCGGCCTCCCCTCGGCCCGTCAGCGCTTCGCACGGGTCCCTGTGGAGGCCGGGACGGGCCGCTACGGCTCCGCCCGCATGCCGGCGGTCCACGAGGACCTCATGGCCGTTCCGGGCGCCGTACCGCTGCTCACCGACACCGGCATGCGCTCCGTGGTCACGGTGCCTCTGAAGGTCGAGGGCCGGCTCACGGGTTCCCTGGGTGTCGCGGCCGAGGCGGCCGGGCGGTACTCCAACGAGGAGGCGCTGCGCCTGCAGTTCGCCGCGGACCGCATCGCGCTGGCCGTCGAGTCGGCGCGGCTCGGCGAGCTGGAGCGTCTGCGCCGCGGCTCGTTGTCCTTCCTCGTCGAGGCGTCCGACCTGCTCGCCGGCACGCTGGACAGGGACCAGACCCTGGCGCTGATGGCCCAGATGACGGTCCCCACCCTGGCGACCTGGTGTGCCGTCTACACCATCGCCGACCAGTCCTCGGAGCCGTTCCTCTCCTACGTCCTGCACGAGGACGAGGAGCGGATCGACGGGCTGAAGGCTCTGCTGTCCTCGATCGATCCGCCGGAGCCCGTGCCGACGCCGGGCGCCCGCATCTGGCCCGCTCCGGCGGCCGCCGGGCACAAGGCGGCCCTGCACATGTCCACGCGCAGCCTCGGCCGGGACGCGCCCCTGAGCATGGGCGCCGCGGCCCGGAACACGCTGGCCACCGCGGCTGCCGTGGGCGGTGAGACCGTGGTCCTGCCGCTCGTGGCGAGGAACCGTGTGATCGGCATGCTGACGCTCGGGAAGCCGTCTGACGACCACTTCCGCCAGGAGATCCTGGAACTGGCCGAGGACCTGTCCCGGCGGGCTGCTCTCGCCCTCGACAACGCCCGTCTGTACTCCGAGCGCATGGCGATCAGCCAGTCCCTCCAGCGCAGTCTTCTGCCGCCCGGCCTGCCCGACGTGCCCAATGTCGAGATCGAGGTCATCTACCGCGCGGCGGGCGAGGGCAACGAGGTCGGCGGCGACTTCTACGACGTGTTCCCGATCCGCGACGGAGCGTACGGCTTCGCCATCGGCGACGTCTGCGGTACGGGGCCGGAGGCGGCGGCCGTCACGGGTCTGGCCCGGCACGCCCTGCGTCTGCTGGCGCGGGAGGGCTTCAACGGCCCGGCGGTGCTGGAGCGGCTCAACGCCGCGATCCTGGACGAAGGGGCCCGCAGCCGCTTCCTCACCCTGCTGTACGGCGAACTGTGGCCCCAGGAGGACGGCAGCGCCCTCCTGAAGGTGGTCTGCGCCGGCCATCCCCTGCCGTTGCGCCTGCGCCAGGACGGGTCCGTCGAGGCGGCGGCCGAGCCGCAGCCGCTGCTGGGCGTGATCGAGGACCTCGAACTGTACGAGGAGGAGGTCGTCCTCGAGCCCGGGGACGTGCTCCTCTGTGTGACCGACGGGGTCACCGAGCGGCGTGAGGGGGCCCGGATGCTCGGCGACGACGGCCTGGCCGACGTCCTCACGATGTGCACCGGGCTGACGGCCGGCGCGGTGGCCGGAAGGATCCTGCGGGCGGTCGAGCGCTTTGCCGCGGAGCCGGCCTCGGACGACATGGCCATTCTGGCCATGCGCGTCCCGGAGCCGCAGACGTTCTAGAAACGGAGAAACATGAGAAAGGCCCCCCGCCTGAGGCGGGGGGCCTTTCTTCTTGCCGAGCCCCAATGCGGAATCGAACCGCAGACCTTCTCCTTACCATGGAGACGCTCTACCGACTGAGCTATTGGGGCCTGTCGCCTTGCGGCAACGAGGTAAAGCATACCCCGGGAGAATGGGTGTTCATAACCATCCGGCCCGGCTGATCGCGCGGGTCTCCTCGGGCTCCCTCCCGATGCTCGGGGTACCTGCCGGCCTGTTCGCGGCCCACCGGCTTCTTCGCGGCCTGACGGCCCGCCGGCCGGCAGAGAGGGTGCGACCGGCGGGTCGGCGACTCACCTGGCCCCTCCCGGCCGGGTCGTGAACGCAGTCGGGTCGTGAACGCAGAAAAGCCCCGTGCCACAAGGGCACGGGGCTTTCCCGGAATAATTGTTCGGCGGCGTCCTACTCTCCCACAGGGTCCCCCCTGCAGTACCATCGGCGCTGAAAGGCTTAGCTTCCGGGTTCGGAATGTAACCGGGCGTTTCCCTAACGCAATGACCACCGAAACACTATGAAATTAACCAACACCGGATGAAAACACGGCCGTTCGTTATTTCAGAACTAACACAGTGGACGCGAGCAACTGAGGACAAGCCCTCGGCCTATTAGTACCAGTCAGCTCCACCCGTTACCGGGCTTCCACATCTGGCCTATCAACCCAGTCGTCTACTGGGAGCCTTAACCACTCAAGGTGGTGGGAATACTCATCTTGAAGCAGGCTTCCCGCTTAGATGCTTTCAGCGGTTATCCTTTCCGAACGTAGCCAACCAGCCATGCCCTTGGCAGGACAACTGGCACACCAGAGGTTCGTCCGTCCCGGTCCTCTCGTACTAGGGACAGCCCTTCTCAATATTCCTACGCGCACAGCGGATAGGGACCGAACTGTCTCACGACGTTCTAAACCCAGCTCGCGTACCGCTTTAATGGGCGAACAGCCCAACCCTTGGGACCGACTCCAGCCCCAGGATGCGACGAGCCGACATCGAGGTGCCAAACCATCCCGTCGATATGGACTCTTGGGGAAGATCAGCCTGTTATCCCCGGGGTACCTTTTATCCGTTGAGCGACAGCGCTTCCACAAGCCACTGCCGGATCACTAGTCCCGACTTTCGTCCCTGCTCGACCCGTCGGTCTCACAGTCAAGCTCCCTTGTGCACTTACACTCAACACCTGATTGCCAACCAGGCTGAGGGAACCTTTGGGCGCCTCCGTTACTCTTTAGGAGGCAACCGCCCCAGTTAAACTACCCATCAGACACTGTCCCTGATCCGGATCACGGACCCAGGTTAGACATCCAGCACGACCAGAGTGGTATTTCAAGGACGACTCCACAACCACTGGCGTGGCCGCTTCAAAGTCTCCCACCTATCCTACACAAGCCGAACCGAACACCAATATCAAACTATAGTAAAGGTCCCGGGGTCTTTCCGTCCTGCTGCGCGAAACGAGCATCTTTACTCGTAGTGCAATTTCACCGGGCCTATGGTTGAGACAGTCGAGAAGTCGTTACGCCATTCGTGCAGGTCGGAACTTACCCGACAAGGAATTTCGCTACCTTAGGATGGTTATAGTTACCACCGCCGTTTACTGGCGCTTAAGTTCTCAGCTTCGCACACCCGAAAGTGCACTAACCGGTCCCCTTAACGTTCCAGCACCGGGCAGGCGTCAGTCCGTATACATCGCCTTACGGCTTCGCACGGACCTGTGTTTTTAGTAAACAGTCGCTTCTCGCTGGTCTCTGCGGCCACCCCCAGCTCATGGAGTAAATCCAATCACCAGTGATGGCCCCCCTTCTCCCGAAGTTACGGGGGCATTTTGCCGAGTTCCTTAACCATAGTTCACCCGAACGCCTCGGTATTCTCTACCTGACTACCTGAGTCGGTTTAGGGTACGGGCCGCCATGAAACTCGCTAGAGGCTTTTCTCGACAGCATAGGATCATCCACTTCACCACAATCGGCTCGGCATCAGGTCTCAGCCTTAATGTGTGACGGATTTGCCTACCACACGGCCTACACCCTTACCCCGGGACAACCACCGCCCGGGCTGGACTACCTTCCTGCGTCACCCCATCGCTTACCTAATACAAGTCTGGTTCGTCGGCTCCACCACTACCCTCAACTCCGAAGAGATCGGGCCGGCTTCACGGACTTAGCATCGCCTGATTCAGTATTGGGCGTTTCAAAGCGGGTACCGGAATATCAACCGGTTGTCCATCGACTACGCCTGTCGGCCTCGCCTTAGGTCCCGACTTACCCTGGGCAGATCAGCTTGACCCAGGAACCCTTAGTCAATCGGCGCACACGTTTCTCACGTGTGTATCGCTACTCATGCCTGCATTCTCACTCGTGAACCGTCCACAACTCGCTTCCGCGGCTGCTTCACCCGGCACACGACGCTCCCCTACCCATCCATACTCCCGTTGGGGATATGTGTATGAATGACACGACTTCGGCGGTACGCTTGAGCCCCGCTACATTGTCGGCGCGGAATCACTTGACCAGTGAGCTATTACGCACTCTTTCAAGGGTGGCTGCTTCTAAGCCAACCTCCTGGTTGTCTCTGCGACTCCACATCCTTTCCCACTTAGCGTACGCTTAGGGGCCTTAGTCGATGCTCTGGGCTGTTTCCCTCTCGACCATGGAGCTTATCCCCCACAGTCTCACTGCCGTGCTCTCACTTACCGGCATTCGGAGTTTGGCTAAGGTCAGTAACCCGGTAGGGCCCATCGCCTATCCAGTGCTCTACCTCCGGCAAGAAACACACGACGCTGCACCTAAATGCATTTCGGGGAGAACCAGCTATCACGGAGTTTGATTGGCCTTTCACCCCTAACCACAGGTCATCCCCCAGGTTTTCAACCCTGGTGGGTTCGGTCCTCCACGAAGTCTTACCTCCGCTTCAACCTGCCCATGGCTAGATCACTCCGCTTCGGGTCTAGAGCGTGCAACTCAATCGCCCTATTCGGACTCGCTTTCGCTACGGCTTCCCCACACGGGTTAACCTCGCTACACACCGCTAACTCGCAGGCTCATTCTTCAAAAGGCACGCAGTCACGACTGCATGTGCAAGCACATACAGCGACGCTCCCACGGCTTGTAGGCACACGGTTTCAGGTACTATTTCACTCCGCTCCCGCGGTACTTTTCACCATTCCCTCACGGTACTATCCGCTATCGGTCACCAGGGAATATTTAGGCTTAGCGGGTGGTCCCGCCAGATTCACACGGGATTTCTCGGGCCCCGTGCTACTTGGGTGTCTCTCAAGCAAGCCGTTGATGTTTCAGCTACGGGGGTCTTACCCTCTACGCCGGACCTTTCGCATGTCCTTCGCCTACATCAACGGTTTCTGACTCGCCTCACAGCCGGCAGACTGTGAAAGAGAGATCCCACAACCCCGTATGCGCAACCCCTGCCGGGTATCACACGCATACGGTTTGGCCTGATCCAGTTTCGCTCGCCACTACTCCCGGAATCACGGTTGTTTTCTCTTCCTGAGGGTACTGAGATGTTTCACTTCCCCTCGTTCCCTCCACACTGCCTATGTGTTCAGCAGCGGGTGACAGCCCATGACGGCTGCCGGGTTTCCCCATTCGGAAACCCCCGGATCAAAGCTTGGTTGACAGCTCCCCGGGGACTATCGTGGCCTCCCACGTCCTTCATCGGTTCCTGGTGCCAAGGCATCCACCGTGCGCCCTTAAAAACTTGGCCACAGATGCTCGCGTCCACTGTGCAGTTCTCAAACAACGACCAGCCACCCATCACCCCACCCTTACAGGCGAGTTCACTGGGGCCGGCAACCGAAGGCGACCTCACGGCCATACCTTCAGATACCCAACAGCGTGCCCGGCACAATCAACCCGTTCTCGTGTTCCACACCGAAGCAGTACTAACGAAAACCAGCCAACCGTGCCGAATAGTCAACGTTCCACCCATGAGCAACCAGCACCGAACATTCGCCGGTGTACTGGCCTCTGACCCGGAAAACCGGGTAAGAAGTGCTCCTTAGAAAGGAGGTGATCCAGCCGCACCTTCCGGTACGGCTACCTTGTTACGACTTCGTCCCAATCGCCAGTCCCACCTTCGACAGCTCCCTCCCACAAGGGGTTGGGCCACCGGCTTCGGGTGTTACCGACTTTCGTGACGTGACGGGCGGTGTGTACAAGGCCCGGGAACGTATTCACCGCAGCAATGCTGATCTGCGATTACTAGCAACTCCGACTTCATGGGGTCGAGTTGCAGACCCCAATCCGAACTGAGACCGGCTTTTTGAGATTCGCTCCGCCTCGCGGCATCGCAGCTCATTGTACCGGCCATTGTAGCACGTGTGCAGCCCAAGACATAAGGGGCATGATGACTTGACGTCGTCCCCACCTTCCTCCGAGTTGACCCCGGCAGTCTCCTGTGAGTCCCCATCACCCCGAAGGGCATGCTGGCAACACAGAACAAGGGTTGCGCTCGTTGCGGGACTTAACCCAACATCTCACGACACGAGCTGACGACAGCCATGCACCACCTGTATACCGACCACAAGGGGGGCACCATCTCTGATGCTTTCCGGTATATGTCAAGCCTTGGTAAGGTTCTTCGCGTTGCGTCGAATTAAGCCACATGCTCCGCTGCTTGTGCGGGCCCCCGTCAATTCCTTTGAGTTTTAGCCTTGCGGCCGTACTCCCCAGGCGGGGAACTTAATGCGTTAGCTGCGGCACCGACGACGTGGAATGTCGCCAACACCTAGTTCCCAACGTTTACGGCGTGGACTACCAGGGTATCTAATCCTGTTCGCTCCCCACGCTTTCGCTCCTCAGCGTCAGTAATGGCCCAGAGATCCGCCTTCGCCACCGGTGTTCCTCCTGATATCTGCGCATTTCACCGCTACACCAGGAATTCCGATCTCCCCTACCACACTCTAGCTAGCCCGTATCGAATGCAGACCCGGGGTTAAGCCCCGGGCTTTCACATCCGACGTGACAAGCCGCCTACGAGCTCTTTACGCCCAATAATTCCGGACAACGCTTGCGCCCTACGTATTACCGCGGCTGCTGGCACGTAGTTAGCCGGCGCTTCTTCTGCAGGTACCGTCACTTTCGCTTCTTCCCTGCTGAAAGAGGTTTACAACCCGAAGGCCGTCATCCCTCACGCGGCGTCGCTGCATCAGGCTTTCGCCCATTGTGCAATATTCCCCACTGCTGCCTCCCGTAGGAGTCTGGGCCGTGTCTCAGTCCCAGTGTGGCCGGTCGCCCTCTCAGGCCGGCTACCCGTCGTCGCCTTGGTAGGCCATCACCCCACCAACAAGCTGATAGGCCGCGGGCTCATCCTTCACCGCCGGAGCTTTTAACCCCGTCCCATGCGGGACAGAGTGTTATCCGGTATTAGACCCCGTTTCCAGGGCTTGTCCCAGAGTGAAGGGCAGATTGCCCACGTGTTACTCACCCGTTCGCCACTAATCCACCCCGAAGGGCTTCATCGTTCGACTTGCATGTGTTAAGCACGCCGCCAGCGTTCGTCCTGAGCCAGGATCAAACTCTCCGTGAATGTTTTCCCGTAATCGGGATCACAACACGAGAGCGGAACAACCGAACGGAATAAGAACGGTTGTTCACAGCGTCCTCGCTGTTGTTGCCTACCGGACCGGTAAAGGCCGGCAGGACTTTTTCAAAGGAACCACCAACCTGCCGAAGCAGGCCGGGGTATCAACATATCTGGCGTTGACTTTTGGCACGCTGTTGAGTTCTCAAGGAACGGACGCTTCCTTCGGTCCCGTTTCACCGGGGCCCTCCGGGCGCTTCCCTTCGTTCTTGCGTTTCCGACTCTATCAGACTCTTTCGTGTCCGATTCCCGGCCGAAGCGGGTTCCTGCTGTTTCGCTTTCCAGTTCTTCGCTTTCGCGTTTCCCTTTCCGGCGAGTCCGACTTTACCAGACTCTTTTTCGTTCCGTTTCCGGTCCGAGTTCGATTCCAGCGGCCTGCGGAGGGCCTTTGCCTTTCGGCGGATCCGACTTTATCAGAGATTCTGAGTCGGAATTCCTCCCCCTGCTGGGATGCTTCCGTGCACATACGTGCGCGGGGCGCTTCCCGTTCGGGCGGAGACGTAAACGTACTGGAGGGGGGCTCCCCGATGCAAATCGGGAAGCCCCCCTCCAGGGAGCGGCCGCCGGGATCAGACCTCGACGACGACCGGAAGGATCATCGGGCGCCGGCGGTAGGTGTCCGAGACCCACTTGCCCACCGTGCGCCTGATCAGCTGCTGGAGCTGGTGCGGCTCCATCACGCCGTCCTGCGCCGACTTGTTGAGCGCCTCCTCGACCTTGGGCACGACGGCCGTGAACGCGCCGTCGTCGATGCCCGAACCGCGGGCCTGGATGTGCGGGCCGCCCACGATCTTGCCCGAGGAGCTGTCGACCACGATGAAGACCGAGATGATGCCCTCGTCGCCGAGGATGCGGCGGTCCTTGAGGGAGGTCTCCGTGACGTCGCCGACAGAGAGACCGTCGACGTACACGTAACCCGCCTGCACCTTGCCGACGATCTTGGCCTTGCCGTCCACGAGGTCGACGACGACACCGTCCTCGGCGATGACGATGTGGTCCTTCGGCACGCCGGTCAGGGCACCGAGCTCGGCGTTCGCCCTGAGGTGGCGCCATTCGCCGTGCACCGGCATCAGGTTCTTCGGCTTGCAGATGTTGTAGAAGTACAGCAGCTCGCCGGCTGACGCGTGTCCCGAGACGTGGACCTTGGCGTTGCCCTTGTGGACGACGTTCGCGCCCCACCGGGTGAGGCCGTTGATCACGCGGTAGACCGCGTTCTCGTTCCCCGGGATCAGGGACGACGCGAGGATCACCGTGTCACCCGGAACGATCCGGATCTGGTGGTCACGGTTGGCCATGCGGGAGAGGGCTGCCATCGGCTCGCCCTGGGAACCCGTGCAGACCAGCACGACCTCGTCGTCGGGCAGATCGTCGAGCGTCTTCACGTCGACGACCAGGCCGGCCGGCACCTTCAGATAACCCAGGTCCCGCGCGATGCCCATGTTGCGGACCATGGAGCGCCCCACGAAGGCGACCCTGCGGCCGTACTCGTGGGCGGCGTCCAGGATCTGCTGGATGCGGTGGACGTGGCTGGCGAAGCTGGCCACGATGATGCGCTTCTGGGCGTTGGCGAAGACCGTGCGCAGGACGTTGGAGATGTCCCTCTCCGGCGGGACGAAGCCGGGTACTTCGGCGTTCGTCGAGTCGGAGAGCAGCAGGTCGATGCCCTCCTCGCTCAACCGGGCGAAGGCGTGCAGGTCGGTGAGGCGGCCGTCCAGCGGGAGCTGGTCCATCTTGAAGTCGCCGGTCGCGACGGCCAGACCCGCGGGGGTGCGGATGGCGACTGCGAGAGCGTCCGGGATGGAGTGGTTCACCGCGATGAACTCGCAGTCGAAGACGCCGATGCGCTCGCGCTGCCCCTCGGTCACCTCGAGGGTGTAGGGACGGATGCGGTGCTCCTGGAGCTTGGCCTCGATGAGCGCGAGAGTCAGCTTGGAGCCGATGAGCGGGATGTCCGGCTTCAGGCGGAGCAGGTAGGGGACACCGCCGATGTGGTCCTCGTGGCCGTGCGTGAGGACGATGCCCTCGACGTCGTCCAGGCGGTCCCGGATCGTGGTGAAGTCCGGAAGGATCAGGTCGATCCCGGGCTGCTCCTCCTCGGGGAAGAGCACACCGCAGTCGACGATGAGCAGGCGGCCGCCGTACTCGAAGACCGTCATGTTGCGGCCGATCTCGCCCAGGCCACCGAGCGGGGTGACCCGCAGGCCGCCCTTCGGGAGCTTCGGCGGGGTACCGAGTTCAGGATGTGGATGACTCAAAAGACTCTCCTTACCACGCGCGCCACGTACCGCTGAGGGCACGTGGCGCGCATGTCATTCGTGCACTTGCTGTTGTCAGGTGGTGTTTCGGTTGCGAGTCTCCTCGCGTATTCAGTTGTGAAGTCCGTGGTTACAGCTGTACCCCGCCGGCAGCGAGATCGATCTTGAGCTGGGCCGTCTCCTGCGCGGTGAGCTCCACCATGGGCAGGCGCAGCGGTCCGGCGGGCAGGCCCTGCAGGGTGAGCGCGGCCTTCGTGGTGATCACGCCCTGGGTGCGGAACATCCCGGTGAAGACCGGAAGCAGCTTCTGGTGGATCTCGGTGGCCTTCTGCACGTCGCCGCCGAGGTGCGCCTGGAGGAGCGCGCACAGGTCCGGGGTGACGACGTGGCCGACGACGGAGACGAAGCCCACGGCGCCGACCGAGAGCAGCGGGAGGTTCAGCATGTCGTCGCCGGAGTACCAGGCGAGGCCGGACTGGGCGATGGCCCAGCTGGCGCGGCCCAGATCTCCCTTGGCGTCCTTGTTGGCGACGATCCGCGGGTGCTCGGCGAGTCGCACGAGCGTCTCCGTGTCGATCGGCACACCGCTGCGGCCGGGAATGTCGTAGAGCATGACCGGCAGCCCGGTGGAGTCCGCGATGGCGCCGAAGTGCCGCAGCAGACCCTCCTGCGGGGGCTTGTTGTAGTACGGCGTGACCGCGAGGAGGCCGTGGGCGCCGGTCCGCTCGGCGGTGCGGGCCAGCTCGATGCTGTGCCGGGTGTCATTGGTCCCGATGCCGGCCACGACGTGGGCCCGGTCTCCTACGGCTTCGAGGACAGCCCGTACGAGCTGGTCTTTCTCCGCGTCGCTGGTGGTCGGGGACTCGCCCGTGGTGCCGTTGACGACCAGGCCGTCGTTGCCTGCGTCCACCAGGTGGGCGGCGAGCCGCTGGGCACCGTCGAGGTCGAGAGCGCCGTCCGCCGTGAGGGGCGTGACCATAGCGGTGAGGACCCGCCCGAAGGGGGTCTGCGGAGTGGAGATCGGAGCCATGGGTAACACGCTACTCGTTGCTCGGAGCGCCGGGTCCCCTCGGGGGGACGGGGAAGAGGAGCCCGGCACTGCCTGCTCGGGGGTTCAAGCAGTGCCGGGTCCGTTTCATCAGCCTAGATGAACTTCTCATAAGGCCGCAATACGGACACCGCCTACGGGGCTACCCGTCCGTTTTTGTTGAAGGCGGCATGAGTGAGCGGCATCAGCTTCTGCCAGTGCTGCTCCATCTGTTCGCCGACCATTTCGATCTCGCGCTGCGGGAAGGACGGGACCTTCGCCAGCTCGTGCTGGGTACGCAGGCCGAGGAAGTGCATCAGCGAGCGGGCGTTGCACGTGGCGTACATCGTCGAGAACAGACCGACGGGCAGGACCGCACGGGCGACCTCACGGGCGACTCCGGCGGCCAGCATCTCCTGGTAGGCGTCGTACGCCTGGCGGTAGGACGCCTCCATCGCACGGCTGGTGAGCGCGTGCTGCTCAGGGGTTCCCTCGACGAACTCGTACTTGCCGGGGCGGCCCTGCTGGATGAGCTTGCGCGACTCCCCCGGGACGTAGAAGACCGGTTCGAGCTCCCTGTAACGACCCGATTCCTCGTTGTACGACCAGCCCACGCGGTGCCGCATGAACTCGCGGAACACGAAGATCGGGGCGCTGATGAAGAAGGTCATCGAGTTGTGCTCGAACGGGCTTCCGTGCCGGTCGCGCATCAAATAGTTGATGAGCCCCTTCGAGCGCTCGGGGTCCTTCGTGACCTCCTCCAGGGACTGCTCGCCGGCCGTCGACACACGGGCCGCGAACAGTACGTCGGAGTCGGTGGCAGCCGATTTCACCAGGTCAACGGTGACATCGCTGCGGAAGTGGGCCTTCGTGGGCTCGGGGGTGTCGGTCACCGGCGGGGGTCCTTCCAATGGCGTCGCTCGGGCGGCGTCCACTCTACGGGCCCACGAGGAGAGCCTCCGTCAGCGGGAATTCTTGAACGTTTCGGCGATTCGGGGCACCGATCGGGTCGCCCGTACGTCTGACTCATTAGCACCACCCACCACAGAGTTCAAGGAGATCTTCCTCATGTTCCGCCGGCGTGAATCCGTCCCGTTCTCGTTCGTCGCCGAGGCCGACCGGTTCCGCAGCAATGTCACTCCGCCTCCCCGCGAACGGGCCAGCGTCTCGCAGCTGGCCGGCCGCTCCCTCGTGGGCCTCACCCTGATCGCCGGTTTCGCCGGGGCGCTCCTCTTCGGCGTCCCCGCCCTCGACACCGGCAGCGCGCCCTCGCACGGCCAGACGTCCGAGGCGTCCCAGCACCGCTGACCCGTACGGGCCCCCTGGGGTGGTCGCCCGGGGGGCTGCTCGGTAGCCTCACCGGGCACAGCAATCGAGCGTGCTTGTGAGTGAGGATCAGTCGTGCCCCTGCCCTTCCTGACGGCCGACCGCGCATTCGACGCGGGTGCGGAGGACATCGCGCTGCCGTTCGACGACCACGACAGCTGGCGGCGGCCCTACCGCCCCGGTCCGTGGCGGGTCGCGGCAGCGGCCGCCCTGCTGCTGCTGGCGTCCTTCGTGCTGCTCGCGGCGATGATCATCTCCCTCGCGGGGGCACTGTCCGGCGCGACCGCCTGTTTCGTCCTCGCCGGTCTGATGATCGTCTGCGCGTTGCGGCTGCTGCGCGTGGGCGCCTGGGTCAGCCGTCACGGCGTCCGCCGGGTGGGCTTCTTCCGCACGACCACCGTGCCGTGGGAGAGGGCCGCGTCGGTCCGCACGGTCCAGCAGCCGGTGCGGTGGCTCGGCCTCCCGCGCACCGTCCAGGGCCAGGCCCTGATCGTGGTGCGGCGCAGCGGTGAGCCGCTGCGGCCGCTGGTCACGGACCACAATGCCGACTTCCTGGCCCGTGCCGAGGCCTTCGAACGCGCCACCGACACGATCGAGGCCTGGGGCGACGAGTACCGCACCGGCTGACCTGGACGGCCCGCCCGGCCCCGCCCGCCGCAGGACGGGTCAGGGCGGGCCGGACGGAACGCCCCAGGACGGGGCCCGGCCCGGACCGCGGCAGGACGCACGGCAAGCCGGTACGGCGCCGCTCAGGCGCGTACCGGCTTGTTCGCGTGCAGGGCGATGGCCCGCTGCATCGCCTTGCGGGCCCGTGGGGTGTCCCTGGCGTCCTGGTAGGCGACGGCCAGCCTGAACCAGCAGCGCCAGTCGTCCGGGGCGTCCTCGGTCTCCTCGCGTCGCCGTGCGAACACGGCGTCGGCCGAGGCGCGGTCGATGCGTCCGGAGGGAGTACGCAGCAGCTCGTCGACGGGGAGGCCGCCCTCCGCGTCCAGTTCCACCGCCAGTGCGTTGGCCCGGCGGACGAACTGGGTGTTCTTCCAGAGGAACCAGATGCCGATCACCGGAAGGATCAGCACCGCCACGCCGAACGTGACCGTCAGCAGCGTGCCGTGCCGGATGAGCAGGACGCCGCGGCTGCCGGCCAGGACGAAGTAGAAGACCAGGACGGCGGCGGTGACGGTGTACGTGAGCTTTGCGCGCATGGGGTGGGGCCCAGTCAGTTCAGGTCGAGGAAGTGTTCCAGGCCGAAGGTGAGGCCGGGAGTGGTCACCACGCGGCGCGTGCCGAGCAGGATGCCCGGCATGAAGCTGCTGTGGTGCAGGGAGTCGTGGCGGATCGTGAGGGTCTCCCCCTCGCCGCCCAGCAGGACCTCCTGGTGGGCGAGGAGGCCGCGGAGCCGGACCGAGTGGACCGGGATGCCCGCGACGTCCGCGCCACGGGCGCCGTCCGGCCCGGTCGCGGTGGCGTCCGGCTGCGGGGCGCAGCCTGCCTTCTCGCGGGCCGCGGCGACCAGCTGGGCGGTGCGGGTGGCGGTGCCGGAGGGTGCGTCCGTCTTGTTCGGGTGGTGGAGCTCGATCACCTCGACGGACTCGAAGTAGCGGGCGGCCTGCTCCGCGAACTTCATCGTGAGCACCGCGCCGATGGAGAAGTTCGGCGCGATGAGCACACCGGTCCCCGGGGAGGCGGCGAGCCAGGTGTTCAGCTGCGCGAGCCGTTCGTCGGTCCAGCCCGTGGTGCCGACGACGGCGTGGATGCCGTTGCGGACGCAGAAGTCGAGATTGCCCATCACCGACGCGGGGGTGGTGAGCTCGACGACGGCCTGGGCACCGGAGTCCGTCAGGGTCTCCAGCGTGTCGCCGCGGCCGAGTGCGGCCACCAGCTCCATGTCACCGGCGGCCTCGACGGCTCGCACCGCTTCGGACCCGATGCGTCCCTGGGCGCCGAGAACGGCCACGCGCAGCTTGCTCATGTGCTCTGTTTTCCTTACGGGGGAGGTTAGGAGACCGCTTCGTGGAGGCGGTCCGCCTGCTTGTCCTTCAGGGGGCCGATGACCGAGAGCGAGGGCCGGTGTCCGAGGACGTCGGCCGCCACCGCGCGGACCTCGTCGGGGGTGACCGCCGCGATCCTCGCCAGCATGTCGTCGACCGACATCTGCTCGCCCCAGCACAGTTCGCTCTTGCCGATGCGGTTCATCAGCGCGCCGGTGTCCTCCAGGCCGAGGACGGTCGAGCCGGCCAGCTGGCCGACGGCGCGTGCGATCTCCTCGTCGCCGAGGCCGTCGCTCGCCACCCGGTCGAGCTCGTCGCGGCAGATCTTGAGGACGTCGTGCACCTGGCTGGGCCGGCAGCCCGCGTAGACGCCGAAGAGCCCGCAGTCTGCGAAGCCCGAGGTGTACGAGTACACGCTGTATGCGAGACCGCGCTTCTCCCGTACCTCCTGGAAGAGGCGGGAGCTCATGCCGCCGCCGAGCGCGGTGTTCAGGACGCCCAGCGCCCAGCGGCGCTCGTCCGTCCTGGCGAGGCCGGGCATCCCGAGCACGACGTGGGCCTGCTCGGTCTTGCGGTTCAGCAGTTCGACCTTGCCGGCGGTCCGCAGGGTGCGGGAGCCTTCGCGCGGCGCCGTGGGCACGGCGTCGGTGCGGGTCAGCGCGCCGGCGCGCTCGAACGCCTTGCGGACCTGGCGTACGACCGTCGCGTGGTCGACGTTGCCGGCGGCGGCGACGACCAGGTGCGTGGGGTCGTAGTGCTTCTTGTAGAAGCGGGCGATCTGGCCGCGGTTCAGCGCGTTGATCGTGTCGACGGTCCCGAGCACCGGGCGGCCCAGCGGGGTGTCGCCGAGCATGGTGTGCGCGAACAGGTCGTGCACGCAGTCACCGGGATCGTCCTCCGTCATCGCGATCTCCTCGAGGATGACGCCGCGCTCGGCGTCGACGTCCTCGGAGGCGATCAGCGAACCGGTCAGCATGTCGCAGACGACGTCGATGGCCAGCGGCAGGTCGGTGTCCAGGACCCGCGCGTAGTAGCAGGTGTACTCCTTCGCCGTGAAGGCGTTCATCTCGCCGCCGACCGCGTCGATCGCGGACGAGATGTCGAGGGCGCTGCGCTCGGCGGTGCCCTTGAAGAGGAGGTGTTCGAGGTAGTGCGTCGCGCCGTTGAGGGTGGGCGTCTCGTCGCGTGAGCCGACGTTGGCCCAGATCCCGAAGGTGGCGGAGCGGACGGAGGGCAGGGTCTCGGTGACGACCCGGAGGCCGCCGGGGAGGACGGTGCGGCGGACGGTGCCGATGCCGTTGGTGCCCTTGAGGAGCGTTTGGGTACGGGCGACGGCCCGCCCCTCGGAGGAGGGGCGGGCCGTCGTCACGGAACTACGGGACGTCACTGGGAGGCGTCGTCCTTCTTCTCGTCGGCCTCTTCGCCCTCGATCACGGGGATCAGGGAGAGCTTGCCGCGGGAGTCGATCTCGGCGATCTCGACCTGGACCTTGGCACCGACGGCGAGCACGTCCTCGACGTTCTCCACACGCTTGCCACCGGCGAGCTTGCGGATCTGCGAGATGTGCAGCAGGCCGTCCTTGCCGGGCATGAGGGAGACGAACGCACCGAAGGTGGTGGTCTTGACGACCGTACCCAGGTAGCGCTCGCCGACCTCCGGCATGGTCGGGTTGGCGATCGCGTTGATCGTGGCGCGGGCGGCCTCGGCCTGCGAGCCCTGCTGGGCACCGATGTAGATGGTGCCGTCGTCCTCGATCGTGATGTCGGCGCCGGTGTCCTCCTGGATCTGGTTGATCATCTTGCCCTTGGGGCCGATGACCTCACCGATCTTGTCCACCGGGATCTTGACGGTGATGATCCGCGGGGCGTTCGGGGACATCTCGTCCGGGACGTCGATGGCCTCGTTCATGACGTCCAGGATGTGCAGACGCGCGTCACGGGCCTGCTTCAGCGCGGCGGCCAGGACCGAGGCGGGGATGCCGTCGAGCTTGGTGTCGAGCTGGAGCGCGGTCACGAACTGCTTCGTACCGGCGACCTTGAAGTCCATGTCGCCGAAGGCGTCCTCCGCACCGAGGATGTCGGTGAGGGCGACGTAGTGGGTCTTGCCGTCGATCTCCTCGGAGATCAGGCCCATGGCGATACCGGCGACGGCGGCCTTGAGGGGCACACCGGCGTTCAGCAGCGACATGGTGGAGGCGCAGACCGAGCCCATGGACGTCGAGCCGTTGGAGCCCAGCGCCTCGGAGACCTGGCGGATCGCGTAGGGGAAGTCCTCGCGCGACGGCAGCACCGGCACGATGGCGCGCTCGGCGAGCGCGCCGTGGCCGATCTCGCGGCGCTTGGGCGAGCCCACGCGGCCGGTCTCGCCGACGGAGTACGGCGGGAAGTTGTAGTTGTGCATGTAGCGCTTGCGGGTCACCGGGGAAAGGGTGTCCAGCTGCTGCTCCATACGGAGCATGTTGAGGGTGGTGACGCCCAGGATCTGGGTCTCGCCACGCTCGAACAGCGCCGAGCCGTGCACGCGCGGGATGGCCTCGACCTCGGCGGCGAGCGTACGGATGTCCGTGACGCCGCGGCCGTCGATGCGGACCTTGTCCTTGATGACGCGCTCGCGGACCAGCTTCTTGGTCAGCGCGCGGTAGGCACCGGAGATCTCCTTCTCGCGGCCCTCGAAGGCCGGGAGGAGCTTCTCGCCCGCGATCTCCTTGATGCGGTCCAGCTCCGCCTCGCGCTCCTGCTTGCCGGCGATGGTGAGCGCCTTGGCGAGCTCGGTGCTGACGGCGGAGGTGAGCGCCTCCAGGACGTCGTCCTGGTAGTCGAGGAAGACCGGGAACTCGCCGGTGGGCTTGGCGGCCTTGGCGGCGAGGTCGGACTGGGCCTTGCAGAGCGCCTTGATGAAGGGCTTCGCGGCCTCGAGACCGGCGGCGACGACCTCTTCGGTCGGGGCCTCGGCACCGTCCTGGACGAGCTGGATGGTCTTCTCGGTGGCCTCGGCCTCGACCATCATGATCGCGACGTCGCCGTCCTCGAGGACGCGACCGGCGACGACCATGTCGAAGACGGCGTCCTCGAGCTCGGTGTGCGTCGGGAAGGCGACCCACTGGCCCTTGATCAGGGCGACGCGGGTGGCGCCGATCGGGCCGGAGAAGGGCAGGCCCGCCAGGATCGTGGAGGCGGAGGCGGCGTTGATCGCGACCACGTCGTACAGGTGGTCGGGGTTGAGCGCCATGATCGTCTCGACGATCTGGATCTCGTTGCGCAGGCCCTTCTTGAAGGAGGGGCGCAGCGGGCGGTCGATCAGGCGGCAGGTGAGGATCGCGTCCTCGGAGGGCCGGCCCTCACGGCGGAAGAAGGAGCCGGGGATCTTGCCGGCCGCGTACTGCCGCTCCTCGACGTCCACCGTGAGGGGGAAGAAGTCGAGCTGGTCCTTGGGCCGCTTGGAGGCGGTGGTGGCCGACAGCACCATGGTGTCGTCGTCCAGGTACGCGACGGCGGAGCCGGCGGCCTGCTTGGCCAGGCGGCCCGTCTCGAAGCGGATGGTGCGGGTGCCGAAGGTGCCGTTGTCGATCACGGCTTCGGCGTAGTGGGTCTCGTTCTCCACTAGTGATTTCTCCATACTCGTCGTCTTTCGTCCTGCCGCCCGTGTGGCGGAGGACGGTGCGGAGAAGCGCATCGTGTGTGCGGGCCGGTCTTCGATCGAAGCTCCCGGGCGTTGCCCCGGGGGCCACTACCGAGGACCGGCGGCGGCCGTGAGGCGCCTCTCCTCGTCTTGTGTTGTGCGTCCAGGTTACTGAGCGGAACCCGGGTCACGCACGTACAGCAAAGGGAGCGGCCCCCTGGAACCGGGAACCGCTCCCTCTCACAGCGTGCTTACTTGGCGCCGCCGGCCGCACCGCGGCGGATGCCGAGGCGGTCGACGAGCGCACGGAAGCGCTGGATGTCCTTCTTGGCCAGGTACTGAAGGAGGCGGCGACGCTGGCCGACCAGGATCAGCAGACCGCGACGGGAGTGGTGGTCGTGCTTGTGCGTCTTGAGGTGCTCCGTCAGGTCCGAGATCCGGCGGGAGAGCATGGCGACCTGGACCTCGGGGGATCCGGTGTCACCCTCCTTCTGGGCGAACTCGGACATGATCTGCTTCTTCGTAGCGGCGTCGAGCGGCACGCGTACTCCTCATAAGTGTTCGATGCGCCCACGAGTGCCCCTGGTCTGGATCTCAGGGGAGCTTCCGTGACTCGGAGGCGAAGGTCCGATGAGCGCAGCCCCCAGGATGACCCGAGGACGCGTACACAAACGGCCACCAGTCAGAGTACCAGCCCGTTCCGGCCGCCTTCGACGGATGTCAGCTGGTCATGGCCCGGGCCCGCATGAAGATGTCGAGTACGGCCAGGCAGAGCGGGACCAGGGAGAGCAGCAGCGCGCTCTCGGTGAGGTCGAGGAGACGGCCCCAGAAGGGGGAGAGGCCCTTGCGCGGGATGATCAGGCCGATCGCGGTGAGCAGGGCGGCGCCGGCCGCGACCGCTGCCGAGAGCCAGATCGTGCGGATGTCCAGGGAGCCCCGGTCGCCGTAGCGCACCAGGTCGTACAGCAGGTCGGTCGGCGGGTTGAGCGAGAGGCCGAGGACGAGCAGGGCGATCGCCCCGATGCCGGCCACCAGGACGCAGGCGACCTGGGAGGAGTAACGGAAGAGGCGGGCGCGCAGCAGCATCGCGAGCCCTGCGGTCAGCGCCAGGACCTGGCCCCAGATGTTGTCGGAGAAGCCGAGGACGGCGGCGGACCCCACGACGACCGCGGAGCAGCCGCCGACCAGGCCGAGGAGCATTTCGTGGCCGCGGCGGGCCTGGGCGGCGATGCGGTCGGCGTCGACGGGTTCGCCCTCGGCGTCGGGCGTGGGGCCCGGCTCGGCGAAGGAGTCGTCGTAGCCGGCGGGGGCGGTGCGCGGGGAGGCGTAACCGATGGGCAGCCGGGCGAAGCGGGCGGAGAGGCCGGGCAGGAAGGCGACCAGGCCGAGGGCCACGGGGGCGCAGACGGCCGCGGTCTCGGTGGCCGTGGCCTCGGTGAGGATCGCGACGAAGGTGGCGAGGGTGCCCACCGTGGCGAGGAAGGTGGCCGCGACGAAGGGCGCGTCGCCGCTCGGGGTGAGGGCGACCAGGACGACCGAGGCGAGCAGGACGGCGACGCAGCCGAGCAGGAACTGCAGCCGGCCGGGGCCCTGGCCCGCGTCCGGGCCGATGATGCCGGACCCCGCGATGAGGACGAGGGGCAGCGCGCCGAGTCCGAGGGCGACCGCCGTGGCGCGGTCCGCGTAGACCCGGGCGCGCACCCCCGCGAACGCGGTCAGCAGCAGGCCGGCGGAGCCGGCGATGATGCCGGGCAGGCTGTGCATGTCGTGCCGTACGGGATCGGCGAACCAGAGCACGAAGCCCATCAGGACGAGCAGCAGCACGCCTCCCACCAGCCCCGCGCCGCGCAGGAGTTCGTCGCTCCACAGGTGGCGGTCCCGGGTGACGGCCGAGGCGACGGCGTCCGAGACGTCGTCGAAGACGGCGGGCGGCAGTGACTGGGCGAAGGGCCGCAGGCTGAGGAGTTCGCCGTCGAGCACCTGCTGGGCGGAGAGCGTGCGGGCGCCGTCCAGGACGGTGCCGTCGCGGCGTACGAGGTGATAGCCGGCCGGTGTGCCGGCCGCCTGGGTCTGGCCCGTGAGACGCAGGATCTCGGGGTAGACGTCGGCGACGGCGATGTCTTCCGGGAGGGCCACGTCGATCCGGCTGTCGGGTGCCACGACAGTGACGCGGCAGAAACCCGTCGCTGCGGTCGTACTCACGTGTCTGGTCCCCCTGATTCGCGGTTGCGCACAGTGCGCGCGCCACCCTACCGGGAGGGGGAAAGGTGATCTGCAAGTAGGATCACCGTCGCGCGGATCCGAGTCCGCAGCAATCGCAGCCACGGGGGCGTCGGTGCGGGCGAACCGGCCTTCCGCCCGTCCGTATTGAGGGATTGATGTTCCGGTGAGCCAGATCGTCGTGAAACGGCCTCCGCGGTCTCTGCCGCCGGAAGTGCCCGCGGAAGAGTTGACGTTGGAGGCTCCTCCCGAACTGCCCCGCGGGCAGCAGGAGGGCATGCTGATGCAGATCCTGCCGGTGCTCGGCATGGGTTCCTCGGTGGTCTTCTTCTTCTCTCCGCAGGCTCCTCCGTTCATGCGGATCATGGGTGTCCTGATGCTGGTCTCGACCGTCGGCATGGTCGTCGCCCAGCTCGTCCGGCACCGTCGCGGTACGCAGGGGCAAATGGGCGATGTCCGACGTGACTACCTGAAGTACCTGGCGCAGACGCGCCGTACGGTGCGCAGGACGGCCCGTCTCCAGCGCGATGTGCAGCTCTATCTGCACCCGGCGCCGGAGCAGTTGTGGTCGGTGGTGGCGGAGGGCAGCCGGGTCTGGGAGCGCCGCGTCGGCGACAACGACTTCGCCCAGGTGCGGGTGGGGCTGGGTGCGCAGCAACTGTCGACTCCGCTGATCGCTCCGGACACGGCTCCGGTGGATGAGCTGGAGCCGATGTGCGCGGGGGCGATGCAGCAGTTCCTGGCGGTGCACGGCTCCCTGGACGGGCTGCCGATGGCGGTCTCGATGCGGGCCTTCTACCACGTGACGGTGTCCGGCCGGCCGGAGTCGGCGCAGTCGACGGCGCGCGCGCTCGTGGCGCAGCTGGTGACGCTGCACTCCCCCGAGGACCTGATGGTCGCCGTGGTGGCGGCGCCGGGCGCGGTGGCGCGGTGGGACTGGACGAAGTGGCTGCCGCACACGCAGGTGCCCGGGCAGATCGACGGTGCCGGTACGAAGCGGTTGTTCGGCGACGACCTGGGTGAGCTGGAGAAGCTGCTGGCGAGCCGGCTGGACGGGCGGCCGAGGTTCGGCCGGGAGAACCAGCCGGTGCTGGACCAGCCGCACATCGTGGTGGTGCTGGACGGCGGGATGGTGCCGCCGGACTCGCTGTTCGCGGCGGCCGAGGGCCTGCAGGGGGTGACGATCGTCGAGGTGGTGCCGGGCGAGCTCGACGAGCAGCGCGGTGGCCTGTCGGTGGTGGTACGGCCGGGGCTGCTGCGTCTGGAGTCGGGTGCCGGTCTCGCGTACGAGGGCGTACCGGACGTCCTGTCGCCGGAGGCCGCGGAGGCGCTGGCACGGCAGCTGGCGCCGCTGCGCATGGGCGGGGGCGACGACGACGAACCGCTGCTGGCCAACCTGGACTTCACGGACCTGCTGAACCTCGGGGACGCCGCCGCGGTCGACGTGACGCGCACCTGGCGGCCCCGGTCCGTCTCGGAGCGGCTGCGGGTGCCGATCGGTGTGGGTGAGGACGGCCAGCCGGTGATGCTGGACCTGAAGGAGGCCGCTCAGGACGGCATGGGCCCGCACGGGCTGTGCGTGGGCGCGACGGGTTCCGGGAAGTCGGAGCTGCTGCGGACCCTGGTGCTGGGGCTGGCGGTCACGCACTCCTCGGAGACCCTGAACTTCGTGCTCGCCGACTTCAAGGGCGGTGCGACGTTCGCCGGGATGTCGCACATGCCGCACGTGGCGGCGGTCATCACCAACCTCGCGGACGACCTCACCCTCGTCGACCGCATGGGTGACGCGATCCGCGGTGAGCTGCAGCGCCGCCAGGAGCTGCTGCGCTCGGCGGGCAACTACGCCAACATCCACGACTACGAGAAGGCCCGGGCGGCGGGCGCCGCGCTGGAGCCGCTGGCCTCCCTCGTCCTGGTCATCGACGAGTTCTCCGAACTCCTGACGGCCAAGCCGGACTTCATCGACATGTTCATCCAGATCGGCCGCATCGGCCGTTCCCTGGGTGTGCATCTGCTGCTGGCCTCGCAGCGCCTGGAGGAGGGCAAGCTGCGGGGCCTGGACACGTATCTCTCCTACCGGGTCGGTCTGCGTACCTTCTCCGCGGCCGAGTCGCGTACGGCGTTGGGTGTGCCGGACGCGTACCACCTTCCGTCGGTCCCGGGTTCGGGCTACCTGAAGTTCGGTACGGACGAGATGACGCGCTTCAAGGCCGCGTACGTGTCGGGGACCTACCGCACGGGTGGGCCCGACCTGTCGGTCGGGCAGCTGCCGATCGAGCGGCGGCCCGCCGTGTTCAGTGCGACTCCTGTGCCCGTCGTGTACGCGGCGCCGGATCCGGCGCAGCCGGCCGCCCCGACGGCGGAGGACGAGGCGCTGGCGGACACGGTGCTCGATGTCATCGTGCGGCGGCTGGAGGGACAGGGGGTGCCGGCCCACCAGGTGTGGCTGCCGCCGCTGGACCGGGCGCCGACGCTCGACCAGCTGCTGCCGGGACTGGCGCCGACCGCGGAACGCGGGTTCACGGCGACCGAGTACACCAGGCCCGGTGGTCTGACGGTCCCGCTCGGCCTGATCGACAAGCCCTTCGAACAACGGCGTGAGGTGCTGTACCGGGACTTCTCCGGGGCGGCCGGTCACATGCTGGTCGTGGGCGGTCCGCAGTCCGGCAAGTCGACGATGATGCGGGCGCTGATCTCGTCGTTCGCCCTCACCCACACGCCGCACGAGGTGCAGTTCTACGGGCTGGACTTCGGCGGTGGCGGTCTCGTCTCGCTGGCGGAGCTCCCGCATGTGGGCGGCATGGCCTCGCGGCTGGATCCTGAGCGGGTGCGGCGGACGGTCGCGGAGGTCGGCGGGGTGCTCAACCGGCGCGAGGAGTTCTTCCGCGCCCACTCCATCGACTCCATCGCCACCTACCGGCGCAAGCGCGCCCAGGGCGAGCTGCCCGGCGAGGCGTGGGGCGACGTGTTCCTGGTCATCGACGGCTGGGGCGGATTCCGTGCCGAGTACGAGGGCCTGGAGCAGGTCGTCACGGAGATCGCCCGCGCGCGGACTCGGGTACGGCATACACGTGGTGATCACCGCGGCCCGTTACATGGAGGTGCGGGCGGCACTGAAGGACCAGATCCTCGGGCGGCTCGAGCTGCGGCTCGGTGACGTCATGGACTCGGAGTTCGACCGCAAGGTCGCGGCGAACGTGCCCGCAGGTGTGCCCGGCCGTGGTCAGGTGCCGCAGAAGCTGCACTTCATGGGCGCCCTGCCGCGTATCGACTCCGTCAGCAGTGGTGACGATCTCTCGGAGGGCACCGCCGCGTTCGTGGCGGCCGTGAAGTCGAACTGGGCGGGGCCTGCGGCACCGTCCGTACGGCTGCTGCCGCGCAAGCTGCCGGCGGACCAGCTGCCCAAGGGCTTCGAGTTCCCCGAGCGCGGCATCGCGATCGGCATCGACGAGACCTCGCTGGAACCGGTGTTCGTCGACTTCGAGACGGATCCGTTCTTCCTGATCTTCGGTGAGAGCGAGTCCGGCAAGACCAACCTGCTGCGGCTGATCGCCAAGCAGATCGCGGAGCGCTACTCCCCCGACGAGGCGAAGCTGGTCGTCGGCGACTACCGGCGTGCCCTGCTGGGTGCGCTGCCGGAGTCCCACCTGCTGGAGTACGCGCCGATGGCGAGTTCCATGCAGATGCACATGGAGGCGCTCGCCGGGGTGTTCTCCCGGCGGCAGCCGCCGACGGACGTGACGCCGCAGCAGCTGCGGGACCGCAGCTGGTGGTCGGGCCCACAGATCTTCATCGTCGTCGACGACTACGACCTCGTGGCGACGAACGCGGGCAATCCGCTGGCGCCCCTCGCGGAGTACCTGCCGTTCGCCCGGGACACCGGGGTCCGGTTCATCATCGCGCGCAACTCGGCCGGCGCGTCGAGGGCGATGTACGAGGGCTTCATGCAGCGCATCAAGGAGCTGGGCGCGCAGGGCGTGGTGCTGGCGGGCGACCCGTCCGAGGGCGAACTGATCGGCTCCGTACGTGGCCACGCGATGCCGCCGGGGCGCGGCTACTTCGCGTCCCGGCGGCGCGGGACGCCGCTGGTCCAGACGGGGCGGCTGCCGGAGCAGCGCTGAGGGAGAGGGCGGTCCGTATCCCTACGGGCCCGACGGGCGTGAAGCATGTGACTGCGTGAGGAGAAGCGGTTCGATGGGCAGATCCCGGAACCTGCTGCGCTGGGGGACTGTCCTGGCGGTGGCCCTGCTGGCCGGCTGCCAGGGGAACACGGAAGGCTCCGGCGGCACCCGTGCGCGCGTGAGCGTCGAGGGCCTTGCGGCGAAGGCGGACGAGGTCGGTCCTGACGGCGCGGACACCTGCCCGCTCCCCTACGACTTCGCGAACGCCGTGTCCGCCGCGGAGATCACCGGCGAGACCGGCCCCGGCCCGGCGCCCGGTGGCGTGGACGAGCCCCCGGCCACGGCGGAGAACGGCCTCGAGGCGGAGGAGGGTGCGCCGTTCGCCCTCAACCCCGGCGCCCTCGTCAGCTGCTGGTTCCACATCGGGGGGCGGTCCCTGGAGGTCCACCTCGTCGCGACACGCAAACCGCTCCCCGAAGTGCTGCTGTCACCAGTGATACTCGAGGCCGGCGGGGAGGACGTCGACGCGCTGAAGGCCTACTTCCATGTGACGGGCGAAGCCGAACCGGGGCGACCGGTCCTCGGGAAGACCGGCGACTACGCCACCGTGCGGGTCGAGGCCGAAGGGCGAGGCGGTGCCGCCCTGCTGGTGACGCCGGGTGACGCGGGCGGCGGCCGCCTCCGGGGTGAACGGCTGTCGGCCCTGGGCCGGGCCTTGTACGAGCAGATCGTCCGGCCGGGAGCGGTGCCGGCACCACAGTCGTGAGCGGCGGCCGGAAGGCCGTTCCGGACTGCCGGCCGGGTTGATCACCGCCGGTCCGGCTGCGCCGCCCTGCGCGCCGGATGATCGTCCCGTTCCGGTCACCCCGGCGGGGCGGAGCGGGGATAATCGGCAGCCAGGTCGTAGGCACGAGGACCCGGCGGCGGATGTTTCCGCCTGGCAGGAAAGGCGTCTGATGGGCACTCAGCAGGAGAAGGACGAGCTGTACGCACTCGACATCTCGGGGGTGGAGTGGCTGAGCGCTCCGGGCACCGAGGAGGCGGAGGAGCGGGTGGAGATCGCCCATCTGCCGGGCGGCGCCGTCGCGATGCGGTCCTCGCTGGACCCGGGGACCGTGCTGCGCTACACGGAGGCCGAGTGGCGGGCCTTCGTACTGGGGGCGCGCGACGGTGAGTTCGACCTGAAGTAGTCCGGCCCGAGGCGGCGGGTCACACGGAAGAGGGGCACGGCCCGGTGGGCGTGCCCCTCTTCCGTGCGCGGTCCCGGGATCAGTACGCCTCGTCGAACAGGCGCGAGGCCTTGACGTCCGTGGAGCGGTAGCTGTCCTTGCCGTTCTCGATGATCTTCGCCGTCTGCTCGAGACGGTTCTTCATGTGGTCGGCCTTGCCCTTGTACTTGCCCTGGAGGACGACGTACCCGGCGTGGGCGTCACCGTCCCAGGTGTCGGTGACGACCTTGAGGGCGGCGTCCATCTCTTCGAGGTCCTTGATGATGTTGCGCGAGACCACACGGATGCGGTTCGCCATCTCCTGGACGCTCTCGTACTTGACCTTGGTGTTCGGATCTGCGGCCATCTGTCTGCTCCTCGGTGGTTCGGCGTACGACGGGTTCGTCGGAGTGCGGCAGCGCGCTCAGAGGTTGTTGAGCCCGGACGTGTTGCCCGAGGACGCCGATTCCTTCACGGCGGCGAAGGCCGCGCGGACCTCGTCGTCGTTGGCGTTGCTGAGGTTCTTCGTCTGGCTGACACCGTTGAGGAGCACCTGCAGCAGGCGGCGGATCTCGTCGTGGTCCTCGTTGATCGCGATCTGTGCGGATGTGAACCCGCCGGCGCCCACACCGGTCCAGCCCGCACTGACGGTGGCAAGGATGTCGGCGAGCTCGCGGGACTGCTTGGAGACCGCCTCGGCGGTCTCGATGATCTTGTTCTTCGCCTGGACGATCGGATCGTCGGCAAGTCCGAAACCCGAACCGGTGTTGCTCATCCGGAGGTCCTATCTCTCAGTTCCCGGGCCTGTCCGCGGGTCGCGGACAGGTTTTGCTGCACGGGTTCCCAGAAGCGTCCGGCGGCGCTGACGCACCCCGGAACCGGACTCGGCCACTTCTCGTTCCCCCGTCACACACGTGAAGTCTGCTACCACCCTAGTCATATCGTCTGCTCTCCCCAACTGGGCTTTGCAGGGAGAGATCTAGTTCACGGGAGGCCCGCTCAGCGCAAACCGCGCCGTCGCCGGACATCACGGACGACTGTCGCCGCACCGGCCACGACACCGACCAGGACGGCCGCCAGGGCCAGCGCGTAGGTGGCGTACCGCTCGCTGCGTTCCTGCGCGGTCTCGGACATCGCCAGGTGCGCGGGCTCGGGCGCGGGGGCCTTGGGCGGCGCGGGATCCGGGTGTGCGGCCTGGAGCGGGACGTCGTCCTTGTCCCCCGCCAGCGCCCGTACCGGGTCGACGACGCCCCAGCCGACGAAGTCGTCGTGGCCCGTGACGGAGCGTTCGGCGGTCTGCTCGATCCGGGCGACGATCTCGTTGGGCTTCCAGTCCGGGTACTTGGCGACGAGGAGGGCCGCCACCCCCGCGACGTAGGGCGCGGAGAAGCTGGTGCCGTTGTCGGTGCACTGGCCGTCGCCCGGGACGGTGGAGACGATGTCGACACCGGGGGCGGCGACGCCGACGAAGGCACCGGCCTGGGAGAAGGCGGCGCGTTCGTTGTTGCGGTCGGAGGAGGCGACGGCGAGGACGCCGGGGAAGGCGGCCGGGTAGGTGGTCTTCCGCCTGCCGTCCATGCCGTCGTTGCCTGCCGAGGCGACCACGACGATCTCCTTGGCGAGCGCCCTGGCCACGGCCCTGCCCAGCGCCGAGTCCTCGGTGAGCGGCTTGGTGGTGTCCTGGGAGATGTTGATGACGTCGGCACCCTTGGCGATCGCGTGGTCGATCGCGGTGGCCATCGTGGTGTCCTTGCCGCTGTTCTTCTCGTCGTTCTGCCGGATCGGGATGATCGTGGCCTCGGGGGCCAGCCCCACGAACCCCGTCCCCCGGCGGGGGCGGGCGGCGATGATGCCGGCGACCTTGGTGCCGTGGCCGACTTCGTCGGTGGTGCCGTCGCTCCTGCCGCCCTTGAGGAGGTTGCGTCCGGCGGAGGTGTCCACCGCCTTCTCGAGCTGCGGGTTGGCGTTGTCCACGCCGGTGTCGATGACCGCGACCCGTACGCCCTTGCCCTTGGTGTCCTGCCAGAGCTCGTCCAGCATGACGCGCTGGAGGGGCCAGGGGCGGCCCTCGAACTGCTTCTTCATCGGGAAGGTGCATTCGCCGCTGCCGTCGAGGACCGGGCCCGCCGGGTCCTTCGCTCCCGCGGCGGCGTACGCGGCGTTCGGCACGGCCAGTGCGGCGAGCGCCGCGGTGGCGGCCGTCAGTACGGCCGTCTTCCGGTACATCATGTGTTCCTCTCCCCCGGGTCCCCGCGTGCGTCCCCGTTTGTACGCGCGGTCAGGAGCCCTGGGGCTGGCGGGCGCTGTTGGTGTCGAGCCGGGGGCCCTTGGACAGGAACTCGGACCAGGCGATGGGGACGAGCGAGGGGGTGACCTTCTCGTATCCGAGCCGGATCTGCGCCTGACTGGCCTCGGGCCTGCCGTCCTGGGCCTCCTGCTGGTCACCGGCGCCGATGTCCGAGCGCTCGGCGTCGCTGTCGCCGTTCGCCTGCACCGCGTACCGCAGTCCCGTGTCGGTCACCAGGAAGAGTGACCCGTCGGGCTTCGTCTGCTTGCCCTGGACCTGTGTGTAGAGCAGGCCGCTGCCGGGGGTGACGTAGGTGCTGGTGCCCCCGGCGTTGATGGTGGCGGGGTAGGCGGTGCCCGCCCAGGTGGTCAGGGTCGTACGCCCCGTGTCGTCGACCTTGCGCAGCACGCTGCACACGGTGTCACGACCTCCGCCGCCGGTCGTGGAGTTGACCTGCTCGGCCTTGTGGGCGGGCCAGTGGGCGGCCTGCCCCGCGAAGGGCCGCGTATCGGGGACGAAGTCCTGCAGGCCGACGGAGCGGGCCTCGCTGTCGAGGTTGAGCAGCGCGGTCTGCGGGGAGTTGATCAGCAGCCAGGCGGTGAACTCGGAGACCGGCTGGACGGTGCCGTCCAGGACGACGTAGAAGGCCGTTCCCTCGCCGGTCCTGGTCCGCAGGACCATGCCGACCCTGTTCTCCTCGGTGGAGAGCTGGCCCTCGATGTGCGCGGGCGCGCCGATCGTCCCGGGGATGTGCGGGAAGACGAGCGGGCTGCCCTCGTGCAGGGTGGCGAGCCAGTCGTCGGTGACGGGCTGCGGTCGGCGGCTGCCGACGAGCGCGTTGGTCAGGTGCCCGTTGTCGGTCGCGCTCTCGTCGATGCGGTATCTGGTGCCGCTCGCGTCGACGAGGTGGCGGACCTGGTCCTGGCCCTGCACGTAGAGCACCTGGCCGCCGCTGAGCTGCTTCGCGCCCTCGGTCAGCTTGTTGTCCCGTTCGGCGAAGACGAAGGCCGCCTTCTGCACCGAGTTGCCCTTGCCGCCGGGCTGCTCGCAGACCGCCCACCGCTTGGCGGTGCCCGCGTCGTTCGCCTCGGGGAGCCGGTCGGGGGCGTACGGGATGCCGAGGATCGGTCCGCGTGGCGGCTTTCCGGCGTCCAGGATGTCGTCCCCGACCTGGACGACGTCGAACTGCTGGGGGGTGAGCAGGAGCCGCGCGGAGGCGAGGTTGAGCACGGGGTGCAGCAGCGTCTTCCTGCTCTTGCCCTTGCCCGTGCTGAGGACGACGTAGCGGGTGGTGGACTTCTTGCCGACGATCACCTTGGTGCCCGGCTTGTCCCAGTCCTTGGGCGCCGTGGGTTTGAACATCCCCCAGGCCCCGAAACCGGCCATGATCAGCGCTCCGACGATCAGGCTCGGGAGGACGGCACGCAGCGGGCGGGGGGCGCCCTCCTCGGTACCGGTGGGCGAGGGTTGGAGGAAGGCGGCCACCGTGCGCTTCTTCGCAAAGGTGTACGCGTTGAGCTCGTCCCGCCGTGATGCCATGAGTGTGTCCGTCTCCCGTGTCTCCCCGCGCGGCCCAGGAGCGTGAGCATCCCCGCCCCCTGTGCCGGACCCCGGATGCCGGACCTGGTGCCGGACCGGCCCCCTACTATGCCTGCTGATCGCGTGCGCCCGTGGGCCGGGTAGGGTGATCCAGCCGCCGAAGCCCCGGCGGGAGCGGGGCGACCGGGTGGAGTTGGGGCCTTATGAACGGGGGAATGCCGGAATGATGGCTTCCGCGACACGGACACGTCCGGCCGGGAACACACCGTCGTCCGGGGGGCCCGGAACGGGCGGCCCGGGAGGCTCCCGCCGCCGTTCGCGCACGTCCCCGAGTGGCCCGGCCGGCCCCGGCGGTGCTGCCGCGCCACGGCTGAACGGACGTGCCGGACAGATCGGTTCGTTCCGATTGCAACAGCTCGTACTGATCGAAATCGCGGCGGCGCTGCTGCTGGCGGCCTGGGTGATCGAGCCGCTGCTCCTGGTGCCGGCCGGCGTGGTCGCCGCGGTGCTGGTGCTGCTCGCCGTGGTCCGCAGGCACCGGCGTTCGCTGCCCGAGTGGCTGGGCACCGTCCTCGCGCTGCGCGCCCGCAGCCGCCGGGCGGCCTCCTCGGCGGTGCCCGTGGGCACGGAGCCGGGCCTGGCGCCCGCGGTGGAGTGCGAACCGGCCCTGCGCACGTACTCGTTCAGCGACCGCGACCGGCGCCCGGTCGGGATGATCGGCGACGGCACGTACCTCTCCGCCGTCGTCCAGGTCGAGTCCGACGCCACCGCGCTGCGGCCCGACCGCTCGGCGCGGCCACTGCCGCTGACCCTCGTGCGCGAGGTGCTGGAGGTCGACGGAATCCGGCTGGAGTCGGCGCAGATCGTCCAGCACACCCAGCCGGCCCCCGCCCCGCACCTTCCGCCGCAGTCGGTGGCGGCACGGAACTACGCGCCGCTGCAGGCCCGGACGGGCTCGCCCGCGCTGCGGATCACCTGGATCGCGCTGAAACTGAACCCGGAACTCTGCCCCGAGGCGGTGGCCGCGCGCGGCGGCGGGATCGTCGGGGCGCAGAAATGCGCGGTACGGGCGGCGGACCAGCTGGCGAGCAGGCTGGCCGGGGCCGGCTTCCGCGCCACGGTGCTGACCGAGCAGGAGCTGACGTCGGCGATCGCCACGTCGTCGTGCGTCAGCCCGCTGGCGATGGCGCAGGCCAGCCGTACGGAGGCACCCGGCCGCCGGACCGAGGAGACCTCGCGCACCTGGCGCTGTGACGACCGGTGGCACACCAGCTACTGGGTCAGCCGCTGGCCGCACCTGGGCGGTGGGGGCGCGTCGATGCCGCAACTGGTCGCGCTGCTCACCTCGATACCGGCGCTGGCCACGACGTTCAGCCTCACGCTGGGGCACGGTGACCGCTCGTCCGTCTCGGTCACGGGGCACGTCCGCATCACCGGGCGCAGCGACGAGGAACTCCTCGCCGCCCGTCACGAACTCGAGCGCACCGCGCGCGGCGTCAAGGCGTCGCTGGTGCGGCTGGACCGCGAACAGCTGCCCGGAGTGCTCGCCACACTGCCGCTCGGGGGTACCCGCTGATGTCCGCCACTGCGAACGCCCGGTCCCGGCTGGGTTTCGGTCTGATCGGCCCGCGCCGCGGCCGGCACACGGTATCGGTCGACGAACTGGCCTCGCTCGCCGTGCCCGTCGGGGACGACGGCACGGTCATCGGCGTGGACGCGGAGGGCCGTCCGGCGGTCCTGGGCATCAACCGGCCCACTCCGTACGAGGTGACGCTGATCGGCGGGCTCTGGACCGCTCAGGTGCTGGCGCTCCGCGCGGCGGCGACGGGTGCCCGGATCGCCGTGGAGACCGGCCGGTCGCAGGCCTGGACGAGCCTGGCGCAGGCGGCGGGCGGCGGGCAGCCGTGCATCGCGCTGCACGAGGTGGGACGGGTGCCGCCGCAGGGCGCGTCGGCCGGGTCCCCGGTGGTCGTGGTGCGCGACTGCGGCATGCGGCCACCGCGTGGCCGGGTGGTGGCGGGGCCCTGGCAGTCAGTGGTCACCCTGCTCCCGTACCTGAGCCCGGTGGCTCCGCGGCTGATGGAGAAGTCGGCTCTCGTCGGCATCCAGCGGGTCTCCCCCGACGAGGCGGCACAGATCGGGCGGATCATGAACCTGCCGCCCGCGGAGACCCAGGCGCTGTCCACGCTGGCCGACGGGGTCACGCTGTGGTGTACGGGCGGGGACCGGCAGTTCGTCATGACGCAGGCCACCGACGCCGAATCGGGGTTGCTGGGCAGCGCGCGCCGCATGGACTGAGCGGTCCGGCGGACGGCGGACGGGCCGGCCGTCCCGGCAGCGGTCCGCCGGAGGCCTGCGGCCCCGGCGGCAGGGACGGGCTTCACGCCGGACGCCATCGGTCCGGTCGCACGGAACGGGACGCACGGAACCGGGCGCACGGAACGGGACGCGATTCGTGCGCGTATGCACGTCTTCGGCCGCTTCGGCCTGCGGCGCTCGGCACACCCGGTTCTCTTGTGTGCGGTGCCTGACCCACTGGACAGTTCTTCCCGGGTGGTAGGCCCTGCCGCACTGCGCCCGATGGCGATTAGGGTGGGTGGGGGCGTGGCAGCGGAACCTGCGGGCAGGCACTGCGCGTCGCAAGGGGGAGAGCCGGGCGGACCGGACAACGGGAACGGTCGCCCCCACCCACCACGGCACAAGGGTGCTCGACCACACCAGGAGGCAAAGTGAACGGCGATCGGGACGAGATCCGCGGGGGATGGAACACACCCGCCGACGAGTCGTCCGACGCGGAGCCCGCCGAGATGACGGGTGAGTTCACCATCGACTACACCCCGCCGGCCTGGTACACGCAGAACGCGTCGGGGGACTCGTCGGGCGGGGCGGGGTCGCATCTGGCTCCCCCTCCGCCGCCGCACGGCGCTCCGCTGTCCGTGCCCGGACCGCCGGCCGGTGGCGGCTTCGAGCCCAACTGGCCGCCGGCGGCGCCCGGTCCGTCCGTGCCGCCCGTGGCCCCGGCTCCGTCCGCGTCCCCCTCTTCCGCTCCCTCGGCGCCGTCCCAGTCCGCGCCGGCTACGCCGTCCTCGGAGGCCGGCCCTGTCCCGTCCACCGCCGCTCCGGGTCCGTCCGGATCGGCGGAGCCGGATGCGGGAAGCGGCGCGTCGGGCCCGTTCGGTGGCGGCGACCTGGAGAGTGGCGCGACGATGCGCTTCTCGCCCGCCGCGCTCAAGCGGGAGATCGCCGAGCGTGAGGCGGCTGCCGACGCCGCCGGTCCCGCGTCGGACGGTCCCGCGTCGGACGGCCCCGCGGCTCCGGCGGAGGCGTACGTCCCGGCCTCTCCGCGTGCCGGGAAGCCGGGTGGCTCCGGTGACGTGGGTGCGAGCGACGCGGCTCCGTCCGTGGTGGTGAACGGGACGGCCGCGGGAGAGCCTTCGGGGAGTGACGACACGTCCGGCGGCGACGAGGACGTCCCGGCGTCGGACGCGGACCCGGTACAGGCATCCGCCGGCGCCGACGTGTCCGGGACGGACGCCGTGCCGTCGGACGGACCGGCACCGGACACGGAGCCGCAGGACACGCCGCAGGACACAGTGGGTCAGGACGGTTCGCCGGCAGGAGCCCCGTCGGCCGGTGGCGCACCGGCGGAGGAACCACCGGCACAGGAATCGTCCGGCGGGGGATCGCCCACCGAGGGATCCCCCGCCGTGGAGCCGCAGGACGCCGCGCCGGCGAACGTACCGGCCCCCTGGTCCCCCGCGCCGCCCGCGCAGGGTGCCCTGCCACCGCTGCCGCCCGCCTTCCAGCCGGCCGCGCCGCAGCCCAGCGCGCCTCAGCCGGCCCCGCAGTGGCCCGCGACCGCGTCGGCGCCCCCACCGCCCGCGCCCGCGCCGTCCGGCGAAGCCGCAGGCGGTTACGGATTCCCCCAGGCTCCCGCCCCGGCCGGCGTCCCGCTGCCGCCGGCCCGTCCCGACGCGCATGCGCCGCAGGGCGGTTACGGGTTCCCCCAGGCGCCGCACCAGCAGTTCCCGGCGCAGGGCGGCTACGGGTTCCCGCCCGGTCCCCCCCAGGCTCCGCAGCAGACACCACAGGCCCCCCAGCCGCACGTCCCCGCGCAGGGCGGCGTTCCGCTGCCCGCCCAGGCTCCGCTCCCGCCCCAGGTCCCGCAGGCCCCGCTCCCCCAGCAGCAGCCCGTGCCGCACCAGGGAACGCCGAATCTGCCTGCCCCACAGGCCCAGCAGCAGCCCGGCGCCTACCGGCCCCAGCAGCCGGGCCACCAGGCCCCGCCCGTCGACCCGCGCACCGGAGCCGCCTGGCCCACGCCGGTCACCCACGACCAGCGCGAGCGCTCCGTGCCGGGCGCACCGCTCGGCTACACGGCCGCGGTGGAGCTCTCCTCGGACCGGCTGGTCCGGGGCAAGCAGAAGGCCAGGAGCAGCCGTACGCCCTCCGCCGCGTCCCGGTTCAAGCTGGGCGGCAAGAAGGAGGAGATCGAGCGGCAGCGCAAGCTGGACCTGATCCGGACGCCGGTGCTCTCGTGCTACCGGATCGCCGTGATCAGCCTCAAGGGCGGCGTGGGCAAGACCACGACGACCACCGCGCTCGGCTCCACCCTGGCCACCGAGCGGCAGGACAAGATCCTCGCGATCGACGCCAACCCGGACGCCGGGACGCTCGGCCGCCGGGTGCGCCGCGAGACCGGCGCCACCATCCGCGACCTGGTCCAGGCGATCCCGTACCTCAACTCGTACATGGACATCCGCCGCTTCACCTCGCAGGCGCCCTCGGGTCTGGAGATCATCGCCAACGACGTGGACCCGGCGGTCTCCACGACCTTCAACGACGAGGACTACCGCCGGGCGATCGACGTCCTGGGCAAGCAGTACCCGATCATTCTCACGGACTCGGGCACCGGCCTGCTCTACAGCGCGATGCGCGGCGTACTGGACCTCGCCGACCAGCTGATCATCATCTCGACGCCGTCCGTCGACGGGGCGTCCAGTGCGTCCACCACGCTGGACTGGCTCTCGGCGCACGGGTACGCGGATCTGGTGCAGCGTTCGCTCACCGTCATCTCCGGTGTCCGCGAGACCGGAAAGATGATCAAGGTCGACGACATCGTCCAGCACTTCGAGACGCGCTGCCGCGGCGTCGTGGTCGTGCCGTTCGACGAGCACCTGTCGGCGGGCGCCGAGGTCGACCTCGACATGATGCGCCCCAAGACCCGCGAGGCCTACTTCAACCTCTCCGCCCTCGTCGCCGAGGACTTCCAGCGGGCCCAGCAGCAGCAAGGGCTGTGGACGTCCGAGGGTGGCAGCCCTCCCCCGCAGTTCGCCCCGCCGATGCCGGGCGGGCAGGCGCCGGGTCAGCCGGCCCCCGGCCAACCGCAGTACGCGCCCCAGCAGTACCCCGGGCAGCCGTACGACGGCCGGCCCTACCCCGGGCAGCCGCAGCCCGGGCAGACGCAACAGCCCTACCCGCCGCAGCAGTACCCCCAGCAGCCGTATCCGCAGCAGCCCTACGGAGGCCAGCAGCCCCCTCCCGCCGGCCCCGGGCAGCCCTATCCGCCGCACCCCGGCCCCGGCGCGCAGCAGAACGGCTGGCAGCAGAACGCCGCCCAGCCGAACGGGGCGCAGCCGAACGGGGCGCAGCCGAACGGCTGGCAGCAGTCACCGCCCTCCCAGGCGCAGTCGGGCGCGGGCCAGGCCGGACCGCCGCCGGCACCCGCGCACCCCGATGGCCAGGCACATCGGCCCGACCAGCCCGAACTGCAAGGTCCCGTTCCGCCGGCCGGCTGGCAGCAGTACCCGCCGCAGCCGCCGCCAGCGCCTCAGCAGTAAGGCAGTAGAGGTCTAAACCAATGAGGGCCCGCACCGTTCCCGACGGTGCGGGCCTTCTTGTATTCCCGCAGACCACACGCGGTTTGGCCGACCGTTGACGCGACTCGACCGCCGCTGATAAACCTTCGCTTCACCAGCTGGCGAACCAGAGATCTGCCCGCCTTCACCGTGCGAGTCATGACGCGAGGTCCACGTCCTATGGTCACAAGATTCCCACCACGCTCCTCCCGCCCACGCGGCAGCGTGCGCCTCCTGCTCGCCTCCGGCGCCGCCGCCCTGGCACTGGCCGCCGGTTCCGTCGTTCCCGGTAACCCGGTCGGTCCCGCCCCCCAGGAGGCGCAGGCGGCCGACGGCGGGAAGTCGACGCTCACGGTCGCGGTCGCGCAGAGCGTCGACTCCCTCAGCCCCTTCCTGGCGCAGCGGCTGCTGTCCACGAGCATCCACCGGCTGATGTATGACTTCCTGACCAACTACGACGCCAAGGACAGCCACACGATCCCCGGGCTCGCCACCAAGTGGGAGCCGTCGCCGGACAAGCTGACGTGGACGTACACCATCCGCTCCGACTCGAAGTGGTCGGACGGCGAGAAGGCCACCGCCGAGGATGCGGCCTGGACCTTCAACAAGATGATGACCGACGAGGGCGCGGCCACGTCGAACGGCAGCTTCGTCGGCAACTTCAAGAAGGTGACCGCCCCGAGCCCGGACAAGCTGGTCATAGAGCTGAAGCAGCCGCAGGCCACGATGACGGCGCTGGACGTGCCCATCGTCCCCAAGCACGTCTGGGAGAAGGTCGGCGACTTCTCGAAGTTCAACAACGACACGAAGTTCCCGATCGTCGGCAACGGGCCGTTCATCCTGACGGACTACAAGGTCGACAGCTATGTGAAGCTGAAGGCCAACAAGGACTTCTGGCGGGGTGCGCCCAAGTTCGACGAACTCGTCTTCCGGTACTACAAGGACCAGGACGCGGCCGTCGCCGCCCTCCGAAAGGGTGAAGTCTCCTTCGTCGCGGGAAGTCCCGGCCTGACCCCGGCCCAGGCCGCGTCGCTGAAGACGGCAGACGACATCAAGGTGAACGACGCCCCCGGCCGGCGCTTCTACGCCCTGGCCACGAACCCGGGCGCGCGCACCAAGGACGGCAAGAAGTTCGGTGACGGGCACCCGGCGCTGCTGGACCAGAAGGTCCGTCAGGCACTCTTCATGGCCGTCGACCGCACGGCCGTCATCGACAAGGTCTTCCAGGGTCACGCCGTGGAGGGCGAGGGCTACATCCCGCCGCGCTACGGCTCCTACTTCTGGAAGCCGTCGGCCGAGCAGAAGATCGCCTACGACCCCGCGAAGGCCGCCGCCCTCCTCGACGAGGCCGGTTACAAGAAGAACGGCGCGGGCAAGCGGACCGGCAAGGACGGCAAGCCGCTCGACTTCCGCATCCTGTGCCACGCCACGGACCCGAACGACAAGGCGATCGGCAAGTACCTCCAGGAGTGGTGGGGCGACCTCGGCATCGGCCTGGAGGTCGACTGCCGCGACAACGTCTCCGACCCCTGGTACGCGGGCGAGTACGACCTTGCCTTCGACGGCTGGTCCGTCAACCCGGACCCCGATTTCGTGATGTCGATCCACACCTGTGCGGCGCTGCCCGCCAAGGCGAAGGAGTCGGCGGCGACGGACAACTTCATCTGCGACAAGCGGTACGACGAGCTGTACGCCGAGCAGCTGGCGGAGTACAACCCCGCCAAACGGGCTGACCTCGTCAAGCAGATGGAGTCGCGGCTGTACGACACGGGGTACATGAATGTCATGGCGTACCCGAATGCCGTCGAGGCCTACCGCACCGACCAGATCAAGTCGATCACGACGATGCCGTCCGACGCGGGCAACATCTTCGGTCAGGACGGTTACTGGAGCTGGTGGTCGGCGGTTCCGGCCGCCGGTGCGTCGGGCGGTCCGTCCGGCGACAGCGGCAGCTCCACCGGTGTCCTCGTCGGTGTCGGTGTCGCCGTAGTCGTCCTCGCCGGTGGCGGGCTCCTGTTCGCCATGCGTCGTCGTTCCACCGCGGAAGACCGTGAATAGCACATGAGCACAGAAAGCACTCCCGCGCTCCTGCCGGGCGCGGCGGGCGTGGACGCTGTGCAGACCGGCGGTCCGGCTCCGGCCGGGCCGTCGGCCCGCAGCCCACGTGCCCGCAGCACGACCGCGTACCTCCGTTACGCGGCGGGCAAGCTGGCCGGTGCGGCCGTCTCGCTGTTCGCCGTGCTCGTCACCAGCTTCTTCCTCTTCCGGCTGATCCCCGGTGACCCGGTCAAGCAGATGACCGGCGGACGGCAGGTGTCGACCGAGCAGATCGCCGCGATGCGCAGGGAGTTCGGGCTGGACCTGCCGCTCTGGCAGCAGTTCACCGAATACTGCGGCAAGGCCCTGACCGGGGACTTCGGTACGTCGTACCAGTTCCACGCACCCGTCATCGACAAGATCACCGAAGCACTGCCCGCGACCCTCCTGCTCACCGGTACGGCCTTCGTGATCTACACCGCGATCGGCATCTGGCTGGGTGCCAGGTCCGCCTGGCGCAACGGCTCGGCGGGGGACCGCTTCCACACCGCCTTCGCCCTGACGCTGTACTCGGTTCCCTCCTTCTGGCTCGGTCTCCTCCTGATCGTCACCCTGTCGGTGGGCATCGGCCCGATCCCCGGTCTCTTCCCGACCGGCGGCATGGAGTCAGGGAACGAGAGCGGCTTCGGTTACGTCCTCGACGTGGCCCACCACCTGGTCCTTCCCGTCGTCACGCTCGTCGCCGTCGAGTACGCGCGGACCCTGCTGGTGATGCGCTCCTCGCTGCTCGACGAGATGGGCAGCGACTATCTGACGACGGCACGGGCGAAGGGGCTGCGCGACGACCTCGTACGCCGGCGCCACGCCGTGCCGAACGCCATGCTGCCGACGGTGACCCTGCTCTTCGTGAACCTGGGCAACACGGTGGCGGGCGCCATCCTCGTGGAGACGGTGTTCTCCTGGCCGGGCCTGGGCGGCCTGTTCTACCAGGCCCTGAGCGTGCCCGACCTGCCCCTCGTGCAGGCCCTGTTCTTCGTCTTCGCCGCCGCGGTGATCCTGATGAACACGCTCGCCGATGTGATCTATCCGCTCCTCGATCCCCGGGTGGGCCGATGACGACCACGACGACCGACGCCGCGCCGGCAGGCAGCCCGCGCGCCCTCACCTGGGCCCGCAGGCGCCATGCGGCGGCCCGCTTCTGGCAGCAGTACCGGAGCCACCGGGCGGGGCTCGCGGGCCTCGTCGTGCTCGTGCTCATCGCGGTGGTCGCGCTGGCCGCCCCGCTGCTCGTGGGCGCCGACTCGCAGAGCGTCACCGCCGCTCCCGGCGGCCCGCTGGAGTCGCCCAGCGGCGCCTTCCCGCTCGGCACCGACCAGTTCGGCCGGAGCCTCCTGGCCCTGCTGGCGTGGGGCACCCGGGTGTCGCTGACCGTCGGGCTGCTCGCCGCGTTCCTCTCGGTGGCCATCGGCACCCTCGTGGGCATCACGGCCGGTCACTTCAAGGGCTGGTACGGGAACGTCGTCATGAGGATCACCGACTGGTTCCTCGTGATGCCGACCCTCGTCCTCGCCATCGCCCTGGCCACCGTGCTCTCGCGGTCCGTCTGGACGACGATCCTCGCCATCGGTGTGACGACGTGGCCCACCACCGCGCGGCTCGTGCGCGCGCAGACGCTGTCGGTGGAGTCCCGCCCGTACATCGAGCGCTCCAAGGCGCTCGGCGGCGGGCACGGTCACATCATGTCCCGGCACGTGCTGCCCAACGTGATGCCGCTGGTGCTCGCGCAGACCACGCTGGTGATCTCCACCGCCATCCTCACCGAGGCGACCCTCGCCTTCCTCGGGCTCGGCGATCCCACGATCGTCTCCTGGGGCGGGCTGCTCCAGGACGCCCGTGAGGCCGGAGCGGTCAGCTCCGGCAACTGGTGGTACCTCGCTCCGCCCGGACTCGCCATCGCGGTCGTCGCCCTCGCGTTCACGCTCTGCGGCCGTACCATCGAGTCCGTGCTCAACCCCAAGCTGGGGGTGACCCGTTGACCGCCGTGAAGACAGAGACCGTGACGGAGACCGGGACCGGGCATCCGCTGCTCGAGGTCCGGGACCTCCATGTCACCTACGGCTCGGGGGCTGCCGCCGTCCCCGCCGTACGGGGCGTCGACCTGCGGGTCGACGCCGGCCAGAAGCTGGGCATCGCCGGGGAGTCCGGATGCGGCAAGTCCACCCTGGCGCTCGCACTGCTGCGGCTGCTGCCCGCGTCAGCGACCCTGAGAGGCGAGATCCTGCTGGACGGCGAGGACGTCCTCACCATGAAGTGGGGCCGGCTGCGGGCCGTGCGCTGGGCGGGGGCGTCGATCGTCTTCCAGGGCGCCATGCACTCGCTGAACGCCGTGCACCGCATCGGGGACCAGATCGCCGAGCCGATCCTGCTGCACCGCAGGGCCACTCCGGCCGCCGCGCGGAAGCGGGCCGGTGAGCTGCTCGAGCAGGTGGGGCTTCCGGCGGCGCGCGCGGACGCCTATCCGCACGAGCTGTCGGGTGGCCAGCGCCAGCGCGTGATGATCGCCATGGCACTGGCCTGCGACCCGCGGCTGATCATCGCCGACGAGCCGACCACCGCGCTCGACGTGATGATCCAGGCGCAGATCCTGCGGCTGATCGAGCGGCTCGTCGCCGACCAGGACCTCGGACTGATCATGATCAGCCACGATCTGGCCGTCCTCTCCGACACCTGCGACCGTCTGTCGGTGATGTACGCGGGCCGGGTCGTCGAGGAGGGCCCCGCCGAGCAGGTGTACGAGAACGCCCGGCACCCCTACGGCAGCGCGCTCTCGGCCGCCTTCCCCCGCATCGGTGACCTGTCGTCCCGGCACGCGCCGCGCGGCCTGCCGGGCGACCCGCCGGACCCGGCGGCCCTGCCGTCCGGGTGCACGTTCCACCCTCGCTGCCCGGTGGCGCTGGACTCCTGTGCCACCGAGGACCAGGAGCTGCGGCATGCCGGGCAGGACCGGCGGGCGGCCTGCGTGCTCGTGGAGCCGGGCGCGGCGACGGCGTCCGGCCCGCACGGCGGCGCCGACGAAGCAAGGAGTACATCGTGACCACCACTCCTGAGGCACCCCTGCTCAGCGCCCAGGCCCTGCAGGTCGCGTTCCCCGGCAGGCGCGGGGCGGCGACGGCCCGTGCGGTGGACGGCGTCGACCTCGACATCCGGCCCGGCGAGATCGTCGCCCTGGTCGGGGAGTCGGGCTGCGGCAAGACGACCCTGGCCCGCTCGCTGCTGGGCCTCGTACCGCCCACGGCGGGCCGGGTCACCTTCGCCGGGGAGCCGCTCGACTACTCGGCCCGGGCGCTCAAGGCGTACCGCAAGCGGGTGCAACTGGTGCTCCAGGACCCGAGCGGCTCCCTGAATCCACGGCACACGGTGTACGACGCGGTGGCGGAGGGCCTGCGCATCCACGGGTACGCGGGTGACGAGCACGCGGCCGTGTCCGGAGCGCTGGCTCGGGCGGGGCTGCGCCCCCCGGAGCGGTTCTTCCTGAAGTACCCGCACGAGCTGTCCGGTGGCCAGCGCCAGCGGGTCGTGATCGCGGGCGCGCTGGTCCTGGAGCCGGAGCTCATCGTCGCGGACGAACCGGTGGCCTCCCTCGACGCGTCCGTGCGTGGCGAGATCCTGGCGCTGCTGCTGCGGCTGCGCGACGAGCTGGGCCTGTCGGCGCTGGTCGTGACGCACGACCTGGGCCTCGCCTGGAACATCGCGGACCGGGTGGCGGTGATGTATCTGGGCCGGATCGTCGAGACGGGTGACGTGGAGCAGATCCTGACCGCGCCCCGTCACCCGTACACGCAGGCCCTGCTGTCCGTGCTGCCGGAGGCGGAGGGCGAGCCGGTGATCCTCACGGGTGAGCCGCCGGACCCGTCGAAGGTGCCGTCCGGCTGCCGTTTCCACGCCCGCTGCCAGGTGCTCGCCTCGGGTGAGGCGGAGCGGGCCGGGGTGGCGGACGCGTGCCGCACGAAGGACCTGCCGGTGCTGGGGGGCGGCGCCGGGACGCAGGTGGCGTGCCACTGGGCGGCAGCGTCGGTGGGCGCGGTCACCTGAGGCCTCGCGTCCGGATCAGGCCGGGCCCGGTGCCCTGCCGCCCCGCATCGCCGTGCTGTCGCCGGGTGCTCCAGGAGTCCTTCCCCGGGGCTCCCGGATCCGCCCTGGCAGGGGGGACCCCGACGGGCGCCTTCCTCGGCCCCGCGATGCACGGCACGGGGCCCCGCTCCCCCCGATCCGGCCTGATCCGGACCGGAGTCCCTGGACCGTGTCCGCACACAGGTCAGGCCTCCGGCTGCCGGGTGTGGTGGATCGTCCCGGTGAGCTCGCTCAGCGGGCGCCCCGTGCCGCCCCAGCGGTGCTGGACGATCTCGGCGGCGATGGACACCGCCGTCTCCTCCGGCGTACGGGCCCCGAGGTCGAGCCCCACGGGTGAGGCGAGGCGGGCCAGGCCTTCCTCGTCCACCCCGGCCTCGCGCAGCCGGGCGATCCTGTCCGCGTGGGTGCGCCGGCTGCCCATGACACCGATGTACGCGGCGGGCGTGCGCAGTGCCTCGGCCAGCAGCGGCACGTCGAACTTGGGGTCGTGCGTCAGCACGCAGACGACCGTGCGCGCGTCGACCGCGGTCGACGCCAGGTAGGTGTGCGGCCACGCGCAGACGACCTCGTCGGCCGTGGGGAAGCGCTGCCGGGTGGCGAAGGCCGGACGGGCGTCGCACACCGTCACCCGGTAACCCAGGAAGGACCCGATCCGGGCCGTCGCAGCCGCGTGGTCGATGGCCCCGAAGACGAGCATCCGGGGCGCGGGCGCGAACGTCTGGACGAAGACGGTCACGTCCTGCATGCGGCGCTCGCCGTGCGCGCCGTAGCGGTGGCTCGCCGTGGCCCCTTGCGCGAGGAGTCCCCGCGCGTCGTCGGTGACGGCGGCGTCGAGCCCCTCGTCACCGAGCGAACCGCTGACCCGGCCGGCCAGGACCACCCGGCGGGCCCCCATGGAGGCCGGCGGGGCGACCACGGTCGCGACCGCGACGGGCTCCCCGGCGGCGACGAGGTCGACCAGTTCACGCAGCCGGTCCCGGTCCGCCTCCGTGGTGCAGGGCTGCACCAGCACGTCGAGCGTTCCGCCGCAGGTCAGCCCCACACCGAGGGCGTCCTCGTCGCTGATGCCGTACGTCCGCAGCTGCGGACCGCCCGTGGCGAGCACCTCGGAGGCCACCTCGCACACATCGCTCTCCACGCAGCCCCCGGAGACGCTGCCCGCGACCGTGCCGTCGGCGCTCACCGCCATCACGGCGCCCGGGTCGCGCGGCGCGCTCCCCCGGACCGCCACGACGGTGGCGAGGGCGAAGGGCGTGCCGGAGGTGTGCCAGTCGCGCAGTTCGGACAGCAGTTCACGCACGGTGCGCGCCTCCCGGGGTTCGGCGGTTCCTTCCTCCGACGATGCCCGGGTGCGGGCGTGCCCACCACAGGAGGGCGTCAGCCCCGCTCGTACGCCGCGATCAGCTCGGCGGACCGCTTCACGTCGGCGGCCATCGCCACGAGCAGGTCGTCGATCGAAGCGAACTTCAGCATGCCGCGCACATACGCGAGGAAGTCCACGGCGACGTGCAGCCCGTACAGCTCGAGGCCCACCCGGTCGATCGCGTACGCCTCGACGGTCCGCTCCGTGCCGTCGAACTGCGGGTTGGTGCCGACCGAGATCGCGGCCGGCATGGCCTCGCCGTCCACCGTCAGCCAGCCCGCGTAGACGCCGTCGGCCGGGATCGCGGTGTGCGGCAGCGTCTGCACGTTCGCCGTCGGGAAGCCGAGCTCGCGACCTCGCTGCGCGCCACGCACCACGACGCCCTCGACCCGGTGGGGGCGGCCGAGGATCTCGGCGGCTCCTTCGACGTCGCCCTGCGCGACCAGGCGGCGGGTGAGCGTCGAGGAGAACGGCTCGCCGCCGCCCGCCTCACCGCTGACGAAGAGATCGATGACCTCGACGTCGTAGTCGTACGTCCGGCCGAGCTCGGCCAGGAGCGTGACGTTGCCGGCGGCCTTGTGGCCGAAACGGAAGTTCGGGCCCTCGATGACCAGCCGCGCGTGCAGCTTGTCGACGAGCACCTTGACGATGAACTCGGCGGGCGCCAGCTTCGAGAATTCGGTGGTGAACGGCAGGATCAGCACCGCGTCCACGCCGAGGCCCGCCATCAGTTCGGCGCGCCGCTGGTGCGGGGCGAGCAGCGGCGGATGGGTGCCCGGACGGACGACCTCGCTCGGGTGCGGGTCGAAGGTCACGACGACGGCCGGGACGCCGAGCTCGCGCGCCCGTTCCACCGCCCGGCCGATGATCAGCTGGTGCCCGCGGTGCACCCCGTCGTAGGAGCCGATGGTGACGACGCTGCGTCCCCAGTCCTCGGGGATGTCCTCCAAGCCACGCCAGCACTGCACTGTGACCGCTCCTCGCCCGAACCTGTGTACGTGTGTATGACCATTACGCAGGTCTAAGACTGCCATGCTCACGTCCCGCCGCCTGCATCGGCACCGTCATCCCCTGCTGTGATCCGTCCAGGGCCCCCACCGTGCGCCGGGCACCGGGGCCTACGACGGCCGCCCACTCCTGTGGGGCGTCGGCCAGCCAGCCGGTGACGAGCGCGGCGAAGCCGGCCACGTTCCGGGCGAGTTCGACGAGCGCGCCGTCGAAGAGCGCGGCGCCCTCAGGGGTCCGTACGAGGAGCATCCCGGTGCGGTGCACCAGCGCCCTCGTACGGGCTTGCGGGTGCCGGGCGCAGCCGGCCGCCGCGGCCCGCAGCAGGGCGGTCAGCACGTCCGGGTCTGGGCCGGTGTCCTGCTCGAAGTCCAGGAGCACCTCCAGGAGCTCGGCCCGCAGCGGCCTGGACACCGCGCTCCCCCGGCCGGCGAGCACCCGGGCCAGCGCGGCGCGCACCGGAGGCGCTGCGGGGCGGTCCCGGAGCAGCCCGGTCACCAGGGGCAGGAGCAGCGCGCGGGCGGCGGGGCCGTGCTCGAGCCTGCGCTCGACGTAGGCGGCGACCCGGTCCGCCGAACCGGCGTCCGGATGACAGTCGATGTACTGCCGCAGGAGGCCTGGGGCGTGCAGGGCCAGCGCGGGCGTGTCCGTGCCCGCCAGCTCCCGCAGGACGTCGTCGGCGGCGTCACCGGGGAGCGACAGCCGGGCCCGCAGCGCGGCGAGCACCGGCTCCGGATGCTCGGGGAACACCTCGGTCAGCACGGTCACCGGCAGCCCGGGATCACCGGTGGCGAAGATCCGCAGGGCCTGCGGCAGATGGCGGCCCCTGGTCTGCGGATCCCGTACGAGCAGGGTGAGCGCCGGGGCGTGCAGGTCCGCGTCCGCCGGCCGGGCGAGCAGGGTCTGCGCCGCGCCGCGCAGCAGGGCCCGATCGTCGTCCGAGGTGACGAGGCCCGCGGTCAGCGTGGCGTGGACGGCCGCCGCTGCCCGGCGTTCGGGCCGGTCCTCGTCACGGGCCCAGCGGTCGACGGCCCGGCAGAGCGCGGACGGTTCGTCCTCGGCGAGGGCGGCGAGGAGTTCGGCGGCACGGGGATGCGCGGTGTCGACGAGCGCCTCCGTCAGGTCGTCCACCGCGAGGTCGCGGCGGGCGTACAGCAGGGCCTGCGCGGCGGCGGCCACGGTGAGCCGCATCGTCGCGCCGTCCTCGGCGTGCAAGGGGGTCTCGTCGGTGAACCAGCGGCAGAGCAGCGGCTGGACGGCGCGGGGGGCGGCGGTGAGGCGCCTGGCGACGGCGTCCAGGTAGCGCTCCGCGCCGTCAGCGCGAGGAGCGCCGTCAGCGGGTACGAGTCGGCGCAGGAGGTCGAGCCGGTCCGCCTCCGGCAGCCGGATCCGCCGCCAGAACCACGGCCCGAAGGCGGCGTAGGGTCCGAGCGCCTCGGGTCCCTGCCCGGCCCGGGAACGCCGGGCGATCCGGCCGGAGAGCACTCGGAGCACACCGAGGTACGGCAGCCCGTCGGGCACCCGCAACAGGCTCTCGCGCAGCAGATGGGCCGCCCACCAGACCGCGTCGGCGTGCCGGCCGGACATACCGCCGCCCCGGCCGGCCGGCAGGCGGTCCATCGCCTCGATCAGATCGGCCATCCGGTGGGCCTGCGCGGCGCTGCCCCGACGGCGTTCCAGCAGGAGCATCGCCTGGACCACCGGGCCGATGCGGTGACGCGGTACGGGAAGGTTGCGGGGCTCCGGGCGGGAGGTCCCCCCGTCCCCTGCCCGGCCGGTCCTCCCCACCGTCCACATATGCTCCTGCGCCCCCGCCCGCCGCACCGTCCCCGCCTTGCCCGGACGGGTGACGGACCACGACGCCGTGCCCCGGCCTCCAGGACCGCCCTGCGCGTCCTGCGCGTCCTGCGGCGGCGGGTCCTCCGCGTGCCAGCGGTGGACCAGTGACCGCAGCGCGGCGTCCAGATCCAGGTGGGCACCCTGCAGCCAGTCGCCCAGCTCCTCGTGGGCGAAGCGGTATCCGGCGCCCGCCGGGACCAGCAGCCCTTCGGTGAGGACGGCCGAGGCCCATCCCGTGCGCCAGGGGAAGACCTCCTCGAAGGCCCCCCTGTCCAGCTCCCCCTGCCCCGGCCCGAGACAGCGCCGGGCCGCTTCGTGGACCTGCCCGGCCACCTTCGCCGCCAGTCTGCGGACGGCCGTGCCCCGCAGCCGGGGTTCGGCCCGGGCCCCGATGCGGACGGCGATCCGGACGCACGCGAGGTCCAGATGGGCGGCGAAGACCTCCTCCGTACCGGGCCTTCCGGGCACGTCGGACGGCAGCGCCTCCCGTACCTCGGCGAGCAGGCGGAGAGTGAGGGGGTGGCGGTCGTGGCCCGGGGCGATCGCGCCGGGCGGGATGCCGTACCGGTCCCTGGCCCGCTCGGCCTGCTCGGCGGTCAGCTCCGCCAGCCGGACCGCGGGCGGCAGTCCCCCGGCGGGCCGCTCGGGGCGGTGCAGGGCGCCCCGGGGGTACAGCGCCCCGGCGGTCTCCCAGTGTTCGGGGCGGCAGGCGACGACCATCCGCACCCGGTGGGAGCGCAGCCAGCCGGCCGTCCCCCCGGTCCACGCGGCGAGCCGGTGGGCCAGCAGCGGAGGCATCTCCTCCGGACCGTCCACGACGACCAGCAGCCGGTTCCCGGACGCGGCGGCGAGGCCGGCGATCCGCTCGGGGGTGGCCGTCGCCATGTCGCCGGGGGCGCCGGCCGCGGTGACGATCCGCGCGGAGCGCCGGAGGACCCGCGTCATCGCGTCCGCCACGGAGGTGTCCTCGGCCAGCAGGTCGGCTCCGCGCAGCCAGAGGGTGAGGGCGGGGACGGCTCCGCGGGACCGGCGGACGGCCAGGGCGGCCAGTTCGGTGGTGCGGCCTGTCCCCGGCGCGCCGACCAGGCCAAGCACGAGCCCCGTACCTGCCTCGAAGGCGGTGAACTCCGCACTGACGTGCGGGCGTTCCACCGGTTCCCCGCTCCCCGGGCGGCCCGGGTGGCCGAGCGAGGTGGCGGTCAGCTGCAGCGCCCCTGCGAGATTGAGGTCGCGTCCGTATCCGGGGACGCCGTTGGCGTTGCGCCGCAGCAGCTCCGCCAGCGGCCCGTGGCCGACCGCGCCGGTGAGCGGCACCGCGAGTCCGGCCGCCTCGTGACCGGCCCGCAGAGCGGTGGAGAGCAGCCCCAGGACGGCACCCGTGTGCGGATCGGTCACCGGCCCGCCGACGGCGGCCCCGCCCGACCGCAGCGCGTCGCGCCCGTCCGTGCCGAGGGCGAGTTCCAGCGCCTCCCCCAGCGTGTGGCCGCGCCCGCTCTCCGTGTACGTCGCCGGCGTCGTCCCGAGCACCCGCGCCTCCCGCAGGCCGTGGGCGGCGATCCGTACATACGTGCCGGTCTCGATCCGGTCGCGAACGGCGATGGGGAGCGGCTCCACGCCCAGCGCCCCGGGCCCTCCGGTGGCGAGCAGGGCGAGGCCGAGCTCCGGAAGGGCGGTGATGTCACCGGGATCCACGCCACGGCTGCGGCCGCCCTCGCCGTGCAGCACGACGGCGGTGGCACCCGCCACGGCCTGATGGCAGGTGAGGACCGTGCCCCGGTCGTCCGCGACGAACCCGGTCCCCCGCGGCCGGCCGGCCTGATCGCAGATGCTCACCAGTGTCGACCGGTCCCCGCTGCCCATCCTCCGACGGTAGGTCCGGATGATCAGCACGCGTGGTGCGGGAGGCGAAAGCGCCCCCCGCACACCCCCCGGTCACTCCGAGCGCCCGTCCATCGGGGTGAAGGCGCGGGTCTTTCCGGACAGGGATGGTGCGGGGGAAGGGGGATCGTGGGGCGGGCATCGGGGGGACTGCCCGCCCCACGACGGTACGTACGTCCGGCGGAGGTGGCGATCAGGCGAAGACGGCGAGGCTCTTGGCCTTGCCCTTCTGCTCCTCGACCAGCACGAGGAACGTGCCGTCGGGCCCGAAGACCGCGACCGGCCCCGGCGGGCAGGCCGGCATGTCCAGCCGCACGCCGTTGAGCAGCAGCTTGGCCCGCTTCTCGTCCACGTCCCATCGGGGGAACGCCGAGGCCGCCGCCTCGGCCACGGGCATCACGGTCAGCTCCTGCTGGTGCTGTTCGAGTGTCCTGGCGGCGTCGAGCCCGTACGGGCCGACACGGGTGCGCCGCAGAGCGGTCAGATGCCCCCCGACGCCGAGTCCGGCACCGAGATCGCGGGCCAGCGCCCGGATGTACGTACCCGAGGAGCAGACGACCGAGACGACCAGGTCGACGACGGGCGTGCCGTCCTCGGCGACCGCCTCGCGGACGTCGTAGACGCGGAAGGACGAGATGGTCACCGGGCGGGCCGGGATCTCGAACTCCTCGCCGCCCCGCACCCGGGCGTACGACCGTTTGCCGTCGATCTTGATGGCACTGACCTTGGACGGCACCTGCATGATCGCGCCGGTCAGTCCGGCGACCCCGGCGTCGATGCCCTCACGCGTCACGCCCGAGGCGTCGGTGGACGAGGTGATCTCGCCCTCCGCGTCATCGGTGACGGTGTCCTGGCCGAGCCGGATCGTACCGAGGTACTCCTTCTCGGTCAGCGCGAGGTGGCCGAGCAGCTTGGTGGCCCTCTCGACGCCGAGCACCAGCACGCCGGTGGCCATCGGGTCGAGCGTGCCGGCGTGGCCGACCCTGCGGGTGCGGGCGATGCCGCGCATCTTGGCCACGACGTCGTGCGAAGTGAAGCCGGACGGCTTGTCGACGATGACAAGTCCGTCCGGCGTCCTGTTCTGCTTGTTCTGCGTCATGCGGACGGCGAGCCCTCGTCGTTCTCGTCGGACTCGTCGTCCTCGGGCTTGCGGTACGGGTCCGCGTCACCGGCGTAGGCGGCGCCGGAGGACGCCTCACGGACCTTGGCGTCCGAGGCACGTGCCCGGTCGAGCAGGTCCTCGATCGCCTTGGCGTTGTCCGGAAGGGCGTCCGCCACGAAGGCCAGGGTCGGGGTGAACTTCGTCCCCGCCGCCGCGCCGACCGCCGAGCGCAGGATGCCCTTGGCGCTCTCCAGGCCGGCGGCAGCGCTCGCCCGCTCCTCGTCGTCGCCGTAGACCGTGTAGAAGACCGTGGCCTCCCGCAGGTCGCCGGTGACCCGGGTGTCCGTGATGGTCACGTGCGTGCCCAGACGCGGGTCCTTGATACCGCGCTGCAGTTTCTCGGCGACCACCACCTGGATGAGGTCCGCCAGTTTCTTCGCCCGCGCGTTGTCGGCCACTGGACCGTCTCCTTCTTGCTCAATCGTCTTCGTCGCTGTGCAGCCGCCGTCGTACGGACAGCAACTCCACTTCCGGCCGACCCGCGATCATGCGCTCGCACCGGTCGAGTACGTCTGTGAGGTGCCCGGTGTCCCCGGAGACCACGGCAAGACCGATCTCGGCCCTGCGGTAGAGGTCCTGGTCGCCCGTCTCCGCGACGCTCACCCCGAACTTGCGGTGCATCTCGGCGACGATCGGGCGGACGACCGAGCGTTTCTCCTTCAACGACCGTACGTCGCCGAGGAGCAGATCGAAGGACAGTGTCCCCACATACATGTAAGTCCGGATGTCCCGCCGGTTCGGGATAGTGCCCCGCCCCTGCTTGGCGGGGACACCAGAACCGTACACGGAACGGCCGGGGCCGATCGACGGGAATTACGACCCGTCGACCGGCCCCGACCTCTGAGGAGAGCCGGGGTTCCCCCCGGCACTCCCCGTGGATCAGCCTCGCGGCTTCTCGCGCATCTCGTACGTCGCGATGACGTCGTCGATCTTGATGTCGTTGAAGTTTCCGAGGTTGATACCGCCCTCGAAGCCTTCGCGGATCTCGGTGACGTCGTCCTTGAAACGGCGCAGACCGGAGATGTTGAGGTTCTCCGCGATGACCTTGCCATCGCGCAGCAGGCGCGCCTTGGTGTTGCGCTTGACCTCGCCGGAGCGGACCAGCACACCGGCGATGTTGCCCAGCTTGGACGAGCGGAAGATCTCGCGGATCTCCGCCGTGCCGAGCTCGACCTCTTCGTACTCCGGCTTGAGCATGCCCTTGAGGGCCGCTTCGATCTCTTCGATCGCCTGGTAGATGACCGAGTAGTACCGGACGTCCACACCCTCGCGCTCGGCCATCTGCTCGGCACGCCCTGCGGCGCGCACGTTGAAGCCGATCACGATGGCGTCGGAGCCGGTCGCCAGGTTGATGTCCGACTCGGTGACCGCACCCACACCGCGGTGCAGGACCCGGATGTCGACCTCTTCACCGACGTCGAGCTGGAGCAGCGAGGACTCGAGGGCCTCCACCGAACCGGACGCGTCGCCCTTGATGATGAGGTTGAGTTCCTGGACCAGACCGGCCTTGAGCGCCTCGTCCAGGTTCTCCAGGGAGAACCGGACACCCTTGCGGGCGAAGTTGGCGTTGCGCTCGCGGGCAGCACGCTTCTCGGCGATCTGACGGGCCGTACGGTCCTCGTCGACCACCAGGAAGTTGTCGCCGGCACCCGGGACGTTGGTGAGACCCAGGACCAGGACGGGGGTCGAGGGACCCGCTTCCTGGACGTTGTTGCCGTTGTCGTCGAGCATCGCCCGGACACGGCCGTACGCGTCGCCGACGACCATCGTGTCGCCGATGCGCAGCGTTCCGCGCTGGACGAGGACGGTCGAGACGGCACCGCGGCCGCGGTCGAGGTGGGACTCGATCGCAATACCCTGCGCGTCCTGCTCCGGGTTGGCCCGCAGGTCGAGCGAGGCGTCGGCGGTGAGGACGACGGCCTCCAGCAGTGCCTCGATGTTGAGGCCCTGCTTGGCGGAGATGTCGACGAACATCGTGTCGCCGCCGTACTCCTCGGCCACCAGACCGAACTCGGTGAGCTGACCGCGCACCTTGGTCGGGTCGGCACCCTCGACGTCGATCTTGTTGACCGCGACCACGATCGGCACGTCGGCCGCCTTGGCGTGGTTCAGCGCCTCGATCGTCTGGGGCATCACACCGTCGTTCGCCGCCACCACGAGGATCGCGATGTCGGTGGACTTCGCACCACGTGCACGCATGGCGGTGAACGCCTCGTGACCCGGGGTGTCGATGAAGGTGATACGGCGGTCCTCGCCGTTGACCTCGGAGGAGACCTGGTACGCACCGATGTGCTGCGTGATACCGCCGGCCTCGCCCGCGACGACGTTCGTCTTGCGGATCGCGTCCAGCAGCCGGGTCTTACCGTGGTCGACGTGACCCATGACGGTCACGACCGGCGGACGGGAGACCAGAGCCTCTTCGCCGCCCTCGTCCTCACCGAACTCGATGTCGAAGGACTCGAGCAGCTCGCGGTCCTCCTCCTCCGGGCTGACGATCTCGAGGACGTAGTTCATCTCGTCCGCGAGGAGCTTCAGCGTCTCGTCGGAGACGGACTGCGTGGCGGTGACCATCTCGCCGAGGTTCATCATCACGGCGACGAGCGACGCCGGGTTGGCGTTGATCTTCTCCGCGAAGTCGGTCAGGGACGCACCGCGCGACAGCCGGACAGCCTGCCCGTTGCCGCGAGGCAGCATGACGCCGCCCACCGACGGGGCCTGCATGGCCTCGTACTCCTGGCGCCTCTGCCGCTTCGACTTGCGGCCACGACGCGCGGGACCACCGGGACGGCCGAACGCACCCTGTGTGCCACCACGGGCACCCGGGCCGCCGGGACGTCCACCGAAGCCGGGACGACCGCCGAAGCCGCCGCCACCACCGGGACGGCCTGCGCCGCCACCGCCACCGGGACCACCGGGACGGCCGGCGAAACCGCCACCGCCACCACCGGGACCGGCCGGACGGCCTGCGAAGCCGCCGCCACCGGGACGACCGCCGCCGCCACCGCCGGGACGACCCGCACCGGCGCCGGGACCACGGCCACCGCCGGGGCCACCACCGGGACGCGGGCCCGCGGCGGGACGCTGCGGCATCATGCCCGGGTTCGGACGGTTACCCGAGGGGGCACCGCCCGGACGGGGAGCCTGCGGACGGGGCATGCCGCCCGGAGCGGGTCGTGCACCACCCTGGCCCTGGGGGCGCGGAGCGCCGCCGGGACCACCCTGCGGGCGCGGGGCGCCGGGGCGCTCCTGACCGCCGCCGGGGCGCGGGGCACCGCCGGGACGGGGCGCCTGGGGGCGCGCCATGCCGGTGGAACCGCCGGAGGTGAAGGGGTTGTTGCCCGGACGGGGTCCGGCCGGACGTGCGCCGCCGGGGCGGGGTGCGCCCTGGCCCGCGGGACGTGCGGGACGGTCTCCGCCGCGCTCGCCGCCACGGCCGCCGTCACGCTCGCCACCGCGGCCACCGTCACGCTGACCGCCGGCCGGAGCCGGACGGGCGGGGCGGGGACCCGGGGTGGCACCCGCGGGACGCGGGGCCTGGGGCTGCTGGGGGGCGGCCGGCTGGGCCGGTGCCGGAGCCGAGAACTCGGCGGCGGGCACCGGGGTGACCGGGGCGGCCTTCGGCGCGGGCTTGGGGCCCGGACGGGGGCCCGCCGACGGCGCGGAGGGCGCCGCGGGGGCGCTGCTCGCCGGGGCCTCGGCTGCGGCCGGCTTGGGGGCCGGGGCGCCGGGCTTCGGGGCAGCGGGACGGGCCGCGGCGGCCGGAGACGGCGCCGCGGGCTTTGCGGGGGCGGCCTTGCGAGGCGCGCCAGGCTTTGCTGCGGACTTGCCGGCGTTGCCGCCGGGACCCTGCAGTGCGTCAGTCAATTTGCGTACAACCGGCGCCTCGATCGTCGAGGACGCCGAACGGACGAATTCACCGAGTTCTTGGAGCTTGGCCATGACGACCTTGCTCTCAACTCCGAACTCCTTGGCGAGTTCGTATACCCGGACCTTAGCCACTTCGCTCCTTTTAGGTCCGGGTTACCGCCGGACCGTCGCTACTTCATGGGCGTACTCATCGCGTACTCATCGAGTGCTCATCGCAATCTCGACCTACTTCCAACTCGCGAGGTACCTGACCGCACGGGGACCCGTGCCGTTCACTTGTCTTGCTCTGTCACCCGCTCGACGAACCGCTGCAGTGCCGCGGCGCCGAACGGCCCCTTGGCCTTGAAGGCCCGGGGGAATGCCCGGCGGCGGACCGCCAGGTCGAGACAGACGGAGGCGGGGTGCAGATACGCACCCCGGCCGGGCAGCGTACCGCGTGGATCAGGGACAACGTCTCCCCTGTCCACCACGATGCGCAGCAGCTCGCTCTTGGCCGCCCGCTCCCGGCATCCCACACAGGTTCGTTCGGGGCAAGCGCGGGCGTGCGTCCGGCCAGACACGGCTAAGTCTACCTCCCCGTATCGACCTCACCCCTTTGGGGCAAAAATCGAACGGATGTTGTCGTGATCTCAGCGGCTTCACGCCTCGATCTATTCCTTCGGTCTCCGTCCGGCGCCACCTGGGCGGCCCGGACGCGGGACCCGGCGGGCGGGTCAGCCGCGCTCGGACCGCTCCCTGGCACGCTCGGCGCGCTCGCGGTCGGCGATCTCCCGCTCGGCGTCGGTCTCGGTGTCCGGACGGATGTCGATGCGCCAGCCGGTGAGCCGGGCGGCGAGGCGGGCGTTCTGCCCCTCCTTGCCGATCGCCAGCGACAGCTGGTAGTCGGGGACGGTGACCCGGGCGGAGCGGGCGCCGAGGTCCACGACCTCGACCTCGCTCACCCGGGCGGGCGACAGCGCGTTGGCCACCATCTCGGCCGGGTCGTCCGACCAGTCCACGATGTCGATCTTCTCGCCGTGCAGCTCCGCCATGACATTGCGCACACGGCTGCCCATCGGGCCGATGCAGGCGCCCTTGGGGTTCAGACCGGCCCGGGTGGACCGGACGGCGATCTTGGTGCGGTGACCGGCCTCACGCGCGATGGCCTCGATGACGACCGAGCCGTCGGCGATCTCCGGGACCTCCAGCGCGAAAAGCTTCTTCACGAGGTTCGGGTGGGTGCGCGACAGCGTCACGGAGGGGCCGCGCACGCCCTTGGCCACCCGTACGACGTAGGTGCGCAGCCGCAGGCCGTGGGTGTACTGCTCGCCCGGCACCTGCTCCTGCACGGGCAGGATGGCCTCCAGCTTGCCGATGTCGACCAGGACGTTCTTCGGGTCCTTGCCCTGCTGGACGAGGCCGGTGACGACGTCGCCCTCGTGGCCCGCGTACTCACCGAACGTCCTGTCGTCCTCGGCGTCACGCAGCCGCTGCAGGATGACCTGCTTGGCGGTGCTCGCGGCGATGCGGCCGAAGCCGGACGGGGTGTCGTCGAACTCCTTGGGCTCCTGGCCCTCCTCGAGATCGGCCGGGTCCTCCTTCGCCCACACCGTGACGTGGCCGCCGGCGTCCAGCTCGACGCGCGCACGGCGGTGGCTGCCCTCGGTGCGGTGGTACGCGATGAGGAGGGCCGACTCGATCGCCCCGACGAGCACGTCGAAGGGGATCTCCTTGTCCTGCGCCAAGCCCTTCAGAAGCTTCACATCGATGTCCACGGCTACGCCTCCTCTTCCTTCTTGTCCTTGCGGTTGAATTCGATCTCCACGCGGGCCTTGGCGATCTCGTCGAAGGCCACACGGCGCGCCGTGGGCTTGCGGCCCTTGACGCCCGGCACCTCGAGGTCCAGCCCCTCGTCGTCGGTCTCGACGATGCGCGCCACCAGCTCGCCGCCGTCGTGGAGGGTCAGCCTGGCCAGCCGGCCGACGGCCCGTACGTAATGGCGGTGCTCGGTCAACGGGCGGTCGGCGCCCGGAGAGCTCACTTCGAGGACGTACTCGCCCTCGCCCATCGCGTCGGTCTCGTCGAGCGTCTGGGAGATCGTGCGGCTCAGCTCGGCGCAGGCGTCCAGCTCCACGCCGTCCTCCGAGTCCACGACGACCCGCAGCACCCGGCGGCGGCCTGCCCGGGAGACCTCGATCTCCTCGAGGTCCAGCTCCTTGGCGCTGACGAGCGGTTCGAGCAGCCCGCGCAGCCTCTCGCTCTCGGTGGTGCTCATCCGGGTGACTCCTCGGCCGCGTGTGCTGTTGTGGGGATCGTCGCGTGTCAGGTCAAAGGGTATCCGGTCCCCAGGGGTGTTGCCGTCCGCCTCCCGCCCGGTCGCGGGTACGCTCACCAACGGTGATCACTTCAAGACAGAAACTGTCATAAAGTAGCCCGAAGGAGACAAGTGCGGCGCACGGGGACGACGCGCAGGGGTGCGCTGACGGCGACGGGGGCGCTCGCACTGGGCGCGGCACTGACCGGCTGCGGGGACGGTGACGAGGCGGGAACACGGCGGGATCCGGCCGGGGCCGACGCCCGGACGACTTCACGGCGTACCCAGAAGGCACTACGGGCCGCTGCCGCCCGCGCCAGCACCGTGCTGCTCGCCCGGTACGAACGGACCGCGTCCGCCCACCCCGTGACGGCGGCCGGACTCGCACCGCTGCGCGCCGCCGTGCGGGAGCACGCGGCGGCGCTGGGCGCACCCGCGAAGGGCCCGGCCCCCACGCCCCGGTCCGCGTCCCCCCTCCCCCCGGCCGCGTCCCCGGCACCCGCCGCCGAAGCGGCAACGGCACTCAAGGAGCTGGCCGCCGAGGAGCGACGGCTGGCCGACGAGCGCGCCAGGGCGCTGCTGGACGCCGAACCGGAGCTGGCCCGGCTGCTGGCCTCGGTCGCCGCCGCCGGGGCGGCCCACGCGTACCTGCTGACCGAGCTGGCCAAGGAGACCTCGTCATGACGCAAGCGGCCGCACGGGTGGAGGCCCGGCAGGTCCTGGCCCCCCAGGAAGAGGCCGGACAGGACGACGCGCCGGGCACGCTGCGGGCAGCCCAGGCCGCACTCGCCGCCGAACACGCGGCGGTGTACGGCTACGGGGCGCTGGGCGGCCGCCTGGAGGGCAGCCGGCGCACCGACGCGGCTGCCGCCCACGCCGGGCACCGGGCGCGGCGTGACGCGCTGGTGCGGACGGTGGGCGACCTGGGTGGCAGGCCGGTGGCGGCGGACGCGGCGTACGCTCTGCCGTTCGCGGTGAGCGACCCGGCGAGCGCGATGCGGCTCGCCGCCGTGCTGGAGGACCGGGTCGCGGGCGTCTACTCCGACCTCGTACGGGCCGCCCGGGGCCCGCTGCGGCAGGAGGCCGCGGGGGCACTGCGCGAAGCCGCCGTGCGTGCCGTCCGCTGGCGCGGCACCGGCGTAGCCTTTCCCGGGCTCACCGAGAAGGCCGGGGCACACCCGCCCGACACCACGGCGGAGGCAGGCGCCGCGGGCGTCGCGCCGTGAACTCCTTCTGAAAGGGAACAAGGCACGTATGGGTTTCGAACCGCCGCAGCGTCTGGTGCGGGCGCTCGGCGAGACGTACGGGGACACGGCCGCCGCCGACTGGCTGGACCGGCTCCCCGCGCTCACGGATGAGGCGTTGTCCGCAACGGGACACGACGTCTCCCCGGAGCGCGTGGTCGCTCCCGGCGGACGCAGCAGCCTCGTCCTCCTGGTGCGCCGCCAGGACGGCACGCCCGCCGTACTGAAGATCGCGCCCGCCGGTGCCGCGCCCGCCCTGGAGCGGGCGGCTCTCGCCCAGTGGGACGGCTGGGGCGCGGTGCGGCTCCTGGCACCCGGGGACGGAGCGGTACCCGAGGGCGCCCTGCTGCTGGAACGGCTGCACCACGAGGTGTCCCTGCGCTCCCTTCCCGACGCGAAGGCGTTGCTGGAGGCGGCGGGCACGGTGCGGCGGCTGTGGGTCGAACCGGCGGACGGCCATCCCTACGAGAGCGTCGAGGCACGCACAGGCCGGCAGGCGGAGCCGATGAGGGCCGCCGCCGCGGCGGATCCGGCGCTGGAGCCGCTGGTCTCCGCGGCGCTGGCGGCGCGCGGGGAACTGGTCGCGCACGCCCCCGAACTCCTGTTGCTGCACGGCAACTTCCGCCAGAGCAAGGTTCTGTCCGGTGAGCGGGCGCCGTGGCTCGCGGTCGGCCCGGAGCCGCTGGTCGGCGAGCGGGCGTACGACTTGGCGCGGCTGGTGCGTGACCGGGTCGAGGACCTCATCGCCTCGCCCGGCGGGGCGGCGACTGCCCGTCGCCGGATCAGGAAGCTCGCGGACTCCCTGGAGGTGGACCAGGGGCGGCTGCGCGGCTGGACGCTCTTCCGGGCCGTGGAGTCCGGGACCCGTGCGCTGGCGGCGGGGCGGCGCCAGGACGGCGAGGTGGCCCTGGAGTTCGCGGGCTGGCTGTAGCGCCCGCACACGGCAGCGAGGAGGCCCCCCACGCGCTCGCGTGGGGGGCCTCCTCGGTGTTGTCTCAGCCCTGGTCGCGCAGGCGGGCGATCGCCTCGTCGACGGTGAGCTCCTCACGCTCGCCCGTGCGACGGTCCTTCAGCTCCAGGACGCCCTCGGCGGAGCGGCGGCCGGCGACGAGGATCTTCGGGATGCCGATCAGCTCGGCGTCGGTGAACTTCACACCGGGCGAGACGCCTGCCCGGTCGTCGACCATGACCCGGACACCGGCGGCATTCAGCTTCTCGGCCACGTCCAGGGCCAGTTCAGTCTGGAGCGCCTTGCCCGCGGCGACGACGTGCACGTCGGCCGGCGCGACCTCACGGGGCCAGCACAGACCCTGCTCGTCGGCGGTCTGCTCGGCGAGTGCGGCCACCGCGCGCGAGACACCGATGCCGTACGAGCCCATCGTGACGCGGACGGGCTTGCCCTGCTGGCCGAGGACGTCGAGGGAGAAGATGTCGGCGTACTTGCGGCCGAGCTGGAAGATGTGGCCGATCTCGATGGCGCGGTCCACCTGGAGACCGGTGCCGCACTTGGGGCAGGGGTCACCCGCCTCGACGACGACGACGTCGAGGTAGTCGTCGACCTCGAAGTCCCGGCCCGCGACGACGTTCTTCGCGTGCGTGCCCTCCTTGTTGGCGCCGGTGATCCAGGCGGTGCCCGGGGCGACGCGCGGGTCGGCGATGTAGCGGACCTTCTCCAGGCCCTGCGGGCCGACGTAGCCGCGCACGAGGTCGGGGCGGCCCACGAAGTCCTCGGCGGTCACGAGCTCGACGACGGCCGGGGCGAGGTGCTCGCCGAGCTTGCCGAGGTCGACCTCGCGGTCGCCGGGCACGCCCACGGCCACGATCTCGCCGTCCACCTTGACCAGCAGGTTCTTCAGGGTGGCGGAGGCGGGGACGCCGAGGTGGGCCGCGAGGCTCTCGATGGTGGGGGTGTCGGGGGTGTCCAGCTCCTCGACGGCGCCGGCCGTCGAGGCGTCGGCGGGGGGCGCCGTGAAGGTGACGGCCTCGGTGTTGGCGGCGTAGTCGCAGTTCGGGCAGTCGACGAAGGTGTCCTCGCCGGCGGGCGCCGGGGCGAGGAACTCCTCGGAGGCGGAGCCGCCCATGGCTCCGGAGACGGCGGAGACGATGCGGTGGTCGAGGCCGAGGCGCTCGAAGATCCGGATGTAGGCGGCGCGGTGCAGCTGGTACGCCTCGACGAGGCCCTCGTCCGTGGTGTCGAAGGAGTACGAGTCCTTCATCTGGAACTCACGGCCGCGCAGCACACCGGCGCGGGGGCGCGCCTCGTCGCGGTACTTGGTCTGGATCTGGTAGAGGATCACGGGCAGGTCCTTGTAGGACGAGCACATGTCCTTGACGACCTGGGTGAAGATCTCCTCGTGGGTGGGGCCGAGGAGGTAGTCGCTGCCCTTGCGGTCCTTGAGCCTGAAGAGCAGGTCGCCGTACTCGTCGTAGCGGCCGCTCGCCTCGTACGCCTCCTTGGGCAGCAGCGCGGGCAGCAGGACCTCCTGGCCGCCGATGGCGTCCATCTCCTCGCGGACGACGCGGGTGACGTTCTCCAGGACCTTCTTGCCGAGCGGGAGCCAGGTCCAGATGCCGGCTGCGGTGCGACGTACGTATCCGGCCCGGACGAGGAGCTTGTGGTTGAGCGTCTCGGCGTCCGCCGGGTCGTCGCGCAGTGTCTTGATCATCAATCGGGACATGCGCTGGACCTGGGCCATGATGAACTCCTGCTCGGAAGGGTGATGCGCCCGAGGTTAGCCGGGCGCCCCGTGCGGGCGGAAATCCATAACCCTCAGTGGCGGAGCGGAAGGGGCGCGCCCATCACCGCGTACGGCTTCGGAGCGCCGGGGAAGAGGACCTGCCGGGCCAGGTCCTGGTAGCCGAGTGCCCGGTAGAGGCCGCGGGCGGGGCTGTCCGTGTCGATCGCGGACAGGATGGACCGGGGCAGGTCGACGGCGTCCGTGACGGTGGTGATCAGGCTGCGGCCGATGCCGCGCTGCTGGAACTCGGGATGGACGTGGAGTTCGGTGATCACGAACGATTCGTCGAGCCAGTCCTGGGAGCCGGTGGCACGCAGATACGGCTCGACGACGGTGGACCACCAGTGGGCACGGTCGTTGGGCAGCCCGTAGACGAACCCGACGAGCCGTCCGGCGGCGGTGGTGGCACCGAGGGCGCGGGCTTGTGGGTGGTCGAGGTGTCTGAGCACGATATGGCGGCGCACGTCGATCTCGTCCTGGGTGAGGCCGAAGGCGTGTGCCTGCACGTCCAGTGCCTCGTCGACACGGGCGGCGAGGTCGAGCGGTCCGACCAGGATGCCGGGGGCCCCGGAGCCGCTGGGGGATGCGGGGGTTGCTGCTGCCATGCCGGAACCCTACTGGCCGCGCCCTCCGGTCAGAACAGCACACTCATGAACGCACCGGTCTCCCGGAAGCCGACACGGCTGTAGGCCCTGCGTGCAGCGGTGTTGTAGTCGTTCACGTAGAGACTGACGACGGGTGCCACATCGGCCAGCGCGTACCGCAGGACTGCCGCCATGCCGGTCTCGGAGAGTCCGCGTCCGCGGTGTTCGGGGGCGACCCAGACACCCTGGATCTGGCAGGCACGGGAGGTGGCGGCGCCGATCTCCGCCTTGAAGACGACCTTGCCGTCCTCCACGCGGGCGAAGGAGCGGCCGGAGCTGATCAGTTCGGCGACCCGCGCCTGGTAGAGGAGCCCGCCGTCACCGGCCAGGGGGGAGATGCCGACCTCCTCGGTGAACATGGCCACGCACGCGGGCATGAGGATGTCCATCTCGTCCTTGCGGACACGGCGTACGAGGGGGTCGGGCGCCACCTCGGCCGAGGGGCTCTCGGTGACCATGAGCGGCTGATGCGGCCGGACCTCGCGGGCGGGGCCCCAGCTCGGTTCGAGCAGGCGCCACAGCTGGGAGGTGGGGCCGGCCGGGCCGACGATGGAGGAGCAGCGGCGGCCGGCCCGGCGGGCTCGGTCGGCGAAGCCCCTGACGGCTTCGGGGGTGGCGCAGATGGGGACGAGGTTGGCCCCGGAGTAACAGAGCGACGTCAGCCGTCCGTCGGCGTACCAGCCCCACATCTCGCCGCCCAGACGCCAGGGGTCGAGCCCGGCGATCTGGACGCGGGACGTCACGAACGCGTTGTCCACGGGCTCGCTCTCGAGGATGGCAAGCGCAGCGGGGAGCTCGCCGGGGTCGAGGACCCGGGTAGTGGTCTGCGTCAACACTAAGGGGCCTCACCATATGGTCTGCTGATTTCCGCACTGTACCGAACACGGCCGTGGGGCGCCGCCCGCGCGGGCGGAACCGGCCTCGGACACGGCTGTGCCCCGCGGAACCCGGGGGTCCGGCGGGGCACGGCCGACGAGAAGGGGGTCAGCCGGCGATGGAGACCTGGGGCTCGCCGGAGGCGATGCCGTCCTTCTCCATCTGCTCGGCGATCTTCATGGCTTCCTCGATGAGGGTCTCCACGATCTTCGACTCCGGGACGGTCTTGATGACCTCGCCCTTCACGAAGATCTGTCCCTTGCCGTTGCCCGAGGCCACACCGAGGTCCGCCTCACGCGCCTCACCGGGGCCGTTGACCACACAGCCCATCACGGCGACCCGCAGCGGAACCTCCATGCCCTCCAGACCCGCACTCACCTGGTCCGCCAGCTTGTACACGTCCACCTGCGCCCGCCCGCAGGAGGGGCACGACACGATCTCCAGACGCCGCTGCTTCAGGTTCAGCGCCTCCAGGATCTGCAGACCGACCTTGACCTCCTCCACCGGCGGAGCCGACAGCGAGACCCGGATCGTGTCCCCGATCCCCTCCGACAGCAGCGCACCGAACGCCACCGCCGACTTGATCGTCCCCTGGAACGCCGGACCCGCCTCCGTCACACCCAGGTGCAGCGGATAGTCCGACTGCGCGGCCAGCTGCCGGTAGGCGTTCACCATGATGACCGGGTCGTTGTGCTTGACCGAGATCTTGATGTCCCGGAACCCGTGCTCCTCGAACAGCGACGCCTCCCACAGCGCCGACTCCACCAGCGCCTCCGGCGTCGCCTTGCCGTACTTCTTCAGCAGCCGCGCGTCCAGCGAACCCGCGTTCACCCCGATGCGGATCGGGGTACCGGCGTCCCCCGCCGCCTTCGCGATCTCCTTGACCTTGTCGTCGAACTGCTTGATGTTCCCCGGATTCACCCGCACCGCCGCACACCCGGCGTCGATCGCCGCGAACACGTACTTCGGCTGGAAATGAATGTCCGCGATCACCGGGATCTGCGACTTCTTCGCGATCGTCGCCAACGCGTCCGCGTCATCCTGCGTGGGGCACGCCACCCGCACGATCTGGCAGCCCGACGCCGTCAGCTCCGCGATCTGCTGGAGCGTCGCACCGATGTCCGACGTACGCGTCGTCGTCATCGACTGCACCGACACCGGTGCGTCCCCACCGACCGCCACCGACCCGACCTGGATCTGACGGCTGACCCGTCGGTCGGCGAGCTTGGTCGGAACGGCCGGCATTCCGAGAGAAATCGCAGTCATGCGCTGAGCATCCCCAAGGTGTGGATCGGTGTGGATCGAGGTCCCGAGAACGGCGGACTCCAGGCTTCGAGGTTACGGCACCGGAGGAAAACCGGGCGCACCCCGTCGCCGAAACCCCCCGACCGAGGGCGGCCGGGCACCACCCGGGTGACCGGCCGCTCTCCGTGAGGCGCGTGAGACGTGTGAGGCGTCAGCTGATCTTCACCGGGTTCACGATGTCGGCGACCAGCACGAGCAGCGTGAAGCAGATGAAGACACCGGCGACGACGTAGGCGACCGGCATCAGCTTGGCCACGTCGAACGGGCCGGGGTCGGGGCGGCGGAAGACCCGGGCCACGGTGCGGCGCAGGGATTCCCAGAGCGCGCCCGCGATGTGTCCGCCGTCCAGCGGCAGGAGGGGCAGCATGTTGAAGAGGAACAGCGACAGGTTGAAGCCCGCCAGCAGGAACAGCATCATCGCGATCTGGTTCTGGGCCGGGACGTCGAGGTTCATCACCTCTCCGCCGATCCTGGCCGCGCCGACCACACCCACCGGTGAGTCGTCGGCGCGCTCCCCGTCGCTGAACGCCGCGTTCCACAGGTCGGGGATCTTGGAGGGCAGGGCGATGATCGAGTCGACGCCGTTCTCGATCATGTCGCCCATGCGGACGACCGAGTCGCCGAAGGAGAGCGGCAGGATCTCGGTCTTGGCGGCGAAGCCCAGATAGCCGGCCTCGACGTACTTGTCGGGCACGATCTCGCCGTCGGCGTCCTTCTCGGCGACGGCGTTCTTCTGGAGCACGGCGTTCAGGGTCTGTTCCCGGCCGTCGCGCTCCACGGTGATGGTGGCGGGGCCGATGGTCTTCCGGATCCTGTCCGAGAGGGTGGACCAGTCGTCGATCTTCCGGCCGTCGAAGGCGACGATCGTGTCGCCCTCCCGGAGCCCCGCCGCCTTGGCCGGCGAGACCGGGTCGGACGCCTTGCAGGTGTCGCGGTCCTCGCTCTGGTCGATCACGCACTGCTGGACGCCCGCGACCTCCGTGGTCTGGGTCTGGAAACCGAAGGTCATCGCCACGCCCATGAAGATCGCGACGGCGAGGACCAGGTTCATGAAGGGCCCGGCGAACATCACGATCACGCGCTTCCACGGCTTGCGCGTGTAGAAGAGGCGCGACTCGTCGCCCGGCTGGAGCTCCTCGAAGGCGGCGGACCTGGCGTCCTCGATCATGCCGCGCCACGGCGAGGTGGAGCGGGCTTCGAGCCGTCCGTCGGGTCCCGGGGGGAACATGCCGATCATGCGGATGTAGCCGCCCGCGGGGATGGCCTTGATGCCGTACTCGGTGTCGCCCTTCTTGCGCGACCAGACGGTCGGCCCGAAGCCGACCATGTACTGCGGCACCCGGATGCCGAAGAGCTTGGCCGTCGACAGGTGGCCCAGTTCGTGCCAGGCGATCGAGAACAGCAGACCCACGGCGAAGATGGCGATCCCCAGGATCGTCATCAGGATCGTCGTCATACTCATGCGTGCGCCTCCGCTGTCGCTGCCGCCGAGAGCTCCCGGGCCCGGGACCGGGCCCAGGTCTCCGCCTCGAGGACGTCCGCGACCGTCAGTGAAGTTCCCGTGGCAGGGGTGCCGTGTTCGGCCACCACTGCGGTGACCGTATCCATGATTCCGTTGAAGGGCAGCCGTCCCGCCAGGAACGCCTCCACACACTCCTCGTTGGCGGCATTGAACACCGCCGGCGCGGTGCCGCCCAGTGTGCCGACGTGCCGGGCGAGCCCGACGGAGGGGAAGGCCTCGGTGTCCAGGGGGAAGAAGTCCCAGCTCGAGGCCGTCGTCCAGTCGAAGGCGGGGGCCGCGTCCGGGACCCGTTCGGGCCAGCCGAGACCGATGGCGATGGGGCCCCGCATGTCGGGCGGGGTCGCCTGGGCGAGGGTGGATCCGTCGGTGAACTCCACCATCGAGTGAACGTAGGACTGGGGGTGGACCACGACCTCGATGCGGTCGAACGGGATGTCGTAGAGGAGGTGCGCCTCGATGACTTCCAGGCCCTTGTTGACGAGCGTGGCCGAGTTGACCGTGATGACCGGGCCCATGGCCCAGGTCGGGTGCGCCAGCGCCTGCTCACGGGTCACGTCGGCCAGCTCGCTCCTGGTGCGTCCGCGGAACGGCCCGCCGGACGCGGTCACGACGAGCCTGCGCACGTCGGCGCGCTTGCCGGCGGCGAGCGCCTGGAAAAGCGCGGCGTGCTCGGAGTCCACCGGAATGATCTGCCCGGGGGCGGCCAGGGCCTTCACCAGCGGGCCGCCGACGATCAGTGACTCCTTGTTGGCGAGGGCGAGCGTGCGGCCCGCCTTCAGCGCGGCGAGCGTGGGGGCGAGGCCGATCGAGCCGGTGATCCCGTTCAGCACGGTGTGGCAGTCGCTCGCGGCGAGCTCCGCGGCGGCGTCGGGGCCGGCCAGGACGGTGGGGAGCGGCTCCCCCGCTCCGTAGTTCTCCCGCAGTGCCTCGCGCAGGGCCGGCGCCTTGTCCGCGTCGGCGACCGCGACGGTACGCACCCGCAGCCGGCGCGCCTGCTCGGCGAGGAGTGCGACCCGGCCGCCCGCGGCGGAGAGCGCGGTGACGCGGAAGCGGTCGGGGTTGCGCAGCACCAGGTCGATGGCCTGGGTGCCGATGGACCCGGTGGAGCCGAGGATCACCAGATCCCGGCGGCCTGCCGCGGCGTCGAAGACGAGATGCGGGTCGGCGAGGGGTGCGGGGCTGTCGCTCATGCCCCCCATTGTTGCCGCATCCGCTGTGCGCGAGGACAGGGCGTCCCCGTCCCCGCGCACAGTGGATGAGGGGCAGGCACGGATTTCGGCCGCCGGGCGGCGGCGCGGAGCCGGTGCCCGATCACGGCCGGGTTCCGATCGTCCGGCGTCCGGGCGTCAGAGGCCCGCGTCGATGCCGAACTTCAGCCTCAGGCGCTCCATGTCGCGCACATCGCGCTCGGCCGGTTCGTAGCCCTGGTGGAACAGCGCCTGCTGCTCGGCCGAGATGCAGCGCACGGTGGTCGTCCCGATGGTGCCGGTGACGAAGCAGGAGGCGGGGTAGCGGAAGGGCTCGGCGGGGTCGAACGAGGACTGGACGGCCGACCCGTCGGCGGCGAACCCCAGAGGGTGCAGGTCGATGTCGAGCCCGGAGGGACGACTGAGCACGAAGCGTACCGGGCGCTGATCCAGTGTCTCGGTGTACCCGGCCGCTGCCAGGGCCGCCACGACGGTGCTCTCCTGTTCCCGGTCGTGCAGGAGATCGAGATCGCGGTGCTCGCGGGTCTCCTCGCCGAGGAGGGCGTCAATGCCCCAGCCCCCCGCGAGGGCCACCTCGGCACCGGCTCCGCGCAGCAGGGACAGGACGGCCAGGACATCGCTCGCGGACATCATGCGGGCGAGCGTAGGCCGCGCCCCGGCCGGGCGCTCGTCATTTCTCCATGGGGTGGGCGCACAACTGCCTGTTCTCGGGGCTGTAGTCCAGGTGCAGCAGCCAGTCCTTGCCCCAGCAGCGTTCGCGGTCCGAGATCCAGAACTCCGCCTCCTTCGAGCTGCAGCCGACCACTTCCAGGTCCTGTTCCGGCCACTGGGCCCTGTTGCGCCCGCAGTCACCGGCGGTGAAGGTGGCCTGCTCCGCCGGAACCAGCTTCGGCACGGCCACCACCCCGAGGCCGATGACCAGGGCCGTCATGACGGCGAGCGCGGGCAGCCGGAGCAGGACCGGGCGGCCCGGCGCGAGCGGGGGCCGCAGGTTGCCCACCGGGTGCGGCAGGGAGCGGATCCGGGAGCGGGCCCCGAGGTTCAGGAGGAGGGTGACCGGGGCGGCGAACACGGACAGCAGGCCCCACCACCCCTGCCACAGGGTGTCCGAGGTCATCCTGCGGTAGGTGGCGGTCCCGCAGGTCCGGCAGAACGCCCCCTCCTCCGTCAGGAAGCGCAGGGTGACGACGAGCCCGCGGTGGCCGCGCACGACGGCGTGGACGGCGGGGATCGCGCCGCAGATCCCACAGGCGAGCGGCGCGCCGTAGCCATGGGCGTACGGCGGCGGGGACGGTGTGACCACGAGTTCTCCCGGGAGTGACCGGAGACGACCGGAGACGAAGGGGGCCGGGAAACCCTATCCGGTGCTGTCCACCGCGAACCGCGCGAACTCCTCGTGGAAGTGCGGGAACGTCTTGCGGACGCAGCCTGGGTCGTCGTAGCTCGTCCCGGGCGTGCGCAGCCCCGCGACCGCGAACGACATGACGATGCGGTGGTCGCCGTGCGTGGCGATCTCGGTGGGGCGCGGAGTGCCGGGGTGGATCTCGATCCAGTCGGGTCCGGTGTGCACGGTGATGCCCATGTTCCTCAGGTTCTCGGCGCAGGCCTCCAGGCGGTCGCACTCCTTCACCCGGGTGTTGGCGACGTCCTCGATCCGTACCGGCGAGGAGGCGAACGGCGCGATCGCGGCGAGCGTGGGCATCGTGTCGGAGATGTCGCGCATGTTGACCGTCAGGCCCGAGAGCCTGCCGGTGGACCGCACGGTCGTGGCCTCGGCCGTGGTGCTGACCTCCGCTCCCATGCGGCGCAGCACGTCGGTGAAGCGCAGGTCGCCCTGGAGCGCGCCGGTGCCGAGGCCGGGGACGGTGACCTCGCGGCCGGTGAGGGCGGCCGCCGCGAAGAAGTACGAGGCCGTGGACGCGTCGGGCTCCACGGCGTACGTGGTGGCGCGGTAGCCGGTGGGTGGGACGGTGAAGGTGTTCCCCTCCCGGGCGACCTCGACGCCGAAGCTTCGCATCATCGCGAGGGTGATCTCGATGTACGGCGCCGAGACGAGCTCCGTGACGTCGATCCGGAGTCCCTCGGCGGTGAGCGGGCCGAGCATGAGCAGCGCGGTGAGGTACTGGGACGACTCCCCCGCGTCCAGGGTGAGTTCGCCGCCCTTCACGCCGGACGCCTCGATGCGCAGCGGGTGGTGGCCCTCGGCTCCCTCGTGACGGAGGTCGACGCCGAGGGCGCGCAGGGCCTCCGTGAGCGGGGCGAGGGGACGGCGGCGCATCTGTGCGGAGGCGTCGAAGCGGTAGCTGCCGGTGGCCGCGGCGGCGGCGAGCGTCGGCAGGAAACGGGCGGTGGTGGCCCCGTCCCGGCAGTGGACCTCGGCCTCGGCGACGGCGGGTCCGGCGGGGCGCCCCTCGATGTGCCAGCGGTCGGCTTCGCGTGTCACTCCGTACCCGAGGCGGGTCAGGCCTTCGGTGAACCCCTCGGTGTCGTCCGAGTGCAGGGGCCGCAGGAGGGTGGTGGTGCCGTCCGCCGCGGCGGCCAGGAACAGGGCGCGGGCGGTGACGGACTTGGAGCCGGGGACGTGGATGACGGTCACGGGCGTCCATCCTGCCGTGCGGCGGGCGTGCCCGCGGGGCGCGTCCACTGCCTGGACGCGCCCCGCGGGGCGGCCGCTTTCAGCGGATCGGGCGGTGGACGTTCTCCCCGGCGGCCGGGCCCGGGGTGGCGTCGGCGATCCAGGGGCCTTCGCCGCTGGGGTCGATGACGCCCTCCTCGAGCCAGGTGTAGGTCCCCGACAGCACTCCGTCGACCACGCGCCGGTCGATGTCGTCGGTGTTGGACCACAGCCGGGTGAAGAGCTCCTCGACACGGACGCGGGCCTGCCGGCAGAAGACGTCGGCGAGCTGGTAGGCCTCGCGGCCGTGGTCGCCGCCCGCCCGCAGGTGCTCGGCCCGGACGCAGGCGGCGCTCATGGCGAAGAGTTCGGCGCCGATGTCGACGATCCGGCCGAGGAAGTTCTGCTTCGTCTCCATGCGGCCCTGCCACCGGGACATGGCGTAGAAGGTGGAGCGGGCCAGCTTGCGGGCCGAGCGTTCGACGTAGCGCAGGTGGGCGGAGAGGTCGGGGTGCCCGGGGACGCGGAACTCGCCGTAGGAGCTGGGGATCTGGCCCGGACCGCTGACCAGCTTCGGGAGCCAGCGGGCGTAGAACCCGGCGGCGTTGGCGCCCGCCTTCGCCTTGTCGGAGAACGGTTTGTCGGGGTCGATGATGTCACCGGCGACCTTGAGGTGGGCGTCGACGGCCTCGCGGGCGATCAGCAGGTGCATGATCTCCGTGGAGCCCTCGAAGATCCGGTTGATCCTCATGTCGCGGAGCATCTGCTCGGCGGGGACGGCGCGTTCACCGCGGGCCGCGAGGGAGGCGGCGGTCTCGAAGCCGCGGCCGCCACGGATCTGGACGAGCTCGTCGGAGATCAGCCAGCCCATCTCGGAGCCGTACAGCTTGGCGAGGGCCGCCTCGATGCGGATGTCGTTGCGGTTCTCGTCGGCCATCTGCGAGGAGAGGTCGACGACCGCCTCCAGGGCGAAGGTGGTGGCGGCGATGAAGGAGATCTTGGCGCCGACCGCCTCGTGCCGGGCGACCGGCCTGCCCCACTGCTCGCGCGCCGCCGACCATTCGCGGGCGATCTTCAGGGACCACTTCCCGACGCCCACGCACATGGCCGGCAGCGAGAGGCGGCCGGTGTTGAGCGTGGTGAGGGCGATCTTGAGACCGGCGCCCTCGGGGCCGATCCGGTTGGCGGCGGGCACCCGGACCCCGTGGAAGCGGGTCACGCCGTTCTCGATGCCGCGCAGGCCCATGAAGGCGTTGCGGTGCTCCACCGTGATGCCCGGCGAGTCCGCCTCGACGACGAAGGCCGTGATGCCGCCCTTGTGCCCCTCGGACTCGGGGACCCGGGCCATGACGACGAGCAGGTCGGCGACGACGCCGTTGGTGGTCCAGAGCTTCACGCCGTCCAGGACGTACTCGTCGCCGTCGGGCACGGCCGCGGTCGCGAGCCTGGCCGGGTCGGAGCCGACGTCGGGCTCGGTGAGGAGGAAGGCCGAGATGTCGGTACGGGCCAGACGGGGCAGGAAGGCGTCCTTCTGCTCCTGGGTGCCGAACATCTTCAGCGGCTGCGGTACGCCGATGGACTGGTGGGCGGAGAGCAGCGCGCCGATCGAGGGGCTGGCGGAACCGGCCAGTGCCAGCGCCTTGTTGTAGTAGACCTGGGTCAGCCCCAGGCCTCCGTACCTGGTCTCGATCTTCATGCCGAGCGCGCCGAGCTCCTTGAGGCCGTTCACCACCTCGTCGGGGATCCTGGCCTCGCGCTCGATGAGGGCGCCGTCGACCCGCGTCTCGCAGAAGTCGCGCAGCCGGGCGAGGAAGGCCTCGCCGCGCCGTACGTCGTCCGCGGCGGGCGCGGGATGGGGGTGGATCAGGTCGAGCCGGAAGCGTCCGAGGAAGAGTTCCTTGGCGAAACTCGGCTTGCGCCAGTCCTGTTCGCGGGCGGCCTCGGCCACCTGCCGTGCTTCACGCTCGGTGACTTTCGGGGCCTGCGGGATGTCGGATGGGGCGGACATGAGGAGCTCACCTCGCCGCGAGTCGGGGTATGGGTCGGGCCGTACGCGTGCCGATCGGTACCACGTGTCCGTATCTACCCGATCCACGCCACCCCCACCACCCTGCGACGGCCTCCCGGCGGCCTGCGGAGACGGCCGGAGCCCCCGCACAGCGGGCTCCGGCCGTCTCGTTCCCCGGGGCCGGCCTACAGGGCCAGGCCAGTGAGGACCAGCACCCGCTCGTAGGTGTAGTCGTCCATCGCGTAGCGCACGCCCTCGCGGCCCACGCCCGACTGCTTGGCGCCGCCGTAGGGCATCTGGTCGGCGCGGTAGGAGGGGACGTCACCGATGACCACGCCGCCGACCTCCAGGGCGCGGTGGGCGCGGAACGCGGTCTGCAGGTCGTGGGTGAAGACGCCCGCCTGCAGGCCGTAGGGGGAGTCGTTGACGGCGGCGAACGCCTCTGCCTCCCCGTCGGCCTTCTGTACGTACATGACCGGGCCGAAGACCTCTTCGCAGGCGATCTTCGCCGTACCGGGGAGATCGGCGAGGACCGTCGGGGCGTACGTGGCCCCGTCGCGCCGGCCGCCGGTGAGCAGCTCGGCACCGCCCGCCACGGCCTCGTCGACCCAGGACTCGACACGGCGGGCGGCGTCCTCGCTGACCAGCGGGCCGACGTCGGTGGCCGCGTCGGAGGGGTCGCCCGTCACCAGGGCCTCGACGGCCGCGACGATCTTCGGGACGAGCCGGTCGTACACGGAGGCGTCGGCGATGACCCGCTGCACGGAGATGCAGGACTGGCCGCCCTGGTAGTTGGAGAAGGTCGCGATGCGGGTCGCGGCCCAGTCCAGGTCCTCCTCCGATGAGTAGTCGCCGAGGACGACTGCCGCGCCGTTGCCGCCCAGCTCCAGGGTGCAGTGCTTGCGCGGCACCGACTCCATGATCGAGTAGCCGACCGGCCCGGAGCCGGTGAAGGAGATCACCGGCAGTCGCTCGTCACGGACGAGGGCGGGCATCCGGTCGTTGGGAACGGTCAGGACGGACCAGGAGCCGGCCGGAAGGTCGGTCTCGGCCAGCAGTTCGCCCAGGATCAGGGCCGAGATCGGGGTGGCCGGCGCCGGCTTGAGGATGATCGGCGCGCCGACGGCGATGGCCGGGGCCACCTTGTGGGCGCTCAGGTTGAGCGGGAAGTTGAAGGGGGCGATTCCGAGGACGGGCCCGCGCGGGAAACGCCGGGTCAGCCCGAGGCGGCCGGTGCCTCCGGCGTCCGTGTCCAGCCGCTGGGCGTCGCCGCCGTTGAAGCGGCGGGCCTCCTCGGCGGCGAACCGGAAGACGGAGACGGCGCGGCCGACCTCGCCGCGCGCCCACTTGATGGGCTTGCCGTTCTCCGCGGAGATCAGCTGGGCGATCTCCTCGGTGCGCTCCGCGAGCCGTCGCACGACGTGGTCGAGCGCGGCTGCGCGCACGTGCGCCGGGGTCGCGGCGAACTCCTCGCGCACCGCGTACGCGGCGGCGACGGCCTCCTCGGTCTGGGCGTCGGTCGGCACGGAGACCGTGCCGACGAGACGGCCGTCCCAGGGGTTGGTGACGTCGAAGCTGTCCTCGCCGGTGGCCTGGCGGCCGGCGAGCCAGAAGGCGTGGGTGGAAGTCATGGTGGTTCCGGCCCTTCGGGGTGGTGAACGAGGATCGCGGGCACCACGGAGGAGCCCTCGGGCCCACGGTAGGTGGACCGGGCACGGATGACGTTTGTCCGGTGTGGAGCGGAGCACGGGTCCGATGCGCCGCTTTGGCGGAGGCGGGCAGCGGGGCGCCCCTCTCAGCCGCCCGTGGGGGCCGACGACGAGGCGGCCGACGTCTTCAGGGCCAGCCAGAGCTCCATGCGGACGTCCGGATCGTCGAGTGAACGGCCCAGGATCTCCTCCACCCGCCGCATCCGGTAGCGCAGCGTGTGGCGGTGGACGCCCAGGTCGGCGGCGGCGGCGTCCCACTGGCCGTGGCGGGAGAGCCAGGCGCGCAGGGACGCGACCAGATCGCCGCGTCCCTTCGCGTCGTGCTCGCTCAGGGGCCGCAGGATGCCGTCGGCGAAGGCCCGTACGGCGTCGTCGGCGAGGAGCGGCAGGAGCGAGCCCGCCGCGAGTTCCTCGTGTTCGACCAGGGCCCGGCCCCGGCGGCGGGCGACCGAGAGTGCCTGTTCGGCCTGCTTGTACGCGGCGGAGACGGCGATGGGGCCCGCGGGCGCGGACAGACCGACGACCACGTCGCCGTCGTCGGCCCCGGGTTCGCGCGCCGGGCGGTCGTCCTGCGCCTGGGCGTACGCCGTGCAGGCCTCGACCGCCGCACCACCGTCCGCGGCCAGCACGACGACCCGCTCACCCTCGGGCACCATCAGGAGCGTCTCGCCGGATCGGGCGGCGGCGGCCTCCATCGTCTCGGCGAGCAGTTGGGGCGCCGCGGGGGCCGACGGGGCGGGCGTCTCGGCGATCAGGAGCCGGAAAGGGGCGTCGAGCAGCCCGCCGTACAGATCCCCGGCCACGGCCCGGGCGTGGTCGGGCTGCCCTGCCAGCAGCATCCGCAGGACCGCGGCGCCCAGGCGCTGCTCCGCCCCCTGGAGGGAGCGGGAACGGGCCGTGGTCAGGGTCAGCAGGGCGACGGCCGAGTGCACCGCATACCGCTCGGCGGTGCCGGGGGCAGCCCCCGTGCCGACGGCCAGCGCGCCGCGGATCCGGTGGCCGCTCCCCAGGGACTGGATCTCGATCCGGTCGGTGTCGTCGGCCGTGGTGCCGACGACGACGCTGGCCGGGGCGGGGCGGTCCCGCAGGCGCTCCACGTCGGGCGTCAGCCGGGCGGCACGGCGGGCCGCCCAGTCGGGCGCGGCGGCCACGACGGCACCCGAGGTGTCGTACAGCGCGGCCCAGCCGTCGACGTGGGCGGCGAGCCGGGCGAGCAGTTCGGTGGGGCCGTCCCCCGCGAGTGCGGCCCGGGTGAGGTCCCGCTGGGCCTCGAAGCCGGCGGTGACCGCGCGGTACTGGTCGGCGGCGATCGCCGCGGAGACGGCCTTGCTGATCGCGAGGAACGGCGTACGCCGGGGCACTTCGAGCAGCGGCAGCCCCGCCTCGCCGGCGGCGTCGACGAGGGCGGCGGGGATGTCCTCGTAGGTGACGCCCACGGCGAAACCGAGCCCCGCCACCTTGGCGCCGGCCAGCCGCTGGACGTAACGGCGCATCGTCTCGTGGTCCTCGGCGTCGAGGTTGGTCGCGGTGACGAGGAGCAGCTCACCGCCGTCCATGTACGGCACAGGGTCGGCGAGCTCGCTGGCGTGGACCCAGCGCACCGGCGTGTCGAGCCGGTCCGCCCCCGCGCGGACCGTGAGCTTGAGGGCGGAGTGCTGAACGAGCGAGGCGAGGGTGAGGGGCATGGGACCGCCGGAACTCTGGGAGTCGACTGCGCCGTCCCGTACAGACGGCCACATCCGATTCTGCCAGGGCGGCAGGGTCGCTGTGACCGGCACCCGCCGGTCCTCAGCCGCCCAGGTCGACCAGGAGCGGGGGTGCGTGCTCGCCCTTCACCGTCGTCAGGGACAGGACCGCGTGCCCGGCCGGCAGCTCGTAGGCGAGGGCGGAGGCGGACCAGCGCTCGCGCTCGACCCGCCGTACCGTGACGGCCTCGGTGGTCACGGCCTTGCCGGTCGCCATCCTCCGCAGGGCGTGCAGGGCGCGTGTGAGCGGCTGGTCGGCGAACACCGTGTGCTGGGCCACCTCCCGTACGTCGACCCACTCCTTGCCCCAGGCCTCGGCGAACCGCCGCCCGTCCCAGGTGGTGATGCCGGAGAAGATCATGCCGCAGCCCACCGCGCCGAGCAGGGCCGGGTGCAGCTCCTCGGGCACGTCGTCGACGGTGCGCAGCACCAGTACGGCGCCGGCGTTGACGGATCGCAGGTGCCGCAGGCCCCGGACCGTCTGTGTGGTCAGGGTGTTCGTCGCGTCGTCCAGCACGAGGCAGGTGAAGAGGGAGCGGTCGGCGCGCGCCGCGGCCATCGCGTTGAACTGTGCGAGGACGAGCCTGGCCAGCACGCGGGACGCCCCGGCGTGGGCCCGTTCGGGAAGGTCGATACGGACCCGGAGGGGGTGCTGTTCGAGAGACCGGAGGGAGAAGGGCCGTGCCTGCTCTCCCGTGGCGAAGAAACCGGCGAACGCGGGCCGGTCGAGCAGGGCGATCCGGTCGGCGAGGACCGCGGCGACGTCGCCCGCCGTTCCCGCCTGCCGGACTCGCGCCTCCAGCTCGCGCAGCATCGAGTCGTGGCCACCCGTCCGCAGGGCCTGCCGCAGCGGGGCGAGGGCCTGCTCGCCTCCCGCGAGGAGTTCACGAAGCTCGGGTACGGCCGGAAAGTGCCCGTGGACGGCGCGGTAGGGGCCGAGCAGCTGGCCGAGGGCCAGCGCCGCGCGCCGGCTGTCGAGGTCGGGCACGTCCCCGGCGAGCCCTTCGGCGAGCGTGGCCGCCGCCTCGTCGGGGTCGAGTGTGCCCCCGTACAGATCGAAGTCGTACACCGAGGAGGCGTCGCCGAGCTTCACGACGACGTCGTACGCGTCGTCGGGGCCCAGGGGTGTTCCCGCGGCGCAGACGGCGAGCACGGCGGACCGTCCGGCGAGGGCCTGGAGTGCCAGCGTCTCGACGACGGGGCGTACCAGCCGCGTCGTCTTGCCGGCCCCCGAGGGCCCGACCGCCAGGAGGGAGGTGCCCAGGACGGCCGCGTCGAGGGCGGCGCCGGAACCTCGGCGGGCGTAGGGGTTGCGCTCGTCGTCCACGCAGCGCCCGACCCGGACCTGACCCGCCAGCAGATCGTGACGGGCGGCGCGCAGGGGGACGTCCCGGTTGCCCGAGGGGTGCAGGAAGGCATCGGGGCCCTCCCGCACCACGGCCGCGGCGAAGGCCTGCGAGCGGTCCGCAGCGGTACGCGAGAGCGTCCACGCGTGGTCGAGGCGTACGCAGTCCACGTCGTTCATCCGTTCGGCACGCACCGCCGCGGTGAGGACGTCAGCCGCCTCCGTGAGTCCCGAGGCACGCAGCTCCGGCCACCTCGCGCGGCCGGTGCCGGCGTGGGCCGGCCGGGGAGGGGCGGTGCCGCCGGGCGGCCCCGCCGGCTCCCGCTCGCGGGCCTCGCGGACCTCGGCGCGCCAGCGGCCGGCCCGCGCGAACGGCCACACGGTCCCCGCCAAGATCACGGCGTAGGCACCGTAGGCGACCAGGGCCGCGAGGTACTTGTTGCCGCCACCCTGCAGCCAGTCGCTCACGAGGTACATCACGGCGTCCACGACCGGGACGTAGCCGCTCCAGACGGCCCAGAGCGCGAGGAGGGCTCCGGAGCCGGAGAGGGTCAGCCGCACCCGCCGCAGGTGCGGCCCGGCGTGGTGGCGGACGAGTCCGGCCCAGTTGCCCAGCCGGGCGGCCCACAGCCCCACCAGCAGGACGAGCGCCTGCAGGTAGAGGGTCTGCAGGGAGTTGGCGGCGGGCGGCACGTAGTCGGCGCGCAACCTGTCGAACGCCCACCAGTCCCCCGGGGTGAACACCATGAACGGCACGTTCACGTAGGGGACCCGGAAGTCCATGAGCAGGCCCCAGAAGATCAGCCAGAGCACCAGCGTGGCCAGGGGGGCCAGCAGCGAAGGGTTCGGAGGCTTCCGGGGCGGCCGCGGCACGTACGCGTACCGCCAGATGCCCGGGTCCGCGGCGGGACGGTCGGTGTCCAGCCACTCCTCGGTGGACGGTCCGCCCAGGGGCGAGCCGGCGGGCATCGGCGGGGCGGCGGGCATGGACGGTGCGGCGGGCATCGGCGGGGCGGCGGGCATGGACGGCGGGGCGGGCGGAGGCCCTGCCGGACGGGGCACCGGGTACCGGGGCGCTTCCGGGTGACCGCCCGGCCCCGGCGGGCCGCTCGCGCCCCTCGCGTCACGCATGTCGTCGCTCTTCATGAACCGCTGCCCCCTGACCAGCCGGGTCCCGCCCTCTGCACCGGTCAATCTAGTGCCAGGACACGGTGAGTTCAGCAAGGCGGCCGGATGGCGCGGCCCCGGCCTCCCGCCGCTTGTGGCGGGCCACCTGTCCGCGGCGGACAAGGAAACACGGCCACCACTCCCGATCGGAGCATGACCTCGGGCCGCACCCGCCCCTAGCCTGCACACGAGAGAAGCGTCCGGAACACCCCCAGGAGCCCCGCATGTCCCACATTCCGCAGGAGCGCCGCGTCGTCACTGCCATTCCCGGCCCGAAGTCGGTCGAGCTGCAGGCTCGCCGTGTCGCGGCGGTCGCCGCGGGCGTGGGGTCCACGCTGCCGGTGTTCACCGCCCGGGCGGGTGGCGGAATCATCGAGGACGTGGACGGCAACCGGCTGATCGACTTCGGTTCCGGCATCGCCGTGACCTCGGTGGGCGCCTCCGCCGAGGCCGTCGTCCGCCGGGCCTCGGCGCAGCTCGCCGACTTCACCCACACCTGTTTCATGGTCACGCCGTACGAGGGGTACGTCGAGGTCTGCGAGCAGCTCGCGGAGCTGACCCCGGGCGACCACGCCAAGAAGTCGGCGTTGTTCAACTCGGGCGCCGAGGCCGTCGAGAACGCCGTGAAGATCGCCCGGGCCTGGACCAAGCGCACCGCGGTCGTCGTCTTCGACCACGGCTACCACGGCCGGACCAACCTCACGATGGCTCTGACGGCGAAGAACATGCCGTACAAGCAGGGCTTCGGCCCGTTCGCGCCCGAGGTCTACCGCGTGCCGGTGGCGTACGGCTACCGCTGGCCGACCGGCGCCGAGAACGCCGGCGTCGAGGCGTCCGCGCAGGCCATCGACGAGATCACCAAGCAGATCGGCGCGGACAACGTCGCCGCGATCATCATCGAGCCGGTCCTCGGCGAGGGCGGTTTCATCGAGCCGGCCAAGGGCTTCCTCCCGGCGATCGCCCAGTTCGCGAAGGACAACGGCATCGTCTTCGTCGCGGACGAGATCCAGTCCGGCTTCTGCCGCACCGGCCAGTGGTTCGCCTGCGAGGACGAGGGCATCGTCCCGGACCTGATCACCACGGCCAAGGGCATCGCGGGCGGCCTCCCGCTCTCCGCGGTGACCGGCCGCGCCGAGATCATGGACGCCGCCCACGCCGGCGGCCTCGGCGGCACGTACGGCGGCAACCCGGTGGCCTGCGCGGGCGCGCTCGGTGCCATCGAGACGATGCGCGAGCTGGACCTGAACGGGAAGGCCAGGCGCATCGAGGAGGTCATGAAGGGCCGCCTCGCCGAGATGCGGTCGAAGCTCCCGAACGGTGACATCATCGGCGACATCCGCGGCCGCGGCGCCATGATCGCGATCGAGCTCGTGAAGTCCGGCACGAAGGAGCCCGACGCGGCCGCCGCGGGTGCGCTGGCCAAGGCCTGCCACGCCGAGGGCCTGCTGGTGCTGACCTGCGGCACGTACGGCAACGTCCTGCGCTTCCTGCCGCCGCTGGTCATCGGCGAGGACCTGCTCGGCGAGGGCCTCGACATCCTCGAGCAGGCATTCGCCCAGCTCTGATCCGTGCGAAACCGCCCGGGCGCCATGAGGCGATTTGGGCGGCGATGACCGGTGCCCGGGTGAGGGCCTGTGAAGAAGGTGTGGGGGGCCGATGGCGGGTTACCTTTGCCGCTGTCGGTCCACCTCCCTCTGACGTACGGTCTTCCCAGATGAGAGAAACACCGCGCCCGCAGGGAACTGCGGGCGATGCCGGGCCGGATCTCCCCCAGCGCCGTCCCGGTCGTGCCCTGGCGCACACCACTGGAGCTTCGGGCTCCGGAACTCCTCACCGATCGGATGGCCGCTCGCCCCACACCCCCCGGGGCGCGCGGCACACCGATCCGACCGGCCACCCCGGAACAATCCCCCCTGTTCCCCGGTGGCCGGTCCCTCTCGTTTCCGCGGTGTCCGCACTGCTGGCGGTCTTCGCCCTGGTGACCTGGCAGGTGCTGGCCGACGGCCCCCTGCTCGGGCCCGACGAGCGGCTGGGCCTGGCTCTCGCCGGGCGCGGTCCCGCCCGGCTCGCCGACCTCTTCGCCGACCTCGGCAATCCGCAGGTCGCCGGTTCCGCACTGGTGTGCGCGGCCGTCCTGGCCTGGTTCCGGGGCGCCCGGCGTCCGGCGGTGTACGCCCTCCTCGCCCTGGCGGCCGTACCCGCGCTGGTCGTGCCCCTCAAGCTGTGGACCGACCGCCAGGGGCCCTTGACGGAGGCGACCGGCTACTACCCGTCGGGTCACACGACCACGGCGGCGGTGGCTTACGGGGCCGCGGCACTGCTGCTGTCGCCGTACCTGGCACGGTCGTGGATGACGCTCGCCGCCGCCGCCTCACTGACGGCGGCGACGAGCGCCGGTCTGGTGCTGCGCGGCTACCACTGGCCGCTGGACGTGGTGGCCGGCTGGTGCCTGAGCGCGGTGGTGCTGCTCGTGCTCCGGGCCTGTACGGGGACCGGTCGCGGGAATGCTCAGCCGCCGAAGTAGGCGTCGAAGTTCTTCGAGAACTCCCAGTTGCTGAAGCGGTCCCAGTTGATGGACCAGGTCATCAGCCCGCGCAGCCCGGACCAGGTGCCGTGCGTCTGGTAGGAACCGCAGTCCGTCTTCTTCGTCAGGCAGTTGAGCGCCTTGGTCACCTCGGCGGGTGAGGTGTGGCCGTTGCCCGCCTGGGTGGACGCCGGGAGGCCGAAGGCGACCTGCTCGGGGCGCAGCGCGGGGAAGACCCTGTTCCGGTCGCCCGCGACGGGGAAGCCGGTGAGCAGCATGTCCGTCATGGCGATGTGGAAGTCGGCGCCGCCCATGGAGTGGTACTGGTTGTCGAGGCCCATGATGGAGCCGGAGTTGTAGTCCTGGACGTGCAGCAGGGTGAGGTCGTCACGCAGGGCGTGGATGACGGGCAGGTAGGCGCCGGCGCGCGGGTCCTGGCCGCCCCAGGGACCTGAGCCGTAGTACTGGTAACCGAGCTGCACGAAGAAGGTCTCGGGGGCCATGGTGAGGACGAAGTCGTCGCCGTACTTGGCCTTGAGCGTCTTCACCGCGGAGATCAGGTTGACGATCACGGGGGTAGTGTGTAAACCCTGACAACTCAAGGGGAGGGACACACACCATGGCGAAACCGCAGGTAGACCTACTCGTCCGCAAGTCCAAGGTCGTACGCGAGGGAGAGCGCGCACTGTCGCTGCGTGCGCAGGAGGACCGGGGCCGACGTTGGGCCGACGACCACGGCTACGACGTCCGGGAGGTATGGAAAGAGAACCTTTCCGCATGGTCCGACATCGAGCGACCTAAGCAAGACGCCGCCATGGCTGCTGTTCTTGCTGGGGAAGTCTCCGCGCTCTGGTGCTTCGCACTCGACCGATTCAGCCGCAAGGGTGCCGAGTCCGTAATCCCCCTACTGGGCAAAGCCCGAGTGATTTTTGACTATGAACAACTGGACTCATCCAACGAGCGGGACCGCCAATGGATTCTCCAGCGCAGCGAGGATGCCCGCGCCTACTCGCAACGCCTCTCCCACAATGTCCGAACCACGAAAACACGGCAGCGCAGCGAGGGACGATGGCTTTCGCAAGCCCCGTTCGGCCTCAAGGTCGATAAGGCGCGCAAGCTAGCGCCGGACACCGACGAGTACGCCGGGGCTGACTACTCCCCGTGGGAAGTGGTCGTACGGATCTTCACTGATATTGCGAACGGGACTTCCTGCCGCGCGTTGGCTCGTGCATTCAATGTCGAGGGAGTCGCGGATATCACGGGCCGCAAGTGGCACGCCGGGGCAATTCGAAAGATCGTCATTCACCCAGTCTATGAAGGGTGGCAGGCCATTAATCCCAAGAGGATTGACCCTGTCGCCTACTTGGACGAGACAGGCGCACGCGTCCGCTGCGTTCCTGACGACGTCGTCCCTCACATGATCAGCGAAGAATTGGCAGCACGCGCACGGCAGGTTCTTTCCGGTCACTTGCTTATGGACCGAACACCGGTGCCGGGAAGAGCTAGCGCACTGCTGGCCGGGCGGCTTACCTGCGCAGGATGCGGCCGGTCAATGCTCGCAAGCGGAAACTCATACGTATGTCAGACCAACCAATCCGGTGGCGACTGTGCGGCCCGCGCTTCCGTATCCCGCGTAACGATCGAAAAGCGCGTAGCCGAACGATGGCTAGCCCGAGTGTCGGCATCCGATCCAGAGGACCCGCTTATGGCTACGGTCGCGGGGCGCTGGACGGCCCTACAGAAGCCCACGGAAACCCAAGAGCTACGGGAGGCGCGCGCGGCTGTCAGTGAGGCAGAGGCAACCCTAGGGCGGTTCCATGCGGACGACCGGGCGGGGTTCTATGAGGGCCGTTCCGCCCGGTACCGAATGCCCGCAAAGACCGACGCGGAGAACCGACTCACGGCAGCGGAGGAGAGACTAGCCAAGCTGGACACAAAGAGCGTGGATATCACGTTCCTGACAGAAGGCTATGCGGCCCAATACTGGGAAACGGCAGGGCCAGCACTGAGACGAGAACTCATTGCGACGGCGATTGACCGGGTCCGCGTGAGCAAGGCACCGGGCCGGGGCGTGCGCCTCACGGACGACCGGGTCCAGATCGAATGGGCCATTACCGAAGACGCGTAGCACACAGCAAGACAGGGGCCCCGTTCGGAGCAATCCGGGCGGGGCCCTTCGCTATGCCCTAGGAAGCCGCAGGCGGCCGTGTGAGCGCCTTACGGCCCACAGGTGGCACCGAGTACCGGCGAGCGGGCGCTAGGTCCTTAGACGGGCACGCAGAGCCTTTGGGTGCGCCGGGAACAGAAAAGGCCGGTTACACAGCGGGCAGGGGGTGAGTGTGTCGAGTGCTGGTTTCGAGAACGGTTTTGGGTCAGGGCCTATGTATGTGAGGTGTAACCAACTTTTGTATTCAGAATCAACACTCAACACACTCTAGAAACAGTAACCCCAGGTCAGAAGGGGTTTAGGGGTGTGTCGTTTTCTCTCGGGCGGTGCCGAACCCCTCCCGCTGAGTGCGGATTTCGATCCGATGGAATTGCCACCCTTTCGGTCCTATATAACGGTACGGTAACAGTCCCCAGCCAGCCTCGATATTGCGGCGAAATCCATGCGGCGCACTTAACAGAAACGCTCTCTATAGGTGTGGGCATACGAGCGCGTGTCTCGCTCAATCACCTAGGAACGTTCCCAGGTGCCCCACATTCTCGCCCGTGCGTTACCGGCTCCCGTCCCCTCTCTTGGCGGTTGAGCTTGCGCATGTGCGGTGTGTCCCTCACGGGTGTGGTCCGTTCGCCCGGCACCCGTGAGGGCCCTTTCTTTTCCCCTTTTGTCACAGACCAGAAAGGGGGTTGCTGCGTGACTGCCATCTCTCTCTCCCGCTCCCGCTGTCGCATCTGTGGCTCACGGTTCCTGGACATCCGCCACGGCGGCATCCCGTCCGAGCACTGTTCGCAGGATTGCAAGCGCGCTGCCGCCCGCATTAGGCAGCGTCGGCACCGTTCCGGGGGTGTGTCTCAGTGCACGTAATCACCCTTCGCATTGACCGCGAGGTAGCCGCATCGCTACTCGCTGATGATCCGGCCGCATGGGCAATCGCCACGGCCTTTATTCGCGGGCAGGCAGCGGACGTAATGGCCGGTCGCCCGACCCCCCTAACTGAACTGCTCGCTGATCTCCGGAGGCTCACGCGTGACAACACCAATTGAGCCTGTGCCCATGTGCACCGTGGACGACGTAGAGGCCCGAATGGGAACCACGTTTAACGACACCGACCGGCAGATGATTAGTACGGGCGTTCTCGATATTTCGGCGCTCATCGACCTAGAGGCAGCGTGGACCGACGGTATCCGTCCCGATCCCCTGCCCTATCTGTTCCGCATGATCTCCGCGCAGGCAGTCATTCGCTGGTTCCGCAACCCCGAGGGATTCCGCTCAGAAATGGCCGGTGAATACCAGTATCAGTACGGCGGCGCGGGTGCCACGTTGGGAAAGCCGACGCTCACCCCCGAGGAAAAGCAGCAGATCGCGCGCTACCTCGGTCGGGATGGCATTACGTCCGTGTCCGCTGGCGCTGATTTCGACGCTTGCGAACGCGCGCAGATCGTTCCCGCATTCCGTTCCCGAACCTATTGGGGGTAATCCATGAGTTTCCTAGATCCGAACGCATCGACCGACGACATTCCGGACGTTGACCCGGCCACTTTCGACGCCGAGGACACCGAGCTAGTCAGCCTCGCGGAGCAGCTACGAACGCAGCTTGAAGAGATCGACGGTAAGCGCGCCGATATCTCAAAGCGTCGCGCCGAGGCAGGCCCGTCCCGCGCTCAGATTCGCGCCGACTTCATGGAAGAGATGAATCTCTTTGATGATGACGACGACCCGATGCCGACCGGAATTAAGCGCATTCTTGACGGACACGTTAAGGAATGGCAGCGGACTTACCGGGAGCGCGCCCGCGACGGAAAGCTTCCGGTAATTCGAAAGGATGGCGGCGGCGTTGCTGGTACCGGCGTTGACACTCGCGCGCTGATGGGCGACAAGTTCATGCCTACAGTCACCCGCGAGATTGACGACTGGTTCACCTCTCGGGCCAATTCGCGAAACCGCCGGGGTGCCGATGCGGTCAATTACGACTCGGCGCTAGTTGACCGGCTGTATGAGCAGACCCGTACGGGCCGTAACCCAATGACTTCCGGTGGTGAGTAATGGACGTTTGGCTATCCCCTGACGCCCGCCTCACTCGACCGGACGGCCCCGAGGGTACGGACTCGCCGACAATGGGCCCGGTCCTAGACACAATCCTCGGGAAGTACCGGGAGACGTACCCGCGCCTACAGCGGGTGGAGCAGTACCTACACGGCCACCACGCACCGGCGTACATGCCGGAATCTGCCGCTGACGAGTTCGGCGTATTCCGTGAGCGCAGCGTGAAGAACTTTCTTCCGTTGGTAGTCGATGCGGTCGCGTCGAACCTCTACGTTGACGGGCTCCGTGCGGCCGGTGGAGGCGACAATTTCCCTGTCTGGGAGTCCTGGGACCGGAACGGCATGGAAGAGGCTCAGACGGCCGTACACCGTGACGCGCTGGCCTATGGCGAAGCCTATGTGCGGGTCCTTCCTGGCAGCAACGGGCCGGAAATCGAACCGCTCTCCCCGCTGTCCGTCACGGCCCTATTCAAGCGACCAAATGACCCGTTCCCGATTGCCGCTGCCGTCCACGGAACAACGTTCATTAATGGTGAGCGTCGCGCGACCGTGGACCTGTACGACGACGAGTTTGTTTTCCGGCTTGTCAGCAAGGAAGAGGGCGACGACCCCGGCGCATCCGACTATGTGGTTGTCGAGCAGCTAGCGCACGGCCTTACGCACTGCCCGATTATCCGTTTCCGGAACATGGCGTCAACATCGCCTAACGTCCCCTCGCTCGGGGAGGTTGAGCCGCTGATTCCTATTCAGGATGAGCTAAACAACATCGCGCTTTCCACGAATATCGCGATTCAATACGGCGCGCATCGTCAGAAGTGGGTAGCGGGTGTCACTCCTCCTAAGGAGGATCAGCACGACGTAGACCTTTGGGGCCGCATCAAGAAGCGCGCTGTTATGTTCTCGGCGTCGCGGCTGCTGATCTTCCCTGATAAGGACACAAAGACCGGCCAGTTCGACGCCACGGACGTTAAGCCGTATCTCGACGCCTACAACAACACCGTTAAGCACCTTGCCTCTATCGGATCGCTTCCCCCGCACTTTATTACCGGGGACATGGTGAACCTTTCGGCCGAGGCTCTAGCGGCTGCGGAGGAATCGCTACGTAAGAAGGTTCTCGACCGGCAGCGGGCATTCGGTGGAGCGTGGCGGCGCGTGTTCCAGACGGCTGCTGAGCTAATGGGTGTCGTCCTTCCCGCTGATGCTCAGATCGTTTGGCGCGATTGCACCCCGCGTTCTTTCTCGGCCACTGTGGACGCTCTCGGGAAGATGGTTGCCACGATGGGTGTTCCGCCCGAGGCAGCGTGGCAGATGGTTCCCGGAATGACTCCGGCACAGCTTGCCGAATGGCGCATCCTCGCCGAGCAGGTGGACCCGGCAACCAAGATGGCTAACGCACTGGCAAAGTCCGTGATTCCGCCCGAGGTTGAGCCGGTGGCAGCATGACGCAAGCGGATATCGACCGTGAATCTCGGGCCTACTACAACGAACAGCTAGCCATTTCCGGGACGTTGGCACAGCGGGTAATGCAGTGGTGGGCAACGCTTAGTTGGCGCGCTGTGGATTCCGACTCTGACGCACTGTGGGAGACGTACCGCGAATTGGTGAGTGAGAGCCGGGACCAGTCTTATGAGGCTGGCACCCGGTATCACAACCAAGTTCGTGAGCTTGCTCTAGACCACACCCGAACGTTCAGGGGTGGTCAGCGAGATACGCACTCGGAATCTCGACAGGCTGCGGCATCATATTTCGTGCACGCTGCGCCGGTGGCTCGGGCAATTAGCCAGGGTCGAGGCCGACTGGATAATCCCGATTTTCTAGCTGAACTCGATTCGGTAATGAACAGCGCGGGTACGAACCTTGCGCGCGATGGTGGCCGACTGGCCGAGCAAGGCGGACGTGATGCGCTGGCCGAGGCACGCGAGAACGACCCCGAGGTAATCGGCTACTTCCGCAAGACGGACGCCGACCCTTGCGGTTTCTGCGCAATGCTCGCTAGCCGTGGCGCTGCCTACAGCGAAAGCCGGAATGCGTCCCGTTCCACTCGGTCATTCGTAGCCGAGGACAACCCGGATCAGTACCACCCGGATTGTCACTGCCAGGTTCTCCCGCTGTTTCGTGGCGTCTCGCTTCCTCCCGAGGATGAACGAAAGCGCACCGAATATGTGCGGCGCTGGAATGCAACCGAGGGATCGGGAGAGGCGCAGCGGCGCGCATTCATTCGCTCATTCAACGAACAGCGGGAGGCAAGCCGTGGCGTGGGACAGCAGTAACCGGCGCTCCCGCCTACCCGCGAACTGGGCACAGATTAGACGGCAGGTGATCCGGCGAGACGGTGGCATTTGCCAGGCCGTTCTAGAGGACACTGGCCAGCTCTGCGGGGCATATGGCAGCGACGTGGATCACATAGAGCGCGGTGATAACCATTCGCTGTCGAATTTGTGGCTACTTTGCCGCTGGCATCATGCGGCGAAAACTCAGGCTGAATCAGCAGCAGCGAGAGCCGCTAACCCACGGCCAATCACCCGCCTAGGTCGGGACAGAGAGTCGCCGCCATTCCCTTGGTAGTCGTCGGCATACAGCGATTGGCAGTCACTCGCATTCACGTTGGGTGACTGCGATTCGCGTCTCTCCCGTGCATTCGAAGGCGGACGGTGGGGCACCCCCCGTCTCCGCACCTCTCATTCATCGTTACCGTGTAGATCGTCGGGCTCTACGGGTCCAGACGTCGCCGAGGCTGACCACTCGCCTTGCATTCCACGGAATCCCTATCCGGGGCCGTCACGCGCTGTGCCCATCACCCCTAAACGTTCAGGGGTGCTCCATACCTATTTCCCTTTGGGGGTTCCTCATGGGCACTCACGGCCCTATTCCTAAGCGCTCCGATATGCGACGTCGGACCAACCAGCCGGACACGCCGATTACTCGCGCTCCCGCTGGTGAACGTCCCAACAATCCCCAGGCTGACCCGAATTGGGACCCGATCGCTATTGAGTGGTTCGAGTCGCTGTTTGAGTCTGGCCAATCGTTCTTTTACGAACGTTCCGATATCGCGCAGGCCCGATATGTGGCCGAGGTGATGAGCCGAAATCTCAGCCAGGGACAGCGCGTAAGCGGCCAGCTATTCGCGTCGGTCATCAGCGCTGCCAGTGAACTACTAACAACCGAGGGCGCGCGGCGTCGTCTCGGTGTGGAGCTGACTAAGTCGCCGTCCGCTGATATGGACGCGGGCCTAGATGAGCTACTTAATTCGTACCGGGACGAGTGATGGAACCAGTACGCACAATCCCGGATTCCGTCCCGCCCGCGAACCGCACGCTAGGTGATATCGCTATCCGCTGGTGCACTCGTTACCTCCGTCAGCCGGACGGCCCCGAGGCTGGCGACGCATGGAAGTTCACCCGTGAGCAAGCGCGTACGGTAATGCGCTTTTATGAGCTGGACGACAACGGCGCTTTCGTCTATCGACAGGGGACCGTGCGGAGAATCAAGGGTGCCGGTAAGGACCCGTTCGCTGCGGCGCTGTGTGCATTCGAGTTCGTCGGGCCCTGCCGTTTCTCCCATTGGGACGCCGACGGTATGCCGGTCAGCAAGGCTCACCCCGCCGCTTGGGTGCAGGTGGCTGCCACGTCCAAGGATCAGGCACAGAACACAATGGCCCTGTTTCCTGGGATGTTCTCGAATTCCGCCCTAGCCACGTATGGAATCGACCTCGGTAAGGAGATTATTTACAGCGGAACCGGTGGCCGGATTGAAGCTGTGACCGCTTCGGCCCGTGCGCTGGAAGGACGCCGAGCAACCTTTACGCTGATGAACGAAACTCAGCACTGGGTCAAGTCCAATGGCGGCCACGACATGGCAATGACCATTGCGGGAAATGTGGCCAAGTCTCGTGGTGGTGGTGCTCGAACTCTTGAGATTACGAATGCCCCGTTGCCCGGTGAGGACAGCGTGGCTGAGCGCACGTTTCACGCGTGGTCAAAGCTACACGATAAGGGCCCTGATGTTCCCCGCCTCGCTGGTATTTACTACGACAGCGTAGAGGCCCCGCCGTTCGATATCGGTAACCGCGATGAGCTAGAGGCCGCGATCATTTGCGCCCGAGGTGACGCCACGTGGCTTGATGTGGACTGGATCATTTCCACGATCTACAGCGGCACGTACCCCGTTTGGCAGTCGCGCCGCATGTTCGCCAATCAGTTGGTTGTCGATGAGGACTCGTTGATTAACCCGCAGCATTGGGACGCTCTCGCTGTCACGGATCGAATCAACGATGGTGACCGAATCACCCTCGGGTTCGATGGTGGCAAGACGGATGACGCAACGGCGCTAGTCGCAATGCGCGTATCCGATCGGCTCATTGAACCGTTGGGTATTTGGGAACGCCCGGACGGTCCCGCCGGTGAGAATTGGGAGGTTGACCGTGCGGCCGTAGAGGATGCCGTGCACCATGCGTTCGCACGGTTCGACGTTGCCGCATTCTTCGCCGACCCCGTTCTATGGGAAGGGCACATTGCCCGTTGGTCCGAGGAGTACCGGGATCGATTCGCTGTACGGGCCTCTACCGGCTCCGCAGTGGCACGCCGGATGGATGGCTCGGGTGGGCAACAGCGGGAGTTGACAGACGCCAATGCGCGCCTTATAGCTGCCATCGAGAACGGCCACGTACGGCACACCGGAAACCTGACACTGCGGCGTCACGTGATGAATGCGAAGCGCTGGATTAACCGATATGGCGTCAGCTTCGGAAAGGAGAACCGCAGCTCTCGTAAGAAGGTTGACGGTTACGCGGCGCTGTTGCTCGCTGATCTCGCCCGTAATCGCCTGGCCGAGGCGGGCAAGCTGGAAGAACCGCAGCGTGACGGGCGCGTGTTCTTCGGCTAGTGACCACCCCTAAACACTCAGGGGTGATATTCGTGCATTAGTTCGACTGTGGCCCCGATGACCTAGCCGGTTGTCGGGGCCTTTCGTTTACTCTGCGTATCCGACTTGTTACAGAACGAAGAAGCCGTGCGGGATGACCTTGCGCAACCGGCCCTCGGTCACCAGGACGCCGACGGCGCGCACGGCCGTGGACTGGCTGATGTCGTACTCGGCGCTGATTGCCACGGTTCCGGGGAATCTCTCGCCTGACTTCCACTCGCCCGCGTCAAGGCGTCGGCGTAGGTCGTCGGCAACCTGGTTGGCAAAGGGGATCGAACGGTCTAGCTCCATGTGATCAGCGTGCGAGCTGGTCCACACGTGCGCTATCGCAGTAACCCACTAGTCAGCTAGTCTCGCCCCCAAAGCAAGCGCCCCCGAGGAAGCCGGGCAAGGGCTCACCTCGGGGGCTGACCGAACACAGGAGGTTCGGCTAATGGGTGACCTTATCCGCTGGGTTTTCGAATTGCGGGTGTCGGCATGAGCAAGGAACTGCGACTTCTGCCGTGGCCCGGCCCGAACGGACAGCGGGCATACCTGAGCACCGAGGACCCGAACGGCTTTCTCTCTCGGCTCGCTGATGATCTCGAAACGGTGCAGCTCATGACGGGGGCCGAGGTGCTGGCCCATGCCCGCCGGATGTTGGAAGATTCGCGCGCATCCTCGGGCGAACTCCGTTACGCGGTACGCCGGTTGGCTGAATGCCTAGATGACGCGCTGCGGGTCGCAGACTCTCGCGGTGGCCGGTTGCCCGAACCGGAGGGCGGCGACCCCGCAGAACGGCATACGCAGCCGCTGTGACGGCTCGGCGAAAGCGGGCGACCGACGACCGGCCGTCTAGCTATTGCGGCACCTGCGCCGGACATGGGCGCGTGTGGTGCGACGGCTGCTGTGGGTTCGCCGGTTGTGAGCTGTGCAGCGGCACGGGCAAGCGGCCCTGCCCTACGTGCGTCGGCGGAGATGCCGAGCGCATCCGATGGTGAGACCGGCCCCGTTCGTCTGCCCAACTAGCAGGCGCGCGGGGCCTAACTACGCCTGTAGATCGGGTAGTTGTGGGCGTTCGGTCAAACCTCCCATGGTGTTACGACGACGGGGGTCGTCGGGCTGCGGAAGTCGGTGTCACCCGTGGCGAGTGAGAGCGAGTGGCCCTCGAAGTCGATGTCCAGGCCGTCGAGGCCGTAGGTGTCGATGATCTTGCTGACGGAGGTGACGAAGGTGTCGCGCGCCGCGGCTGAGGCGAGCTGCACCTGGCCGTTCTGGCCGCCGATCGAGATCAGCACCTTCTTGCCCGCGGCCTGCTTGGCCTTGACGGCTGCCTTGAACTCCGCCTCGCTCTCCACGCCCGGGCACTCCGTCGCGGGGCAGAGCGAGAAGCGGATGTCGCCGGAGGTGACGGAGGTCGGCTCGCCGAAGGCGAGGTTGATGACGTCCCACGAGTCGGGCACATCGGCCATCCGCGTGTAGCCGGAGCCGTTGGCGAAGCTGGAGTGCAGGTAACCGACGAGGGCGTGGGCGGGAAGGCCGTCGCCGCCGCCCCCGCCGCCCCCGCCGCCCGCCGCCGTGGTGACGCCGACGGCGGCGGACCTCGCGGACTCCCCGGCGGCGTTGACCGCGGTGACCTGGAAGCTGTACGCGGTCGACGCGGCCAGCCCCGTGACGGTCGTCGAGGTGCCGGTGGCGGTCAGGGTCTTCGTACCGTCGCGGTAGACCTGGTAGCCGGTCGCGCCCGGGACGGCCGTCCAGGACAGCGGGACCGATGACGAGGTGGCCGTGCCGGCCCGCACTCCGGTGGGGGCGGCGGGGACGACGACCGGGTCGCCGCCCGGGCCTGTCAGGGTGAGGTCGTCGGCGTAGTAGGCGGGAGTGCCGTACCAGCCGTGGGTGTAGACGCTCACCGAGGTGGTCGAGGGACCGGTGGTGAACGTGGTGCGCAGCTGGGTGTAGCTGCCGGCGGACTGGGTCCAGGTGGACACGTCGGTGGTGCCGGTGCCGGAGGCGCCGAGGTAGGCGTAGCCGCCCTGGACCCACGCGGCGAGCGTGTAGGTGGAACCGGGCTTCACCGTCACGGTCTGGGAGCACTTGGCGTTGTCGCTGCCGGCCGGGGTGGCCTTCAGGGCCGAGGTGCCGCCGTGCACGGGGCTGCCGACCGCTACGCCGCTGCCGCCCGTGCAGCTCCATCCGTCGAGGCCCGCCTCGAAACCGCCGTTGCGCGCCACGTCGGCGTCGGCCGCGCCGGCGGCCGGTGCCGTGGCGACCAGGCCGCCGGCGGCGAGGAGCGCCGCCGAGACGACAGCCAGGAGTCCGGCAAATCGGACAGGTGGTCCGGTGCGTTCCACGACAGCCTCCGTACAGGGGGGAATTGGGTGGGGCCGCGCACAACATGGTCCAGACCAATCAGGTTGTCAAGACCTTTGGCAGTGCCTCACCCCTCCTCGCGTACGCCGCCGTGGGCGCGGCGGACGGCCACGGCCTCGTGCATCGCCCATTCCAGGACCACCGGGTCGGTGAGGGTTCCCGAGCCGTCCGGCTGGATCAGCCACCGCACCCCGCCGACCGTGCGACCGGGGTAGGGAACGACGATCCAGGTGCCCTGACCTGCACCGCGCACCCCGGTGCCGAGCCAGTGGGCGGCCGTCCCCGGGGGCACGAAGAACCCCAGGCGGGCATCTCCGAAGTCGGCGAGGACCGGGCCCGGCCGGTCCAGGAGACGGGTGAGCACGTCGAACGTGGGGTAGCCCAGCGCCCCCGGAAGAATCAGTACGTCCCAGCGCTTCCCGGCGGGCAGCAGGGCGATGCCCTGCGGGTCCCGCTCCCATTCCCACCGGCAGACGTCCGGATCCGGTGCCACCGACGCGAGCCACTCGACCGCGGCTTTCGCCCCCGTACCGGTCATGTACGCCTCCTCTTCCCCGTGGGCGCAGGCAGGGTCCTGCCGGCGCGTTCACGGGAGAGAGGGGGCTGCGCCCGGATCATGACGCGGGTTCGGCCACCGGCCGTACGTGAGCTGGGTCACCTTCCCGGCCGTCAGCTGTCGAAGCCGAGCCCCATCCGGTCCATGGCCCGCAGCCACAGGTTGCGGCGCCCGCCGTCGGTGTCCGCCCGGGCGAGGGACCGCTTGGTCAGCTCGATGCCGGCCCAGGCGAACGGCTCGGGCGGGAAGGGCATCGGCTTGGAGCGGACCATGTCGAGCGCGGTCCTCTCGGTCTCCCGGCCCGCCAGCAGATCGAGCATCACCTCGGCGCCGAAACGCGTGGCTCCCACACCCAGTCCGGTGTATCCGGCGGCATAGGCGACCCGTCCGCGGTGGGCCGTGCCGAAGAAGGCGGAGAAACGCGAGCAGGTGTCGATCGCACCGCCCCAGGAATGGGTGAAGCGGACGCCGGAAAGCTGGGGAAAACACTCGAAGAACTGCCCGGCCAGCTTCAGGAACGTCTCCGGCCGCTGGTCCAGCGAGGAATCCAGCCGGCCGCCGTACGGATAGACGGCGTCGTATCCGCCCCACAGGATCCGGTTGTCCGCGGAGAGCCGGAAGTAATGGAACTGATTGGCGCTGTCCCCCAGCCCCTGACGGTTGCGCCAGCCGATCGACGCGAGCCGGCCGGCGTCCAGGGGCTCGGTCATCAGCGCGTAGTCGTACACCGGGACGGTGTACGGGCGCACCCGCTTGACCAGTGACGGGAAGACGTTGGTCCCGAGGGCCACCCGGTGGGCGAAGACCCTGCCGTAGGGGGTGCGTACCGCCGTTCCGGACCCTGAACGGGCGATCTCCAGGCCCTGCGTGTGCTCGTGGATCCGTACACCCGCCCGCAGGCAGGCCTCCTTCAGCCCCCAGGCGAGCTTCGCCGGGTGCAGCATGGCGACCCCGCGGCGGTCCCAGAGACCACCGAGGAATGTCGGTGAATCGACTTGGGCCCGCACCGCGTCACGGTCCAGGAACTCCACGCCGGTGAAGCCGAGCTCCTCCGCCCGCCGGTGCCATTCCCGCAGGTCGTCGAGCTCATGGGGCCGGGTCGCCACATCGATCTCACCGGTGCGCTCGAAGTCGCAGTCGATGGAGTGGCGGGTGACCGCCTCCTCGATGGCGTCGAGGTTGCGCCGGCCCAGCTCCTCCAGCTTGCCGATCTCCTGCGGCCAGCGCTCCAGCCCGTTGGCCGGACCGTGGGTCAGCGAGGCGGCGCAGAACCCGCCGTTGCGGCCCGAGGCGGCCCAGCCCACCTCGTGGCCCTCGATGAGCACGACGTCGCACCCGGGGTCCCGCTCCTTGGCGAGGAGCGCGGTCCACAGTCCGCTGTAACCGCCGCCCACGACCAGGAGATCGCACTGTTCGTCCCGGGTGAGGGCGGGGAGCGGGTCGGGCTTTCCCGGGTCGTCGAGCCAGTAGGAGAGGGGGCGTGCGTCACGGAGGGATCGGGCGGCAGTACGCATGGCGTCCGGGGCCATGGTTTCCAACTCCTTCGGGGCTTGCTTACTTTCCGGTGTTCTTCCGTCGGTGGGCGACGAACTGCCCGACGAGAACGACGGTCACGGCGATGGCGAACATCGCCGTGCCGATGACGTTGATCTGCACGGGTGTGCCACGCTGCGCGGATCCCCAGACGAACATGGGGAAGGTCACCGTGGAGCCGGCGTTGAAATTGGTGATGATGAAATCGTCGAAGGAGAGCGCGAAGGCGAGCAGCGCTCCCGCGGCTATTCCGGGAGCGGCGATCGGCAGGGTCACCCGCAGGAACGTCTGCACGGGTCCGGCGTAGAGGTCGCGGGCCGCCTCCTCGAGCCTCGGGTCCATCGACATCACACGCGCCTTGACGGCTGTCACCACGAAGCTGAGGCAGAACATGATGTGCGCGATCAGGACCGTCCAGAAGCCGAGCCGGGCACCCATGTTGAGGAACAGCGTGAGCAGCGAGGCGGCCATGACGACCTCGGGCATCGCCATGGGCAGGAAGATCAGGGAGTTGATCGCGCCGCGCGCCCGGAAGCGGTAGCGCACCAGCGCGAAGGCGATCATCGTGCCGAGCACGGTCGCGCCGAGGGTCGCCCAGACGGCGATCTGGAGCGAGAGGGAGAGCGATCCGCAGAGGTCGGCGACCCCGCAGGGGTCCTTCCAGGCGTCCAGGGAGAACTGCTGCCAGGCGTAGTTGAAACGTCCGTTGGGCTTGTTGAAGGAGAACACCATCACGACGATGTTCGGCAGGACCATGTACGCGAGGGTCAGCAGCCCCGCGATCACGACGAGGTTCCGGCGAAGCAGGCGGAGTACGGGCATCAGACCAGGTCCTCCGTACCGGAGCGGCGGATGTAGACGGTGACCGCGAACAGGACGACCGCCATGAGGATGAAGGAGAGGGCGGCCGCCGTCGGGTAGTCCAGGACCCGGAGGAACTGGGTCTGGATGACGCTGCCCACCATCTTGGTGTCGGTGGATCCGAGCAGTTCCGCGTTGACGTAGTCGCCGCTGGCCGGGATGAAGGTCAGCAGGGTGCCGGAGACGACCCCGGGCATGGACAGCGGGAACGTCACCTTGCGGAAGGTGGTGGCCGGGGTGGCGTACAGGTCGCCCGCCGCCTCGTGCAGCCGGCCGTCGATCCGCTCCAGCGAGGTGTAGAGCGGCAGGATCATGAACGGCAGGAAGTTGTACGTCAGACCGCAGACGACGGCCATCGGTGTGGCCAGTACGCGGTCGCCCTCGGTCCAGCCGAGCCAGCTGGTGACGTCCAGGACGTGCAGGGTGTTCAGGACGTCGACGACCGTGCCGCCGTCCGCGAGGATCGTCTTCCAGGCGAGTGTGCGGATCAGGAAGCTGGTGAAGAACGGCGCGATGACCAGGACCAGCACCAGGTTGCGCCAACGGCCGGCCTTGAAGGCGATCAGGTAGGCGAGCGGGTAGCCGAGCAGCAGGCACAGGAGCGTGGCGGTGCCGGCATACAGCAGGGACCTGACGAACTGCGGGTAGTAGTCGGCGAGGGCGTCCCAGTACGTCCGGAAGTGCCAGGTGACCTCGAAGCCCTTCTCCAGGGACCCGGTCTGTACGGAGGTCGACGCCTGGTAGACCATCGGCAGCGCGAAGAAGACGAGCAGCCACAGGATGCCGGGGAGCAGCAGCCAGTAGGGGACGAGCCGCTTGCGCGTGGACGGCTTTCGGATCTTCGGTTCGGTGGACGGCGCCGGCGGCGCGTCGGTGACGCTCACGCCGCGTCCTCCACGCTTTCCACGCCCGCGGCGATGTCCTGGGCGGCGTCCAGGCCGAAGGTGTGGGCCGGGTTCCAGTGCAGGACGACCTCGGCCCCGGGGAGGAGCCCCTCACGGTGCTCGACGTTCTGTTCGTAGCACTGGAGTGCCTTGCCGGCCGGGCTCTCGACGACGTACTGGGTGGAGACACCGATGAAGCTGGAGTCGACGATCCGGCCGGTGACGCGGTTGCGGCCGGCGGCTATCGCCCCGGCTTCGGCGGCGCGGGAGAGGGAGAGCTTCTCGGGGCGGACGCCGACGAGCAGCTTTCCGCCGCGTGCCGTCGGGGCCGAACACCGGGCGGCGGGCAGCAGCAGTGTCCCGTCCCCCGCCGTGACGGTGATGTCGCCACCCGCGGAGACGATCTCGGCCTCGATGAGGTTGGAGGTGCCGAGGAAGTTCGCCACGAAGGTGGTCCGCGGGTTCTCGTACAGGTCGGCGGGGGCGCCGAGCTGTTCGACCCGGCCGCCGTTCATCACCGCGACGGTGTCGGCCATGGTCATGGCCTCCTCCTGGTCGTGGGTGACGTGGATGAACGTGATGCCGACCTCGGTCTGGATCCGCTTGAGTTCGAGCTGCATCTGGCGGCGCAGTTTGAGGTCGAGGGCGCCCAGCGGCTCGTCCAGCAGGAGCACCTGCGGGTGGTTGATGAGCGCGCGCGCCACGGCGACGCGCTGCTGCTGTCCGCCGGAGAGCTGGTGCGGTCGGCGGTGGGCGAAGTCGCCGAGCTGGACGAGGTCGAGCATGTCGCCGACCTGCTTCTTCACGGACTTGATGCCGCGGCGGCGCAGGCCGAACGCGATGTTCTCGGTGACGTCCAGGTGCGGGAAGAGGGCGTAGCTCTGGAAGACGGTGTTGACGGGCCGTTTGTACGGGGGCAGGTCCGTGATGTCGCTGCCGCCGAGCGAGACCGTGCCGGTCGTGGCTTCCTCCAGGCCGGCGATCATCCGCAGGGTGGTGGTCTTGCCGCAGCCGGACGCGCCGAGCAGGGCGAAGAAGGAGCCCTGCGGGACCGTCAGGTCGAGGGGGTGTACGGCAGTGAAGGAGCCGTAGGTCTTGCTGATCCCGGTGAGACGGACGTCGCCGCCCGCTGTCTGCTGCTGTGTCATGGGTCGCAGTCCCAGTGGTGTCGGGGGAGATCGGGAAGGGGGACGGGCCGGTCAGGCGCCGATGAGCTTGGCGAACTTCTCCTCGTACGCCGTCTCTTCCGCGGCATCGAGCGAGCGGAAGGCGTGCGACTTCGCGGCCATCGCCCTGTCCGGGAGGATCAGTGTGTTCGACGCCATCGACTCGTCGATCTTCGCGAGTTCCGGGGCGACCCCGTCGACCGGGCAGACGTAGTTGATGTAGGCGGCGAGCTGGGCGGCGACCGGGGGCTCGTAGTAGTGGTCCATGAGCTTCTCGGCGTTGGTCTTGTGCCGGGCCCCGGCCGGGACCAGCATGTTGTCGCTGGAGGTGATGTAACCGGCGGCCGGTATCGCGAACTCGATGTCCGGGTTGTCGGCCTGGAGCTGGATGATGTCGCCCGCCCAGGCGACGCAGGCCGCGATGTCGCCCTTGCTCAGGTCGGCGGTGTAGTCGTTGCCGGTGAAGCGGCGGATCTGCTTCTTGTCGACGCCCTTCTGGATACGCCCGATCGCCGCGTCGTAGTCGGCGTCGGTGAACGAACCCGGGTCCTTGCCCATGTCCAGCAGCGTCATCCCGACCGAGTCGCGCATCTCGGAGAGGAAGGAGACCTTCCCCTTCAGCCGGGGGTCGTCGAGCAGCTGGGTGATGGAGTCGACCTTGCGTCCACCGGTCGCCTTCCGGTTGTAGGCGATGACGGTCGGGATGCCGGTCCAGGGGTAGGAGTAGGCGCGTCCGGGGTCCCAGTCGGGGGTGCGGAACTGGGCCGACAGGTTGGCGAAGGCGTGCGGCAGGTTCGCCGGGTCGAGCTTCTGCGCCCAGCCCAGCCGGATGATGCGGGCGGCCAGCCAGTCGGTGACGACGACGAGGTCGCGGCCGGTGTCCTGGCCGGCGGCGAGCTGCGGTTTGATCTTGCCGAAGAACTCGACGTTGTCGTTGATGTCCTCGGTGTACTTGACCGATATCCCGGTGCGCTTCGTGAACGCCTCCAGGGTCGGGCGGTGCTTCTCGTCCTCGCTGACGTCCATGTACTCGGTCCAGTTGGAGAAGTTGATCCGCTTCTCCGTGGCCGAGTGGTCGTCCGACGCCACCGCGTCCCCTTCACGCTTCGCGGGCGGGATGCCGCACGCACTCAGCGTGCCGAGGCCGCCGAGCGCGAGTGCGCCCATGCCCGACGCACGAAGAAGCGAGCGGCGGGTGAGGGCGCCCCTTCCGTTCGTGAGGCTGCGCCTCATGGCGGCCAGCTGCGGCGCGGAGAGGCGCTCGGGCTCGTACTGCTCCATACGCGTTGCCCTTCCGGGTGGGTGGGGCCGCCGGCCGGCGGCCGCTGCTATCGGTCCCCGAAGACGGTGCGGTGCCAGTCCTTCCTGGCCACCGCGGTGTTGTCGTACATGACGTGCTTCACCTGCGTGTACTCCTCGAAGGAGTACGCCGACATGTCCTTGCCGAACCCGCTGGCCCGGTATCCGCCGTGCGGCATCTCGCTGATGATCGGGATGTGGTCGTTGATCCACACGCAGCCCGCCGCGATCTCACGGGTGGCGCGGTTCGCCCGGTACAGGTCGCGGCTCCAGGCGGAGGCGGCGAGCCCGTACGGGGTGTCGTTGGCGAGGCGGATTCCCTCGTCGTCGGTGTCGAAGGGCAGCACGGCCAGGACGGGGCCGAAGATCTCCGAGCTCACGATCTCGCTGTCCTGGGCCGCCCCCGTGATCAGGGTCGGCCGGTAGTAGGCGCCGTCGGCGAGGGCGCCGCCGGGGGCCTCGCCGCCGGTGACGACGGTGGCGTAGGCGCGGGCACGCTCGACGAAACCGGCGACGTGGTCGCGGTGCCGGTGGCTGACCAGCGGGCCGAGGTCGGTCGACGGGTCGAAGGGGTCGCCCAGGCGCACGCTCTCCATCAGGGCGGCGACACCGGCCACGAACGCGTCGTACAGCGGGCGCTGGACGTAGGCGCGGGTGGCGGCCGTGCAGTCCTGCCCGGTGTTGATGAGGGATCCGGCGACCGCTCCGTTGACCGCGGCGTCGAGGTCGGCGTCGTCGAACACGAGGAACGGCGCCTTGCCGCCGAGCTCCAGGTGGAGACGTTTGACGGTGGAGGTGGCGATCGCGGCGACGCGCCTGCCGACGGCGGTGGAGCCGGTGAAGGAGGTCATCACGACGTCCGGGTGGCCGACGAGGTGTTCGCCCGCGTCCTTCCCGGCGCCCGAGACGATGTTGATCACACCATCCGGGATGCCGGCCCGGGTGGCCGCCTGGGCGAACATCAGCGAGGTCAGCGGAGTGATCTCGGCGGGCTTCAGCACGATGGTGTTGCCCGCCGCGACGGCGGGGAGGATCTTCCACGCGGCCATCTGCAGCGGGTAGTTCCAGGGCGCGACGGAACCGACGACACCGATGGCCTCGCGGCGTACGTAGGAGGTGTGGTCGCCGCTGTACTCGGCGGCCGACCTCCCTTCCAGGTTCCGGGCGGCGCCGGCGAAGAACGCGGCGTTGTCGACCGTGCCCGGCACGTCGAACTCGGTGGCGAGCCGGACGGGTTTGCCGCACTGCAGCGACTCGGCGTAGGCCAGCTCGTCCGCCTCCTCGGCGAGTACGGCGGCGAAGCGGTGCAGCAGCGTGGACCGCTCGGCAGGGGTGGCGCCGGACCAGCCGGGGAAGGCGTCGCGGGCTGCCGAGACCGCGGCGTCGACATCGGCGGTGCCGGCCAGTTCGTAGCGGTACACCGTCTCGCCCGTGGCGGGGTTCACCACCTCCTGATGGCGCCCCGAGGTGCCGGGGCGCAGCCGTCCGCCGATGTACTGCGCACCCTCCGCGAAGCGGTCCTGCACCTGGAAACCGTCGACCATCACGCTCTCCTCCGCTGCCCCCGTGATCAAGGGCGGCGTAGCTCCGTCTCGAATTGAGTGCCGATCCTGACAGAGAGGTCTACCGGCAACAAGGGATTCCGTTGTTGCCTTTTGGTTACGCGACGGAATCTGTCGACCATGTGTCGCGCGGCTGCGGAAAACCCGGTACGGACTGTCAGTGGCGAATGCCAGACTCGGCTGCCATGGGACAGGAACACAGGGACGCCCTGGTGGAGCGGACGGCACGCGGCGACAAGGTGAAGTACCTGCCGTTCTGGGGGCACCGCCCCCGGTCGGACGGCAGGCTCTCGGAGAGCTGCCTCAGCCAGTGGTGGCCGGCGCCGTTCACGGTCGACGGGGTGACCTACGCCTCGGCGGAGCACTGGATGATGGCCGGCAAGGCGCGGCTCTTCGGCGACGCCGAGGCGGAGGAGCGGGCCGTGGCCGCGGAGAGCCCGGCGCAGGCCAAGAAGGCGGGCCGGCTGGTCCGGGGCTTCGACGACGACATATGGGTGAAGGAGCGGTTCGCCCTGGTGGTGGCGGGCAGCGTCCACAAGTTCGGCCAGGACCCGGCGCTGCGGGCCTACTTGGCGGGCACGGGGGAGCGGGTGCTCGTCGAGGCGAGTCCGTTGGACCGGATCTGGGGCATCGGACTCGCCAAGGACGATCCGCGGACGGCGGACCCGGCCGCCTGGCGGGGGCTGAACCTGCTGGGCTTCGCGCTCATGGAGGCGCGTACGCGGCTGCGCGCGCGGTGAAACGGCCCGGGACGGGGGTTGGTTCCCCGCCCCGGGCGGCGTCCGTACCCCGTGTCAGCGCGCGGCGCCGACGACCAGCGACGTGGCGTACGGGTCGTCGTAGTCGTAGTCGCTGCTCCCGTCGTCGTTGGCGACGGCCCAGATGAGGAATCCCAGGAAGATCGCGCTGATCACGATCGACACCGATCCCAGGATGATTCCGGCGAGCGCCATGCCCCCGTTGGTCGCCTCGCCCCGCTTGGCGCGACCGCGGCCGATGATGCCGAAGATCAGCGCGAGGATGCCCAGGATGATCCCGAAGCCCCACATGCAGAAGCCGACGACGGCGATGATGCCGAGCACCATGGCGGCGATACCCAGGCCGTTCGCCGGCGCCGGGCCCCAGGCCGGCTGACCGCCGTAGCCGGGATAGCCCGGGTATCCGCCGTACGGCGCCGCGGGCGCAGCGGGCGCGGCCGGGTAGCCGTACTGCCCCCCGGGCGCTCCCGGTCCGTTCGGTGCCACCGGCGGCGCGGGGACGGGCGGCGCGGAAGCCGCCGGCTGCGGCGGGCCGAAGCCTCCGGCCGCCCCGGGTATCGGCCCGGTGCCCGAGTCGACGCCCGGCATGGACGTGACCGTCGGCTGGTCGTGCACGGCCGGCGGCTTGCCCAGCTCGACCCGGCTGTCCGGTGGCGCCCACGGATCGCGCGGCGCGGCCCCGCCTCCTGGCTGCTCTGTGTTGTCTGACATGGGCCTCCCCCATCGTGGTCCCGCCATGCTACGGCCCGCCGCCGGGCCGCCGAGTCCCCCTACGATGATCGGTGCGGCCGGTGTGCCCGGCCCAGTGACGAGATCCGGGAGAATCCGATGAACGCTCTGCACCCCTTTATCGCGGGGCTGCCCAAGGCCGAGCTCCATGTCCACCACGTCGGTTCCGCCTCGCCGCGCATCGTGGCCGAGCTCGCGGCCCACCACCCCGACTCCAAGGTCCCCACGGACCCTGAGGCGCTGACGGACTTCTTCACCTTCACCGACTTCGGGCACTTCATCGACGTGTACCTCTCGGTGGTGGACCTGATCCGCACGCCGGAGGACGTCCGGCTGCTGACCTTCGAGATCGCCCGGGACATGGCGCGGCAGAACATCCGGTACGCGGAACTGACCGTCACCCCGTTCAGTTCCACCCGCCGGGGCATCCCGGAGCAGGGCTTCATGGAGGCCATCGAGGACGCCCGCAAGGCCGCCGAGGCCGAACTCGGCGTGGTCCTGCGCTGGTGCTTCGACATCCCCGGCGAGGCGGGTCTGGAGGCCGCCGAGGAGACCACCCGTCTCGCGGTGGACCTGCGGCCCGAGGGGCTCGTCTCCTTCGGTCTCGGCGGGCCGGAGATCGGTGTGGACCGGCCGCAGTTCAAGCCGTACTTCGACCGGGCGATCGCCGAGGGTCTGCACTCCGTGCCGCACGCCGGGGAGACCACCGGTCCGCAGACCGTCTGGGACGCGCTGACCGCGCTGCGCGCCGAGCGCATCGGCCACGGCACCAGCTCCGTCCAGGACCCCGGGCTTCTGGCGCACCTCGCCGAGCACCGCATCGCGCTGGAGGTCTGCCCGACGTCCAACATCGCGACCCGTGCCGTGACGGACCTCGACCTGCACCCGGTGAAGGAGATGGTCGAGGCCGGCGTCCTCGTGACGATCAACAGTGACGACCCGCCGATGTTCGGCACCGACCTGAACAACGAGTACGGGGTCGCGGCCCGGCTGCTCGGGCTCGACGAGCGGGGTGTCGCCGGGCTCGCGAAGAACGCCGTGGAGGCGTCGTTCCTCGACCCGGCCGGCAAGCGGGCCCTGACCGCCGAGATCGACACGTACACCACGAACTGGCTGGAGGCGCCCGGCCGGTGACCCCCGCTGGTCACAATGGCCCCATGGACACCACCGTCACGGCCGTGGCACACCGCGGCGACCCGTACCGCGCCCGCGAGAACACGCTTCCCTCGATCCGGTCCGCCGTCGACCGGGGGGCGGACGCGGTCGAGATCGACGTCCGCGTGACCCGTGACGGGGTGCCCGTCCTCCTCCACGACTCCACCCTGGAGCGCCTGTGGGGACACGACATCCGGCTGGACCATCTCGACCACCGGGATCTGACCGAGATGACCCGGGGCGGCGTGCCCACCCTGCGCGAGGCGCTGCTGGCCACGGAGAGCCACCGGATCATGGTCGATCTGCCCGGCTCCACGGACGCGTCGGTGCGCAGGGTCGTCGACGTGGTGCGCGAGTGCGGGGCCGCCGAGAGGGCGTACTACTGCGCCGGCACCCAGGCCATGCTCCGGGTGCGCGACGCCGACCCGTCCGCCGAGATCGCACTGACCTGGACCACGCCGGCTCCTCCGCGCCCCGTACTCCTCGCGGCCGTGCGGCCACGCTGGCTGAACTACCGCTTCGGCCTGGTGGACCGGGAACTGACGGACCGTGTCCACCGCGACGGGCTGCTGGTCTCCGCCTGGACCGCCGACACCAGGCGGACGATGCGCCGGCTCCTGTCGTACGGCGTCGACTCGATCACCACCAACCGCATCGACGCCCTGCGCTCTCTGCTGACCGCCGCCCCCCGGCCCGGCGGCTCCGGGCCCGGCGTCCCCCGGCCCGGAGCCGCCGGGCCCGGCGCCGTCGTCTGATCCGTCCGGCATCATGACCGGTGGCGAACTGCCCGTGATCCTCACCCGGCGCCCCAGGAGCAGACGTGACCGAGCCCAGCCCTCGCACCGCACCCGCCCGCATACGGTCGGACATCGCCCACAACGCACGGGTGTGGAACTACTGGCTGGGCGGGGCGGACCATTACCCCGTGGACCGCGCGGTCGGGGACCGGGTCACCGAGATGTACCCGAGCATCGGCGAAGTGGCGCGCGCCGACCGGGAGTTCCTCGGCAGGGCGGTGCGCCATCTGGCCGGCGACGTGGGGATCGGCCAGTTCCTGGACATCGGCACCGGGCTGCCGACCGCGCACAACACCCATGAGGTCGCGCAGCACACCGCCCCCCACGCCCGCGTCGTCTACGTCGACAACGATCCGGCCGTGCTGGCGCACGCGCGCTCCCTCCTCACCAGCTCTCCCGAGGGAGCCACCGCCTACGTCGACGCGGACGCCCGCGACCCCGAGCGGATCCTGCGGGCCGCGGAGCCGACCCTGGACCTCCGCCGGCCGGTCGCGGTGACGATGCTCGGCATCCTCAACTTCGTCCTGGACACCGCCGAGGCGCGGGGCATCGTGACGACGCTGATGGGCGCCCTGCCCTCGGGCAGCCACCTGGTGCTCACCCACCCGACGCTGGAGCTGGGCGGCGGGGGGAACGAGGCCGCGATGCGCTTCTGGAACGAGAACGCCACCCCGCCGATCACCGCCCGCGGCCGCTCCGAGTTCGTGTCGTTCATGGACGGCCTGGACATCCTGGCACCCGGTGTCGTGTCCTGCTCCCGCTGGCGCGCCGCACCCGGCAGCCCCGCCGTCGCACAGTTCGGCGCGGTGGCACGGAAGCCCTGATGCCGGCACGGGGGGAAGTACCGCGAGGGGCCGGGCGGAAGGTGTGGGAGGGGATGCGGCGGCGGATGCCCGGGCTCCGGAGAGGCCGCGTGCACCCGGGCCGCGGGGCCGAAGTGCGTGTGACCCGGGTCGGCGCCACCCGGGCCACGGGGTCGCGGGCCGCTGGACTCAGGCCGCGGGGAGGGGCGTCGGGGTTCCTGCCGGCGCACCCTCCAGCGCCTCCAGCCGCTTGGTCATGCGCCGCACGACGAGCAGCGGGACGACACCGAAGACCCCGAAGGACATGTCGATGACGGACCACCAGGCGGGGATGTCCCGGATCGGGCCGCAGATCAGGGCCAGCGGGATGATCCCGGCGCAGGCGATCATGCCGAACTCGACGACCCAGATGTTGCGGACCGGGTCGCGGTAGGGCCCGTAGAAGGCGACGGCGATGACGAGGTGGGCGAAGGCCAGCCAGTCGGTGCCGTACAGCACGAAGGGGTGGTTCGCGTCCGTCTCGTCGAGGCCGGTGCGGACCCTGGTGATCCACTCCGCCAGGGCCGGGAAGTGCTCGGGTACGGGGGAGGCGGAGGAGTTCAGCAAATCCTCGGCCCAGTGGAGTTCGTGGACCAGCGGGAAGGCGGTCAGCCCGCTGAGCACCAGACAGACGATGAAGGCGGCCAACCACACGCGTATGCGCCTCAGCAGGGCGCGTCGCTCGCTCATGCCCGCAGCGTACGCCCATCATGAACACGTTCAATTACGGGGGCGACCGCCGGAGTTCGGCGGCTGCCGGCCGGTGCCCCGGCCCACGCGGACGGCCCCGGGCCGGAGCCCGGGGCCGTTCGCGCGGATGCTGCGGTGCTGCGGTGCTGCGGTGCTGCGGTGCAGCGGTGCAGCGGTGCAGCGGTGCAGCGGTGCAGGGTGTCAGCCGTCGAGCGACGTCATCACGTGCTTGATGCGCGTGTAGTCCTCGAAGCCGTACGCGGAGAGGTCCTTGCCGTAGCCGGACTTCTTGAATCCGCCGTGCGGCATCTCGGCGACGAGCGGGATGTGGGTGTTGATCCACACGCAGCCGAAGTCGAGGTTCTTGGACATCCGCATCGCGCGGGCGTGGTCCTTCGTCCAGACCGAGGAGGCCAGCGCGTACTCCACGCCGTTGGCGTACGTCAGCGCCTGCGCCTCGTCAGTGAAGGACTGGACGGTGATGACGGGACCGAAGACCTCGTGCTGGATGATCTCGTCGTCCTGCTCGAGACCGGAGACGACGGTAGGGGCGTAGAAGTAACCCTTGTCGCCGACCCGGTGCCCGCCGGCCTCGACCTTGGCGTGCGCGGGGAGCCGCTCGATGAACCCGCTGACCTGGGCGAGCTGGTTGGCGTTGTTGAGCGGGCCGTACAGCACGTCCTCTTCGTCCGGCGCGCCGGTCTTGGTGTCGGCCGCCGCCTTGGCCAGGGCGGCGACGAACTCGTCGTGGACCGACTCGTGGACCATGACGCGGGTCGCCGCGGTGCAGTCCTGCCCGGCGTTGAAGTAGCCGGCGACAGAGATGCCCTCGACGGCCTTGGGGATGTCGGCGTCCTCGAAGACGACGACCGGCGCCTTGCCGCCGAGCTCCAGGTGGACACGCTTGACGTCCTTGGCCGCGGACTCGGCGACCTGCATGCCGGCCCGCACGGAACCGGTGATGGAGGCCATCGCGGGGATCCGGTGCTCGACCATCGCGCGGCCCGTGTCGCGGTCGCCGCAGATGACGTTGAAGACGCCCTTGGGCAGGATCTGCCCGATGATCTCCGCGATCAGCACGGTCGACGCCGGGGTGGTGTCGGACGGCTTGATCACGACGGTGTTGCCTGCGGCGAGCGCCGGGGCGAACTTCCAGACCGCCATCATCATCGGGTAGTTCCACGGGGCGACCTGCGCGCAGACGCCCACCGGCTCCCGGCGCACGATCGAGGTCAGGCCCTCCATGTACTCGCCCGCCGAGCGGCCCTCGAGCAGCCGGGCGGCCCCCGCGAAGAAGCGGATCTGGTCCACCATCGGCGGGATCTCTTCGGTGCGGGTGAGCTCCAGCGGCTTGCCGGTGTTCTCCGACTCCGCCGCGATGAGGTCCTCCGCCCGCTCCTCGAAGGCGTCCGCGATCTTCAGCAGTGCCTTCTGGCGTTCGGCGGGCGTCACGTCCCGCCAGGCGGGGAACGCGGCCGCGGCCGCTTCCATGGCGGCATCGACGTCGGCCTGTCCGGAGAGCGGGGAGGTCGCGTAGACCTCTTCCGTCACCGGGTTGACCACGTCGATGGTCCGCCCGTCCGCGGCGTCCCGGAACTCTCCGTTGATGTAGTTGCGCAGACGGCGCACCTCGGTGGTCACAACCACCCCTCCTGTCGGCTGTCCGATGGGTGAGACATCCACCCTAAACGGTCCGGTGACGCTTTCGACATACCCAACCCTCGGGAACTTCGGATTCAGTTAGATCAGGGCACTCAAACAACGAATTTCATCGATCCGGGGTTGCCAGACAGACGAGTCTCGGTGCAGAGTGGGTGCGTGGCCAGTCGTAGCGCAGACTCCAGGACCGGGAACGGATCGTCACCAGCGGTCGATGCCGTCTCCCTCGCGATCATCGAGCAGCTCCAGGAGGACGGACGCCGTCCGTACGCCGCGATCGGCAAGGCCGTGGGCCTCTCCGAAGCGGCTGTACGCCAGCGCGTGCAGAAGCTGCTCGACCAGGGCGTGATGCAGATCGTCGCCGTCACGGACCCGCTCACCGTGGGTCTGCGGCGCCAGGCGATGGTCGGCATCAACGTCGAGGGCGACCTCGACCCCGTGGCCGAGGCCCTGGCGGCCATGGCCGAGTGCGAGTACGTGGTCATGACCGCGGGCTCCTTCGACCTGATGGTGGAGATCGTCTGCGAGGACGACGACCACCTGCTGGAGACGATCAACAAACGCATCCGGGCCATCCCCGGAGTGCGCTCCACCGAGAGCTTCGTCTACCTCAAGCTCAAGAAGCAGACCTATATGTGGGGAACCCGATAGCCGTGAGCAAGGACCTCAGCCGAACCGCGTACGACCACCTGTGGATGCACTTCACCCGCATGTCGGACTACGAGAACGCGCCCGTTCCCACCATCGTGCGTGGCGAGGGCACCTACATCTTCGACGACAAGGGCAAGCGCTACCTCGACGGCCTCTCCGGCCTGTTCGTGGTCAACGCGGGCCACGGCCGTCACGAGCTCGCCGAGGCGGCGTACAAGCAGGGGCAGGAGCTCGCCTTCTTCCCGGTGTGGTCGTACGCCCACCCGAAGGCGGTCGAGCTCGCCGAGCGGCTCGCGGACTACGCCCCGGGCGACCTCAACAAGGTCTTCTTCACCACCGGCGGCGGCGAGGCCGTGGAGACGGCCTGGAAGCTGGCCAAGCAGTACTTCAAGCTCAAGGGCAAGCCGACCAAGTACAAGGTCATCTCGCGTGCGGTCGCCTACCACGGCACCCCGCAGGGCGCCCTGTCGATCACCGGCCTGCCGGCGCTGAAGGCCCCCTTCGAGCCGCTGGTCCCCGGCGCGCACAAGGTGCCGAACACCAACATCTACCGCGCCCCGCTCTTCGGTGACGACCCGGAGGCCTTCGGCCGCTGGGCCGCCGACCAGATCGAGCAGGAGATCCTCTTCGAGGGCCCGGACACCGTGGCGGCCGTCTTCCTGGAGCCCGTCCAGAACGCCGGCGGCTGTTTCCCGCCGCCGCCCGGATACTTCCAGCGCGTGCGCGAGATATGCGACAAGTACGACGTACTGCTCGTCTCCGACGAGGTCATCTGCGCCTTCGGCCGCCTCGGCACGATGTTCGCCTGTGACAAGTTCGACTACGTGCCGGACATGATCACCTGCGCCAAGGGCATGACGTCGGGCTACTCCCCGATCGGCGCCTGCATCATCTCCGACCGGCTGGCCGAGCCGTTCTACGAGGGCGACAACACCTTCCTGCACGGCTACACCTTCGGCGGCCACCCGGTCTCCGCCGCGGTCGGTCTCGCCAACCTCGACATCTTCGAGCGCGAGGGCCTCAACCAGCACGTCCTCGACAACGAGAACGCCTTCCTCACCACGCTCCAGAAGCTGCACGACCTGCCGATCGTCGGCGACGTACGCGGCAACGGCTTCTTCTACGGCATCGAGCTGGTGAAGGACAAGGCCACCAAGGAGACGTTCACCGACGAGGAGACCGAGCGCGTCCTGTACGGCTTCCTCTCCAAGGCGCTGTACGACAACGGCCTCTACTGCCGCGCCGACGACCGCGGTGATCCGGTCGTCCAGCTCGCGCCGCCGCTGATCTCCGACCAGTCGACCTTCGACGAGATCGAGGGCATCCTGCGGGCCGTCCTGACGGAGGCCTGGACGAAGCTCTGACCGCTCTCCGGCGACCGGCACCACCGGTCCCGGCAGTCATTTCATACGGTCCACTGCGGCCCGGATGCACCCGTTCGAGTGAGAAGGGGAGTGTCCGGGCCGCGTGCTGTGCCGACACTCCGGTCCGACTACCTAGCGTGCCCTGTGACCGATCGGCCTTGTTTTCGTTCCCCCGTACGGGGGATGTGACATCTGATCCGAACCGAGGTGTACGCCATGGTTGCCCCGTCGGACAACGACGTGATCTGGGCACGTTCCCTGCAGCACTCCCACAACGGATCCCCGGGGCTCGGCGGTGTGTCCCTCGGTGTCCGCAGCGGCGAGGTCCTCGCCGTGACGGGTCCTCGCGGGAGCGGTAAGACGACGCTCCTGCACTGCCTCTCCGGCCAGCTGGTGCCCCAGGAGGGCGAGGTCTGGTTCGACGGCGTCCCCGTGCACACGATGGGCCCGCGACTGCGGGAGCAGCTGCGCCGCGACCGCTTCGGCTGGATCGCTGCCGAGCCCCAGCTCGTGCCGGAGCTGACCACCTGGGAGAACGCCGCCCTGCCGCTGCTGCTGCGCGGCGTCTCCCACCGGGCGGCGAAGAAGGCGGCGACCGAGTGGCTGGAGCGCCTCGACATCGGCCCGCTGGCCAAGAACCGGCCGCACACCCTGCTCCAGGCCCAGCGCCAGCGGATCTCCGTGGCACGTGCGCTGACCGCCTCGCCGTCCGTGATCTTCGCCGACGAGCCGACCGCCTCGCTGCACCGTGCCGAGCGGGCGCAGTTGCTGCGCACCCTCACCACCGCTGCGCGGTCCCACGGCATCACGGTCGTACTCGCCACCCACGACGCGGAGATCGCCGCCCTCGCCGACCGTACGGTCGCCCTGCTGGACGGCCGCCACGTCACCACCGTCGCCCTGCCCGCCGCGACCGATACGGAAGGCCGCTCGGCGTGCTCGCTCTCCGTCTGACGCGCGGTTCCCACCCCCTGGTCCTGGTGCGGCGGCTGCTCCTCGCCTCCGCATCGGCCGGGGTCGGTTTCCTGCTGCTGTGCACCCTCGGGTACGCCTCCGGGCACCCGGCGCACGCGTCGAGTTCCGTACTGCGGCTGCTGTGGTGCGCGGTGCCGCTGGCCGCGACGGTCCGGTTCGCGGTCGCGGTCGCGCGCACGGACCCGAGCACCCGCCCGCGCCCCGGCCTCTTCGCCGCGGGCCTCGGGCCGGTGCGGCTGGCCCTGCTGGCGGCGGCCTCGACCGCGGTGTCCACCACGCTGGGCTCGGTGGTGGCGCTGCTCGTCTTCCTCCATCTGCGCGGGGACCTGACCGGGCTTCCGTTCGACGGCGGCGCCGCCGAGTTCCTGGGCGCGGGCACGCCGCTGCCGCTCGCGGCGGCGCTCACGCTGCTGGCCCTGGTGCCGCTGGCCTCGGCCACGGCCGGCGGGCTCGCGCTGCGCTCCCGGCCGGTCCCCCCGTCCGACGCCCAGGAGGCCGAGGACGATCTCGCCCCGGCCCCGGTGCCCACAGGGCTGCCGTGGGGCGTGGCCCTCACCGCGGCCGGACTGGCCGTCGAGGCGTACGTCGGCCGTGGGGCACCGGGCAAAACCTTTCCGCTGCCCGGGCGGCTCGACTCCGCCCCGGCGAGCCTGCTGGCGGGCTGGGTCCTCACCGCGATCGGCCTCGCCATGGCGGGACCCGGCCTGACCCATCTGTGCGGGCGGCTGCTGCAGGCGACGCGCCCCGGAGCCGTGCGTCTCCTGGCGGGCCGGGTGCTCATGGACGAGGCGTGCCGGATCGGGCGTCCGCTCGGAGTCGTCTGCGCGGTGCTGTCGGGCGTGATCGCGGCCACGGCCCTGTACACGGACGGGCCCCGCCCCTTCGGTCCGCTCACCGCGCTGGGCGCCGTACTCGTCCTCGGATGTACGACGGCGACGCTGCTGACATCGGCGCTGGAGGCGAAGCAGGCTCGGGTCCGGACGGCCCAGACCCTGCTGCGGCTCGGTGCGCCCGCCGCCGCGCTCCGCTCCGCGACCGCGCTGCGCGCGCTGGTGCTGCTGGCCGTCTTCGCCCCGCTGACCTGGGTGATCGCGGAGCTGGCGGCTCTGCCGCTGACGGGGTGACAGCCCGCCGGTGGCCGGTCCGTAGCATGGCGGCGTGGAGAATCCGGACGAGAACACGTACGCACCCGGCGTCGAGATAGAGACGCTCGCCGCATTCGACCTGGCGGTCGCCGCAGGGACACTCGCCGGCCATCGGATCCAGTCCGTCGACCTGACGGACCGCGGCGCCTCGCTGCTCGCGACCGACACCCGCGGCGCCGTCTTCCTCGGCTGCCGGATGGACGGTGGCGCCGAGGCCAAGGTACGGGCGGACGGAGCCTTCGTCTTCCCCCCGGTGCCCGGGTTGCCCTTCGACCCGTACCGCGGCCTGCTGTACACCCCGGAAGCCCTGTACGAGGGACTGGCACAGGGCGGGTACGAGGCGACGCCGGACGCGCTCGCCCACCGCTGGTTCCGGCGGACCGGTACGGACGGTGACGTCTTCGCCTCGATGCTGCGGGCGCTCCATGACGACGCGGTCTCCGACGCGCTGGACGAACACCTCGCCGGGGCCCGGGTCGTGGGCGTGATGGGCGGCCATGCCATGGCCCGCGGTACCGCGGCCTACCAGGGGGCGGCCGTGCTCGGCAGGGAGCTGGCCCGCAGCGGCCTGACGGTCGCGACGGGTGGTGGTCCCGGCGCCATGGAGGCGGCCAATCTCGGCGCGCACTGCGCGCCGCACTCCGACGCGATGCTGGTCAAGGCCTGCGAAATGCTCGCCGACGTCCCGTCGTTCAGCCCCTCGGTCACCGAGTGGGCGATGGCCGCCTTCGCGGTACGGGAACGCTGGCCGGAGGGCGGCTCGTCGGTCGCGATCCCGACGTGGTTCTACGGGCACGAGCCGCCGAACGCCTTCGCGGACCACATCGCCAAGTACTTCGCGAACGCCGTGCGCGAGGACGGGCTGCTGGCCCGCTCGACGGCCGGGGTGATCTTCCTGCCCGGCGCCGCGGGGACCGTGCAGGAGATCTTCGACAACGCGACGCCGAACTACTACGAGTCGCGGTCCGCGCCGACACCGATGGTGCTGGTGGGCCGCGCGCACTGGACCCGGACACTGCCGGCCTGGCCGCTGCTGAGCGCCCTGGCCGCGGGCCGTGCCATGGAGTCCCGTATCGCGCTCGTCGACACGGTGGAGGAGGCTCCGGCGGCGCTCGCCCGGCTGACCGGCTGACCCGCCGGCCGGCTCAGCGCCCTGCGAGCCGGGCCTCCAGTGCGTCGAAGAAGGCCTCCCAGCCGTCCTCGGCCGCCGCATACTGCTCGGGCGTGAGGTTGCCGCCGCGCTGCTGGAAGACCATCTCCGTGGACGTGCCGCTCAACGCCGTGAAGGTGACGGTGACGGTCTCCCCGTCGATTCCGGTGGCCGCGCTCGCGTCCTTCAGCGTGAAGACCAGCCGGCCGGGATCGGACACCTCGTGGTAGACCCCGCGGAACGGCATCTCGGCGCCCGGCACGATGACCACCAGGCTCCAGCTCCCGCCGGGCCTGACATCCATCGACACCCGGTCGAGCGGCACGTCCGCGTCGGCGCCGTACCAGGCGGCGAAGTCCTCGGGCACGGTCCAGGCCGCGAACACCCGCTCCTGCGGGGCACCGAGGACCCGGGTGATGTCGATGCCCTCACGCGGTGACTGCGCCATGGTCCCTGCCCCTTCCGGATGTCTCCGTGCCCAGGGGATCACGCGCCGAGCGGCCCTGCCAGCCGGTCGCAGGTCCCGTCCCACCCCCCGGCTTCGTCCGCACCCCGTCCTGCCTCAGCCCCGACGGGCGAGGCCCCGGTGCGATGCCGCAGGGGCTAGGCGACCGGGGGCAGCACCACCGTCTCCGCCGCGTCGAAGGCGACGCCCACCGCCGCCCCCTCGTCCGGGGTGTCCAGCAGGCCGCACTGCGCCTCCAGGGCAGGGCCGTCGCCGGGGTGCAGGGTGACGGTCACGTGGTGGCCCCGGAAGGTGCGTACGCCCACGGTGCAGCGCAGTCCGTCCTGCGGGCCGCCGATCCGTACCCCGCCGGGCCGGACCAGCAGCTCGCACGGGCCCTGGGGCGAACCCTCGGGCACCGGTACCTTGCCCCAGACCGTGTCGGCGGCCCGGCCCGTGACGGTCGCGTCCACCACGTTGTCGAAGCCCAGGAACCGGGCCACGAAGGCGGAGGCCGGCCGCTGCCAGACCTCCAGCGGGGTGCCCTCCTGGGCGATCCTCCCGTCCCTCATGACCACGACCCGGTCGGCGAGCGCGAAGGCCTCGCCCTGGTCGTGGGTGACGGCGAGCACCGTCGTACCCAACCGGCCGAAGAGGGTGCGCAGTTCGACCACGAGCCGTTCGCGCAGGCTCCGGTCCAGCTGACCCAGCGGCTCGTCCAGCATCAGCAGCTTCGGCCGGGGCGCCAGCGCCCGGGCCAGGGCGACCCGCTGCTGTTCACCACCGGACAGGGCGGCGACGGCCCGGCGGCCGGCCCCAGGGAGGCCCACAAGGTCAAGGAGCGCGTCGGCCCTGCGGTCGCGTTCGGCGCGGGAGACGCCGTGCATGCGCAGCCCGAAGGCGACGTTCGCGCCGACGTCGCGGTGCGGGAACAGCTGGTGGTCCTGGAACATCAGGCCGAGCCCGCGCCGGTGCACGGGCACGGAGGCCTGGTCGGCGCCGTCCAGGAGCACCCGCCCGCCCTCCAGCCGCTGCAGTCCGGCGACGGCACGCAGCAACGTCGACTTGCCGCTGCCGCTGGGGCCCAGCACACAGACGATCTCGTGGTCGGCGACCTCCAGGTCGACCGTGTCCAGCGCGGTGCGTCTGCCGAACCGGACCGTGGCCGACTCCACTGTCAGCATCTCTAGAACTCCCCGGATCGGTCGGTGCGGATACGTTCGAGCACGAGCAGCGACACCGCGCAGACGAGCATCAAAAGGGTGCTGAGGGCCATCGCCTGGCCGTAGTTGAGCTCTCCGGACCGCCCCAGCAGCCTGGCCACCGCCACCGGGAGCGTGGGGTTGTCCGGGCGTGCGATGAACACGGTCGCGCCGAACTCGCCGAGCGACACGGCGAACGCGAAGCCCGCGGCCACCAGTAGCGCCCGGCGCACCAGCGGCAGATCCACCTCGCGCCGGGCCCGCAGCGGCGAGGCGCCGAGCACGGCGGCCGCCTCGCGCAGCCGTTCGTCGACCGCTCGCAGGACGGGCAGCATGGTCCTGACGACAAAGGGGACCCCCACCAGTGCCTGTGCCAGCGGTACGAGGATCCAGGACGTGCGCAGGTCGAGCGGTGGCTCGTCGAGCGTGATCAGGAAGCCGAAGCCCACGGTGACGGCCGACACCCCCAGCGGCAGCATCAGCAACGCGTCGAAACCGCGCACCAGCCGCCCTGCCCGCCGGGTGAGGGCGGCGGCGGCGAGGCCGCCGATCACGAGGGCGATGAGGGTCGCGACCAGGGCGTAGCGAAGGGAGTTCCCGATGGCGTCGAGCGGCGGAACGAGGAAGGTCGAGCCGCTGGCCTCGGCGGACTGCAGCGCCCGGTAGAAGCCGAGCCCGTAGCCGCCGGACGTGTCCAGGGAGCGTTCCACCAGCACTCCGAGCGGCAGCAGGATGAGCAGCAGCACGGTCAGCAGCACACCGCCGAGCAGCGCCCGCTGCCCTGCCCCGCGTGGCGGCCGGGCGGTGGTCGCCGGATCGACCAGTTTCAGCACCGTCTCCCTGCGCCGCACGGTCCACGCGTGCAGGGCGAGGACGCCGCCCACGGCCGCGAACTGCACCAGGGTCAGCACGGCTGCCGTCGGCAGGTCGAGCAGCTGCGCCGTCTGCCGGTAGATCTCCACCTCCAGCGTGGAGTAGGCCGGGCCACCGAGGATCTGGACGATCCCGAAGGAGGTGAAGGTGAAGAGGAAGACCATCAGGGCGGCGGCGGCCACCGCCGGGGCCAGCGCGGGCAGCGTCACCCGCCGCCAGGCGGCGAGGCGTCCGGCACCGAGGACCCGTGCGGCCTCCTCCTGGCGGGGGTCCAGCTGCGACCACAGACCGCCCACGGTGCGGACGACGACCGCGTAGTTGAAGAACACGTGGGCGAGCAGGATCGCCCAGACGGTGGTGTCGAGCCGGATGCCCCACAGCTCGTCGAGGAATCCGCCGCGCCCCAGCAGTGCCAGGAACGCCGTGCCCACGACGACGGTCGGCAGGACGAACGGCACGGTCACCACGGCCCGCAGCAGCTGCTTGCCGGGGAAGTCGAAGCGGGCGAAGACGTAGGCTCCCGGCAGCGCGATCAGGAGGGTCAGCGCCGTCGAGGCGAGGGCCTGCCAGGTGGTGAACCGCAGGACGTCGAGGATGTCCGGCCGGCTCAGCACCTCGCCGACGCGGCCGAACTGCCAGGCGCCGTCCGCCTTCAGCCCCCGGCCGACGATCGCGACGACCGGGTAGGCGAAGAACAGCGCGAAGAACACGGCGGGCACGGCCATCAGGCCGAACCGCACCGCGCTCCCCCGCGCGTCACCCCGGCGGGCGGGGCGGGGGGTTACTTCACGACGAGCGAGGACCACGACCGGACCCACTGCTCACGGTTCTCGGCGATGTCGTCCGGTGCCACGGTCGCCGGCTTGTCGACGGTGGCACCGAACTTCGTGAAGAGCTCCGGCAGCTTCGCGTCCTTCACCACCGGGTTGACGAACATGTTGAGCGGCATGTCCTCCTGGAACCGCTTGCTGATCAGGAAGTCCAGCAGCGCCTTGCCGCCCGCCTCGTTCTTCGCGCCGTCCAGCAGACCGGCGAACTCGATCTGGCGGAAGCAGGTGCCGGTGGCGACGCCGGTCGGGGCCTCGGTGGGCTGCGGGTCGGCGTAGAGCACCTCGACCGGCGGGCTGGAGGCGTAGGAGACGACGAGCGGCCGGTCCGCCTTCGCCTTCTTCCCGCCGGCGGATCCGGAGAATTCCTCGTTGTACGCCTGCTCCCAGCCCTCGACGACCTTGACGCCGTTGTTCTTCAGCTTCTTCCAGTAGTCCTGGTAGCCGTTCTCGCCGTGGGTGGCGACGGTGCCGAGGAGGAAGCCGAGGCCGGGCGACGAGGTCGCGGCGTTCTCGGTGACGAGGAGGTTCTTGTACGCGGGCTTCAGCAGGTCGTCGAAGGAGTTCGGCGGGTCGAGCTTCTTGTCGGCGAAGTACTTCTTGTCGTAGTTGACGCAGATGTCGCCGGTGTCGACGGGCGTGACCCGGTGCTTCTCCGCGTCGAGCTGGGTGTCGGCGGCGACGCGGTCGAGGCCCTTCGCCGCGTACGGCGTGAACAGGCCGTTGTCCAGAGCGCGGGAGAGCAGCGTGTTGTCGGCGCCGAAGAACACGTCGCCCCGGGGAGAGCCCTTGGTGAGGATCTCCTGGTTGAGCGCCGCTCCGGCATCACCGCTCTTGAGTACCTTGACCGTGTAGCCGGTCTCCTTCGTGAACGCCTTCAGGACGGCGTCCGACGCGTTGAACGAGTCGTGGCTGACGAGGGTGACGGTCTTCGAGCCGGCCCCCGAGCCACCGGAAGCCTTGTCGTCGGAGTCCCCGCAGCCCGCGAGCACGGTGACCCCGAGGGCGGCGGCGAGAGCCGTCGCCGCGTACTTCGTGGTGGTGTTCATGTGATTCCTCCTGGAGATGACCAGGAAGAGACGCGGCCCTGCCCGCTCCGTGAGCGGGCAGGGCGCAACAGCTTGAGTAAGGTCCGAACTTCCTACCCGGAATGACCCGGGCGAGGTTCAGAGGGTCTGCGGCCGACCTGTCCTCGGTGCCGCACTCTCAGCGCTGTGGCGCTCCCCTGTCGGAATATGAAGTTGATTTCCGCACCAGGCTACACCGGCCGGATCATGCCCCTCCGGCCGGATCACGCCGCCCGCCGGACCTGCCTCAGCGCTCGGCGGCCGCCAGCTGCCCGCAGGCCCCGTCGATCTCCTGGCCGCGGGTGTCCCGGACCGTGACCGGCACACCGTGGGCCGCGATGGCCTCCACGAACGCCTTCTCGTCCTCGGGCCGCGAGGCGGTCCACTTGGAGCCCGGCGTCGGGTTGAGCGGGATCAGGTTGACGTGCACCCGCTTGCCCTTGAGCAGCCGGCCGAGCCGGTCGCCCCGCCAGGCCTGGTCGTTGATGTCGCGGATCAGGGCGTACTCGATGGAGATGCGGCGGCCGGACTTCTCCGCGTACTCCCAGGCCGCGTCCAGGACCTCCCGGACCTTCCACCGCGTGTTCACGGGGACGAGCGTGTCGCGCAGCTCGTCGTCCGGGGCGTGCAGGGAGACGGCGAGGCGGCACTTGAAGCCCTCGTCGGCGAAGCGGAGCATGGCCGGCACCAGACCCACCGTGGAGACGGTGATCCCCCGCTGGGAGAGCCCGAGGCCGTCCGGCTCCGGGTCCGTCAGCCGGCGAATCGATCCGACCACCCGGTTGTAGTTCGCCAGGGGCTCGCCCATGCCCATGAAGACGATGTTGGACAGCCGCGCCGGCCCGCCCGGTACCTCACCGTCGCGCAGCGCCCGCATCCCGTCGACGATCTGGTGCACGATCTCGGCGGTCGAGAGGTTGCGGTCCAGGCCGGCCTGGCCGGTGGCGCAGAACGGGCAGTTCATCCCGCATCCGGCCTGCGACGAGATGCACATGGTCACCCGGTCCGGATAGCGCATGAGGACGGACTCGACGAGCGTCCCGTCATGCAGCTTCCAGAGCGTCTTGCGGGTGGTGTCGTCGTCACAGCTGATGTGACGCACCACGGACATCAGGTCGGGGAACATCGCCTCGGCGAGCTTGTCGCGCGATCCGGCCGGGATGTTGGTCCACTCGGCCGGGTCGTGCGCGTACCGCGCGAAGTAGTGCTGCGACAGTTGCTTGGCGCGGAAGGGCTTCTCGCCGATCGCGGCGACTGCTTCCTTGCGCTCGTCGGGCGTGAGGTCGGCGAGATGCCGCGGCGGCCTCTTGGCTCCGCGGGGCGCGACGAAAGTGAGTTCTCCGGGCTTAGGCATGGTTCTTCCAGTGTCGCAGACGAGCCGGAACGCTCAGGTCCACCGAGGGGCCGGGCGGGATTCCGGGGGCGCGCACGGTCGACGTCGGCCGTGGCCGGCGGTGTTCCACGGCCCAGGGACGGCCCACGTGCGCGCGAGGAGCGTGACCGATCGCACGGTGGACCCCGCACCCCGCCCCCGCGCCGGCGAACGCCTGTCAGCCCTCGTCCGGCGGGGCGACCGCAGGCGCGGGTGGTGCTCCGGGGCCCGGCGGTGAGCTCCCCGCGTCGAGGCGCCAGGACACGGCCCCTCGACGACTCGTCCCCTACGGCTCCGCAGGACGGGCTGCACGTCTCCCAGGCGCCGGGGGGAACGAAACGTCTCCCAGGCGCCGGGGGGAACGAAGACGGGTGGGGCCCGGCGTCCACCGGACGCCGGGCCCCACCCGTTACTGCGCGACGCGGGAAGCCGCCGCCCGGCTCAGCCGGATCCGACGAACAGGACCAGCAGCAGCCAGACGACCGGCGCGGTCGGCAGCAGAGAGTCGAGGCGGTCCATGATGCCGCCGTGACCGGGCAGCAGCGTTCCCATGTCCTTGATGCCGAGATCCCGCTTGATCATGGACTCGCCCAGGTCGCCGAGGGTGGCGCTGGCGGCGACGGCGAGGCCCAGCAGCAGCCCCTGCCACCAGCGGCCGTCGTCGATGAGGAACTGCATGCACAGCGCGCCGGCGACCATGGCGAAGGTGACGGCCCCGAGCAGACCCTCACGGGTCTTCCCCGGGCTGATGCGCGGGGCGAGCTTGTGCGTGCCGAAGCGCCAGCCGACCGCGTACGCGCCCGTGTCGCTGACCACGGTGAGCAGCAGGAAGGTCAGCACCCGCCACGAACCGTCGTCGGCGGTGAGCATCATGGCGACGAACGTGGCCAGGAACGGCACGTAGAACACGGCGAAGACACCGGCCGTGACGTCTTTGAGATAACCCTCGGGCGGCTCCGTCATCCGCCAGACGAGCACCGCGAGCGCCGTGAGCGCCATGGCGACCCAGGCGCCCTCCGCTTCCCGCACGTAGCCGGCGACCACCATGGCGGCACCGCCGACGGCGAGCGGCACGAGGGGTGCGTTGATCCCCTTGCGCTCCTTGAGACGGGAGGTGAGTTCCCACAGACCGACCACCACCGCCAGCACGACCACGCCGACGAACACGGCCTTCACGATGAACAACGAGCCGGCGACGACCGCGCCGAGTCCCACGCCGACCCCTATGGCGGCCCGCAGATCACGCCCCGCACGCTTCTTGGGCGGCGGGGGCGGCTGCGAGGGGCTGGACATGGGCACCTGCGGCTTCTCGTCACGGAACAGGGGGCCGCTGACGCGCGCGGCGTCCCTGCTCCGGTCATCGCGGTCGTCAGCGTCTCTACCTGCGTCGGGAACGTCCGGCACGATGGGCATGGGCCGAGTCTGCTGGGCGCCGTGCACATCGTAGGCAGGACCCGCCGGGGCGGCCCCCATCTCGGGCGCGCCCCAGGAGCCGGCTCCCTGCGGGGCGCCCCAGGAAGAGTCGTTCATCAGACTTCGAGCAGCTCGGCTTCCTTGTGCTTGAGCAGCTCGTCCACCTGCGCGACGTACTTCGCGGTGGTGTCGTCGAGCTCCTTCTCCGCGCGGCGGACCTCGTCCTCGCCGGACTCCTTGTCCTTGACGAGCTTGTCGAGCGTCTCCTTGGCCTTGCGGCGGATGGAGCGGATCGAGATCTTGGAGTCCTCGGCCTTGGTCTTGGCGACCTTGATGTACTCCTTGCGGCGGTCCTGCGTGAGCTCGGGGAACGTCACGCGGATGATGTTGCCGTCGTTGCTCGGGTTGACACCCAGGTCGGAGTCACGGATCGCCTGCTCGATGTTGCGCAGTGCGGTCTTGTCGAACGGGGTCACCACGGCCATCCGCGGCTCGGGGACCGAGAACGAGGCGAGCTGGTTGATCGGGGTCAGCGCGCCGTAGTAGTCGGCGACGATCTTGTTGAACATCGCCGGGTGCGCACGGCCGGTACGGATCGCGGCAAAGTCCTCTTTGGCGACGACGACGGCCTTCTCCATCTTCTCCTCGGCCTCGAGGAGGATTTCTTCGATCACCACGTGCTCCTGCGTGTCTTGGGTGGACCCGGCATCGTCGGGTCCTGCGGATCCTGCGTCGCGTCCTCACCTGCACGGTGTCCGACCGGCAGGCCGTTGTCCATCCTGTGGGCCGTCAGGCCCGGGTGCTCGCGTCGCTCACGAGCGTGCCGATCTTCTCACCCTTGACCGCGCGCGCGATGTTGCCCTCCGCCGTCAGCTCGAAGACGAGGATCGGGAGCTGGTTGTCGCGGCAGAGGGTGATGGCCGTGGCGTCGGCGACCTTGAGATCGCGGGCGATCACCTCGCCGTACTCCAGGGCGTCGAACTTCACCGCCTCGGGGTTGGTGCGCGGGTCGGAGTCGTAGACCCCGTCCACCCCGTTCTTGCCCATCAGCAGCGCCTCGGCGTCGATCTCCAGGGCGCGCTGAGCAGCGGTCGTGTCGGTGGAGAAGTACGGCATCCCCATACCGGCGCCGAAGATCACGACCCGGCCCTTCTCCAGGTGCCGTACGGCCCGGAGCGGAATGTACGGCTCCGCGACCTGGCCCATCGTGATGGCCGTCTGGACGCGGGAGTCGATGCCCTCCTTCTCCAGGAAGTCCTGGAGCGCCAGGCAGTTCATGACCGTGCCGAGCATGCCCATGTAGTCGGACCGTGCCCGGTCCATGCCGCGCTGCTGGAGCTCGGCGCCACGGAAGAAGTTGCCTCCACCGATGACGATGGCGATCTCCGCACCGTCGCGTACGACCGCGGCGATCTCGCGGGCGATGGCGTGCACGACGTCGGGGTCGACACCGAGACCCCCGCCTCCGGCGAACGCCTCGCCGGACAGCTTCAGCATGAAGCGTCCGGAAATCTTGCCGTCGTCGCGCTTGTGGTCACCCTGTGTGGCGTCCGCGCCCTTGTTCATGGAGATTCTCCTCGTGCACATACGAAGAAGGCCATTGCCGGTGGGTCTGTTGTCCCTCAGCGGCAATGGCCTCCTCGTCAGATCTGCGGTCGTCCGGCATGGATGCGGCCGACGACTGCACCAGACCCTATCCGGGTCCACCGATGTTCGCGGACGGCCTCAGATGCCGACCTTGATACGCGCGAAGCGCGTCAGGCTGACACCGGCCTCGTCCAGAACCTTCTGGACCGACTTCTTGTTGTCCTTGGCGAAGGCCTGCTCGAGGACGACGACGTCCTTGAAGAAACCGTTGACGCGACCCTCGACGATCTTCGGGAGCGCGGCCTCGGGCTTGCCCTCCTCGCGCGAGGTGGCCTCGGCGACACGACGCTCGTTCTCGACCGTCTCGGCCGGGACCTCGTCGCGGTTGAGGTACTTCGGGGCGAAGGCGGCGATGTGCTGCGCGACATCCTTGGCGACCTCGGCGTTCTCCTTGTCCAGCTGGACGAGGACGCCGACCTGCGGCGGGAGGTCGGGCATCGTGCGGTGCATGTACGCAGCCACGTAACCGCCGGTGAACTGCGAGAAGCGGTCCAGGACGATCTTCTCGCCGAGGTTGGCGTTGGCCTCGTCCACGTAGGCCTGGACGGTCTTGCCGGCCTCGATCTCGGACGCGAGGAGCGTCTCGATGTCGGCCGGGGAGGTGGCGGCGACGTGCGCGGCGAGCGTGTTGGCGACGGCCTGGAACTTCTCGCCCTTGGCGACGAAGTCCGTCTCGCACTTCAGCTCGAGCAGGACGCCGGACGTCTTGTCCTCGGAGATGAGGGAGACGACGGCACCGTTCTCGGCGGAACGGCCTTCGCGCTTGGCGACGCCCTTCTGGCCCTTGATACGGAGCGCCTCGACGGCACCGTCGACGTTGCCGTCGGCCTCGTCGAGCGCCTTCTTGCAGTCCATCATGCCGGCGCCGGTGAGCTCGCGGAGCTTCTTGACGTCAGCGGCGGTGTAGTTCGCCATGAGTCTGTGTTCTCTCTCGAAGTCTGAAAGATCTACGGGTGGACGGCGGGGGCGGTGCCTGTGCACCGGCCCCCGCCGTCATTCAGCCGTGACTGACGGGTGTCAGGCCTGCTCGGCGTCCGCGGCCGGAGCCTCGGCAGCGGGAGCCTCGGCGGCAGGGGCCTCGGCAGCGGGGGCCTCGGCCTCGTCCTGCTCGGCGGCGATGGCGGCCGGCTGGGCGTCGGCTTCGGCGTCCTTCTCGGTCTCGACGGAGGACTGGACCTCCGCGTCGTCCTTCTTCTCGCCCTCGAGCAGGTCGCGCTCCCACTCGGCGAGGGGCTCGCCGGCGGCCTTCTCGCCCGGCTTCGAGTCACCGGTGGCGGCACCGGAGCGGGCGATGAGGCCCTCGGCGACGGCGTCGGCGATCACGCGGGTGAGCAGGGTGACGGAGCGGATCGCGTCGTCGTTGCCCGGAATCTTGTAGTCGACCTCGTCGGGGTCGCAGTTGGTGTCGAGGATCGCGACGACCGGGATGTGGAGCTTGCGCGCCTCACCGACGGCGATGTGCTCCTTCTTGGTGTCGACGATCCAGACGGCGCTGGGCACCTTCTGCATCTCGCGGATACCACCGAGGGTCTTCTCCAGCTTGGCCTTCTCGCGGGAGAGGACCAGGAGCTCCTTCTTGGTGAGGCCGGAGGCGGCCACGTCCTCGAAGTCGATGAGCTCGAGCTCCTTCAGACGCTGAAGGCGCTTGTAGACGGTGGAGAAGTTGGTGAGCATGCCACCGAGCCAACGCTGGTTGACGTACGGCATGCCGACCCGCGTCGCCTGCTCGGCGATGGCCTCCTGGGCCTGCTTCTTCGTACCCACGAACATGATGGAGCCGCCGTGGGCGACGGTCTCCTTGACGAACTCGTAGGCGCGGTCGATGTACGACAGCGACTGGAGCAGGTCGATGATGTAGATGCCGTTGCGCTCGGTGAAGATGAAGCGCTTCATCTTCGGGTTCCAGCGACGGGTCTGGTGACCGAAGTGGACGCCGCTTTCCAGCAGCTCCCGCATCGTGACGACGGCCATGGCCGTACTCCTTGAGGTACTCGGTTTCGCGACCGCAGGATTGCTGTCGCGCCTGACGCCCCGACGCGCCGTGCCACGAGGGACCGAGGAGCGCGGCCACCGTCCGCTGAGAGGGAGGTGGCGGGGCGTGCGAAGTCGACCCGGTGACCCGGATCGCCAGAAGAAGTGTACGGGACCCGCCGGGTGCCGGGTGACGGCGATGTCCACAAGCGGTCGGTTGTCCACAGATCCCGAGCATGATCCCCGCCGTTCGGGACGCAGGGGCATCGTTCGCTCATGCGCCGCACACCTGAGCCGACCCCCTGCCGGTCCCGCGTCTCGGGGCCGGTCCCGCTGTCTGTACGGGACGCGCCAACTGCGCTGTCCGTGCCGCGTGTGCCGCGTGTGCTGCGTGTGCTGCGTGTGCCGCGTGTGCCGCGTGTGCTGCCTGTGCTGCCTGTGCTGCCTGTGCTGTCGATGGTGCTCGTGGTGTTCGTGATGCTGCTCGGGCAACTGGCAGCCCGATCCGCCCCGCCGCCGGCACCGGTGTCCGCGTCGGTACCGGCCCAGGTCTCCGCACCGGCACCGGCCTCCGCACCGGCCCTGACACCGGCACCGGACGGTGACCGGGCCTGGCCCCTCGCGGGCCGCCCCCTCGTCGTACGGGGGTGGGAGCCACCCACCGGCCCGTACGGGCCGGGCCACCGCGGGGTCGACCTCGCCGCCCGGCCGGGCGCCGCCGTGCGGGCGGCAGGCCCGGGCCGGGTCCTGTTCGCGGGGCCGGTCGCGGGACGCGGGGTGATCTCCGTGGAGGTGGCCGGCACCGGGGAGCCGCCGTTGCGCTTCACGTACGAACCGGTCCGGGCGGAGGTCGTGACGGGTGACACCGTGATCGCCGGTCAGGTGGTGGGTGCGGTCGGCCCCGGGCCATCCCACTGCGCGGCAGGCTGCCTGCACTGGGGGCTGCGGCGTGGTGACGCCTACCTGGACCCGCTGTCCATGCTCCCGCCCTCACTGCTGCGGCGGGGCCCCTCCCGGCTGCTGCCGGTATACGGTGTGCCGCTTCCCGAAGCCGCGCTCCCAGGGGCTGCACGAGGCACCGCGACGGCAGGACCGGGCGTCCCGGCCGGCTCCCCGCTCCGCCGGGAACGGCGGAGTACGGCCGACGGCCGAGTCAGCCGCGTACACCGCGCAGGATCATCGCCACGGCCGTGTCCGCGACCACACCCGGTTCCTCCGCCGCGCCCAGCTCGATCCGGCGCACCGCGGCGTCCACCGAGCCCTGCAGCAGCATGGCCGCCAGCCGGGGCTCGGCGTGGCCCAGGTCGGCCAGCGCCTCGACGATCATGGCGATCAGGCCGCCGTGCGCGGCGCGGATCTTCTCCCGCGCCCCCGCGTCCAGCTCGCTCGCGGAGATCGCCACGACAGCCCGGTGCCGGCGGTCCCCGACCAGGTCGAGCTGCCTGCGGACGTACGCCTCGACCTTCTCCTCCGGCGTACCGGCCCGGCCCATGGCGTTCTCGACCTCGGCGGCCCACACGGGGAAGTCGACCGCGCAGAGTTCCTCGACCACGGCCGCACGGGAGCGGAAGTACTCGTAGACGGAGGACCTGGCGAGGCCCGTGCGCTCGGCGAGGGCGGGGAAGGTCAGCGCCTCCGTTCCTCCCTCGGACAGCAGGGATCGTGCGGCGTCCAGGAGGGCGCCGCGCTGCATGGTCCGGTGCTCGGCCACGGAGGCCGCTCGAATCCTGGGCACGCCACCACTGTACGGCGGCCCCTGTTCGAAGGGGGGTGCGTGTCCGCCACCGGATGGCCGAAGCCGCCCCGCCTCAGCGTCCGGCGTCGGCCAGTTTCGCCCGGAGCTGCAGGACCGACTTGGTGTGGATCTGGCTGACCCGGCTCTCGGTGACCCCGAGTACGTTGCCGATCTCGGCGAGGGTCAGGCCTTCGTAGTAATAGAGCGTGACGACGGTCTTCTCCCGTTCGGGCAGCGTGTTGATGGCTCGGGCCAGCAACCGTCTGAGCTCGCGGCCCTCGGCGACCTCCACGGGATCGTCGGCGGCGGTGTCCTCCAGGGTGTCCATCAGGCTCAGCCGGTCGCCGCCCTCGCCACCGACGTGCAGCAGCTCCTCCAGCGCCACGACGTTGGCGAGGGACAACTGGCTGAAAACAGCGTGCAGATCCTCGAGGGCGATGCCCATCTCCGCGGCGACCTCGCTCTCCGAGGGCGTACGCCGCAGTCGCGCCTCCAGGGTCGCATAGGCGCGCTCCACGTTGCGTGCCTTCTGCCGGACGGATCTCGGAATCCAGTCCAGCGCGCGCAGTTCGTCGATCATCGCGCCGCGGATTCTCGTGATCGCGTACGTCTCGAACTTGATGGCGCGCTCGATGTCGAACTTCTCGATGGCGTCGATCAGTCCGAACACCCCGGAGGAGACGAAGTCCGCCTGCTCCACGTTGGACGGCAGTCCCACGCTCACCCGGCCGGCGACGTACTTCACCAGGGGTGAGTAGTGAAGGATCAGCTGCTCACGCAACCGCCCGTCGCCGGTGGTCTTGTACGAACGCCACAACTCGTCGAGCGAGGAGGGGGCAGGAGGGCGCACAGTGCCACGCGCAGCCGGTGGAACTGCCGCGCGGTCAGACCCGGAGGTGTGCTGGGGCATGTGGTGCCTTGAGCCGTTCTGCTGTGGAGTGCTGGGACGTGTCTTCGGGGCGAAATCCTTGTGAGCGTAGCGTGACTGAGTTGTTGCGGTGAGCGCGGGACAAGCGATCCGCAGGGTGCGTTTCCCTCGGATTTCCCCCGCGCCGTCGGAGACGGCCGACGGCGCGGGTCGTCACCGCGCGCACCGGTGCCGGAGGCCTGAGCAGGTACCGCGCGGGTCGACGGCATCACCTTTTCACCCGAATGCCCGAGGTCAAGTACCGCCTCGCCGCGTGCCCTCATCGCGTAGGGGGTACGGGCGTCAACCGCCACCCGTCGCCCTCCCGTTCGACGAACCCCAGTGAGTGCAGTTCGTACAACCGGCCGAGGGCTTGGTCCGTCGACGTCCCCGCGGTCCTGGCGACGTCACGCCCGCCCATGAAACCCTTGCGGGGCAGCGCGTCCAGCACCTGGGCGGAGACGTCGTCCAGCAGGTCCCTGGGCAGGACGGGACCGCGCCTGACCGGCGCGAGATCGCCGATCTCCCCCACCAGCTCGGCGATCTCGGCGGCATCGGTGACCAGTACGCCTTCTCCCCGGAGCAGTTCGTGGACTCCGGCCGACAGGCCGCTGGTGGCCGGTCCCGGCACCCCCATGGTGAAGCGGCCCAGGCGCTGCGCGTTCCTGGCGGTGACCAGCGAACCGCTGCGGTACTCGGCCTCCACCACCACGGTGCCGCGCGTGAGTGCGGCGATCACTCTGTTGCGGAGGATGAACCGGCTGCGCGTCGGGTGAGCGGACGGCGGCAACTCGCCCATGACGAGGCCCTGTTCCACCATGCGCCCGATCAGCTCGGCGTGCCCCCTGGGATAGGCGGCATCGACGCCGCAGGCCAGCACCGCCATGGTCGCCCCGCCGACGGCGAGCGCCCCACGATGGGCCGCGCCGTCGACCCCGAACGCCGCACCCGACACCACCACCCAGCCCCGCTCGGCCAGACCGGCCCCGAGGGTGGCCGCCATGTGCGCCCCGTACGGGGTGCAGGCCCGGGCTCCGACCAAGGCCACCGAGCGCAGCGCCCACAGGCGCAGGTCGGGTCCGCCCCGCACCCACAGTCCGATCGGCCGTGCATCTCCCAGGTCGTCGAGCTGGCTCGGCCACTCCGCGTCGCCGGGGCAGACGAACCGTCCGCCGACCGCGGCGACGTCCGCCAGGTCCCGTCCAGGATCGGCGGCCACGGCCCGCAGCCGGTAGCCGGCCAGCCGTGGCGGCGTCATCCCCCTCAGCGTGTTCGCCGAGCCGTCCCCGCCCACGAGACGCCGCATCAGCTCGGCGGGCCCCACGTCCCGGATCCAGCGGCCCCCGCGCTCGTCCCCCGGCTCGAACACCCGGGTCAGGGCTGCCCGCGCCCGACGGTCCCCCTCGAGCTCCTCCTGCGGGCCGCTCACGCGGCGTTCACCCCCATCGCGACCCCTCGGTGCAGTCCCGTCCGCAGTTCCAGGGCGACTGCGATGTCGGAGGCGTCCGGCCGGTCGGCGGCCCGCAGGTCCGCGACCGTCCACGCCACGCGCAGGACCCGGTCCAGACCGCGCGCCGTGAGGATCCCCCGCTCCATGTCCCGTTCGGCCGCCATCAGCGCGCCGGGCGCCGCGAGCAGTCTGGTCCGCAGCTCATGGCCGGGGACCTCGCTGTTCGTCGTCCACGGGGTGCCGGCGAGCCGGTCGGCGGCCCGCGCCCTCGCCGCCCTCACCCGGGCGGCCACCTCGGCCGAGGACTCGCCCCGGCCGCCGGCCCCCATCAGGTCCGCCCGGCTGACCGGCTCGACCTCGACCCGCAGATCCACCCGGTCCAGCAGGGGGCCGGAGAGCCGCGCCTGATAGCGGCGGATCGCGGACGGCGGGCACTCACACCCCGCACCGGCCAAAGTGTGCCTGCCGCACGGGCAGGGGTTCGCGGCCAGCACCATCAGGAAGCGCGCCGGCAGCCGCACCACTCCGGCGGCACGTGCGACCACGACGTGCCCGGATTCCAGGGGCTGGCGCAGCGCGTCCAGCGCCCGCCCGGAGAATTCGGGAGCCTCATCGAGGGAAGTGAACTTACTCCGCCCAAATGCCAGCGCGTAGGGTGCTGGACTGAGCAGGAGGAATGGGAAGTATGGCAAGGGTTCTGGGCGCGCTGCGCCTGTCGAGGGCATCGGACGAGTCAACCTCGGTCGTCCGTCAGAAGATGTCCATCCAGCGATGGGCTAACGACCGAGGGCATGAGGTGGTCGCTTGGGTCGAGGACGTTGACGTGTCCGGCGCCATCGCCCCATGGGAGCGGCCGAGCCTTAGCGAGTGGCTCCCCTCCACCATCGGCAAGGACGTAAGCACGGTAGAGGCTCGCCTCGCCTGGGAGGCGTCACGAGCGAGCGAGTGGGACATCCTCTGCGGAATGAAGCTCGACCGCATCTCGCGTCGAGTGCTGCACATCGCGCACCTCGTCGAGTGGGCCGGCGAAAGCGGCAAGGAGATTGCTGCGGCCGAGGACGGATTCGACCTCTCCTCGCCAATGGGGAAGATTCTTTTCCAGCTCATCGCCGCCTTCGCAGAGGGTGAGCTCGAAGCGATCAAGATGCGAGCGAAGTCCTCGTACACCCACCTGATGAAGTCGGGCCGGTGGCGTGGAGGCTTCGTGCCGTATGGCTACCGGGCTGAGAAGGAAGCCGAGGGCGAAGGGTGGAGGCTCGTACCGGATGAGTTCGGCGTAGCCACGGCGAAGACCCTCCGGGAGATCGTCCGGCGCATCGTCGAGGACGGCCAGGCCATCAACGCCGTATGCCGGTGGCTTAACGAGGACCGAACCAAGACCCCTACCCCACTCGACGCGCAGAGGATGAGGGCAGGGAAGGAAGCGAAGGGAGCTCTCTGGCGTGTCGGCAACCTGAACAAGATGCTCCACTCTCACACCCTCCTCGGACAGGTTGAGATGACCGAGGAGGTGGTTCTCCCCGATGGCGCGAAGGAGAAGAGGACGCGTCTCGTGCGTGACCCGGAAGGACTACCTCTCCAGCGCGCGGAGCCGATCCTCAGTAAGGGGGAATGGGACACCCTTCAGGCGAAGCTCACGGAGAACTCTCGACCGCACTCCGCCCACCGTTACGACCGGTCCCCCTTGCTCCGCGTGGCGTTCTGCACCTGTGGGCGTGCCCTGTACAGGAACCACGGCAGGCACCACATGTACTACCGGTGCAGCTCTCGGAACATCTCCGGTGCCGAGTGCGGCCAAGGCGACGCCATACAGGCGAAGCTCTTGGAGGGGGCGATCGAGGAGGCGTTCCTCCGTGCCGTCGGCCACGCGGAGATCGTCCGTCGAATCTTCCGCCCCGGAGTCGACCACACGAGCGATGTCGCCGAGGTGACACGCGCGCTTGCCGAGCTCCGCGAGGATCGCGAAGCAGGGCTCTACTCCTCCGAGCTCGGGAAGAGGGAGTACCGGGAGGAGTACCTCCGGCTCGAAGCGAAGCGCGAGGCGCTCAGCGCCATGCCGGTGGTACCGGACAGGTGGGAGGAGATCCCTACCGGGCAGACCTATGCAGACAGGTGGGAGGAAATCAACTCTCCGGCGGAGAAGAACAAGGAGCTCCGCGAGGCAGGCGTGAAGGCGATCGTGCACAGGGAGGATCTCCCGAAGGGGCTCCCCCTCGTGGAACTTGGCGAGACCAAGGGCACCGTTCGCCATACGCTCGGGAGAATTGAGCTCCTCTTGCCGAGGGACCTCTACGACCGAGTGCGCCGCTTCGCGGCCAAGCACTCCGCGTAGCCTTCCCGGTCGACGTTCGCCCCGGCTCTCACCTACGAGGGTCGGGGCTTCGTCGTATCTGCTGGGGCGGCGTCTCGCTCATCGTGTTACCGAGGACCGCACCGAACGCTGCGGCACAATGCGGCGCCATCCTCGGCGAGCGTGCCGGTTACGCCTCCATTCCTCGTAGGCGAGCGCTTCGAAGTCGGGGTCAATGCCGTGATCGAGGAGCGTCACGGCGTACCCCTCGGGCGTCATGACGTTCGCCATCTGATGCTCGGCCTGCATGTCGAGCCAGGCTGTCGGGTCGTCCATCTCAGGGAGCTTGTCGCCTCTCGCTGCGGCAGTCAGGCACTCGATTGCATCTTCGAAGTAGGTACCCCACACCTCTTCGCGTGTTGCCGAATCCGCAATCATCCTCCACTCGGCGGCTCGCTTGAAGTCGTAGCGGACGCGTGCGCGTAGCTTCGCGTGATACAGGAGCGAGGCGTCATGCTCGACAGCGTCCAATTCGTCGTCGCCACTCAGCTCGTAAGTCTCTTGATCGTAGTTGCGAAGGTGTCTCAATTTGTCGCAGATCGAGAGCATCCGTTCTCGATCGCTCGTCCGGCGGTCATGCCTGTGCGCGTACGCCTGCTGAGCCCAGTGCCCCAAGTATCCGAGAACGGCGGCGAGGATCGGCAGTACCCATGTCGTCATGGTGCGCCATTCTGCCTCTTCGCACCCACGCCAACCTTGGGCAGACGGGGTCCCCCACTTCCACGACTCACGGGAGGAGAGGACGCCCCTCCTGGGCGGCTCCAAGGTGCTCCGGCTTGAGCGCCTCCTCGCCGTACTGAGCGACGAAGTCGCGCACGCGGCCGAGGGGCGAGTCTGGCGGGGGTGGCTCTTCACTCACTGCGCCGCCAAGGATCATCGCGCCGAACGCTGCGCCGACGTCTTGCGGGTTACTTATGTCCATGCGGAGACGGTAGGCCAAGGGTCTGACTGTCGGGTGACCGGCGTCACGGATAGCCCTCAGCAACAAACCAAGATCATTCTCCGTATACATAGGTGAGGGTGGTTCGCTCCTCGCTCGCCCGGCCTGCGAGTCGGGCCCCTCCCTGGCTCTCCTCGGTGAGGATGACGCCATCAGGCCTCACGGGCGTGTCTTCCTCCTGCTCGCCCTCCCTGGACCGAGCCGGGCTCCCCTGCCCGCGCTCCCCACACCTCGCCTCGGCCTCGCCGGCCCCGTCGCTGATCGGCGAGGCGGGGGTGACGCACACAGACTTCCCCCTCTGTCTCCTTCGCGTTCGTCGCGGCTCGCCGGATCTGGACAGAGGGGGATCGCTCGTCCGCCCCACGCGCGCGGGGGCGGAACGGCCCTGGGTTGCCTACTCCGGTAGGCGGCTCGGGGCCTCTTCTTGGACCTCACCAGTGATGACAAGTAACAACAGCCTCGCCCGAGGCAGGAAGGAGGCCCTTCGTGTTCCAGATCGAAGGCACCAACTACATGACCGTCCGGGAGACAGCACGTCGCCTCGGACTCCACCCCGGCAGCGTCCGCAACTGGCGAGCCAACGGCGTCGAGCCCATCGAGAGCGTCAAGCTCGGGGCGTCCGTGCTGTACCGAGTGCAGGACGTCGAGCGCCTCGCTGTGGAGCGTGGCCGGTGACCGACGAACACGACTACTGGACAGTCAGGGACACCGCCGCCTACCTCGTCGGATGCCACCAGAGCTGGCTTCGAGAGGACTTCGGAGTCAACAAGGAGTTCTGGAGACCGCTCTTCGCCACCGACCCGGATGGTGGCTGCCTGATCGACGTCACCGCGCTTGCGGACATCGTGACCCGCGATCCCGAGCGGATGTCCTGGCCGAAGACTCGGGCACCAGGCTCCACTCGCTCGGCCAAGCGTCGCCGTAAGCGTGAGCGGGAGGCTGGCCGATGAGCTACTTCGTCACTCTCGATCAGGCCGCCGTGCGCCTGGGAGTGCACCCGAGGGCGCTACTCCGCGCTCTCAAGCGCCCCGGCACGGACTTCCCGTATCTGACCATCCGGCGCCGCGTGTACATCGATCCTGACGACATGCAGCGCCTCGCCGACGAGTACGCCCCGCCCCTCACAGAGCAGGACTGAAGGCCTCTCTCGCAGCCCTCCCGCCCCTCTGGTCACCGATGGCTGTAGGGGCGTTCTCATGCCCGCACGCAGCCTCTCAGCGCCGTCTCGCCTGACGGCCGGCTCGCGCACGTGGGCGCTCACCAAACCCCATGACCGGCACGTATCCCGTGCCAGAACAGGAGACCCAAACAGTGGCTACCAAGACCAAGCTCACCACCTACGCCGACCAGATCGCCGAGGCTGACGCCATCGCCGCCGACAAGGCAGCGCAGGCGCGCGAGGCGTTCGAGGAGTTCAAGGAGAAGTCCGAACGCCTCGCCGACGAAGCCCACGAAGCACGGGCGAAGCTGACGTGGATGCAAGGCCGCTTCCGCGTCGGGGACGAGACGGTCTCCGTCGAGGAGTACGCCATCGCCAAGGCTCGCCATGAGCGGGCAGAGCTCCTTGCGGCACTCGGCGAGCTGAACGACCGCACTGGCGAGAACTCCTCGGATCGACGCATCAAGGCGGCCGAGCGGGCGCTTCCTGCGATGGAATCCAAGCTCGCCCGAGTCGTCGCCGAGGCCCTGCGGGCACCCCTCCGAGGGATCACCATCTACGCCACGTTCGGCGACGTGCCCGCCCCCGAAGAGTCGGACCTTCCCGTTGCCGTCGTCTCCCAGAGCAAGCCGACGAAGAACTACGCGAAGGACGGCGACAGTGACGGCAAGCGCGTCTTCGCGAACGCCATGAGCCGCTACCTCATCCACGGCGAAGTGAAGGTGACCCTCTTCAAACTCCCTGTCCATCGGGAGCTCGCAGGCAAGCAGATCGCCGACGCGCTCAGGAAGCATGGCATCGAGGTCACCCCCGGCGCCGGGCTCGACCACAGCCACCCCATGACGGCGGCCCGCAACGGCTACGAGGTGCAGGAGCTGCGTGTCATGGTCGGCAAGGCGCTTGACCCCGACGCCGATCCGGAGCGAGTCGCCGAGGCCGAGGAGCAGATAGCCGAGACCGCGAACCGGGCCGCGGCGCAGACCTTCCGGCACATCAACGCGCACTCGCCCGATTGGCAGATGGGGACCGGCTTCGAGGAGCACGGGGCCCGCGACTACGCGCGCACCCTCTGATGGCCCGCTGAGTGTCGCCCCCGAGTGGTCCGCGCCGGGGGCGGTGCTGAGCAATCCGATCAAGGACTGTCACACAGGAGGCACCCCGCACAACAGTCGTCGCTCTCATCGCCTACATCGCCGCTCTCGTCACGCTCGTACGCACAACCGTCGATCTGCTCGTCACACCGGGAGCACCGGCACGTAAGACCGACTGACCAAGCTCGACCAACACAGAGGCGCTCCCGCCACACAGGGGGCGCCTCTTTGTCATGCCCCCAGGAGGAACCCACCAGCATGAGTAGGACAACGATCTCCGTCCGCCACACCGACGTCACACGCGAGCAGCTCGCAGAGATCCAGCGCATGACCGGCAGTATGACGACAGCCGAGGTACTCACACAGGCGCTCGACCTCTACCTGTTCTTACTTGAAAATGCCCGCCGGAACGCCCCTTGTGGCGACTGGTCACACGCGCGTCCGACCGATGCGAGGGGGTGTCACGCATGAGCCGTAAGACGTACCTCGACGTCCGTAAGACAACGGCGCCCGAGCTGTCACACCTGCCAGTCGGCACCATCGTCGAGTTGCCGGTAGGCACCGGCCGACTCCTCTTCCGTCACACAGCCGACGGGCGTTACTGCCCCGTCTCCGGCTCGGGCATACCGGTTTGGCTGCTCGTCGAGGTGGCCGAGACGCTGGTGCCGCCGTCACTGTCCGCTCAGTCGGCCGTCGACCGAGGGTGACCGATCACCAGGGGACGTGATCCCACGTCACCTGGTAGCAGTACCCATCCCGCTGCATCATCTGGTAGTAGTCGTAACCCTGGTCCACGTCGTCGAACTCCTTGACGTGCACGTGATCCTTGCCGGTCTCGACGTGCTTCCACGTCACCCGGTACGTGACCGGGACTCCGTCGATCTCCCATCTGCGGGTCACAGGGTTCATCTTCTTCTCTGCCATGGCCCCCCCCTCGGGCTGGTCTACGGGTTGAGCGTCAGGACCGTCGCTCAACGCAGTCAGGGCCCGGCCGTAGCCGAACCCTGACCTCTCTTACTTCTGGTCGCTCACACGGCATGCACGCCGCGCGTCATTGAGACGCACCACCTCGTTCACACAGCGAACGACGTAGTACAGGACCTGAATCCACGTCTCTACATCATCAACAACCATTTGAGTCACCCCGAGTGCTCAGCACTCCCGTGGAGGGAGCGCAGAGACTCAACCGCTGGAAGCGGCCCCGCCCGGGGATGTGGGCAGGGAGTGCGTTGTGTACCCCTTCAGGCTTGAGAACGTCGCTGCGAGCCCTGCGGTTCCGGGCCGAACGACTGAAGTTGACCGAACATTAGTTCCTCGTGTATTGATCTCTTCCCGCTCCTTTGAAGAGCGAGCACCGTAGCTCCCGCCGTTCAGCGACGGTAGAGCTGGCCACTCCGAGAGAGGCCGCCATCCCAAGGGGCTGGCAGGGGAAGCCGACAGCACCCCGAGCGCGAGCGGTACGCGCGATCTCCCATCCACACGCCGAGGCGTAGCTGTGCGCTGCCCTCGGCCTCCCTGAAGGAGGTCGCACACTCGTGCCCAAGACCAACCCCGCCGCCCCTTCCTGGGTCGGCCATACGTCCCGCTACCTCACGCTCCCCGCGAGCGAGCCGTTCCGGCTCTCCCCTCGGAAGCTGGCCCGGAAGTGCTCCCTCCCCGGAGCCGAGTTCGAGTCTGGGCTTCGCTCACTGCAAGAGGAGGGCTTCCTCCGGCGCCTCGGTTACGACACCTGGCAGCTCTCCCGGCCGGTGCGGTAGTCGATGCTGGAAGACCTGTTCCCCAAGATCGAGGAGAGTCGAGCCAAGCTGCGGAAGCGCGGATACGCCCTGGCGGCCGAGCACTACCCCCCGGCCGGTCAGGCTGCCCAGTGGTACGCCGACGTGATCCAGTGCGTTCCTCGCAGCGGCCAACTGGTGGCGAAGCAGCTTGCCCGGCTCTGCGGCCAGGACTCCCTAGTGACCGTGCCGTGGCGCTCCCTGGCGGACGCCGTGGGCGTCCGGGACAGCGCCGGTCGAGAACGCGCGTACACCGAGCGAGGCGTTCAGGTGCTCATCGAGGCCGGGTGGCTGACGGTCGAGACGATCGGCCTCAAGCGCGGTGCGAAGACGACATTCAGTCTGGAACCCGGAGAGCGAGCCACGGAGTGGCTGGGCTGGATCGACGCTGACGACTGGCTCGACGAGGCCGCCTGACCCCGCTCGAACTTTTGGCCAGAGTAAAAGCCCGGTCCTGCTGAGAAGTTTTGGCCAGAGTAGGAGCCCCTCGTGCGTCGAGGACTTTTGGCCAGGACAGGAAGCCTCGAAGGTCAGAGCACGGTCGTGCTCGGCTCCTGGCGGAGCCTCCGCGCGTACCGACGTTGTCACGCTCTTGAGTAAGTGGCTCTGCGTTCTGGGCCGCGTACGCGGCCACAGCCCGGAGACTGCAACGGCGAGAGTAAGCAGTAAGTAGCTCTTGCTCGATGGGCGCCGTAGGCGCCACAAGCCGAAGACCCCTTACTCACTGGGGGCCGTAGGCCCCACTTCCCGAAGACGCCTTGCGCTCTTCGAGGACTGCCGCCAGTCGGCTCCTGGCGGAGCCTCTGGCTCGCAGTGCACCACCTGCACCCCTTCGCCGCCGCGTACTCCTCGTACGCCGCTGCGCCATGCTCAGCGCCGCCGACAGGCGGCCATACCCAAGGAGATAACCCACCCCATGAATGACTACTCCCCGATCGTCACCACCGATGGCCGCAAGCTGTGCGGCATCGAGTCGTGCGGCCGTGCGCACCGTGTGCGCGGCCTCTGCCTGGCGCACGGTCAGCGTGTCCGCGTGCACGGCGATCCGCAGGCCGACAAGCCGTTGCGCTTCCATTCCTCGCGTCCCTGGAAGGGCGACGACGTCTCGTACATCGGTGCCCACAACCGCGTGACTCGCGAGCACGGCAAGGCTGCCGAGTGGAAGTGCGCTTGCGGCTGCGGCCGACAGGCCACCGACTGGGCGTACCTCGGGACCGACCCGGCGGCGAAAGTCGACGAGACCGGCCGCCTGTACTCCGTCAGCCCAGACCACTACGCGCCCTTGGCGAAGACGTGCCACCGCGGCTTCGACACCTGGCAGGCGCAGCGCCGTACTGGCATCCCTCTGTCCCTCGTCATCACGGAGGCGATGGCCGCGTGAGCCGACCGAGCCAAGCGGAACTCGACCGCCGATGGAACGAGGGACTCTGTGCCCGATGCCTGGAGCCGTTCGAGCCCCGGCCCGTGGACCATGTCTACTGCTCTCGGCTCTGCCGACAGCGCGACGAACGAGAAGGCGAGCGGCCCGAGGCTGGCCACTGTGGCGCCTGCGGCGCCTCCCTAGAAGGGCGTCGAGCGGATGCCCGATGGTGCTCGGACGCCTGCCGGATGCGGGCGCAGCGTGCGGGTAAGGGGACGTCGCCCCCCTGAGAGACCCCCTCGATTTCGGGGGTGGTGGGTCAGTGCCTGGCTTCAGTCCGAGGCCGGGCGCCCTCACCCCTGCGGGTCGGCCGGCTCGGGGGTACTCCCTGATCAAGTACCCAAAATTCAGTACGAGTTGGGCCACCCTGATGACAAACTGGAGACATGGACGAACTGTTTGTAGTCAGGCATGAGCCGACCTGGCGCATCGAGCCCGAGCCGGACACCGAGTACGACAACGGCACGGACGAGAAGACCGTGTACGCCCTCTTCGGCCTAGCCATCTACAAGGCCAACGTCCTGGAGCACTCCCTCGTCAACCTTCTCGCCTTCACGAAGATCATCACGGCGAGGGAGCAAGGGGAACAGCTCATCCGCGACCCCTGGACTCAGGGCTTCAAGGACATGATGGGCAAGCTCATCAAGCGCGCGGAGGCGCACACCAGCGCCCACCCGGAGGTCCTCGACGACCTCACCAACAGCCTGAAGCGGCGCAACCGCCTGGTTCACAACTTCTGGCGCGAGCGCATCCCGGACATCATCTCCGAGGCTGGCCGAGCCAAGCTGTGCGCGGACCTGAAGGCGGACTGCCGGCTCTTCACCCAGACGGATGAACGCTTCAGCGAGCGACTCCTGGACCCCCTCATGGCGGACATGGGTGTCACGCCTGAGACGATTGCAGCTCAGTACGCGAAGGAGCGCCGCGAGGCGATGGCGCGCTACGAGACCGAGGCGTTCACGGCCGAGGAAGAGCCCGCCTGACCTACCCGTTCACCTCATGCCCTCGGCCGAAGTTGGGGTTGACCAAGCGAGTTACGCACTGTTAATCGGTCATGTAATTTCTGAGCATGGAGACACTTGCGGGGCAGTGGTGGGAGAACGTTAACGTCTGGGCGATCGTCGTCGCGGCTCTGATCGCTCTCCTCGTTGGCTGGCTTAGCGCCTGGGCTACCCTCCGGGCCGGCAACCCCAAGCGCAAGCTCGGCTGGTGGGAGCAAGCCAACACCCCTCTCTTCGCCGAGTCGAGGTACGCCGGCCAAAGTGGGCCACTGACGGTTCAGCTCGGTAACACACACCTTGAGAAGCCACGCATCATCGACCTCGTAATCACGAACTCGGGTAAGCGCGACATCACGGCCGCCATGTTCCATGATGGCGCTCCGTTGCGGTTCTCGTTCGGTGCTCCAGTTCTTGTAATCCTGGAATACCAATCGCATCCGGCCGCCACCCTCGGCCAATTGATCGACACGTACGCCGATATCGGCTCGATGCCCACTCGGCCTCCCGTGGGTGGCGTCGAGCTCAAACCGACTCTGCTGCGGAAGGGACAGACGGTAACGATCACGGTGCTAGTCGATGGCGACCGCCAGGCGACGTCGTGCACCGACTTCCCTCTGATCGACGTCGCGGAGGTCGCGGGACAGCCCGGCACGCGAGCAGCGACGTTCGCGGGGGGCATGCTTGGAGAGGTGGCCGGCCGCGTTCTCTCCCTCCCACTCTTCCGGTAATCGACCCCTAAACCGTGGCGCGATCTTGGCCGCTAAGACGTAGCGGTCGGGCCCCAGTGTTACCGGGGGTTACTCCCCACCCCCTTCGTCAATCTCAACTCTCAGCACTGTGCACCGGGCACCGGACTCTGCCAACTCCTGCATGGTGTCGCCCGACGTCAGGCAGGAGGGGTTGTTCCCTCGGAGGGCGGCAGGTCCCTGAAGAGGATGTGAGCAAGCTGGAGCCGTTGCTCCTTCGACCAGGTGACCATGCGCCACTCCACCGTCACCCGCGGGTTGGCCTTCGACCGGTAAGTGCTGACACGGGTCGGCTCGGTCGGCGACTCTCCTTTAGGTCCGTCGTGCTCCACTATCGGCATCCGAGCCATAAGCCCGCCTCCCGCACTTCCGCTCATCCAACGTGTGCGAGTGCTTCGTTCGGTATTCGCACCTCGCCGGTGTTCAACGAGCCAAGACCGCTTAGGTGCCGACCCTGGTGACCACGGCGAAGGAGGCACAAGTACGCCGGAACCCTGAGTGGCCTGTCCGGCCGGTGTGGCTCATGCACTCGACGTCGACCGCTGCGCCGTCCGTCGAAGGGGCCGCCTCCCACTCGCACGTCTGGCACTCGGCCGTGAAGGTCACTGCTGCGCCCGGCTCTTGAGTGATCCGGTGCTTCACGTACCGCAGGACAGTCACCTGAGGCGCACCGAAGTGTTCATCGCCTCAGCGATCTGCTCCGCTACCTCCGCGCGGACCATGCCCACGTGCACGTAAGGCACGCCCTTATGGGTGACGACGGGGCGCACGGTGCTCCGCGCACTCTCTGGGACTCCAACCGCAGCCAGCGCAGTTTGGAGTCCGTCGCTCGCGTCAACGGCCCGTGCTCGGGCGTCTCGCCACGTCTGCATGTCCATCACCGTCGCCCCCTTGTCCGATGCGGGTGGTTGCGGATCTCCACATCGGCATCCGTCGCCGCCGACAGGTCCCCCCTGTCCCGCGCTACGTCTCGTTGCTTGACTAGCGCCCTGCACACTTCGCAATCCGCTACCGCTTCAGGGGGTGGGAGCGGTAGTGCCAAGTTCACCGGTCCCGCCATCGTCGTCTGCCGTGCACTCATTCCGTGCGACCTCCCCGGTTGCATGTGTACCAGGGAATGATCCCGCAAAATTTGCATTGCTTCGCAGTTCATGCACGTTGTTGGGTAAGGTCATGAACGACAGCCTGCCGACCATTCCGCAAGCATCACTCTTGCCTCTCCATCGAACACTGCGCATTCCTCGTACCGAGTGAACTCATCGAGGTAGCTCTGCACGTCTCGGCCGTCACGAAATACAAGACTCCCAGCCGAGGTTTCGATGGTGACTAGCGAGGCGTCGTAGACGGTGAATGTATTCAGCGGGGTTCGCGGAGTGGGCACTCCTATCGGGATTACCCCGATACGCACGTTCGGGAGATAGGTCAACGAAGAGAGTCGATCCATCTGCTCAGCCAATGACAACGGCGAAACGACCGGCCACCGAACAGCCTGCTCTGTCAAAATGAACGTGAACTGTTTCGACACGTCATACAGGACGGCTTGCCGTTCCAGCTTCCCCGCCACTGCCTTACTCGTGTCCGCCGGGGAATGAGCGAGGCTCGCCCGTACGTATTCTGGGGTCGCCAATAGGCCGGTAACCATCGAGAGCAGGAAGTAACGTATATGCGCCGAGGACGCTTCGAGCGACTTCAGTTCTGCCTGCCTCGTCCCGAGCCCCTTGCGGCGTAGCTGTCGGACGTTTCGCCACTCCGTATTGGCGAGCCTGGCAAGGGCCGCCACCTCGGCAACCATGCTCGAAGGCGCGTCCAGGGCTCTCAAGATCTGCTCGACGTCAACGAGGGAGGGTCTCGTCTTCCCGCTCTCGATCCGGCTCACCTTGGACTGCGACATGTTGCAACGCGCGGCGAGCCGATCTCCGGAGAGACCGGCTCGCTTGCGCAGCTCTCGCAGCAATGAAGCGAGTTCCGTACCGGAATCGCCGAGCTGCTCAGCTTCGAACGTCACTCCCCCACGTACTCCAAGAACGGCACCGACTCGGCAACGGCAATTCGCTGGTACTCGATGAACGGCGCAGGGTCACCCTCGTGCAGTTCGCGACTGATCTGTGTTCCGTTCTCCTCGTAATTCATAAGGACAACCTTCGAGCGGTCGAAAATCCAGAAGTCTTGAGCCTCCGGCAACGGGTTCTCTCTGTCAGTCACATCGAGAATCCGAATCTCCTCGCCGGCTCGCACATGCGGCGCATAGTACCGGGCGAACTCAAAGCGCAGATACTCGGAGAGCGGTCGAGTCAGGATGTGCACTCTCCCCTTACTCTTCCCTTCCCTTCGTATCTGCTTCAAGTTCTCGGTGTACGGAGATGAGTAGGTACTCGGGTCAACCCGCTTACCGGCCCGGAATGCTTCGAGCTCCTCGGACTCCTGCGGCATGAGATATTGCGGCAGGGTCTCCAGTCTCCACGCCTCCAACCGAAATTCCCGCAGAGTCACCCGCCACTCGTCACCATCCAAGAGCACGAATGGCCTCCCGAAGAACGCTCTCGGGAATCTCCACGAGCCCCTCTCCCTTCGGCGGAGTGAAGGCGCCGGACACTTCACCCTGCACGACAAACGTTCCCCGCTCGGTCCGGTACACGTTCGGGCAGTCGTCCTCGCCGCACTCGCCGTTCCCGTTACCCGTGAGTCGAGTCAGTTCTTCGCGCGCCATGCGAAACCCCCTGCTCCATGGCCCCTATTGGGACCCCTGGGCATGACGGTACGAGGGGCAAGCGCACCCGTCCATGCATGAACGTGAGTATGCACGTTGTTGCATGAACCGGCCCTCGGCGGTGCAGGCGCAGCCGTCGCCGCCCCGTGCGGGCACGTGACGGCCGATAACGTTGCAGCCGGTACGAAGCCTGCCGGGAGTAGCGGGAGGCCGCGAGGCGGGCCGCGGAGCACCGCGGCGAATCGCCTGTGCCCGGCCGGATCACTGATGTACCTTGATCACGGCGTAAGTTCTACTCTCGCGCTTCGTCCAGGAACAGCACGCCCCGGTGTGCCAGCGAGACCGCGCCCGGCCTCGGCAGTCCGTTGCCCCCGCCGATGAGCGACTGCATCGTCGCCGAGTGGTGAGGTGCGCAGTAGGGCGCCCTGCCGATCAGGGGTTCGCCCGGTGGGAGGATGCCCGCCACCGAGTGCACCGCCGTCACTTCGAGGGATTCGCGCTGTGTCAGCGGCGGCAGGATCGCCGTGATCCGCTCGGCCAGCATGGTCTTCCCCGCTCCTGGCGGTCCGGAGAGCAGGAGATGGTGTCCGCCCGCCGCCGCGACCTCCAGGGCCTTGCGTGCTCTCACCTGGCCTGCGACGTCGGCCAGGTCGGGGCGGTGCCCCGCACCCTGCGCCCCGTGCGACGCGAGCCCCGTCCCGATGCCCGCGCCCGGCACGAGCAGTCCGGCCAGCATGGTGTCGGGGCGGCCCCGCTCGGCGGCCGGCTCGTCGGGCACGGGTTCGTCGCCGAGCACCGCGATCAGCTGACGCAGGCTGCGGACACCGAGGACCGAGACGCCGGGCACGAGGGCGGCCTCGCCCGCGGTCTGCTCGGGCACGACGACCTGCTCGTACCCCGCCTCCGCCGCCGCGAGCACCGCGGGTAGCACCCCGCGCACCGCCCGCACCCGGCCGTCCAGGCCGAGTTCCCCGATCATCACCACGTCGGCGATGGCCGCCGGATCGATCCGCTCGGCCGCACCGAGCACCGCGCACGCCACAGCCAGGTCGAAACCCGAACCGGCTTTCGGCACGGAGGCCGGGGACAGCCCCACGGTGAGCTTCTTCTGCGGCCACTCGGCCCCTGAGTTCACGACGGCTGCCCTGACCCGGTCCCGGCTCTCCACCAGGCTCTTGTCGGGCAGACCGACCAGCGTGAACGCGGCCACACCCGGCTCGAGATCGGCCTGGACCTCCACCACCACGCCCTCGACGCCCACGAGAGCCACCGAACACGCACGCGCGAATCCCATCAGGCCACGCCCCGTACGTGCTCGGCGACCGGGGCCCCACGCCTGGGCAGGACCACTCCGACCAGGTCGATCCGGACGCCGCCGGGCGGCGGTCCGCCGTGCCGGTCGAGCCAGATCTCGGCGAGCCGGCGCAACCGGTCCGCCTTGGCCGGGGTGACGGCCTCCATCGGCTGCTCGAAGGAGTCCGCCCTGCGGGTCTTCACCTCGCAGACGACCACCGCGTCACCGTCCGCGGCGACGATGTCGATCTCTCCGGCGCGACAGCGCCAGTTGCGGTCCAGTACGGCCATCCCGGCGTCGGTCAGCAGCCGCGCCGCCAGATCCTCGCCGTACCGCCCGAGTGCCCCCCGTGCGTTCATATCGGCACCACCTCCGGCACCGACTCTGACGCTCTCCGCCCGATCCATTGGATCTTGGTGGACAACCCGGCCGTTGTGTATATCCCGGCCACCCGGACGAGTGAAGCGGCGCCCGGACCTCATGCGACCGCCGATCAGCCGCCCGGAAGCTCGAGGTCGCTCTTGTTGAGCTCCTCGATGTTCACGTCCTTGAACGTCAGGACGCGGACCTGCTTGACGAACCTGGCGGGCCGGTACATGTCCCAGACCCACGCGTCCGCCATGGAGACCTCGAAGAAGACCTCACCCTGAACCGAGTGCACCTGCATCTCGTAGTCGTTGGTGAGGTAGAAGCGCCGTTCGGTCTCGATCACGTATTTGAACAGACCGACGACATCGCGGTACTCCCGGTAGAGCTTCAGCTCCATCTCGGTCTCGTACTTCTCGAGGTCCTCGGCGCTCATGGCATGTTCCCCTTCAGCCGTGCGTCCCCCTATTGTGCGTCAGCCTCACACACCCCTGGCCGATTAGACGATTTCGGGGGCGAGAACCAGTGGTACGCGTGGGGGACCCTCGTCGAGCAGCGTGCGCAGCAGCTCGGCGAGCCTGGTCGGATACACCGTCTCACGCGTCGCGGAGAGTTCGGCGGAGGTCCACCACCTCAGACCGGCGACACTGCGCCGCTCCAGTTCGGTGAGGCCCTTCTGGTCGGTGGCGGTCCGCGTCGTCCGGGCCAGGAAGTACCACTCGTCCTGGTCCCAGCGCCTTCCGTCGAAGGGGAAGGAGCAGATCCGCGTCCACAGCAGGGGGCCGAGGGCGATGCCGGCGATCCCGGTCTCCTCGGCGAGCTCGCGCACCGCCGCCTCCTCCCGGGTCTCCTCCCCCTCCAGGCCGCCACCGGGCGTGAACCACCAGCTCGTCGCCGGGTCCTCGGGCTCGAAGCCGTGCAGCAGCAGCACCCGGTCGTCCGGGTCCAGGAGCACGATCCGTGCGACCTTGCGTGCCTCAGTGCGCACCGGCGGAGACCCCCGGTCGCCTCTTCCCGCGCGCCGAGCGGGCTGCGATCGGCCCATAGGCGGATCCGCCCAGGATGAGCAGCAGGCCCAGCCCGAGCGCGCCGATCTGCAGCGGCAACGGACCGCTGGAGGACACGCCACCGGGCAGGTCGGCGAACGCCTCGGGCCGCTCGATCATGCCGTTCATGGGCCATGCCACCGCGTCGACCCGGGCCTCCACGGCGCTGCGGGGCACCGAGCCCTGCCCCGGGTCCTTGAGGTGGACGCGGGAGTCCAGCGATTCACTGCGTTCGTCCCCGAGCAGGAAGAGCTGTCCTTCGGGCACCTCGGCCGTGAAGTTCTGGCCGGAGGCCGGAGTCCCCTTGCCGGCGGCGTTCCCGTCGCCGCCCGGGAGGGCCCCGCCACCGCCCCACACCTGCAGATACGGTTCCTCGATGGGCTTGCCGTTGATGGTGAGGCGGCCTTCGCTGTCGCAGCAGGCGACCGTGTCGCCGCCCACGCCGACGACCCTCTTCACCATGGGTACGTCGCCCCAGGCCTGATCCGTGAAGACGACCACGTCACCGCGCCGTACGTCGCCGCCTTCTATCCGCTCCGCGAGCACCCGGTCCCCGGCGTTCACCGTGGGCGTCATCGACCCGGTCGGTACGGTGTACGGCTTGTAGACCACCGCTCCCCAGGCGAAGCCGCCGAGGAAGAGCACACAACCGACGGCCACGGCCAGGTTCGACAACGTGTTGCCGAGCCGGCCCCGGCCGTCGCCCGTACGTCCTGTTCCGCTCATCCCAGCGCTCCCCCATCGGAGATCGACAATCGCTGATCCGAGTCGGCACCCTACCCGGCGGTACGCCCGCTGGTCAGCCTCCGGCGACGCCAGAACACGAGGGGCAGCGCCCCGGCTACACCGAGTGCTCCCGGCACGGCCGCCGAGGCCGCCGCGTCCAGTCCGGGCTGGTCGAACGTGCCCGGGACCGGAAGGGTCGCCCAGCGGTTCACCGGCCAGGCGATGACGATGGCCCGTCCGACCACCTCGTCCGTGGACACGGTGCCCTGTCCCGGAAGCTCCTGGTGGTACCGGGAGTCCAGGGAGTTCTGCCGGTGGTCGCCCATCACCCAGATCCGGCCCTCGGGCACGTGGATCGGCCCGAAGGGCTGGTCGTCGCACGCGCTGTTGCCCTCGAAGATGAACGCCTTGTCGTCCAGCGCCTTGCCGTTGACCGTCACCGGGCCGTTCTTCTTGCACTCCACGGTGTCGCCGCCCACCGCGATGACCCGCTTGATGAGGTCCTTCTCCTCCGCGGAGGGCATCAGCCCGATGAAGCTCAGGAACTTCTGCACGGCGTTGGGCTCCGGCGTCGCGGTGTCCTCGAGCCAGCCTCCCGGGTCGTGGAACACGACGACCTCGCCGCGCTCGGGCTCCGAGCCGAACCACGGCGTCAGCTTGTCCACGAGCACCCGGTCGCCCCGCTGCAGCGTGTTCTGCATGGAGTCCGAAGGGATCGAGAACGCCTGGACCAGGAACGTCTTGATCAGCAGGGCGAGGATGAGCGCGATACCGATGAGAAGCGGCAGTTCCTTCCAGAACGACCGCGGCTTCCGCTGCGCGGTGCCACCGCCTCCCGGGGAATCGTCGCCCGGAACGTCCCCGGGCGGGTGGTCGCCACCCCCGGATCCGCCGTCACCCGCCGCCTCCCGCGCAATCCCGTCGCCCGAAGGCCGGTCCTCGGGCCCGTCGTGTCCGGATCGTGCGCCGACCGCCAAATCCCCCACATCCACTCCTCACTCCGTGCCACCGCCCGCGCCGGAACCGGCGCAGGCCCACCACTCCCATAACGAGCGGGAGTTCCGCAGGGGTCGGGAGCAGGACCATTCCGTTGCGATCCTGGGAGGACACACTATTCGACGGGCCGGGCGCCGCCGTCGTCCCGGCACGCCCGTCCGGGACCGAGGCGTACGTCGCGGGCTCCTCCAGCCTGCGCCAGTGGGCGTACGGCCAGGCGATGAGGACGGCCCTGCCCACGACCTCGTCCAGCGAGACCGTGCCGTTGCCCGGATCGTCGAGGTGGAAGCGTGAGTCGGCGGAGTTGGACCGGTGGTCGCCCATCACGAAGATCCGGCCCGGCGGAACCTTTACCTCGAATTGGAGAGTGGATGGCTCGCTGTCGGGATGCAGGTACGGCTCGTCGAGTGCCGTGCCGTTCACCGTGACCCTGCCGTCCGTGCCGCAGCACTTGACGGTGTCGCCCCCGACGGCCACCACGCGCTTGATCAGATCCTGCTCGTCGTCGGAGGGCAGCAGCCCGATGAAGGTCAGCAGTTCTTCGGCCTGTTTGACGCCGACCGGCGGTTCCTCGGTGGAGGCTTCCTCCTGCGGCAGCCAGCCGCCGGGGTCCTTGAAGACCACGACGTCACCCCGTTGCGGTTCGGAGCCGAACCACGGCGTCAGCTTGTCCACCAGCACCCGGTCGCCGATGCGGATGGTCTGCTCCATCGACCCGGACGGGATCACGAAGGCCTGTACGAGGAAGGTCTTGAGCACGAGCGCGATCACGAGCGCCACCAGGACGAGGAGGGGTATCTCCTTGATCGCGGACCGGCGTCTGCGGCGCTTCACCTTGCGGGCCAGCTTGCGGCGCTCCGCCCGGGTGGGCAGCGAGCGGCCCGTGGTCGGCCGCGATCCGGTGGGCAGCGGTATCTCCGGGTCCGGTTCCCCGCGTGTGCGGCCCCGGTTACCCATGTCCGGCGCCCGTCGGCCGTACGTCGGCGAAGGCGTCGGTCCCGGCCAGGGAGCCGAGCCTGCCGAGCGGCCAGCCGAGCCAGTCGACCCGCCCGATCACGCGGTCGACGGGCACCATGCCGCCGCCGGGCTGCCCCAAGTGGTCGCGGGAGTCACGGGAGTTGCTCCGGTGGTCTCCCATCATCCACAGCGTGCCGTCGGGGACCACGATGTCGAATGCGACCTCGGACGGGTTGTCCCCGGGGTGCAGGTAGTCCTCGTCCAGCGCACTGCCGTTCACCTCGAGCCTCCCCCGCTTGTCGCAGCAGACCACGCGATCGCCCCCCACGCCCACCACACGCTTCACGAAGTCGGTCTCCGCGGGCTCGGCCAGCCCCAGGGAGGCGGCCGCCCCGCTCAGCAGTGCGGTGACGGCGTTCTCCTCCCGCACCTCCTGCACGAAGGATCCGGTGCCGTCGAAGACCACCACGTCGCCGCGCCCGGGCCCGGATCCGAAACGGTACGCCAGTTTGTTGACGAGTACACGGTCTCCCACGCGCAGCGTGGGCTCCATCGATCCGCTCGGGATGAGGAAGGGCTGCAGGACGAACGCGCTGAAGAGCAGCAGGGCCACCGTGGTCAGCGCACCCAGGAAGACGGCCCGCCCCCAGGACATCGGCGTGGCCGGACGGTCCGGGACATGCGTGGAGCGCGACCCCTCCTCCTGCCCCTCTTCGGGGGCGGAGGAGCGATCGCGCTCCGTGTGCTCTGCTTCCGTGTCCATCGGGGCCGAATCCTATCCGGCCGCTCCGCGGACGCCGGAGGTGAATCAGCGGTCGCGCTTCTCCTTGATCTTCGCGGCCTTGCCGCGCAGCTCACGGAGGAAGTACAGCTTGGCGCGACGGACGTCACCGCGGGTGACGAGCTCGATCTTCTCGAAGATCGGGCTGTGCACCGGGAAGGTGCGCTCGACGCCGACGCTGAAGGAGACCTTGCGGACCGTGAAGGTCTCGCTGACGCCCGAGCCCTGACGGCGGATGACGATGCCCTTGAACTGCTGGATACGGGAGCGGTTGCCCTCGATCACGCGCACGTGGACGTTGACCGTGTCACCGGGGCGGAACGCCGGGAGGTCGGTACGGAGCGAGGCGGCGTTGAGGCCGTCGAGCAGGGAAGCCATGTTGTCTGCTTTCTTCGCCGATGCCACAGGTCATCGACGGGAGAGAGTGAAGTTCGGATGCTGATCACATCGGGCGGGCGTCTTTCCCCCTGTGGCAGGGGCGCACACCGGACGTACAGCGGGCCTATTCTTCCACGGCGCCGGCCCTGCGCCAAAATCGCCCACCGGGCTCCGGGGACCAGCCGAGGATGGAGAGGATCTCGCGGTCCTTCTTGTCGAAGCCGGCCGCCTCGCAACGCTCGATGAGATCGGGGCGGTTGAGGGCGGTGCGGCGGAAGGCCTCGTCCCGTCGCCAGCGTGCGATACGGCCGTGATGACCGCTGAGGAGCACATCCGGGATACCGCGCCCGCGCCACTCGGGGGGCTTCGTGTAGACGGGACCCTCCAGCAGATCGGCCATCGCTCCGGGCGCGAAGGAGTCGTCCCGGTGCGATTCGGCGTTGCCCAGCACTCCGGGCAGCAGCCTGGCCACAGCCTCCGTGATCACCAGGCAGGCCGCTTCCCCGCCCGCCAGGACGTAGTCCCCGATGGAGACCTCCACGACGGGCATCCGGGTGGCGTACTCGTCCATCACACGGCGGTCGATGCCCTCGTACCTCGCGGGAGCGAAGATCAGCCACGGCCGCTCGGACAGCCCGACCGCCAGCTCCTGGGTGAAGGGCCGGCCACTGGGCGTGGGCACCACGAGCACGGGGGAGTGCGCCCCGGCCTCGTAGCCGTCGGCCAGGACGTCGTCCAGGGCCTCGCCCCACGGCTCGGTCTTCATGACCATGCCGGGGCCACCGCCGTACGGGGTGTCGTCCACGGTGTTGTGCCGGTCGTGCGTCCAGTTCCGCAGGTCGTGGACGTGCACGTCCAGCCGGCCGCGGGCACGCGCCTTGCCGACGAGCGAGACGTTCAGCGGTTCCAGGTATTCGGGGAAGATCGTGACGACGTCGAGCCGCATCACGCGTCACCCTGCTTCGCCCCGCCGGAAGCCTCCCCCGGCGCCTCGCCGGACGCCGGTGCCTCGCCGGACGCCGGTGCCTCGCCGGACGCCGGTGCCTCGCCGGACGCCGGTGCCTCTCCGGCTGCCCCACCCTCGCCCTCCGCCTCGGCGTCCCGGGCGGAGGCGACCACGGCCTCGCTCTCGTCGATCAGGCCGGGTGGCGGGGAGACGACGGCACGCTGCTCCTCGAGGTCGATCTCGGTGACGATCTCCTCGACGAACGGGATCATCACCTCGCTGCCGTCCGGGCGCTCCACGATGAACAGGTCCTGCGAGGGCAGGTGGGTGATCTCGGTGATCCGGCCGATCTCCGTGCCGTCCGCGAGCACCACGTCGAGGTCCATCAGCTGGTGGTCGTAGAACTCTTCGGGGTCCTCCGGCAGTTCGGCCGGGTCCACATCGGCGATCAGCAGGGTGTTGCGGAGTGCCTCGGCCGCCGTGCGGTCGCGTACGCCCTCGAAACGCAGCAGTAGCCTGCCGCTGTGCACCCGTCCGGTCTCGATCGTCAGAGGCCCTGTCTCTGCCGGTTCCGTGGCCAGCACGGCCCCGGGCCCGAGGCGGAGCTCGGGCTCGTCGGTGCGCACCTCGACGGTGACCTCGCCCTTGATGCCATGGGCGCGGCCGATCCGCGCCACTACCAACTGCACGCTGTTACTCCCGGTGATCGTGTACTGAGGAGGCGGTCATGTACGGACGACAAAGGCCGGGGACGGCTCGAAAGCCCTCCCCGGCCCCGGCCGGTGTTCAACTCTTTCAGCGAACCTGGTCCACATCGACGAGGTCGACACGGATCCCACGTCCGCCGATGGCACCCACGACGGTACGCAGGGCGCGTGCGGTGCGGCCGTTGCGGCCGATCACCTTGCCGAGGTCGTCGGGGTGGACCCGGACCTCCAGCACACGTCCCCTGCGCAGGTCACGCGAGGCGACCTGCACATCGTCGGGGTTGTCGACGATGCCCTTCACGAGGTGCTCAAGAGCCTCCTCGAGCATGCTCAGGCCTCGGTCGACTCGGTGGACGCGGCGTCGGCCGCCTCGTCCGCCTTCTTGTCCGACTTCTTGGCCTTCTGGGTGATGGCCTCACCCTTGGCCTCGTCGCCGTCCGTGTTCAGGGCCTCGAACAGGGCACGCTTGTCGGCCTTGGGCTCCGGCTGCAGCAGCGGCGCGGGGGCCGGGAGGCCCTTGTGGGCCTGCCAGTCACCGGTGAGCTTCAGGATCGCGAGGACCGGCTCGGTCGGCTGGGCGCCGACGGACAGCCAGTACTGCGCGCGCTCCGAGTTGACCTCGATGCGCGAGGGGTTCTGCACCGGGTGGTACAGGCCGATCTCCTCGATGGCCCGGCCGTCACGGCGGGTACGGGAGTCGGCGACGACGATGCGGTAGTGAGGCGAACGGATCTTGCCCAGACGCTTCAGCTTGATCTTGACTGCCACGGAAGTGGTGTCTCCTGGTCTCTGACGTGGTTGGGCACAAAAGATGCCACGTGGGGTTGCGGTACTCGGGTGCCCGATGGACGCGTCAGCCGGAGGAGAGAGGGGTCCTATGCGACTGTCGAGTACAGCTGACCATTGTGCCACACCACGTCGGGTCACCCCACCGCGACCGCCGCTTCGGGGATCCGGAAGGGCTTGCCGCACCCGCCGCAGACGATCGGCGCCTGGGCGAGGACCGACGGGACGACGCGCACGTTGCGCCCGCAGTCACAGACGGCCTTGACCCGCACGCCTCCTCCGGAGGATCCGTGCCGGGCGGCGGGACCGCGGAAGGAGCGCTTGGTGTCCGCGGCGGTGGCCACGGTGTGCGCCTTGAGTGCGCGCTGCAGCCGTTCCGTGGTCGGGCGGTATCTGCGTTTGGCCTCGGGATTCAGCGTCACCAGCGAGAATCCGCTGCTGGGGTGGGGCTCCTCGGCATGATCGAGGCCCAGTTCCTCGGCGATCGCGAGGAAACGTCGGTTGTGGTAACGGCCGGCCCGGGAGGTGTCCCGGACACCTCTCGCGGCGGCGATGCCGTGGACTGCCTCGTGGAGCAGTCGTTCGAAGGAGAGCTCGGCGCCACAGGCGGACGAGGACTCTCCGATCAGGGACTCTGGCGCGGCAAGATCGGGCAGCTCGGGGTGGTACCGCTGAATGTCGGCCCACGCCTGTGCCAGCTCTGCGGCAAGTACAGGTGGTGTCGTGCTCACGTCGTGACAACGAGCCTGACTGCTCCGGTGTTCCTATTCCGGGGCATCTCAAATAATTTGCACGTACCAGTTCAGTTGCCGTTGATGCGTCCGGACGAGGGCGGGTGCCCTGATCTGCGGAGAAGTCACACAGCTCACACCAAGGCGGTACGTAGCGTGCTGTACGCACCCGAGTGGGTGGTGCCCTACGCACCGGCGCGTAGAAGGGGTCCCCCGGCAGGCGACGGCCGCCACCGGCCGACCCTACCCGGCGCGCGGAAGGAGCGCCGAACGCCCCCACCGGCCCGGCCGCGAGGCTCTCGACGTGCTGCGGCTCGCGTGTCGGGTAAGACTGTGAGGAAGCGAGCAGCAGGCGTGCTGGTCCCGGCCCCGCCGTCACGACCCGGATCCGGGGGCGCACGACCGGAGCACGTGGGCACTGCCATCCGACCCCATCCAACCCCTAGACGGAACCGCTGATGCGGAGTTCTCTGGCATACGGGGGCTGCGGGGCGCATACACCAGGGGGACCGAACTCGGGCACGACCGAACTCTCGGCGGATTGGGGCGCATTCCATGACACCAACGCTCGTCCGGCACCAGAGGTACGCGGACTCGTCCGCCCCGGTGGATGCCGGTACCCGTGCCCGTGACTGGGCCGAGATCCAGGAGCGCATGCTGGCACCGCTCTACGAAGCGGTGTTCGACCGGCTCGAAGTGGGAGCCGGCACCCGGATGCTCTCCATCGGCTGCGGTTCCGGGCTCGCGCTGCTGATCGCGGCCTCGCGAGGGGCGCGCGTCACCGGCGTCGACACCGACCGTGAACGGCTCGCCCTGGCACGGAAGCGCCTCGTGTCCGATCCGGGCCCGGAGCCCGCGCCGCGCCGCGCGGGGCCCGAGGCTCGCGCGAGGCTCGTCGAGGGCGCTCCTGCGGCGGCCGCTCCGGCCGGCCAGGCGCGGTACAACCTGCTCACCGCGTTCAACCCGATCGGCTGCACGACCGGCGACTCCGAGGGCCTGGCGCCCGCGCTGGCCTCGGCCGTCCCGCTGGCCGCGCGCGGAGCCACCGTGGTCCTGACCGGCTGGGGGCCGCCGGAGCGGTGCGCCACCGCCCCGGTGCTCCGGGTGGCGAGCCGGCTCGCCGAGTCGGCACGCACCCCGCGCTCAGGGAACGACTGGCGGCCGGCGCTGCGGGACGATCTGGAGGAGGTCGCCGCGCGGGCCGGGCTGAAGCCCGACGGCTCGGGCCGGGTGTCCTGCCCCTTCGGTTACGCGGACGTGGACAGCGCGGTGCGCGGTCTGCTGTCGACCGGGCTGTTCGACGCGGCGATACGGGCGACGGACCGCTCCCAGGTCGAGAAGGAGGTCGCCGAGGCCCTCCACCCGCACGTGCGCCACGACGGCACGGTCTGGATGCCGAATGTGTTCCGCTACCTGGTGTGCGTGGCGTAGGAACGCCGTCCTGAGCCGGACGGGCCGGACAGACAGCGCCGAAGGGGCGCCCCGCCGAGCGGAGCGCCCCTTCGTCACGTGGTTCCTGGTCCTGGGTGGCCAGGGCGGCCCGACCGGCCGTGGACCGGCCGGCCCGGGAACCGGTCAGCCCATGAACTTCTTGAACTCGTCCGGCAGCTCGAAGTTCTTGTCCTCCTGGGCGGGCAGACCGAACGCACCGCCCTGCGCCGCCTGCTCACGGCGGGCCGCGGCGGCCTGCTCCTCCGCCTTGCGCTTCATCGGGTTGCCGCTCTTGCGCTTGCCCTTGGCCTGCTTGATCTGCTTCTTCTGACGGCCGGGGCCGCCACCCATGCCCGGCATCCCCGGCATTCCCGGCATCCCGCCGCCCTGGGCCATCTTCGACATCATCTTGCGGGCCTCGAAGAACCGTTCGACGAGGTTCTTCACCGCGGAGACGTCGACACCCGAACCCTTGGCGATACGGGCCCGGCGCGAGCCGTTGATGATGGTCGGCTCGGCGCGTTCCTTCGGGGTCATCGACTTGATGATCGCGGCCGTACGGTCCACGTCGCGCTCGTCGATGTTGTTGATCTGGTCCTTGATCTGCCCCATGCCGGGCAGCATCCCGAGCAGCTTGGAGATGGAGCCCATCTTCCTGACCTGCTCCATCTGCGCCAGGAAGTCGTCGAGCGTGAAGTCCTTGCCCTTGCTCGACGCCAGCTTGGAGGCCATTTTGGCGGCCTCTTCCTGACTGAACGTCTTCTCCGCCTGCTCGATCAGGGTGAGCAGGTCACCCATGTCGAGGATGCGGGAGGCCATGCGGTCGGGGTGGAAGGCGTCGAAGTCCTCGAGCTTCTCACCGTTCGACGCGAACATGATCTGCTTGCCCGTGACATGGGCGATCGAGAGGGCGGCGCCACCGCGGGCGTCACCGTCGAGCTTGGAGAGGACCACGCCGTCGAAGCCGACGCCGTCGCGGAAGGCCTCGGCGGTGTTGACCGCGTCCTGGCCGATCATCGCGTCGACGACGAAGAGGATCTCGTCGGGGCTGACCGCGTCGCGGATGTCCGCGGCCTGCCGCATCAGCTCCTCGTCGATACCGAGGCGGCCGGCGGTGTCGACGATCACGATGTCGTGGACCTTGGCCTTGGCGAACTCGATGGAGTCCTTGGCGACCTTGACCGGGTCGCCCACGCCGTTGCCCGGCTCCGGCGCGTACACCGCGACACCCGCGCGGTCAGCGACGACGCTCAGCTGGTTGACGGCGTTGGGGCGCTGGAGGTCGCAGGCGACGAGCAGCGGGGAGTGGCCCTGGCTCTTGAGCCAGAGACCGAGCTTTCCGGCGAGGGTGGTCTTACCGGCACCCTGCAGACCCGCGAGCATGATCACGGTGGGCGGGTTCTTGGCGAACCGCAGCCGCCGGGTCTCGCCGCCGAGGATGCCGACGAGCTCGTCGTTGACGATCTTGACGACCTGCTGGGCCGGGTTCAGCGCCTGGGAGACCTCGACGCCGCGCGCCCGCTCCTTGACGTTGGCGATGAACGCGCGGACGACGGGGAGGGCGACATCCGCCTCGAGGAGGGCGATACGGATCTCGCGAGCCGTGGCGTCGATGTCCGCCTCGGACAAGCGGCCCTTGCCCCTGAGGTTTTTGAAAGTCGCGCTAAGGCGGTCGGAGAGAGTATCGAACACGGCGCTCGTCGGTCCTCAGGGTCGGGGGCGGGGCAGGTCAGTCGCCCTCCAGGGTATCCGGACGCCGGAGAACGCGAAGCCCTCGCCCGTTTCTCGTGACGGACGAGGGCTTCGGGACGTGGCCGGAGGGCTCAGCCCAGCGCCTTCTCGACGTCCCGGGCGACTTCCGCCGCCTTCTCCCGGGCCAGCGGTTCGCCGTCCCCGTCCGTGACGTAGAACGCGTCCACCGCGTTCGCCCCGAGCGTCGAGACGTGGGCGCTGCGCACCCGGACCGCACTCTGCTCCAGCGCCCGGCCGATCCGGTGCAGGAGTCCCGGGGCGTCCTGGGCGCGCACCTCGATCACCGTGGCGAGCCGTGAGCCCGTCGGGGCCACGGTCACCCGGGGCGGCGGTGCCTTCACCCCGCGCCGCCGCGGATAGGCGGCTTCACGTTCGGCCAGCCTGGCCCGGATGTCCAGCGAGCCGTCCAGGGCGCGTACGAGGTCGGAGCGGAGCCGGGCGGCCTGCGGGAGGGACCCGTACTCGGCCGCGACCCTCCAGCTGAGGACCAGCAGGCCGGCCGATTCACCCAGCTCGGTGGGGAGCTCGACCGCGCGCAGGTCGGCGGCCCTGACGGTGAGCCGGTGCAGGGCGAGCACCCCGGCCGCCGCGGGCAGCACCCCGGGGCGGTCGGGCAGGGCGATGAGGAGTTCGACGCCGACGGGTTCCGGTTCGCCGTCCTCGGAGGCCGGCTCCGGCTGGGTGTGCAGGGCGAGGGCGGGTTCGCCGGTACGCAGGGACTCGACGGCCAGGCGTTCCTGTTCGGCGCTGGGGGCGAGCGGCTCCGGTTCGGCGGGTTCCTCGCCGGCCAGCAGCGCGGCCACGCGCCTGACGAGGTCGGTGACGAGGGAGGCACGCCAGGAACTCCAGGCGGCGGGCCCGGTGGCCAGCGCGTCGGCCTCGGTGAGGGCGTGCAGGAGCTCCAGGGTGGAGGCGCTCTTCACGGCGGTGGCGACGGAGCGCACGGTGGCGGGGTCGTCGAGGTCGCGCCGGGTGGCCGTCTCGATGAGCAGCAGGTGGTGACGCACGAGGGTGGCCACGACGCCCACGTCCTGCTTGTCGAAGCCGATGCGGGGCGGCCATGTCCCGGGCGATGACCTCTCCGGCGACGGAGTGGTCCCCCGGCCAGCCCTTGCCGATGTCGTGGAGCAGGGCCGCTACCAGGAGGAGGTCGGGGCGGCCGACGCGACGGGTGAGGGAGGAGGCCCGGACGGCCGTCTCGACGAGGTGGCGGTCGACGGTCCAGGTGTGGACGGGGTTGTGCTGCGGGCGGCAGTGGACCCGCTCCCAGTCGGGCAGCAGGCGGGTGACGATGCCCTCCGCCTCGAGGGCCTCCCAGACGCCGACGGTGGCCTCTCCCGCACCGAGCAGGGTGACGAGTTCCTCGCGGGCCTCCGCGGGCCACGGCACGGGCAGCGGCTGGGCCGCGGTCCTGAGGTGACGTACGAGGTGCCGGGAGAGCGGCAGTCCGGACTCGGCCGCCGCCGCGGCGGCCCGCAGGGTCAGGACGGGATCCTTCTCCGGGCGCGCGGTGCGCGCGAGCACGACTTCGCCCTCGGCCTCGACGACGCCCTCGGCGAGCGGGGTGCGCTCCGGGGCGGCTTTGGGCCCCCCGCCGAGCAGCGCCCGCAGCCTGGGCCGCACGGAGCGGGCGCGCAGGACGCGGTTGACCTCGCGCCAGGTGACGTCGGTGGCGTAGGAGACGGTCCGGGCGGCTTCGTACACCTGGCGCAGCAGGGCGTCGGAGTCGAGGAGGCCGAGTGCCCGGGCGACCTGTTCCTGTTCCTGCAGGGCGAGGCGGTCGGTGGCCCGGCCGGTGGCGAGGTGGAGGGCGTCGCGGACGTCCAGGAGGGTGCGGCGCGCTTCGGCGAGGCCTTCGCGCGGGGCGTCGGCGACCCAGGACGCGGCGACGGCGCGCAGGGCGGTGGCGTCCCGGAGGCCGCCCCGGGCCTCCTTGAGGTCGGGCTCCAGCAGGAACTGGAGCTCACCCATGCGCTCGGCCCGTTCACGGCAGAGCGCGTCGAGCGCGGGAAGGCGTTCGGCGGCCTGGTTGCGCCAGTCGGCGAGGATCGCGGTGCGTACTCCCGCGACCAGACCGAGGTCTCCGGCGACGGGCCGCGCGTCGAGGAGACCGAGGTGGACCTTGAGGTCCTCCCGCGCGGTCGCCCGTGCCTCGCCGGGGGTGCGTACGGAGTGGTCGAGGGCCAGGCCGAGGTCCCACACCGGGTACCAGATCCGGTCGGCGAGTGCCGCGACGGCTGCGGCGTCGGCACTGCCGTCGTGCAGGAGCACGAGGTCGAGGTCGCTGCGCGGGGAGAGTTCGCCGCGCCCGTACCCGCCGACGGCGGCCAGGGCCGCGCCGCGGACGCCCGTCGCCTCGGCGGCTGCGGAGAACAGGGCGCCCAGCCAGTCGTCGGTGAGCCGGGCCAGGGCGGCACGGCGCGGCGGCCCTGGCTGCGCCTCCTCCTGGAGGAGGCGCAGCCGGGCCGCCGCGTAGCCGCTGGGTCCCGAGTCCTCTGATTCGGTGGTCACTTCGGTGCTCGTCACCCAGCTGCCTTTCCGTCTGCTCGGTCCGCGCCGTGGCCGGGGTCGGATCCGTCGGTCAGAGTGCGTCCGGTCCGCGTTCGCCGGTCCGTACGCGGATCGCGGTCTCGACCGGGACGCTCCAGACCTTCCCGTCACCGATCTTGCCCGTACGGGCCGCCTTGACGACCACGTCGATGAGCTGTTCGGCGTCCCCGTCCTCGACGAGGACCTCGATGCGGATCTTCGGTACGAGGTCGACGGTGTACTCGGCTCCGCGGTAGACCTCGGTGTGGCCGCGCTGACGCCCGTAGCCGCTGGCCTCCGTGACCGTGAGGCCCTGGACGCCGAAGGCCTGGAGGGCCTCCTTGATCTCGTCAAGCCGGTGGGGCTTCACGACTGCGGTGATGAGCTTCATGCGTCCACCTTCTTGTTCGTCGGGGCTGCCGTCGTGCCGGTCGCCGGCGCCGTGGTGCGGGGGGCCGAGCCACCGCCCGCGCCGCTGAAGTCGTATGCGGTCTCGGCGTGCTCGACCTGGTCGATGCCGGAGACCTCGTCGTCCTCGCTGACCCGCATCCCGATCGTCCTGTCGAGCAGGAAGGCGAGGACCGCGGAGACGACGAGAGAGTACGCCAGGACCGCGAGGACTCCGACGGCCTGCTTGCCGAGCTGGTCGAGGCCGCCGCCGTAGAAGAGGCCCTTGGCGTCGGACTGCACACCGCCGGTGGCGAAGATGCCGACGAGCAGGGAGCCGAGGATGCCGCCGACGAGGTGGACGCCGACGACGTCGAGGGAGTCGTCGTAGCCGAACCTGTACTTCAGGCCGACGGCCATGGCGCACAGGACACCGGCGATCACGCCGATCGCGATGGCGCCGAGCGGGCTGACCGCACCGCCGGCCGGGGTGATGGCGACGAGCCCGGCGACGGCGCCGGAGGCGGCGCCCAGGGTGGTGAAGGAGCCGTGGCGGATCTTCTCGTAGGCGAGCCAGCCCAGGACGGCCGCACCGGTGGCGACCTGGGTGTTGACGAACATGACCGCGCCGACACCGTCGTCGTTGCCGAGCCACGAGCCCGCGTTGAAGCCGAACCAGCCGAACCACAGGAGGGCGGCGCCGAGCATGACGAGCGGCAGGCTGTGCGGCCGCATCGGGTCCTTCTTGAAGCCCACCCGCTTGCCGATCACGAGGATCACACCGAGCGCCGCGGCACCGGCGTTGATGTGGACCGCCGTCCCCCCCGCGAAGTCGATGACGCCCAGCTCGAAGAGCCAGCCGCCGGCGCCCCAGACCCAGTGCGCGACCGGGAAGTAGACGACGGTGACCCACAGGGTGATGAAGAGGGCCCAGGAGGTGAACTTGACCCGGTCGGCGAGGGCGCCGCTGATGAGGGCCGGGGTGAGCACGGCGAACATCAGCTGGAAGACCGCGAAGACGTAGGTGGGGATGGTGTAGCCGTCCCACAGCTCGGTGACACCGATGCCGCTGAGGCCCACGAAGTCCGAACTCCAGCCGAGGACGGAGCCGACGTCGCTGCCGAAGGCGAGACTGAACCCGTAGAGCACCCACAGGACCGTGACGATCCCGAGGCTGATGAAGCTCATCATCAGCATGTTCAGGGTGCTCTTGACGCGGACCATGCCTCCGTAGAAGAAGGCCAGGCCCGGGGTCATGAGCATCACCATAGCGGTACAGATGAGCATGAACCCTGTGTTGGCGGCAGACAGCTCAGGGGCGTCTGCGGCAAGCGTCGTGATGCCTGGGGGCATCGGCGTCTCCTCGTCGTCGGTGCGGCCACGTGCGGGGGTGCGGGACCACTGTGAAAAGGTGCGGGCCGGTTATGCGCCATGAGATTGGCGCAGCGCCGTTTCCACGAATGCCGCACGATGTTTCACCGCAGTGACGAAGGGACCGGGCGTGTTACGTCCGAATGAACCGGGAGTGGCGGACCCGGTGTGCTGCCTACCATGCTGCCCACGCCGCATACGGTGCGGTGCCGTCCTGCCGGAGCGCGGCAGGACGGGAACCGGCCACGGCAGTCGTCCGCTGACCTGGCGATGGGGGAGCCGAGTCGGGGTGTACGGGACGGCTGTCGTGGCCGGTGGCCGGTGGCCCGGTCAGACCGCTTCGGCGGTCTCCGGGAGCTGTTCGGTGAGCAGGTCGGTGAGCCGGGCCACCTCGGGGATGTCGCCGAAGTCCCTGGCGGCGGTGTCGACGGTCTTGCGGAGCCGGGTGTTGACCCGCTCGGACCTGACCCTCTTGGCGATCTTCAGGGCCCGGGTGGCCAGCACGGTCGACTGCTCCGGTTCGCGCTTGAGGAGGTGCACGGTGGCCATGCCGATCAGGTTGAGCGCGTACGACCTCTGGTGTTCGTCGTCCTCGCCGAAGAGCTCCACGGCGCGCGCCATGACGGGTTCGGCGAGCGAGGCGTACGTGGGACTGCGGCCCGCCACGTAGGCGAGGTCCCGGTAGGAGTGGGCGTTCTCGCCGTGCAGTTCGGCGTCGGAGAAGAAGCGGATCCAATCGGGCTCGGTCTCGTCGTCGAGGACGGCGTCGGCGAAGGTGTCCTCGGCCATCCGGACGGCCCGCTTGCACTTGCCCGGCTGGCCCATGTTGGCGTACGCCCGGGCCTCCATCGCATACAGCATGGCCTGGGTGCGCCCCGTGGCGCAGTCCCGGCTGCCGTACTGCGCGAGGTGGATGAGTTCGAGGGCGTCGTCGGGCCGCCCGAGGTGGATCATCTGACGGCTCATGCTCGACAGGATGTACGACCCGAGTGGCTTGTCGCCGGCCTCCTTGGAGGCGTGCAGGGCGAGCACGAAGTACTTCTGGGCGGTGGGCTGCAGGCCCACGTCGTAGCTCATCCACCCCGCGAGCTCGGCCAGCTCGGCCGCGCAGCGGAAAAGGCGTCTGGCGGTCGCCTCGGGCTGCGGCTCCTGCAGCAGGTCGGTGACCTCGTGGAGCTGGCCGACGACGGCCTTGCGGCGCAGTCCGCCGCCGCACTGGGCGTCCCACTGGCGGAACATCGCCGTGGTGGACTCCAGCAGGTCGAGCTCGGGCGAGGAGAGACGTGAGGGCCGGGAGCCGGTGGAGGCCTGTCCGGGATCCGGGCCGGCCGAGGGGGCGACGGGCACCAGCCAGCGCTGCATGGGCTCGATGAGGGTGGGTCCCGCCGCCAGGGCCAGGGAGCTGCCGAGGAAACCACGCCGGGCCAGCATCAGGTCGCTGCGGGAGAACTCGCTGAGCAGGGCGACGGTCTGCGGCCCCGCCCAGGGCAGGTCGACCCCGGCGACCGAGGGTGACTGGTGGGCCGCGCGCAGTCCGAGGTCCTCGACGGCCACCACGGTGCCGAAGCGCTCGGAGAAGAGCTCGGAGAGGATGCGCGGGATCGGCTCGCGGGGCTGTTCGCCGTCGAGCCAGCGTCGCACCCGGGAGGTGTCGGTGCTGATGTGGTGGGCGCCCATCTGGCGGGCCCGCCGGTTCACCTGGCGGGCGAGCTCACCCTTGGACCAGCCGCTGCGGACGAACCACGATCCCAACTGGCCGTTGGAGCGCTTTCCGGCACTCGTCTCGTCTGCGCCGCTGCCAACCACTGGAACGCCCCCATCCCCGCCGAAACCTGTCGCGCGAACCTCTATCAGAGTGCTGTGCCTGGGTGCAGTCTGTACGGCCATCGCCACCATCGAACAGTAAGTCGAATTGCCCGGGGCATACCCACGAGCGCACATGCAATTGCAGGATCGAGTACCGACAGTAATCCCTCGATCACCGCTCCGGCGAGGGTGGTTGCAGAAACGCCACCATTCGCCACCCCTTCGGATGAACGCGCCGCGCCCCGTCCACGATTCACTTGACAGACCGCGATCAGTGACGAGCGGAGTGAAGCATTCAGGGGCGCGTTCTGGTGGCGCACGCCCCTGTGGCGCCACCGCCGTGCCGCCGGATCGCCGTCACCGGAGGACCGCAGGGGCTCCGGGTCGTAACCACCGGTGAGTCGGACCCGTTGGAGGGTGCATGGGCTTCACGATCGGCGGCATCCGCGAGATGCGACCGGGCTCGTGGCGCCGCGGCCGTACGGCCGGGGCGACCGCGGTGGCCGAGTACACAGGGCTCCGGGGCTGGGCGGTGGCGCCGGGCGCCCGGGCCGTGTCCGGCGTCTGCTCGTGCGGCGACGCCGCCTGTCCCGCCCCCGGTGCCCATCCGCTGGACTTCGCCGACGAGGTTCCGGCGGGCGCCTCCCTCCAGGCCGCCGCGGACGCCTGGGCGCGGGTTCCGGGCGCCTCGATGCTGCTGCCGGTGGGCCGGACCTTCGACGTGCTCGACGTCGCGGAGGCCGCCGGCCGGCGCGCCCTCGCCCGGATGGAGCGCATGGGTCTGCCGCTGGGGCCGGTCACGGTGACACCGACCGGCCGGACCCAGTTCTTCGTCGCCCCCGGGGCCGCGGCCGGGCTGCCCGGGCTGCTCTACCGGATGGGCTGGGACGACGCGGACCTGGACCTGCGGGCGCTGGGCCCGGGTTCCCACATCACGGCGCCCCCGTCGGACCTCGCCGGTCTCGGCCCGGTCCGCTGGCTCCGCGCGCCTGTGCCGGACACGGCGGCCACTCCCCCGCAGGCACGCCTGCTGCTGGGCACCCTGGCGTACATATGCCACCGCTGGTGAACGCCGAAGGGCGGTGAGCCTTCCCCGGTCCGGGGAAGGCTCACCGCCCTTCGGGCGCCGCGGCGGGAACGCGGATCAGTCGCCGATCAGCGCGTCGACGAAGGCCCCCGGCTCGAACGGGGCGAGGTCGTCCGGACCCTCGCCGAGGCCGATGAGCTTCACCGGCACGCCGAGCTCGCGCTGGACGGCGATGACGATGCCGCCCTTGGCGGTGCCGTCCAGCTTGGTGAGGACGATGCCGCTGATGTCGACGACCTCGGCGAACACCCGCGCCTGCACGAGGCCGTTCTGCCCGGTGGTGGCGTCGAGGACGAGGAGGATCTCGTCGAGCGGCCCGTGCTTCTCCACGACCCTCTTGACCTTGCCGAGCTCGTCCATCAGGCCCGTCTTGGTGTGCAGCCGGCCCGCGGTGTCGATGAGCACCACGTCAGCACCCTCGGCGATGCCTTCCTTGACCGCGTCGAAGGCGATCGACGCGGGGTCGCCGCCTTCGGGCCCGCGGACCGTACGGGCGCCGACGCGCTCGCCCCAGGTCTGGAGCTGATCGGCGGCGGCGGCACGGAAGGTGTCGGCCGCACCGAGCACGACGCTGCGGCCGTCCGCGACGAGCACCCTGGCGAGCTTGCCCGTGGTGGTGGTCTTACCGGTGCCGTTGACCCCGACGACCAACACGACGCCCGGCGTCTCCTCGCCGCCCTCCGTCCTGACCGTGCGGTCGAAGTCGGGGCCCAGCAGGGTGATGAGTTCCTCGCGCAGCAGCGCGCGCAGCCCTTCGGGCGTACGGGTGCCGAGGACACGGACCCGCTCACGGAGCCGCTCCACCAGTTCCTGGGTGGGAGCGACGCCGACGTCGGCGGTGAGGAGCGTGTCCTCGATCTCCTCCCAGGTGTCCTCGTCGAGGTTGTCGCGGGACAGGAGCGTGAGCAGCCCCTTGCCCAGGGAGTTCTGCGAGCGGGCGAGCCGGGCGCGGAGCCGCACCAGACGGCCCGCGGTGGGCTCGGGCACCTCGAGCGCGGGAGTCTCCGGCTCGATGACCACCGGGGCTTCCTCGACGGGAACCTCGGTGCCGGGGAGACCGACCTCCTCGATGGTGCGCCGCGCTTCGTCGCGCGGCGCCTCGGGTTCCTCGCCGACACGGGGTTCGGCGGGAGGAGTGATGGTCGGCGTGCTCGACGGTGCCGAGGGCGGCAGCTGCTTCTTCTTGCGGCTGCTGACCACGAGCCCGCTGATCAGGCCGACCGCGACCAGGGCGATGACTACAGCAAGGATGACGATTTCCATAACGCGTCCAGTATCGGCCACGGCTGTGGTCCGGGCGCGGTTGCGGCGGACGGGCAACGGCCCACGGAGACGTTATGCACCGTTTGGCCGTAAAGCTACGCCGCTGCCCCTGGAGAACCGCGACCCGGATCCTGTCCCCGACGCGGAGCGCACCGACCGGGTCCCTGCCGTCGTCACCACCCGGCCCGGTCCCTCCCGCCCGGCCCAGGTCGTTGCGGGCTGTCCGGCCGTCGCGGCAGGGGCGTACGCGGCGCTCCCGCGCCCGTCCGTCCGCGGGGCCGCCGAACCGGCCGGCGTCCGGCCCGGTGACGGACGCCGGGGCCGGAGCGCGACAGCACACCGCCCCGGGCCGGCATGGGCCGGGCCGGGGCGGTGGCCGGTGTCGAGGAGAGGGGCAGCGGGGATCAGCCCATCTCCTCCAACGCCTTGCCCTTGGTCTCCTTCACGTACCTGAGCACGAAGGGGATCGAGAGCACGGCGAAGCAGGTGTAGATGATGTACGTGCCCGACAGGTTCCAGTCGGCGAGGCTCGGGAAGCTCGCGGTGATGGCCCAGTTGGCGATCCACTGCGCGGAGGCGGCGACACCCAGGGCGGCGGCGCGGATGCGGTTCGGGAACATCTCGCCGAGGAAGACCCAGACCACGACGCCCCACGACAGTGCGAAGAAGAGCACGAAGACGTGGGCGGCGATCAGGGCGACGGTGCCCTGGGCGGTGGGCAGCTTCCCGTCGACCAGGTCCGCGGAGAAGGCCCAGGCCTCGAAGGCCAGCGCGACGGCCATACCGATGGATCCGACGAGCGCGAGAGGCCTCCGGCCCACCCGGTCGACGAGGATCATCGCGATCACGGTGCCGATGATGTTGATGATCGACGTGGTGAACGAGTAGAAGAACGAGTCGGTCGGGTCGATGCCGACGGACTGCCAGAGCGTCGCCGAGTAGTAGAACGCCACGTTGATGCCGACGAGCTGCTGGAACACCGACAGGCCGATACCGACCCAGACGATCGGCAGGAACGCGAAGCGGCTGCCCAGCAGATCGCTGAACTTGGACTTGTGCTCGCGGCGCATGGCCGTCTCGATCTCGTCGACGCGCGCGTCGAGATCGACGTTCTTGCCCTCGACCTCTTCGAGGATCTTCCGGGCCCGGTCCTTCTTGCCCACGGAGATCAGGAAGCGGGGCGACTCGGGGATCGCGAAGGAGAGGAGCCCGTACAGGATGGCGGGGACGACCATCACGCCGAGCATCCACTGCCAGGCCTCGAAGCCGGCGATCTCACCACGCTGGTCGCCGTCGGCGATCTGCAGGATGCCGTAGTTGACCAGCTGCGAGATGGCGATGCCGACGACGATCGCGGCCTGCTGGAAGGAGCCGAGGCGGCCGCGGTAGGCGGGCGGCGAGACCTCGGCGATGTAGGCCGGGCCGATGACGGAGGCCATGCCGATGGCGAAGCCACCGATGACGCGCCACATGGCGAGGTCCCACAGGGCGAACGGCAGTGCGGAACCGACGGCGCTGATGGTGAACAGCACCGAGGCGATCTGCATGCAGCGGATACGGCCGATCCGGTCGGCGATGCGTCCCGCAGTGGCCGCTCCGATCGCACAGCCGATCAGAGCGATGGCGATGACCTGCGCCAGCGTCCCGGATCCGATGTCGTACCGGTCGCGGATGGCCTCGACGGCGCCGTTGATCACGGAGCTGTCGTAACCGAAGAGGAAGCCGCCCATCGCTGCGGCTGCCGTGATGAAGATGACATGGCCGAGATGGTCCGGGTGGGCCTCTCTGGCTCCGGACTCCGGTCCGCGCGCTGTGCTGGTCACATGAATCTCCTGATGCCTGGCCGCAACGTCAGGCGTGGGGGGTGAGCCCTCCCAGTGGCGCACAACATGGAGCCGAACACCACTTGAAGGCAAAAACAACATTGCCGAGGGTATGCGTTCAAGTTTCGAAGTCAATACCGGGGTGGAAGCCTGCGGAAACTCACAGGTACCCCGAGGGTGCCGGAAGGCGCGTTGAAGGCTTGTAGATTTCGTGAAGACCGTGTGAGCAGGCGGATCCGCAGGCCGGACGCGTCTCAGCGCAACCGCTGGCTGATCACCTTGGAGACGCCGTCACCCTGCATGGAGACGCCGTACAGCGCGTCGGCGACCTCCATCGTGCGCTTCTGATGCGTGATCACGATGAGCTGGGAACTCTCCTGGAGCTCCTCCATGATCCGGATCAGGCGCTGCAGATTGGTGTCGTCGAGTGCCGCCTCGACCTCGTCCATGACGTAGAACGGACTCGGCCTCGCCTTGAAGATGGCGACCAGGAGGGCAACGGCCGTAAGGGATCTCTCGCCACCCGACAGCAGCGAGAGCCGCTTGACCTTCTTGCCCGGCGGCCTCGCCTCCACGTCCAGACCGGTCGTCAGCATGTTGTCCGGATCGGTGAGGACGAGGCGTCCCTCGCCTCCGGGGAAGAGCCGCGAGAAGACACCTTCGAACTCACGAGCCGTGTCGCGGAACGCCTCGGTGAACACCTGCTCGACCCGCTCGTCTACTTCCTTGATCACCTGCATCAGATCGGCCCGGGTCTTCTTCAGGTCTTCAAGCTGCTCGGAGAGGAACTTGTGCCGTTCCTCCAGCGCCGAGAACTCCTCGAGGGCGAGCGGATTCACCTTCCCGAGCTGCTGGTACGCCCGTTCGGCCGCCTTCAGCCGCTTCTCCTGCTCGGTCCTGACGAACGGTTTCGGCTGGTTGCGGGGATGTCCGGGATCCTGCGGCAGCTCCTCCCCCTCCGCGGCGGGGGACGGCGGCACGAGCTGGTCGGGGCCGTACTCGGCGGCAAGACCGGCCGGCTCCACGCCGAACTCCTCCAGCGCCTTCGTCTCCAGCTGCTCCATCCGCAGCCGCTTCTCCGCCCCGAGCACCTCGCCCCGGTGCACCGAGTCGGTGAGCCGGTCGAGCTCGGTCTTGAGGTCACGGCCCCGGGCGCGTTCGGCGGTCAGTTCCCGCTCCCGCTCGGCCTTGGCCGCCTCCGCCATGGCCCGCTCCTGCTGTGCCCGTCCGACGGACACCTCGACATGTGCGAGAAGCTGACGGGCGCCGCTGGCCACGGCCGCGGCCACCTCCGCCTCGTGGCGCAGCCGGGCACGGCGCTGCTCGGCGCGGGCCCGGGTCTCACGCTCGGCCCTGGCCCCGCGGTCCAGGGCGTCGGCACGCCCGGCGAGTCCCCGGACGCGTTCCTCATGGGTACGGACCTGGAGGCGCGCCTCCATCTCGGTCTGGCGGGCGTTCGCCCCGTCGGCGGCGAGCCGGTCCCGTACGGAGGTGTCCGGTTCCTCCTCGACCGGTGTCTCCTGCGCCACCAGCAGCCGCTCCGCGAGCTCCTCGGCCTCCTCCGTCGCCCGTTCCAGCGCGTCCTGGGCCCGGGCCGCGGACGCGGTCATCCGTTCGGCCTCCCCGGCGGCGCCGCGGGCCTGCCCGGCCAGCCTGCCGAGCTGCTGGGCCACGCCCGACTTCTCCCGTTCGGCGGCCCGGCGCCGCTCCCCCAGCTCCTCCACGAGGGCAGCTGCCTCGTCGCGCCGCGCGACCGCGTGGCGCTGGTCCGCCGCGAGTTCCTCGCACCGTACGGCGAGCTCGGCCAGCTCCGCGGCGGCCTCGTCGACGGAGGCCTGCACCTCCAGCAGGCTGGGCGCCCCGGCCGAACCGCCGTGCGCGAAGTGGGAGCCCAGGACGTCACCCTCCACCGTCACGGCGGTCAGGCCGGGGTGGGCGGTGACCAGGTCCTCGGCGTCCTCCAGCGTCCCCACGACGACCATGTCACGCACGAGCCGCCGTACGGCGGCCATCAGTCCGGCCGGCCCCCGCACCAGTGCGGCGACGGCCGGCGCCTCGGGTCCCTCCGTGGCGAGGGCCGGGCCGGCCGCGGAGGGACCCGTCTCCGCCGCCCGGACGGTGAGGGCGTGCTCCGCTCCCGTGGCCTGACCGGGTACGTGGCCGGCGGCGGGCACCGGAGCGGCGGACGCGACCGTCTGCTCCGCCCCCTGGGCGGGGACCTGCCCGCCTCCGGCGCCGGCCGGCACCAGGGCGGCCCGCCCGGCGTCCTGCTTGCGCAGCAGGCGGATCGCGTCCGCCGCGGTGGCCGGGTCCGCCACCGCGACGGCGTCGGCCGCCGCCCCTAGCGCCGCCGCCACCGCGATCTCGTATCCCGGGGTCACCGTGAGCAGCTCCGCCGCCGGCCCGAGCAGGCCCGGGAGCCGGTCTCCCGCTTCGAGCAGTGCCCCGGTGCCGTCCTTGCGGCGCAGCCCCAGCGAGAGCGCCTCGTGCCGGGCCGCGACCGCCGCGCGCTTGCGCTCCGCCCCGGTGGCCGCGTCCCGTGCCTCGCCGAGGGTGGTCTCCGCCCGCGCGAGATGCCGTTTGGCCTCCTCGTGTCGCTCGGCCAGTTCCGCGTCGTCCGCGTCCAGGCCCTCGACCTCGGCCCTGAGCTGCTCGTACTCCTCCTGCGCCGCGACCGCCCGCTCCTGAGCCGCATCACGGGAGGCGGCCAGCCGGTCGATCTCCGCCTGCGCCGAACCGGCGCGGCTGCGTGCGGCGTTGACCTGGCCGTTCAGCCGGGCGAGGCCCTCGCGCCGGTCGGCGATGGCCCGGGCGGCATCCCTGAGCCTGCGCTCCTCGGCCGCCAACTCCCTCTCCAGGTCGGCACGGTGCGCGGCCGTGTCCTCCAGCGCGTGCTCCGCCGCCTCGAGAGCAGCCGTCAGCTCGGCCTCCTGCTCGCGGATCCGGGCCGCTTCACGTTCCATGTCCTCGGGATCGCGTCCGCGCCGCTCCTCCTCCGGAGCGGTGGTGGCGCTCTTCACCCGGGCGTCGGCGAGCGAGATCGTCCCGCGGACCCTCTCGGCCAGCTGCGAGAGCTCGTACCAGGTCTGCTGGGCCCGCTGGAGTCGCGGCGCGAGCCGACGGACCTCGTCCTCCAGGTCCGCCTCCCGGGCGAGCGCCGCCTTGAGTTCGTTCTCCGCCGTTTCCCTGCGCCGCTTGAGGGCCGCCTCGTCGGCGATCTCACCACGCAGCGCCTCCCGGATCCGCACCAGGTCGTCGGCGAGGAGACGCAGCCGCGCGTCACGCAGGTCGGCCTGGATGACGGCGGCCCTGCGGGCCACGGCGGCCTGCCTGCCCAGCGGCTTGAGCTGGCGTCGCAACTCGTCGGTCAGGTCCTGGACCCGGGCGAGGTTGGCCCCCATCGCCTCCAGCTTCCGCAGCGCCTTCTCCTTGCGCTTGCGGTGCTTCAGCACGCCGGCCGCCTCTTCGATGAAGGCGCGGCGCCCGGTCGGATCGGCGTGCAGGACGGAGTCCAGCCGGCCCTGGCCGACGATGACGTGCATCTCGCGGCCGATACCGGAGTCCGAAAGGAGTTCCTGGATGTCGAGCAGCCGGCAGGTGTCGCCATTGATCTGGTATTCGCTGCCGCCGTTGCGGAACATGATCCGGGTGATCGTCACTTCGGCGTACTCGATGGGCAGCGCCCCGTCGGAATTGTCGATGGTCAACGACACTTCCGCGCGTCCCAGCGGCGGCCGGCCGGTGGTGCCGGCGAAGATCACGTCTTCCATCTTGCCGCCGCGCAGGCTTTTGGCCCCCTGTTCACCCATGACCCAGGAGAGCGCGTCCACCACATTGGATTTGCCGGACCCATTGGGCCCGACCACGCAGGTGATCCCCGGTTCGAACCGCAGGGTGGTGGCGGAGGCGAATGACTTGAAACCACGCAGGGTCAGGGCCTTGAGGTGCACGCCGCCGGACTCTACCTTTCACTCTCGGTTTCGCTGATGAAGGTGCAGGGCACATCAGACGGTAAGCGAAGAGGGATAGGGCGGGGACAGGCCGGGGGGAATGAAAAAAGGGACGCCGAAGCGTCCCTTGTCCATCATGCAGAGTCGGCGTGACGGATCACGAACGGCGGGAGACGAGCAATCCTCGGCGCCCGGTACGACGATCCGTGACGAAGACTTTCCGGTGGTGATCTTGAGCGACAGACCCGAGCTGCCTGACCGGCCCGGCCGGGCCGGCGATCAGGTCAGCGCGGGCTCCGCCTGGGGTACGTCGATGTCGATGCTGTCGAGCAGCGACTCCTGGTGCTGGGCGGCGGCACTGAGCGCATCCCTCTCGTCCTGGATCCGGGCGAGCTCGGATTCCAGGTCCTGGACGCGCTTCTGAAGCCGTCGCATCTCGGCGAGGAGTCGCGGGTCGGAACCGCCGACGTAACCGAGAAGCGCCTTTGCCATGATGAATGGTCCTCCACACTGAGTGACCGACCGATGCGGTGTGGGTCGTATGGGAATCGCACCCGCGATGTTCGACAGGGCTCGGTCGTCACTGCAGTCCTGCCGTGAACCAGCACTGCCGAACAGCTGAGGTGCGCGGGGATTTCAGCGTCTCACCAAAAAGTTTGACGGTCAACACGATCACACCCCGTGAGGCGGGTGACCCGGGGGCGCGCGGCTCGACGATCATGCGGCGCGACTCTCCTGCGGGATCCCGAGGGGCGTGGAGATCTTCGTCAATGCCGCAGCCTGGCACGACATCCACTTCTTGGCAACCATGTTCCTGTGCCGGATGCTTTCGCAGGTCATTTCGGGTGCCCGGCTCCCGCGGCCCCTCTTGTTCACCCCCTGCCGCGCGTCGGACACACAGCGGATACGGACCCCGCACGCCGGCCGGATCAGCGGATCGCGAATCCGTCGTAACCACCGCGGGGCGTGTCCCAGATCTCAGTCACGCCTTCCACCTCGCCGGGTGTGTCGCCGGAGGCGAGCCAATCGAGCAGACGGTGGCAATTCTCACGCGGCCCTTCCGCGACGACCTGTACCCGGCCGTCGTCGAGATTGAGGGCGAAGCCGGTAAGGCTTCCGATCTCCAAAGCATTTGCCCTGGTGAACCAGCGGAACCCTACTTGCTGTACTCGGCCGCGTACCCATGCGACGAGTCGTGCGTCTTCGTTCATGCCCGAACGCTAACCGGCGGATTACGCGAGGAGCACGTCGCCCGAATACGCCATGGCGTACAGTCCCCTCGCAATAGCTCACCCGATCGGGTGAGCCGGACGGTTGACACGGTGACGTCACAGCGGCGCTCCGAGCACGAGGAAGGCACAGCGCATGGGACGCCATCGACGCGCAGGCGCAGCCCCCGCAGCTGAGCAGCAGGCGGCGGACGCCGCCGACGGACGCCGCGGTGCTCGCCGGAAGAAGCGGAGCGCCGCCCCCTTGCGCACCGGACTGCTCGGTGTCTCCGCTGCCGTGGCCGTCGGCGCCGTCGCCGTCGCGTCGGGTCTGCTGCCCGGCGGCGACACCTACAGCGTCAGCGGCAGCTCCGCCACGGACCAGGTCCGTGCGGGCGGCGTCCCCGACCTGCTGACCCAGGGCGGCGCCTCCGCCGATCCGACCGGCCGCGCGTCCGGCTCCGCGTCCGCGCAGGCCAGTAGGGGTACGGACCGTTCCGCGGCGCCGTCGGACTCCGCCTCGGCAACGCCCACCGCAAAGCCGTCGGCCGGCGCGTCGAAGCAGGCCGGCCGGCAGACGCGGAAGCCGGCGCAGACCGGGAAGCCCACGCCGACCAGGACGCCGGAACGGACCAAGGCCCCGTCCCCGGAGGCGAAGAAGAGCACGAGCCCGGCCGCGAAGGCTCCGGCCGCGCCGAGGACGCCGTCCGCTTCGCCGAGCAGTGAGACCTCCTCGCCTGCCGCCGCCTCCGCCCAGGACGCCGTGCTCGCCCTCGTCAACGAGGAGCGAGCGAAGGTCGGCTGCCGCCCGGTCACCTCCAGCGCCCCGCTGACCGCTCTCGCCCAGAACTTCAGCGAGGACATGGCCGCCCGCGCCTTCTTCGGCCATACGGACCCGGACGGCGCCACCCCCTGGGACCGCGCGGCCGAGGCCGGCGTGGAGGGTCTCGGCGGCGAGAACATAGCCCGTGGCCAGGCCGACGCGCAGGCCGTGATGGACGCCTGGATGAACAGCGACGGCCATCGCGCAAACATTCTCAATTGCGATTACACGACGCTCGGGATCGGTGTGCACTTCGGTTCCGGCGGCCCCTGGTGGACCCAGGACTTCGGCTTCTGAGAAGCCGGCGGTGAGGCAGGGCCGGCCGGATGCGAACCGGCGTCCTCCCCTATGCCATGAGGGCGCGACCACCGCTGCGCCACGGCCCTGCCCTGCGCGCGTCCTACGGTGCAGCACTCTCCCTCGGTGAGCACTGCGCAGGCGTAAGCTGGCGCCATGAGCAAGCCGGAGGCCGAGGGTGTGCGGGACGGTGACGAGGACGTCTCCCCGTTCGACGTCTTCTCACGGCAGTGCCCCTCGCGCGGAACGCTGGAACACGTCACGGGCCGCTGGGGTGGCCTGACGCTGGGAGCGTTGCTCGAGAACAGTCTCCGCTTCAACGAGCTGCGCCGTCGGGTCGACGGGGTCAGCGAGAAGATGCTCTCCCAGACCCTGCACGCGCTGGAGCGCGACGGTCTGGTGCTCCGGGACGCGCGGCCCACCATCCCGCCGCGCGTCGACTACGAGCTGACGGCCCTCGGTCGCGAGGTGGCCGGCCGGCTGGTGGAGCTCATCCAGCTCGTCGAGGGGCGGATGCCCGAGGTGCTCGACGCCCGCGTCCGGTACGACGCCGCGCGCGAGGTCTGAGCCCGCTCCGCCCGTCCGGTCCTCGGCACCCCGACGCTCCCCGACCGCTCAGCCCGCGCGCGGCGGGCGCTGGCAGCGCGGGCAGAAGTAGCTGGACCGGTTCATCCACGGCCGGCGGCGGATCGGCGTGCCACACCGGTGGCACGGCTCGTCCTCGCGGCCGTACGCGTCGAGCGACCGGTCGAAATAGCCCGATTCGCCGTTCACGTTGACGTACAGGCTGTCGAAGCTGGTGCCGCCCTGGTCGAGGGCCTCGCGCATCACCTCACGGACATGGCCGAGCAGCGCGGCCGTCGCGGTGCGGGTGAGGGTCGCCGTCGGCCGTTCGTAGTGCAGCCTGCTGCGCCAGAGCGCCTCGTCCGCGTAGATGTTGCCGACGCCGCTGATCAGGGACTGGTCGAGCAGGGCGCGCTTGACCGTCGTGCGGCGCAGGCGCAGTGCCACGTGGAACGCGGCGTCGTCGAAGGCCGGGTCCAGAGGGTCGCGGGCGATGTGCGCGATGACGTCGGGCAGCCCGTCCGGGGTGTTGTCGTGCAGCGACAGGCCGCCGAAGGTGCGCTGGTCGACGAAGCGCAGCTCCGTGCCGAGGGAGTCGTCGAAACGGATCCTGATGCGCAGGTGTTTCTCGTCAGGGGCCTCTCCCGGCTGCACGAGCAGCTGACCGCTCATGCCGAGGTGGCCGAGCATCGAGAAGGCCACCTCGTCGAGGGGGACCCAGAGGTACTTGCCGCGGCGCATCGCCGTGCCGAAGCGCAGGCCGCGGAGCCGGGCCGCGAAGTCCACGCCGCCGGCGAGATGCCTGCGGACCGCGCGGGGGTGCAGGACCTCGACGTCGTCGACGGTCCGGCCGGTGACCCAGCGCTCCAGACCGCGTCGGACGACTTCGACCTCGGGCAGTTCCGGCACGATGACACTCCTTCGGGACGGCAGGACACAGCGAGAGCCCCTCGGTGCACCAGGCACCGAGGGGCTCTCGGTAACGCTCAGGCAGGAGCGGCGTCCGTGTGCGGCTCCGGGGTGGCAGGGGTGTCGGCGGCCCCTGTCTCGGCAGCGGTCTTCGCCGCCACCTCCCGCGCCTCCGCGGCGGCGCTGATTTCACGCCAGGCGGATTCCGCCGCCTGCTGCTCCGCTTCCTTCTTGCTACGGCCGGTGCCGGTGCCGTACGAGACACCACCGACGCGAGCAGCAGCAGTGAAGGTCTTCTCGTGATCGGGACCGGTCTCCGTGACGAGGTACTCGGGGACTCCGAGGCTCTCGCTCGCGGTGAGCTCCTGCAGACTGGTCTTCCAGTCCAGGCCGGCTCCGAGGCTCGAGGACCTGTCGATCAGCGGGTCGAAGAGCCGGTGGACCAGCTCCGAGGCCGCGCTGAGGCCTTGGTCGAGATAGACGGCGCCGATCACCGCTTCAAGGGTGTCGGCGAGGATGGAAGCCTTGTCCCGGCCCCCCGTGCCCTCTTCACCACGGCCGAGCCGGATGAAGGAGCCGAGTTCCAGGCCGCGGCCCACTTCCGCAAGTGCACGCGAGTTGACCACCGCGGCCCGCAACTTGGCCAGCTGGCCTTCGGGCAGGTCGGGGTGGGTGCGGTACAGCGTGTCCGTGACCACCAGGCCGAGCACCGAATCCCCGAGGAATTCGAGTCGCTCGTTGGTGGGCAGACCGCCGTTCTCGTATGCGTACGAACGGTGGGTCAGCGCACGCACCAGAAGGGCGGACTCGAGGTGATACCCGAGCCGCCCTTCCAGAAGCGTGTGGGACGAGGCTGTGTTGACGTTGTCTGCCTGCTTCTTGGCGCTGGACAACTCAGACATCGGGCCTCTCACCAGCCGCTCAGACCTCGAGGACCTGGCGCTTGTTGTAGGTGCCGCAGCTCGGGCACGCAATGTGCTGGAGCTTCGGCTCCTGGCAACGCTCGCACGAAACCAGGGTGGGGACCGCAGCCTTCCACTGCGACCGGCGGTGGCGCGTGTTGCTGCGCGACATCTTCCGCTTCGGAACAGCCACGGCTACTTCTCCTGCTTCTCGTCGACGCCCGGTTCGGCGCCGCCCATGTTGTCCTTCTCGCCGTCCTGAACGGTCTCGGCGAGTCCTTGCAGTGCCGCCCAACGCATGTCGACGGCATCGTGGTGGTGGCCCGGATTCTCGTCCAGCCTGATTCCGCACTCGGAACACAGACCGGCACAGGTCTCCTTGCACACCGGCTGCAGCGGCAGTGCGAGCACCACCGCGTCACGCAGCACAGGCTCGAGGTCGAACAGACCGTCCTCGAGAAAGAACCTGTCCTCGTCGTCCTCGGCGTCGTCGACCGGGTCCGCGGTCCTGCTGCGGTTCCGGTCATCGGCGTCAGGGTACGAGAACATCTCCTGGAAGTCCGCTTCGACGTCGAGGCCCAGCGGCTCCAGACACCTTACGCACTCCCCCTCGGCCGTCGCGCGGGCGGTGCCTGTGACGAGCACCCCCTCCATGACCGATTCGAGGCGGAGGTCCAGCGCCAGGGGCGCGTTCTCCGGTACACCGATGACCCCGTCGATGCCGAGGTCCTTCGGTGCCTGAACCGAGCGGGTCAGCCGCTTCAGGGCACCAGGACGCCGACCCAGCTCGCGCGTATCGAACACGAGGGGGTTGCGGTGGTCGAGGTGGCCGTTCAGGGCTTCTCCTGCTTTCGAGCTCATGTGCGATGTGCGGCTTCGGGAGGGCCGCTCCGATCCGGAGAGGATGCGGGCAGCCGGGATCGCGGACATACGCGCGACCGAAGAGCCAGGATACTGGACGTACCGCCCAGGGCCCAATCCGGTCCCTCCGCCCGACGGGCCGCCCCCGTCAGCGCCCCTGCTCGTACCGGCGCAGCTGCTCCAGGTCGATCATGCTCGTGTCGAACAGGCTGGTCTCGTCGAGCGCGTTCTCGCCCTGTTGCGCGGGCACCTGGGCCTGCTGCGCCCAGCCGTAGTCCTGCTGCTGGTTCGGGTCGTAGCCGCCCTGCTGCTGGTAGCCGGCGTACGGGTCGGGCTGCTGCTGGTACGCGGCGTACGGGTCCGCCTGCTGGAGCGGCTGGTCCTGGTAGGCATACGTCTGGGCGTACTGCGGCTCGGACTGCGCCTGGGCCGGGAAGCCGGCCTGCGCGGGGTCCTCGTAGCCGGCCTGGGAGGAGTCCTGGTAGCCGGTCTGCGAGGGGTCCCGGTAATCGGCCGCCGGTGCGTAGTCCGGCTGTACGGGCTCCGTGTACTGCGGCTGCGGGACGTGCTGCGGCGCCGGGCTCGCGAGCTCCGCGAGGTTTGCCCAGTGGTCCTCGTCGCTGGTGTGGAGGGAGCCGCCCGCCGCCTCCTGCGCCGCCATGTGCGTGCCCAGCTCGTCGGTGGCGACCCGGCCGTGCAGCTTCTGCCGGCCGCGGCCGACGGCTTCCAGCGTCTTGGCGAGCACGGCCTCGAACGCACCGAGCTTGGTGTCGACGTAGTCGTCCGCGCGTCGCCTGAGCGTCTCCGGGTCCGCGCTGCGCTCGGGCGCCTCCGCGAAGTCGGGGTCCTCGTAGCCCTGCTCGCCGAGTCCTTCGCTGCGGCCCAGGAGCTTCTCCCGGCCGCGGTCGACGGAGCCGATGGTCTTGGTGAGGACGACCTCGAAGTTGGCGAGCTTGCTGTCGACGTACTCGTCCGCCTCGCCGCGCACCTCGTCAGCCTCCCGGCGGGCCTCGGAGAGGATCCGGTCGGCCTCGGCCTGGGACTGCCGGGCGATCTCCGTGTCGGAGATCAGTGAGTCGCGCTGGGCGCGGGCGGCCTCGATGATCCGCTCGGCCTCCTGCCGGGCCTGCTCGACGAGCTGCTCCCGGCCGCCGATGAGCTCCTCGGCGTGGGCGAGGGAACCGGGCAGGGCCTCGCGCACCTCCTCGAGCAGCGCGAGCAGCTCGGCGCGGTTGACCACGCAGGAGGCCGACATGGGCATGGAACGGGCGTTCCCGACCGTTTCGACGATCTCGTCGAGCTTCTTCTGCACGTCCACCGTGTGCTCGCCACTCTCTTGCTGCTGTTGGAGACGGACGGGACGACTGTAAGGCCACTCGCCTGCCGTCCGACACCTGGTGACGGGGGGTCAGCCCGTCACTTGTGGCCGAGACGCTCCACCAGTGCCTCGTGGACCTTCGGCGGCAGCAGGTGCGAGACGTCGCCACCCCAGGTGGCGACCTCCTTGACCAGGGAGGACGACAGGAAGCTGTAGGTCGGGTTCGTCGGCACGAAGAGCGTCTCGACCCCGGAGAGCCCGTTGTTCATCTGGGCCATCTGCAGTTCGTAGTCGAAGTCGCTGACGGCGCGCAGGCCCTTCACGATCGCCGGGATGTCCCGCTGCTTGCAGAAGTCGACCAGCAGGCCGTGGAAGGACTCGACCTCGACGTTGCCGAAGTCGGCGGTGACCTCGCGGATCAGCTCGATCCGCTCCTCCACCGTGAACAGCCCCTTCTTGGACTGGTTGATCATCACCGCGACGTGCACGACGTCGTACAGCTTCGAGGCTCGGCCAATGATGTCGAGATGTCCGTTGGTGATGGGGTCGAACGACCCCGGACAGACGGCGCGGCGCAACGTGATTCCCTCGCTCTCCGATGCGGTCATCGTGCGTCTTCGCACGTGGAAGCGGCGCGACCGTACCAAAGCGTTCCCTCGCCGTAGCGACGGGCCCGCAGTGGCTCGAATCCCCGTGGCCAGCTGAATTCTCCGCCCCGTGTGCTCCGTTCCACCGTGACGAGGGCATCGTCCGAGAGCCACCCCTGAGTACGGAGTGTGAGCAGGATCTCGCCGAGGTCGCCATCCGTGACGGCGTACGGCGGGTCGAGGAACACCACGTCGTACGGCCGCTCGGGCGCCGGTCCTGTCACGATCTGTTCGGCTTTGCCGGCACGGACCTCGGCGCCGGGCAGACCCAGGGTGCGGACGTTGTCACGGACGGTGCGCACAGCCTTGGCGTCGGCCTCGACGAGCAGCGCGTGGGACGCTCCGCGCGAGAGCGCCTCCAGGCCCACGGCGCCGGAGCCGGCGTAGAGATCGGCGACACGGATGCCGTCGAGGGTGCCCAGGAGCGCTGCCCACGTGGAGAACAGTCCCTCGCGCGCACGGTCGGAGGTGGGGCGGGTGCCGGTGCCGGGCGGGACGGCCAGGCGGCGTCCGCCGGCCGCGCCTGCGATCACGCGGGTCATGGGTGTCTGGTCCTCGGGTCGCGGGCGGCGCGCAGGACGGGACGCGCGCCGTGCTCCCACGATATGGCGTCGGGGTGGGTCCGGCCCTCACCCCTTGTCGAGGTACTCCTCCCTGTCCTTGTCCAGCAGCGCGTCCAGGGCGGTGCGCAGCTCCGGCAGCGCTTCGAGGTCCGGGTCGGCCGCGACGACGCGGACGGCCTCCTCGCGCGCCGCCGCGATGACCTCCTCGTCGTCGATGACGCTGAGCACCCGCAGCGAGGAGCGGACGCCGGACTGCGCCTGGCCGAGGACATCGCCCTCGCGGCGCTGTTCGAGGTCGATCCGGGAGAGTGCGAAGCCGTCGAGGGTGGCGGCGACCGCCGAGAGCCGGGCCCGGGCGGCGCTCGCCTCGTGGGCCTCGCTGACCAGCAGGCAGAGGCCGGGGGCCGAGCCGCGCCCGACACGGCCCCGCAGCTGATGCAGTTGGGAGACGCCGAAGCGGTCGGCGTCCATGATGACCATCGCGGTGGCGTTGGGGACGTTGACCCCGACCTCGATGACGGTGGTGGCGACCAGTACGTCGGCCTGGCCGGCGGCGAACCGGCGCATCACCTCGTCCTTGTCGTCGGGGTGCATCCTGCCGTGGAGCACCTCGATCCGCAGGCCGGCCAGGGGGCCCTTGGCGAGCTGGTCGGCGATCTCCAGGACCGCGAGCGGCGGCCGCTTCCCGGGGTCGTCCTCGGGGGCCGCCTGCTTCTTCCCCTTCTTCCCGTCGGCCGTCTCCTCGGCGTCGTCGCCGATGCGGGGGCACACCACGTACGCCTGGTGGCCGTTCTCGGCCTCCTCGCGTACGCGTTCCCAGGCGCGGCTGAGGAAGTGGGGTTTGTCCTTGGCGGGGACGACGTGACTGGCGATGGGCGAGCGGCCGGCCGGGAGCTGGTCCAGGACGGATGTCTCCAGGTCGCCGAAGACGGTCATCGCGACCGTGCGGGGGATGGGGGTCGCGGTCATCACGAGCAGGTGCGGCGGCTGCTTCCCCTTGGAACGCAGGGCGTCGCGCTGCTCCACACCGAAGCGGTGCTGTTCGTCGACGACGACGAGGCCGAGGTCGTGGAACTTCACCTTGTCCTCGATCAGCGCGTGGGTGCCGATGACGATCCCGGCCTCTCCGGTGACCAGGTCGAGCAGCGCCTGGCGGCGGCCCGCGGTCCCCATGGAGCCGGTGAGCAGGACGACCTTGGTGCCGCGGTCGGAGCCGCCGAGCATCCCTCCCTCGGCCAGTTCGCCCATCATCTCGGTGATGGAGCGGTGGTGCTGCTGGGCGAGGACCTCGGTGGGAGCGAGCAGCGCGGTCTGCCCGCCGGCGTCGACGACGCGGAGCATGGCGCGCAGGGCGACCAGGGTCTTGCCGGAGCCCACCTCGCCCTGGAGCAGCCGATGCATGGGGTGCTGGGTCGCCAGGTCGCGGAAGATCTCCTCGGTGACCTTCTGCTGGCCTTCGGTGAGCGTGAAGGGGAGCGTGGCGTCGAAGGAGTCGAGGAGACCGTCGGCGACGGCTTCCCGGGCCACCGCGGGAAGCTGGGTGTCGGCGTACCTGCGGCGGGCGAGGGCGACCTGGAGGACGAAGGCCTCGTCCCATCGCAGCCGCTCGCGCGCGGCTGCGATGTCCGCCTTGGTGCGCGGACGGTGGATCTTGAGCAGTGCCTCGGGCAGGGGGACGAAACCGCGCCCTTCGCGCAGTGACGGCGGCAGCGGGTCCACGACGTCCCCGGCGCTCGGAAGGACGGTGTCGACGGCCTTGGCGATGCGCCAGGAGTCGAGCTGCTTGCAGGCGGGGTAGATCGGCAACAGCTGCCCCGCGAACGCGTCGACGGCCCCGGTCGCCTCGTCCTCGTCGGCGTCCAGGAGCTGGTACGTCGGGTGGGCGAGCTGCATCCGGCGGTTGAAGACGGAGACCTTGCCGGCGAACATCGCGCGCCGGCCGGGGAGGAGCTCCTTGTGGGGCTTGTGGACCCCGTGGCCGAAGAAGACCAGCTGGAGCCTGCCGCTGCCGTCGGTGAGGGTGACCTCGAGGCGCTTGCCGCGGCCGTTGTTGAACATCATGATCCGCGCGTCGGCGACCTGGGCCACGACGGTCACGTGCTCGTCCAGCGGGAGCTCGGCCAGCGCCGTGAGGCGGCCCCGCTCCTCGTAGCGCCGCGGGTAGTGGTGCAGCAGATCACCGACCGTGTGCAGGTCGAGGTGTTCGGCCATCACCTTCGCGGTGGCTCCGCCGAGCAGCTTCTTGAGGGGTTCGTCGAAAGCGGACACGCGGTCCATTGCACACCACGCCACTGACAGATGTCGCGGGGCGCCGGACCGCGGAGGGTCGTCGTCCCGCGCCTGCCGGCCGTCACTCGACGCCGATCAGCAGGGGCGCGTCCTGGTGGCCGCCCCGGTAGACCACCGTGTCGACGGCGACATGGCCTCCGCGGACGTGTGCGCACAGGTCCTCGGCCAGGGCGTCGGGGACGTCCTGGCCGAGGACGAGGGTGACGAGTTCGCCGCCCGCCGACAGCATCCGGTCCAGGACCGTGCGGGCGGTGGCGGGGACGTCCCCGCCGATCACGGCGACGTCCCCGTCGATGAGGCCGAGGATGTCCCCGGCCTGGCACACGCCGGCCATGGTCCAGGACTGCCGCTCGGCGACGGCCAGTTCGGCGTACCGGGTGGCGCCGGCCGCCGCGGTCATCGCGACCACGTCCTCGTCGAAACTGCGGTCCGGTTCGTGGACGGCGAGCGCGGCGATGCCCTGGACGGCTGCGCGGGTGGGGACCAGGGCCACGCGGACGCCTTCGGCCCGGGCCTGTTCGGCGGCCGCGGCGGCGGTGTGGCGCAGCTGGGCGTCGTTGGGCAGCAGGACGACCTCGCGGGCGTGGGCCCGGCGGATCGCGTCGACCAGCTCCCCGCTGGCGGGCGGCTCTCCCGGGCGCGCCAGCACGGTGGTCGCCCCCGCCTCCGCGCAGATGCCCGCGAGCCCGTCGCCGGGCACGACCACGACGACCGCGCGCTGGGCCGGCTCCTGGTGGGCCCGGATCCGGTCCGCCGCGAAGTGGGTGATCCGGATCCGGTAGGGCCGGCCGGCCTCGACACCGGCCTCGACGGCCGCTCCGGCGTCGTCGACGTGGACGTGGACGTTCCACAGGCCGTCGCCTCCGACCACCACGAGGGACTCCCCCAGCGCGTCGAGCCGGCTCCGCAGCAGGGCGACGGCTTCGTCCCCGGCCTCCAGCAGGTAGATCACCTCGAAAGCGGGTCCGCCCACCGGGTCCGCCTCGGCACAGTTCCCGGTCATGGGGAGGGCGTCGGGGTCCACCGTCCGTACCGCGGGTGCCGGAGCCCGGCCGCCGACCGCCTCCAGCAGCGCCCCGAGGACGGTCACCAGGCCCTGGCCGCCCGCGTCCACGACGCCCGCGCGTCCGAGGACGGCGAGCCGGGCGGGGGTGGCGGCCAGCGCGGTGAGCGCTCCGCCGTACGCGGCGTCGAGCACGGCCGTGAGGTCCGCGGCCGGCGCCGTGGCCGCCGCGGCTCGGGCGGCCTCGGAGGCGACGGTCAGAACGGTGCCCTCCACGGGGTGGGCGACGGCCTGCCGGGCGGCGGCGGCCGCCTCGGTCAGCGCCCGGCGCAGATGGTCCGCGTCGCCCGCGTCGGCCAGCACGCCCGCCATCCCCCGCAGCAACTGGGCCAGGATGGTGCCGGAGTTGCCGCGGGCACCGATCAGCGCCCCGTGCGCCATGGCCCGTACGGCGTCGGCGGCGGTGGGCGTGGTGGTGCCGGTCTCATGGGCGGCGAAGACGGCTTCGACGGCCGCCGCGGCCGACTCGACGGTCAGGTAGAGGTTGGTGCCGGTGTCCCCGTCGGCGACCGGGAAGACGTTGATCGCGTCGATCGCCCGGCGTTCGCGGCCCAGTGCCTCCAGGGCCAGGGAGCACCAGGTGCGCACCGCGACGGCGTCCACATCGTCGGGGGGCTGCGGCACCGTCGGTCCTCCTTGGGGCGGCCGTGGGGGGCGGGCTGCACCGCAGAGTAGCTCTGCGCGGGGCAGCCGCCGGGGACAGGGCCGGGGCGGGCGGCCCGGCAACCCGTGGTAGTTTCGTATCTCCGAAGCAGGCGTTGTATGCTGCTCCGGTTGCCCGACGAGAGTCGGGACATTCCTCCGGTAACGCCACTTCAGTAAAATGATTCCGGCGTGCCGGAATTCACTGTAAGTGCATCTGAAGTCTTTGGAGTGACCCGTGGCTGCCAACTGCGACGTTTGCGGCAAGGGGCCGAGCTTCGGCAACAGCATTTCGCACTCGCACCGCCGTACGTCCCGTCGCTGGAATCCCAACATCCAGCGCGTGCGTGCAGTGGTCGGTCGGACGCCGAAGCGGCTCAACGTCTGCACCTCGTGCATCAAGGCCGGCAAGGTCGCGCGCTGACGTCCCCGTCGTAGCGCAGCCTTCCGGTTGCCCAAAAAGCCGGTCCATCTCGGTGGACCGGCTTTTTGCTGTGCTCAGGCGTGGTGCGCTTCAGGCGGGCGCCGCGCTGCCGCGTGCGAGCCAGCCGTGGTCGACGGGCCCGATCCCGCCACCCAGCGCGAAGCCGGCCCGTATCGCGCCGGTGACGTACGCCTTCGCGCCCCTCACGGCGGTCGGCACGTCCTGGCCCCTGGCGAGCCCGCAGGCGATCGCGGAGGCCAGGGTGCAGCCCGTGCCGTGGGTGTGCCGGTTGTCGAGCCTGGGGGCGCGCAGCCAGTGTTCCTCGCTGCCGTCCGTCAGGAGGTCCACGGCCTCGCCCGGCAGGTGGCCGCCCTTGACGACGACCCAGCGCGGTCCGTAGGAGAGCACTTCGGCGGCGGCCCTCCGCATCCCCGGCTCGTCGGTGACCTCGATACCGGTGAGCTGGGTCACCTCGTCGAGGTTGGGAGTGGCCACCGTCGCGACGGGCAGCAGTTTCGTGCGTACGGAGTCGAGTGCCTCGGCGGCGAGCAGCGCGTCGCCGTGCTTGGAGACGCCCACCGGGTCGACGACGACAGGGGCGTCCGTCCCCGCGAGGAGTGCGGCGACGGTCTCGACGAGCGCGGCCGAGGACAGCATGCCGGTCTTCACGGCCTGGACGCCGATGTCGTCGACGACGCTGCGGTACTGGGCGCGCACGGCCTCCACCGGGAGCTCCCAGGCCCCCTGCACGCCCAGCGAGTTCTGGGCGGTCACCGCGGTCAGCACGCTCATGCCGTGGGTGCCGAGGGCGAGCATCGTCTTCAGGTCGGCCTGGATGCCGGCACCGCCGCCGGAATCGGATCCGGCGACGGTGAGTACGCGGGGCGGTACAGCGGTGGTCACGGTCATGCCCGGGAATCTACTGGGCTTCCTCGATCGACCCGAAATGGTCCCAGCCGCCCTTGCTCGTCCACGGCGCCCCGTCGACGGTGACCTGGGGCAGGGCCGAGGGGTTGAGGACCTCGCCGATCACCTTCCAGCGGGCCGGGAGTTTCACGTCCGGCGGGAACGTCGCCACGATCGCGTGGTCCTCTCCCCCGGTGAGCACCCACTGCAGCGGGTCGACGCCGACGGCCTGCCCGATGTCGGACATCTGGGAGGGGATGTCGACCAGCCCGGAGCGCAGATCGATCCGGACCTTGCTGGCCTCCGCGATGTGCCCGAGATCGGCGACAAGTCCGTCGCTGACGTCGGTCATCGCCGTGGCGCCCAGTCCGGCGGCCGCGGGGCCCGCGTGGTACGGCGGCTCGGGGCGCCGGTGGGCCTCCACGAAGGCGCGCGGCGAACGGAAGCCCCGGGAGAGCACGGCGAATCCGGCGGCGGACCAGCCGAGCCAGCCGGTGACTGCCACCACGTCGCCGGGCCGGGCGCCGGCCCGGGTGACGGGTTCGTGGTTGCGCAGGTCGCCCAGCGCGGTGATCGAGACGGTGATGGTGTCACCGCCGACGACGTCGCCGCCGACGACGGCCGCCCCCGCGACCTGGCACTCGTCACGCAGCCCGTCCATGAGCTCGGTGGCCCAGGTGACGGGGAGATCGGCGGGTACGACGAGGCCGAGGAGCAGCGCGGTCGGTACGGCGCCCATGGCCGCGATGTCGGCGAGGTTCTGTGCGGCCGCCTTACGCCCGACGTCGTACGCCGTCGACCAGTCGCGGCGGAAGTGCCGCCCTTCCAGCAGGATGTCCGTACTGGCCACGACCCTGCGGTCGGGAGCGGCCACGACCGCGGCGTCGTCGCCGGGTCCCAGCCGTACCGCCGGAGTGGTGGTGAGCCGGGACGTGAGCTCTCTGATGAGCCCGAACTCCCCCAACTCGCCCACGGTTCCCTTCACCGAGTCTCACCTCTCATCTATCGCACCGGACAGCTGTCCGGGCTGCTTCAGCGGCCGGTTGTCCGGGCCGTGGACGGGCCGGCGACGGCCGCCCGCAGCCGCGCGGCGTACGGGCATCGTCCCTCTTCCGCTCCGGTGGGCCCGCGGTCGCGGGCCCCTGCTGCTGTCGGTACCGTCAGGAGATACGTCAACTTCTGTGGTGCGTACGCCACGCTGTGGGCGTCGACCGGCCCGCAGGTCTCCCCGCGGCCCGCGGCAACGCGATACCGTGGCGTCCCTTTCCCCCACATGATCCTCGTGGCCGCCCTGGAGGTTCCGTGGTACAGGCGTACATCCTTATCCAGACCGAGGTGGGCAAGGCGTCGATCGTCGCCGACACCATCGCGAAACTCCCGGGAGTGATGCAGGCAGAGGACGTCACAGGCCCCTACGACGTGATCGTGCGCGCGCAGGCCGACACGGTCGACGCCCTCGGCCGCATGGTGGTCGCCAAGGTCCAGCAGGTGGACGGCATCACACGAACCCTGACCTGCCCGGTCGTCCACCTCTGACCCCCGTCTACGCTGGGCCGGTGACGTTGATCTGCCGCCGGTCCCTCCGCTCCGCACTGCTCGGTCCGTCCGCCGCTCTGGCCGTCCTGGCCGCGGCGGGCTGTTCCGCCGGTGACGCGGCTCCCTCGGTCTCGGTTCCCACGCCGCCGCCGGAGGAAGCCGCGTACTGCGAGGCGCTGCACAAGGAGCTGCCGGAGACCATCACCGGCCTGCAACGGAGTGATCCCGGGCCGGAGTCGGTGCTGACCGCCGGCTGGGGGGACGGGGCGATCGTACTGCGCTGCGGCGTCCCCCGGCCCGCGAAGATGGATGACGCCCAGTCCAAGGGCGTCGACGCGGACGGCGTCAACTGGCTGCTGGAGCAGCGGGGTGACGCCGGCCCCCGGTTCACGACCACGTACCGCAAGGCATACGTCGAGGTCACGCTCTCGAAGGCGTACGCCCACGACATCACTCCCCTGTCGGCGTTCGCCGCACCCGTCAGGAAGACGGTGCCCGACAGCATCTGACGCCTCTCGTCCGGATCGGGCCGGGCTCGCGGCTCCGATCCGAACGGGAGGGCCGGGCTCAGCGCAGTCCCGTGGAGCGGTTGAGCGCCGCCTGGATGAGCCGGTCCACCAGCTCCGCGTAGCTCACGCCGCTCTCCTGCCACATGCGCGGGAACATGGAGATCGGGGTGAAGCCCGGCATGGTGTTGATCTCGTTGATGACGAAGCCGCCGTCCTCGGTGAGGAAGAAGTCGGCGCGCACCAGGCCCTCGCAGGACGCGGCCTCGTAGGCCTCGACGGCGAGCCGCCGCACCTCTGCGGTCTGCTCTGCGGTCAGGGGGGCGGGGACCAGTCCGGCCGCCGAATCGATGTACTTGGCCTCGAAGTCGTAGAAGTCGTGCGCGGTGACCGGCGGGATCTCGGCGGGCACGCTCGCGCGGGGCCCGTCCTCGAACTCCAGCACGCCGCATTCGATCTCGCGGCCGCGCAGCAGTGCCTCCACGAGGAACTTGGGGTCGTGCCTGCGGGCCTCCTCGATGGCCTCGTCCAGGCCGGAGGGGTCGTCGACCTTGGTGATGCCCACGGAGGAGCCGCCGCGGGCGGGCTTGACGAAGAGGGGCCAGCCGTGTTCGGCGGCGAACTCCATGATCCGCTTGCACGCGGCGGGCCGGTCGGCCTCCCACTCGCGGGGGCGGACCACCTCGTACGGGCCGACCGGCAGCCCGAAGGAGGTGAACACCCGCTTCATGTACTCCTTGTCCTGGCCGACCGCCGAGGCGAGGACGCCGGCGCCGACGTACGGCACACCGGAGAGCTCCAGGAGCCCCTGGAGCGTGCCGTCCTCGCCGTACGGCCCGTGCAGCACGGGGAAGACGACGTCGACCTCGCCGAGAACCCTGGGAAGCGCACCCGGCTCGCTGACGACGACGTCCCGGTTGCCGGGGTCGACGGAGAGCGTCACCGCTCCGAGCCCGGGCTCGGCCAGCTGGTCCACGTCGGGTACCTGCCGGTCCGCGATGGCCATGCGGGCGGGGTCGTCGGCCGTGAGTGCCCACCGGCCGTCCCTGGTGATGCCGATCGGCAGGACGTCGTACTTCGTCCGGTCGACGGCGCTCATGACGGCACCGGCCGTGACGACGGAGATGCCGTGTTCGGAGCTCCGGCCGCCGAACACGACGGCCACGCGCGGCTTGCGGCGCTGCTCGCCGCTCTGCTCGGAGCTCTCGGAGCTCCGGGCGGAACTCTCGGCGCTCTCAGGGCTCTGGGGGAGGTTCTGGCTGCTCATATCGCGATGAGCGTACCTGCTGGTAGGGCTCGAGTCAGCGTCGCTCGGGCTTGGCGCTGCGCGACATCAGCTCCTTGAGCGCGACGACCGGCGGCTTGCCCTCGTGGACGATTCCGACGACCGTCTCGGTGATGGGCATGTCGACCCCGTGCCTGCGCGCCAGATCGAGCACCGATTCGCAGGACTTGACGCCCTCGGCGGTCTGCTCGGTGACGGCGACGGTCTCCTGCAGCGTCATTCCGCGGCCGAGGTTCGTGCCGAAGGTGTGGTTGCGCGACAGGGGTGACGAGCAGGTCGCCACGAGGTCGCCCAGGCCCGCGAGTCCGGAGAACGTCAGGGGGTCGGCGCCCATCGCGAGGCCCAGCCGGGTGGTCTCGGCGAGACCGCGGGTGATGAGCGAGCCCTTGGCGTTGTCGCCGAGGCCCATGCCGTCGGCGATGCCCACGGCGAGGCCGATGACGTTCTTGACGGCGCCGCCGAGTTCGCAGCCGACCACGTCGGTGTTGGTGTACGGCCGGAAGTACGAGGTGTGGCAGGCGGCCTGGAGGCGCTGGGCGACGGTCTCGTCCGCGGAGGCGACGACGGCGGCCGCGGGGCGGCGTTCGGCGATCTCCTTGGCGAGGTTGGGGCCGGTGACGACGGCGATGCGGTCGGCGGTGACCGCGGTGACGTCCTCGATGACCTCGCTCATCCGCTTGGCGGTGCCGAGTTCCACGCCCTTCATCAGGGAGACGAGGACCGTGTCCGGTTCCAGGTGCGGCGTCCAGTCGGCGAGGTTGGCGCGCAGCGTCTGGGAGGGCACGACCAGGACCGCGAAGTCGGCACCGTGCAGGGCCTCGGCGGCGTCGGTGGTGGCCCGGATCGAGTCGGGGAGCTCAATTCCCGGCAGGTAGCCGGGATTGGTGTGGGTCGTGTTGACCGCCTCGGCGACTTCGGCGCGGCGGCCCCAGAGGGTGACCTCGCAGCCCGCGTCGGCGAGGATCATGCCGAAGGCCGTACCCCATGAGCCGGTTCCGAAGACGGCCGCTTTGCCGGGGTGCGTCACGTGGGTCCCTTTCCCTCTGCCTTGCGCCGCTGCTGCGCACGGGCCTTGCGGTGATCGTAGAGCTCGGCGGGGGCCTTCTCGCCGCGCAGGTCCTCCAGCTCGGCCGTGACCGCGGCCATGATCGCCTCGGTCGCCTGGCGCAGCACCTCGGGTGTCGGCTCGAGCCCGTGGAAGCGGGAGAGGTCGACCGGCGGCCCGGCCTGCACGCGCAGGGTCTTGCGGGGGAACAGCCGGAGCTTGTTCTCCTTGGCGTAGGGCGGCATCGCGAGGTTGGCGCCCCACTGGGCGACGGGGATGACCGGGGCCTTGGTCATCAGCGCGACCCGGGCGGCGCCGGTCTTGCCGGCCATCGGCCACATGTCGGGGTCCCGGGTGAGCGTGCCCTCCGGGTAGAAGGCGACGCATTCGCCCCGCTCGATGGCGTCGACGGCGGCGCGGAAGGCGTCGAGCGCGTTGGTCGTCTCGCGGTAGACGGGGATCTGCCCGGTGCCGCGAAGAATCATTCCGACGAAAGGCGTCCTGAACAGTCCGGCCTTGGCGAGGAGCCGCGGCACGCGTCCGGTGTTGTACTGGAAGTGCCCGTAGGAAAGCGGGTCCAGATACGAGTTGTGATTGACCGCGGTGATGAATCCGCCATCGGCCGGAATGTGTTCCATTCCCCGCCAGTCGCGCTTGAACAAGACCACCAGGGGCGGTTTTGCGATGGCCGCCGCCAGGCGGTACCAGAAGCCGATTCTGCGGCGGGACACTCGGACGCCTTCCTCTAGGAACTGACCTGCTGCCCGACTGCGGCGGTGACGTCTCGCCCCGGGCCCCTGCTGTGTGGAGAACACCGTACGCCTCGCCCATGGGGGCGGACCTCCGGGCCGTCGTACCGGCAGGCGAGAATGACGGCCTCGTCAGTCCTGACGCGTATGGAGGGGGAGATCGCCACGAACACCGACCCGACCGGCCCCTGGTCCCTGGTCGTCCCGCTCAAACCGCTCGCCCGGGCCAAGAGCAGGCTGGGGCGGGCGACGGGTGAGGAGCTGCGTCCCCGCCTCGCCCTGGCGTTCGCCCTCGACACGGTGGCGGCGGCGCTGTCGTGCCGGGCGGTGCGGGATGTGGTGGTCGTCACGGACGATCCGGTGGCCGCTCCCGCGCTGGCCGCGCTCGGGGCGCGCACGGTCCCGGACGCACCGGCGGCCGGGCTCGACGCGGCTCTGGAGCACGGGGTGCGGTCGGTGCGTTCACGGCGGCCCGACGCGGCGGTGGCCGCGCTCAACGCGGATCTGCCGGCACTGCGGGCGGAGGAATTGGCGCGGGTACTCGAATTCTCCACCGAATTCCCCCGGGCTTTTGTCACCGATGCCCAGGGAATCGGCACCACATTTCTTTCGGCGATGCCGGGATTCGAATTGCGGCCGTCCTTCGGCGGGCCGTCCCGGGCCCGGCACCTGGAGTCGGGCGCGGTCGAGGTCTCGGCTCCCGGCCTCGACTCGGTCCGCAGGGACGTGGACACGGGCGACGACCTGCGCGTGGCGCTGGAGCTGGGCGTGGGGCGGTTCACCGCGGGTCTGACGGCCGCGGTGGGCCCCGTCGCCGACCGATAGGCTGCGAGCCATGCAGGCGACCTCGTTCACGTACGACTCCGAGACCCGGACCGGCAGTGTGCTGCTCGACGACGGCACCCCGGTGGACTTCGACGCGCCGGCCTTCGACGCGGGGGGACTGCGGCTGTTGCGCCCGGGGCAGCGGGTGCGGATCGAGACCGAGGGCGAGGGCGCCTCGCTGCGCATCACCCTGGTGACGCTCCAGACGCTCTGAGCGGCTCCTGACAGCCCGCGGGCCGGGCTCCCCGAGGGGAGCCCGGCCCGGCGCGCAGGAGAAGGGGAGCGGTGCCCGGTCTCACTTCTTGCGTGCGGTGACCTTCTTGGCCGCGGTCGTGCGTGCCGTGGTCTTCTTCGCGGGCGCCTTCTTCGCCGTCGTCTTCTTGGCGGGCGCGGTCTTGGCGGCGACGGCCTTCTTCGTCGTGGCCTTCTTCGCCGGTGCGGCCTTCTTCGCTGCCGGCGTGGCCTTCTTCGCCGCCGCGGAGGTGCTCTTCGCGGTGGTCTTCTTGGCGGCGGGCGCGGTCTTCTTCGCCGCGGCCGTGCTCTTGCGCGCCGTGGCCTTCTTGGCGGTGGCCTTCTTGGCGGCCGCCTTCGCGGTCGTACGGGTGGAAGGACCGCCCGACAGGCTGCCCTTGGGTGCCTTCTTGACGGACACCTCGCCGCCCTTGGGGAGCTTCTTGGAGCCGCTCACCAGGTCCTTGAAGCCCTGTCCCGCACGGAAACGGGGCACGGACGTCTTCTTGACCCGTACGCGCTCGCCCGTCTGCGGGTTGCGTGCGTAGCGGGCGGGGCGGTCGACCTTCTCGAACGAGCCGAAGCCGGTGACCGAGACACGATCCCCCGCGACAACCGCACGGACGATCGCGTCGAGTACCACGTCGACGGCGTCAGCGGCCTGCTGACGGCCGCCGACCTTGTCGGCAATCGCTTCTACGAGCTGCGCCTTGTTCACGTCTTCCCCTTCGGAGACATTGCCGGAACCAAACCGTCCAGGCTTTTTCGCACGTTAGGCAGATATATACCGCAAATCAAACACGAAACGGGCTAATCACCCTAGTGCCGCAACGAAGTCGACCGCCGCACTGTTCTGCGGAGTCAGTCACCTTCGGGGAATCGGCCCTCATCGAGGTCCTTCATCAACCGGTCCAGACGCCTTGCCGCGCCCGGGAGATCGTGTTTGGCCGAGGCCGTGACGGCCATCAGCTTCCGGGAGAGCGCCATCCGTACGTCCTCCGGGACTTGCAGTACGCGCACCCTTGCGTGCGCTTCTTTCAATCGGTCGGCGACGCGGCCGTAGAGCTCGAGTTGGCTGTCGCGTCCCATGCACCGATTGTGCCATCTGGGGCGAGTTGTCGCCCGAGGGGGTCTCAACAAAGCGCTACGCCCCCTACCGGAAAGCAGGGGGCGCAGTTCGGGAAAAGCGCTGCTCAGACGTAAAGCGTACGCGGCTTGTGGGACGGCCGGGCCGCCTCGTAAGTCGCAATGTCCGCTTCGTTCTGAAGAGTGAGGCTGATGTCGTCGAGGCCGTTCAGCAGGCGCCAGCGGGCGTTCTCGTCGAGCTCGAAGTCGGCTGTGATCCCCTCGGCGAGGACCTGGCGCTTCTCCAGGTCGACGGTGACCGCGGCCGTCGGGTCGGCCTCCGTCAGCTCCCACAGCCGGTCGACGACCGGCTGGTCGAGGACGACGGTCAGCAGACCGTTCTTCAGCGAGTTGCCGCGGAAGATGTCGGCGAACCGGGAGGAGATGACCGTCTTGAAGCCGAAGTTCTGCAGGGCCCAGACCGCGTGCTCACGGGAGGAACCCGTACCGAAGTCGGGACCGGCCACCAGGACCGAGGCACCCTTGCGCTCGGGGCGGTTGAGGACGAAGTTCTCGTCCTTGCGCCACGCCTCGAACAGGCCGTCCTCGAAGCCGTCCCGGGTGACCTTCTTCAGCCAGTGCGCGGGGATGATCTGGTCGGTGTCGACGTTGCTGCGGCGCAGCGGGACGGCCCGGCCGGTGTGTGCGGTGAATGCTTCCATGACTCTCAGACTCCGGCGGGCGTACGGGCGTCGGACAGGTCCGCGGGCGAGGCCAGATGGCCCAGCACGGCGGTGGCGGCGGCGACCTGCGGGGAGACCAGGTGGGTGCGGCCGCCCTTGCCCTGCCTGCCCTCGAAGTTGCGGTTCGAGGTGGAGGCGGAGCGCTCACCCGGGGCCAGCTGGTCGGGGTTCATGCCGAGGCACATCGAGCAGCCCGCGTGCCGCCATTCGGCGCCGGCGGCGGTGAAGACCTTGTCCAGGCCTTCCTCCACGGCCTGGAGGGCGACCCGGACGGAACCCGGGACGACCAGCATCCGTACGCCGTCGGCGACTTTGCGGCCCTCGATGACGGCGGCGGCGTTGCGCAGGTCCTCGATGCGGCCGTTGGTGCACGAACCTACGAAGACGGTGTCCACGCCGATCTCGCGCAGCGGCTGGCCCGCGGTCAACCCCATGTACTCCAGGGCCTTTTCGGCGGCGTTGCGCTCCGAGGCGTCCTCGTACGAAGCAGGGTCGGGGACGTTGGCCGACAGGGGCGCACCCTGGCCCGGGTTGGTGCCCCAGGTGACGAACGGCGCGAGTTCGGCGGCCTCGATGACGACCTCGGCGTCGAAGACGGCGTCGTCGTCGGTGCGCAGCGTCTTCCAGTACGCGAGCGCGGCGTCCCACTCCTCGCCCTCGGGGGCGTGGTCACGGCCCCGCAGGTAGTCGAAGGTGGTCGCGTCCGGGGCGATCATGCCCGCGCGGGCACCGGCCTCGATCGACATGTTGCAGATGGTCATCCGGGCCTCCATCGAGAGCTTCTCGATGGCGGAACCGCGGTATTCGATGATGTAGCCCTGGCCGCCACCGGTGCCGATCCGGGCGATGATCGCCAGGATCAGGTCCTTGGCGGTGACGCTCTCGGGGAGTTCGCCCTCGACGGTGATCGCCATGGTCCTGGGGCGGGCCAGCGGCAGTGTCTGGGTGGCCAGGACGTGCTCGACCTGGCTCGTGCCGATGCCGAAGGCCAGCGCGCCGAAGGCGCCGTGGGTGGAGGTGTGCGAGTCACCGCAGACGACCGTGGTGCCGGGCTGGGTCAGGCCCAGCTGCGGGCCCACCACGTGCACGACGCCCTGCTCGACGTCGCCGAGCGGGTGCAGCCGGACGCCGAAGTCCGCGCAGTTCTTGCGCAGGGTCTCCAGCTGGGCGCGGGAGACCGGGTCGGCGATCGGCTTGTCGATGTCGAGGGTCGGGGTGTTGTGATCCTCGGTGGCGATGGTGAGGTCGAGGCGCCGGACCGGGCGTCCTGCCTGGCGCAGGCCGTCGAACGCCTGCGGGCTGGTCACCTCGTGCAGCAGGTGCAGATCGATGAAGAGAAGGTCGGGCTCGCCCTCCGCGCGCCGGACGACGTGGTCGTCCCAGACCTTCTCCGCGAGTGTCCTACCCATCGCTTTCCCTCCGGCCGGCGTCCTCGCCGGCCCAACTAGAGATTTCGGTGCGCCACCGTCCGGACCCCCGAGCGGGGCGGCGACTACGAGCCGTCGTGCGGCCGCCTCTACAGGTTCGCAACTTCTGGAGAAAATTGAACTTGCGTTTCACAGAGTGAGACGCGAGTATCGTCGTATGGACAACTCTAGCGGCGTCGGCGTTCTCGACAAGGCAGCTCTGGTATTGAGCGCCCTGGAGTCCGGTCCGGCCACCCTCGCCGGACTGGTCGCGGCGACAGGGCTCGCACGACCCACGGCACATCGACTGGCCGTGGCACTCGAACACCACCGCATGGTGGCGAGGGACATGCAGGGCCGATTCATTCTCGGTCCCCGGCTCGCGGAGCTCGCGGCAGCGGCCGGCGAGGACCGCCTCCTGGCGACGGCCGGACCCGTGCTCACGCATCTGCGCGACATCACGGGCGAGAGCGCGCAGCTCTATCGCAGGCAGGGTGACATGCGGATCTGCGTGGCGGCGGCGGAGCGGCTGTCCGGACTGCGGGACACCGTGCCGGTCGGCTCCACGCTCACGATGAAGGCGGGCTCCTCCGCGCAGATCCTGATGGCCTGGGAGGAACCCGAGCGCCTGCACCGGGGACTGCAGGGCGCCCGCTTCACCGCGACGGCGCTCTCGGGCGTACGGCGGCGTGGCTGGGCCCAGTCGATCGGCGAGCGCGAGCCCGGCGTGGCCTCGGTGTCGGCCCCGGTCCGCGGCCCGTCGAACCGTGTGGTCGCCGCCGTCTCCGTCTCCGGGCCGATCGAGCGGCTGACCCGCCACCCGGGCCGGATGCACGCCCAGGCGGTCATCGACTCGGCCGCGCGGCTGAGCGAGGCGCTGCGCCGCACCGGCTGACCCACCCGTCTCATCCTCCCGGGCCGCCCCAGCGTCGTGGCGGTCCCCCTTCAGCCCCTCCCGCCGGCCCGGCCAACCCGCGCGGCGCTCGTCCCCGATATCGCTCATGGGCGGACTCCCGCGTACCGCCCGTGGACGAACTCCCGTGTTCGCACCGGCCTTTGACCTTCCCGACGGCCGCCCGCTTTGCCCTTCCCGGTGGCCGCCCGAGTCCTGCGGGCCGAGCCCTCTGCCGGACGGAACGACATCCCCGGAACAACCACCGCCCCCCGATTGCGGAACACGAGAAAGACCCTCCACCGAAGTGAAGGGCCTTCCCGGACTGCCGTGTTGTACCCCCGACCGGATTCGAACCGGCGCTACTGCCGTGAGAGGGCAGCGTGCTAGGCCGCTACACAACGGGGGCTTGTACTACGGTCTTGCGCTGGGCTACCAGGACTCGAACCTAGAATGACGGTACCAGAAACCGTAGTGTTGCCAATTACACCATAGCCCATGGTGTTTCAAGTACCCCCGACCGGATTCGAACCGGCGCTACTGCCGTGAGAGGGCAGCGTGCTAGGCCGCTACACAACGGGGGCCCTAGCGATCCTGCATCAAGAACGTGGGTGCGACCCAGATGTCCTCGCGGGAAGGATCTGTACCCCCGACCGGATTCGAACCGGCGCTACTGCCGTGAGAGGGCAGCGTGCTAGGCCGCTACACAACGGGGGCTTGTACTTCGATCTTGCGCTGGGCTACCAGGACTCGAACCTAGAATGACGGTACCAGAAACCGTAGTGTTGCCAATTACACCATAGCCCACTGAAACGCAACCCCTAGAGGGTTTTGTTTCTGTCTGCGCTTCCCGACCGGATCTTCCGGCCCGCTCGGGCGGCGCAGGAAGAACATTACCCGAAGGTGTCCGGCGCTCCAAAACGGGTATGGCCCGCGAGCAGGTCGGGCAGCTCGCCGAGCCCCGTGATCCTGACCAGCTCGGGCCGGCCGCCGAGCCCGTCCCGGTCCAGCCAGATCCCGGTGAGCCCCGCGGCCACGGCGCCGCCCGCGTCGATGTCGGGCTCGTTGCCGACGTACGCCACCTCGTGCGGATCCAGCTCCAGGGCCTCGCACGCGACGTGGAAGGCCGCGGCGTCCGGCTTGGCGACCCCGATCTCGACGGCGCACACCACCACCTCGAAGCGGTCCCGCACACCGAGGGTGCGCAACTTGCGGTCCTGGTTGTGGATGCTGGAGTTCGACAGGACGGCGTGGCGGAAGCTTCCCGCCAGCCGGTCCAGGACCGGCAGGGTGTCCGGGAAGAGCCGCCAGGCGGCCTCGTAGTGGGCGGCGTGCCGGCCGAACCAGCCGTCGGCCTCCCCGTCGCTCAGCCCCCGCCCCAGGAACGCCCGCACCCGCTCCCGCCGCTGCCCCTGGAAGTCGAGCTCCCCGGCGGCGAAGCGCGCCCACTGCACGTCCGTGACGGCCTTCCAGGCGTCGAGTGCCTTCGTGAGGGAGCCGTACCCCTCCGGGAAGCCCTCGGTCTCCAGATGCTTGCGCATGCCGGCGCGGTCGGCGCCCGAGTAGTCGAAGATCGTGTCGTCGATGTCCCACAGGACGGCGCGGATGACCATGGTGCCGAACCTACCGTTCACCGGCGCGCGCGCGGTACGGAGCGCCGGAACACCGCCCCGGCGCGGCTGCGTGCGCCCCCGCGGACGCCGGTGGGCGGCCACGGGAACGTCCCGTGACCGCCCACCCGGGGCATCGGCCGGACCGCCTACGCGGCCAGCTTCGCCAGCGCCGCGTCGATGCGGGCGATCGTCTTCTCGCGGCCCAGGATCTCCAGGGACTCGAAGAGCGGCAGGCCCACCGTGCGGCCGGTCACGGCCACGCGGACCGGGGCCTGCGCCTTGCCGAGCTTCAGGCCGTGCTGCTCGCCGGCGGAGAGGACGGCGGCCTTGAGGGCCTCGGCGTTCCACTCGGCGGCGATCAGCTCGGCGCGGGCCGTCACGAGGAGGGCGTCGGAGCCCTCCTTCATGGCCTTCGTCCAGGACGCCTCGTCGTGGACGGGCTCGTCCAGGAAGAGGAAGTCGACGTTGGCCGTGATGTCCGAGAGAACCGTCACACGGGTCTGGACGTGCGGGGCGATCTCGGCGAACTGCTCCGCGTCGAAGGCCTCGGGCGCCCAGGGGGCGAAGGGGGCCTTCAGCCAGGGGCCGCACGCCTCGGTGAAGGTCTTCACGTCGAGCATGCGCAGGTGCTCGGCGTTGATGTGCTCGGCCTTCTTGAGGTCGAAGCGGGCGGGGTTGGCGTTGACGTCGGCGATGTCGAACGCCGCGACCAGCTCGTCCCGGCCGAAGATGTCGCGGTCCTCCGCGATCGACCAGCCCAGCAGCGAAAGGTAGTTGAGCAGCCCTTCGGGCAGGAACCCGCGCTCGCGGTACAGGTTGAGCGAGGCCTGGGGGTCGCGCTTGGAGAGCTTCTTGTTGCCCTCGCCCATGACGTACGGGAGGTGACCGAAGGCGGGGGTGTCCTTGGCGATGCCCAGCTCGATGAGCGCCCGGTACAGGGCGATCTGGCGCGGGGTGGAGGAGAGCAGATCCTCGCCGCGCAGGACGTGGGTGATCTCCATCAGCGCGTCGTCGACCGGGTTGACCAGCGTGTAGAGAGGAGCGCCGTTGGCGCGGACGATGCCGTAGTCCGGCACGTTCTCCGGCTGGACGGTGATGTCGCCGCGGACGAGGTCGGTGAAGGTGATCGCCTCGTCCGGCATCCGGAACCGGACGATCGAGGTACGGCCCTCGGCCTCGTACGCGGCCTTCCGCTCGTCGCTCAGGTCGCGGCAGTGGCCGTCGTAGCCCGACGGCTTGCCGGCCGCACGGGCGGCGTCGCGGCGGGTGTCGAGCTCCTCGGTGGTGCAGTAGCAGGGGTACGCGTACCCGGCCGCCAGCAGCTTGCCGGCGACGTCCTTGTAGAGGTCCATCCGCTGCGACTGGCGGTACGGGGCGTGCGGGCCGCCGATCTCGGGGCCCTCGTCCCAGTCGAGGCCGAGCCAGCGCATCGACTCGAGCAGCTGGCCGTACGACTCCTCGGAGTCGCGGGCCGCGTCGGTGTCCTCGATGCGGAAGACCAGGGTGCCCTCGTGGTGCCGGGCGAAGGCCCAGTTGAACAGGGCCGTGCGGACCAGTCCCACGTGCGGGTTGCCGGTCGGGGAGGGACAGAAACGGACGCGGACGGGTGCGTTAACCACGCTTGATCACCTTGTTGGTGAGAGTGCCGATGCCTTCGATGGTGACGGCGACCTCGTCGCCGACGTGCAGGGGTCCGACCCCTGCGGGGGTTCCCGTGAGGATCACGTCGCCCGGGAGCAGCGTCATGGCCTCCGTGATGTGGACGACCAGGTCCTCGATGGACCGGACCATGTCGCTCGTACGGCCGAGCTGACGCTGCTCACCGTTGACCGTGGCCTGGATCGCGAGGTCGGTGGGGTCGACGTCGGTCTCCACCCAGGGACCGAGCGGGCAGGAGGTGTCGAAGCCCTTCGCCCGGGCCCACTGGTTCTCGCGGCGCTGGACGTCACGGGCGGTGACGTCGTTGGCGCAGGTGTAGCCGAAGATGACGTCCTTGACGCGCTCACGCGGAACCTCGCGGCACATGCGGCCGATCACCACGGCCAGCTCGGCCTCGTGGTGCAGTTCCTCGGAGAAGGAGGGGAACTCGATGGAGTCGCCGGAGCCGATCACCGAGGTGGTGGGCTTGAAGAAGGCGACGGGCACATCCGGGACCTCGTTGCCGAGCTCGGCGGCGTGTTCCGCGTAGTTGCGGCCGATGGCCACGACCTTGTTGGGGAGCACGGGCGGCAGCAGCCGGACTTTCTTCAGCGGGACCTTGGTCCCGGAGAGTTCGAAGTCGGCGTACGGGATGCCCTTGATGATGTCGAGGACGAGGCTGTCGGGGCTGTCGCCCTCGACCGCGCCGAAGGCGACATTGCCGTCGATGGAGAACCTGGCGATGCGCACGGGATGCTGTCGCCCCTCACTTGCTGGCTGGCTGAAGACTGACGCTCCAGGCTAGCGCGGGTGAGGGGGCAGCCTCGTCGATCAGCGAGCGGCCGTGGCCGGTGCTTCCATGAGGATGGTGCGGCGGGGGTTGGCCGTCTGGGTGGGCAGGTCGACGGCGTGCTCCGGCTGCTCCGGCGTGCTCAGCGCTTCGGCGTCCTTGAGGTGCGCCAGCGTGGTGCGCCGGGGGTTGGCAATGTTGCGGAACGTCATCGTCGTCTTCATCTGCCGTGTGGACCCTTGTCGCTGGGGCGCCGCCCGGAGGGGGCGCCGGTTGTCGGATTCGCTATCCCTGTAAAGCGCCAGGCTAAACATCCGATTCCCCCTCATGGCCGAGATGAGACGGCGATCATGATGTGAGTTTGCTCACGAAGTTGCCGACAAATCACCAATATCAGGCAGGTGACCGCACGAAGCAAAACGGACAATGCATAACTGAATCTCTCATTCCGCTCCCGATCATGTCGACTGGGACACCCCGCTCCCCCTGCAGGTCCACCCGGAATCATCCGGTTTGACCACGAACACGCCCCACCCCTTGTCACCCAGCCATCACACCGTGTCATCCAGGTCACAGCCAGGTACGTGGGCCTTGTTGGAGATCCGCCACTGTGCTGGAATTCCACGCACCGCCGCGGGTTCAGACCCGGCGCGCAGGGGCGCAACGCAGCGCCGAGTGAGCGGCGGGAGGGGGAAGTACGCCGGTCACTCACGACCACCATGGGGCGCGTCCAGCGCCCCACGACGCCGACACCGTCCCGCCCGCGCCAGCGGAGGGACGCCTGGTCCAGAGGTTGCGACGCTAGTGCAGGGACGTTTCAAGAGGGATGGCATGGGGTCTCCCCAGCCCCGCCAGGGCCGAGGGGAAGCTCCGGCGGATCAGGAGCCGCGCGGCGGGAACGACCGCGGTTCCTCGCCCCAGCACGCCCAGAAGCCCGGGCAGCCGGCAGCCGGCGAGAGCGGCGACCGCGCGCAGCGCCCCGGCGCGGCGAGCGGCGGCGCCGAGGCGGCGGCATCCCTCAAGCCCGCCGGGCCCCCCGGCACCGGCTCCCGCATGGCCCTGCGCAACTGGCGCATCAGCACGCGTCTGGTCTCCCTGCTCGCCCTGCCCGTGGTCGCGGCGACCACACTCGGCGGACTGCGCATCAACGAATCCATGAACGACATGGAGCAGTTGGAGCACATGCAGCTGCTCACCGAGATGACCAAGCAGGCGACCGCGCTCGCCAACGCGCTGCAGGACGAGCGCGACAGCTCGGCCGGACCCCTGTCGAACGGCGGGAAGGCGACCGACTTCGAGGTCTCCGAGCCCCGCAAGCGGACCGACCGGGCCAAGGACGCGTTCTTCGAGGCGACCGACGAGATCGGCAACACGCCGGGCGACGCGGCGCTGGACAGCATCCACGCGAGCGTCAGCCAGATC